>NZ_AMZN01000043.1 GCF_000331535.1 Fulvivirga imtechensis AK7 | reverse complement strand
AACTCAAGCCTCAAGACTCACGACCAGGTACTCAGGACTCTATTCCTGCAAACCGTACCAGTCCCCGGACCCGGTTCCGGGGCCTCGCTGTGAAGAACTACTACAGAAGTAACCCGACAACCCAACCGATAGTATGGCGAAGAAAAAAATCCGCACTCTTTGGATTTCTATAGCTTATGGAACAGGCCTACTCTGGTTAGCTCCCCTTTCTCAGGGGCCCCGGAACGGGGTCCGGGGACTAGCATAGGATTTTTTTGTGTTGCGACTACTTCCGACTGCCATACCCACCTTTGTGTCTCCTCCCGGAAGGAGAATAGTTCTCATCTATTGAAAAATTGATTACCGATCAATGTTTACTTCACCCACTCAATACTCACGACTAACTAACTAGTGTCTCTAAGAAAATGTCAATGTCTGCGTTACGCTTGTCCCAAAAATGCTCTCGTACTTCAGTACGCTCCGCTTTTTGGGACTTCGTCCCGCCCTGCGGGAACGTTTTTTTAAAGCCACTTAGAGTTTTCTTACAAACACTAATTAGCCTGTTGCCGACTGGTTCTAAACTGTTTGATGCTTTTAGTTTATAGTTTGAGTTTATATAAAAAAACGTGCCATCACTTTCTGCCCGGAGGCATGGTGATGGCACGAGTGGTACTAGTCATCAAAACGACTAGGAATCCTTAAATGGATTCAATTATTTTATTCAAAGTCGGGCTCGGGCGCATGGCATTGGAAACCTTTTCTTCATCAGGTTTGTAGTACCCACCGATATCTATCTGGCTTCCCTGAGCAGCATTGAGCTCATCAATAATTTTTGATTCGTTTTCGGCCAACTCTTTAGCCACTTTGGTAAAAATATCTCTTAACTGTGCGTCCTTGTCCTGAGCAGCTAAAGCCTGTGCCCAATACAATGCCAGGTAGTAATGACTTCCCCGGTTGTCAAGTTCATTTACTTTTCGTGAAGGAGATTTTCCGTTGTCCAGGAACTTGCCTGTGGCCTGATCTAAAGTATCTGCCAGCACCCTGGCTCTTTCGTTATTAAAGGTATCACCCAGATGCTCCAAAGAAACGGCAAGCGCCAGAAATTCACCCAGGGAATCCCATCTGAGGTGCCCTTCTTCTAAAAACTGCTCTACGTGCTTCGGAGCTGAGCCTCCTGCCCCAGTTTCAAACAAACCTCCACCATTCATCAGGGGCACGACAGAAAGCATCTTAGCGCTTGTTCCGAGTTCAAGGATAGGGAACAAATCTGTCAGATAATCACGTAGCACGTTGCCGGTTACAGAAATGGTATCTTTTCCTTGTTTTATACGCTCCAAAGAGAAGCGCGTGGCCTCAACAGGTGACATAATGTGGATTTCCAGGCCACTTGTGTCATAATCGTTGAGGTACCTATTCACTTTATCGATCAATTGCACGTCATGTGCCCTGTTGCTGTCCAACCAAAATACTGCTGGCGTTCCTGTTGCTTTGGCCCGGTTCACAGCCAATTTTACCCAATCCTGAATTGGGGCGTCTTTTGTTTGACACATTCTCCATATGTCACCTTCTTCCACAGGATGCTCCAACAGCGTATTGCCCGATGCGTCAACCACTCTTACCGTACCATTACCTGGTACTTCGAAAGTTTTATCATGAGAACCGTATTCTTCTGCCTTTTGGGCCATTAGTCCCACGTTGGAGACACTACCCATGGTAGACGGATCGAAAGCGCCATTTTGCTTACAAAAATCTATTGTTTCCTGATATACTCCGGCATAGCAACGATCAGGGATGACTGCCTTTGTGTCTTGTGGTTTTCCCTGAGCATTCCACATCTGGCCGGAAGTACGGATCATAGCAGGCATGGAAGCATCTATGATCACATCGCTAGGCACATGAAGATTGGTTATCCCTTTATCAGAGTTCACCATTGCCAGATCAGGGCCATTTTCAAAACAGGTCTGGATATCTGCCTCCACTTCTTTCCTTTTTCCTTCAGGCAATTTCTGTATTCCCGCAACCAGGTCCCCAAAACCGTTGTTAGGGTCAACCCCAACACTTTTTAATGTTTCACTGTGCTTTTCAAAAACAGGGGCAAAGAATACGGTAACGGCATGTCCAAAGATAATAGGGTCTGATACCTTCATCATTGTGGCTTTCATATGAAGGGAGAATAAAACACCCTTCCTTTTCGCATCTTCTTTTTGCTCTTCCAGAAATTTTCTCAAAGCACTTTTGCTCATTACTGCCGCATCAATAACTTCTCCAGCCTGCAAAGCAACTTTTTCCTTTAGGACAGTTGTCTTACCATCTTTACCAACAAATTCAATTTTAACACTATCTTCCTGGCTAACTGTAACAGATTTCTCACTGCCATAGAAATCACCCTCTTTCATGCTGGATACGTGCGATTTGGAATCTGCACTCCATTTCCCCATAGAGTGTGGGTTCTTTTTAGCGTATTCCTTTACTGCCTTTGGCGCTCTGCGGTCAGAGTTGCCTTCTCGCAATACCGGGTTGACTGCGCTACCTTTGATCTTGTCATATTTTGCCTTAGCGGCCTTTTCGGCTTCGTTCTTCGGGTCTTCCTGATAGTCCGGTATGTTATATCCTTTGCTTTGCAATTCTTTAATGGCCGCCTTCATTTGAGGAATTGAGGCGCTGATGTTGGGCAGCTTAATGATGTTTGCTCCGGGAGTTTTAGCTATTTCACCTAACTCAGTTAAATCATCAGATATCCTTTGGCTCTCGGCAAGATTTTCGGGAAAGCTGGCGATAATCCTTCCTGCCAGGGAGATATCCCTGGTTTCAACAGTCACCCCTGCTGAATCAGTAAAAGCTTTAACAATTGGGAGAAATGAATGAGTAGCCAACGCTGGGGCCTCATCGGTTATGGTATAAAGAATCTTGGGTGTTTTTTCTGTCATGACTTTGTTAATTTCTTATTCTCTGGAGGTTGCGAATTTACAAAATTCAACTTGCAATTGAAGCTTGCACTGTTATAAATGGAACTATTTATAACAGAGGTGGCTTTTTATCGTTTAAATATTTTAGTTATTTTTCATCTATGGTTCAGATACTGTTTTTAACTTTTTGGGCGCTCTTTTTCGCCCCCACAGATACTTCTTCAGATACAGACGTATGTCTTAGTACGGAAGAGCAAACATTGTATGAGTTGATCAATGAGTACAGGAAAAAGAAAAAGCTTGTCCCCATTCCTTTTTCGGCCAAGCTTACGAAGGTGGCTCAGGTCCATGCCAAAGACCTGGCTGACTATTACAATTTTGACCCCAACAATGAATGTAACCCCCACAGTTGGTCAAAAAATGGCTTTTGGAGCTCTTGTTGCTATACCAACGACCATAAAGAAGCACAGTGTATGTGGAATAAGCCTAGAGAAATAGCCGGGTATGATGGACCCGGATATGAAATAGCCTACTACAGCTCTGCGGGTGCCAGTGCTCAAGAAGGACTCCAGGGGTGGCAAAAAAGCCCCAGCCACAATCCTTTATTAATTAACTCAGGTATGTGGAAACAGGTCGAATGGCAGGGGGTTGGCATTGGTATTTATAAAGAATATGCCGTTGTCTGGTTCGGAACGCTGAAAGATGATTCTAAGATAAAAAAGTGCCCGGGTAGGTAGTTAATGATTAATGGTTTGATGTTTGATGGAATCAATGCGCTTCCGGGGCTTTTTATTTTGTTTGATGTTTGATGTTTGGGTGTTTCTTCGAATTTCGGACTTCCAACTTCCTGCAAAACCGTACCAGTCCCAGATCCGGTTCCCGGGCTCCGCTGCGAAGAACTACTGCAGAAGTAACCCGACCCAACCGATAGCATGGCGAAGAAAAAAATCCACACTCTTTGGATTTCTATAGCTTATGGAACGGTCTACTCTTGTTAGCTCCCTTTTTCTCAGGGGCCCCGGAACGGGTCCCATAGCCGTTAACTTAAGCATCCCGGTAGGGATGCAATATTGGTAGCCCGGGGTGAAGCCCCGGGATAGGATTAGATTTTTTTATGCGCCACATTCAAGCTTGGGAAGATGAGAAGGCTATTTTGGCGCATCCATGCTTACTAAGGTAAATGCTTCGAACTCATTCCTGCCATGTGTGCCAAGGAAGCCTGTGTTCCATGGTTGGGCCTTCCTATGGCACACTCAACTTCTCGTTTAAACCCGGGGCTTCACCCCGGGCTACAAAGATTTACCCCCTCTGGGGGCTCGTTATTCTCTTAAGTTAACGGCTATGGGAACGGGGTCCGGGGACTAGCATAGGATTTTTTTGTGTTGCGACTACTTCCGACACTCATCTATTGAAAAATTGATTACCGCTCAATGTTGCTTGACCCATTCAATACTCGCGACTAACTACACAGGGACTCTACTTGCCTACTGCCGATTGGTTCTAATGTTGATGCACAATTAACTAGTATCTCTAAGAAAACGCCAATGTCTGCGTTATGCTCGTCCCAAAAATGCTCACGTACCCCAGTACGCTCCGCTTTTTGGCACTTCACAAGCCTTGACCTGAACGTTTTCTTAAAGCCACTTAGAGTTTTCTTACAAACACTAACTATTCACAACTATACCATTAACCAATTAGCTACCTTACGTAGCTGGCTGCATTGACATCGACAGTAGTCCCGGTTGCGTGTTTAGCCAGGCCACTGGCGAGGAAGCAAACCACCTGTGCCACATCGGTGGGCTCTGTCATCTCAGCAAGAGCGATATCTTTTGTGGCATAGTCTTCACCGTACGTGTCAATAAAATCCCGTGCCATTTCCGTGCGGGTAAAGCCCGGAGCCACCCCAAAGGCGGTAATCCCCTGCTTTCCGTAAGCTCTCGCAATGGTTTTTGTCAATGCCTCCAGCCCTCCCTTTGATGAAGCATATGCCATATAATCAGCCGTATCACCACGGTGTGCCGCTCTGGAACTAATATTGATAATGATACCATCTTTTTGCAGAATGAAATGAGGTAGGGTTAGCTTACACAAAAGTGCCGGAGCCGTAAGGTTTACAGCCATGGTTTTCTCCCAATCTCCGACCCATTGCTCATTGGCCATATCGATGTCTGAGCTAATGGCGATCCCAGCATTGTTAACCAATACATCTAACTGTCCGAAATGAGAAAATACCTCGTGAAAAAGCCGCGACACCGCCTTCATGTCGGAAAGGTCTGCCTGAAATGCTTTGGAATTATGGCCAATTTTTGAGGCTAACTCTTCAGCGGCCATGATGTTGCTATTGCAATGGATGGCAATGGTAGCACCGGAATCGCCAAGTACCTCTGAAATAGCCTTACCAATACCACGACTGGCGCCGGTCACCAGCGCCACCTTATTCGACATATCGATTTGCATGCATCTAAATTAACATTCACAACCCTTATTTGTAAACACCTGCCCATAACTTTTTTAAATTATTGACGTAAAAAGGGTTATGAGATTCTTTACAGCCCTTCTTCTTTGGTTCATCCTGCTGGTATTATGCTGGCCTCTGGCACTGCTGGCCCTATTTATATGGCTGATACTGCTCCCGTTTCAATTATTGGGATTTGCAATTGGTGGTATTTTTAAACTAGTTGGCGCTATTCTAATGTTTCCGTTTAAAGTGGCGGGTATTGCTGTCAAACGGTAGTAATGCAAACTGATAAAAATAAAAACAGGCTCCCGTACAGCCATACTGCCACGGGAATCCATTTACCAGATATTTAGTGGCTCTAAGAAAACGCCAATGTATGCGTTATGCTTGTCCCAAAAATGCTCACGTACCTCAGTACGTTCCGCTTTTCGGCACTTCATTTCTTAAAGTCACTTAGAGTTTTCTTATAGACACTATTTACGGTTTCTCAACGTGAGGAAGATCAGTAACCATAAGCCATTCATTGTCAATGGTTCTTATCAGCAAAATATAATTGGTAAAAAGCAATTCTTTTCCTTTGAATTTTGCTTTTACCACTGCATAGTTACCAACTATATCGGTCATCAAAAATTCAATTTGCCTCTGATCTCCGCCTATTTTACCATTTTTTAAGAGATCCAGATAAAGATCCTTTGTCATAATGCTAAGATCTTCGCCACCAAACAACCGGTTGATCACTGCTCTGAAATTGACATTCAAGACAGCATCCACCTGCCGAATATCACGTGCATCTGCCCCATGAATGAAGCGTCTGACAACATTTTCTACATTTTGCTTTTCCATATTTGATTGTGATTTAACCTCCGGCATAACTGCCGAAAGCATGAACGTTAAGAATAATAGGTGTTTCATATTATTTAGTATTGAGATATTAGTATTGAGTATTGAGATAGCTCGAAGCCGAAGACTGAAGTCAGAATTGCGAAGTGCATGGACTCACGACTGTTACTCTGGATCATTTCGACTTGTATCAGATTAATAGTTGATATTACAATTATTGATATATCAATTGATTAGATAAAAAAATTTTTACCCTCTGAAATTATTGAAAACTGTGTCCAGAGCTTTTTTAAACGCCCGCTGATCCTCTCTGGTCAACCCTTCCAATCCTTTTTTTCGAATGATCACGGCCAGACTCAATGTCTTTTCCACAAGTTTCTTACCCTTAAAGGCGAGGTGAATATTGTATATTCTGCGATCTTTTCCCTGTCTCTTTTCAACCAACTCCTTTTTAACTAATCCATCCAGGATGCGGGTTACTGATGCCGGATCCTTAAAAATACCGGAGGCCAGCTCACGTTGGTTGATACCTGGATTTTCGCTAACTTTTTTTAATACTATCCACTGGTCGCTGGTCAGGTCTATCCCCTGCCCGATCATTACCTCATGCGCATACTGCTTAAATGCCTGGGCTGCCCTCACGAGCTTAAAAACGTATACGTCTTCTATCAGTGCATCTACGTCTTCCATATTATTAATTGATATATCAACGAATATAGAAATTTCAAAATAAAAATCTAAACAAGATCTGATTTTTTGTAACCACAATTTCCTGTCCCTTGTTATTTAAATAAAAAATCATGGAAAAAGTGTTAGTTGTAGGAGCGAATGGCCATACAGGCACTAAAATAGTGCTACTCCTCAAAAATCATGGCCAATATGACCCTGTGGCAATGATAAGGGATGAATCTCAGGTACCTAAATTCGAGTCTATGGGCATAGCCTACCGGCTGGCAGACCTTGAAGGTGATGTCTCCCATGTTTTGGAGGGAATCGACAAAATTATATTTGCAGCAGGTTCCGGATCGCAAACCGGCCCTGATAAAACCATTTCTGTGGATCAGGAAGGAGCTAAAAAGCTTATTGATGAAGCAGAGAAGCAAGGGATAAAAAAATTTGTAATGCTCAGTTCCATGGGTGCTGATGACCCTGACAGCCATGAAAAGATCAGGCATTACCTGGAGGCTAAACATAATGCGGATGAACATTTAAAAGCCAGTGGTCTCAACTATGCTATTGTACGACCGGGAGGATTAACACATGATGACCATCTTGGAAAGATTGACGCTCGTGAAAAGCTCGACCATCAGGGTAAAATCACCCGCGAAGATGTAGCACAGGTGCTGGTGGCATCGCTGGATCACGCCCAGGTAAGAAATAAGACTTTTGAAATTATCAACGGAAACACGAGCATTGCAGAGGCGCTGGCATCGCTGTAGCCAACCAAACTCAATTGATCACTAACCTTTGGGAAAAGTCCCGGCCTCGCAGGGTGATCTTAACCAGATAAATACCGGGAGACAATCGGTCATTAAAACTAATGAAATATGTGCCGTTTGTTCTATCACGGCTTCCCATACTTTCGGCCAGCACAAGATGGCCCTCTTTCGTGTATATCCTAATAATCACTTCATCCATCTCTTTGTGCTCTACCGGTAACGCTATATTCACCCAGTGCCCTCCTGTTGGATTAGGGTATAGCTGCATTTCTTCTTTACCCGTATCAGTGGTAACAACAAGCCATGGAGAATCAGTTGATGTGCCATCATAATCCGTCTGCTTTACCCGATAGTAGGATGTACCGGGCAGAGGATGGTAATCAATAACATTATATTTCACAGCCTCGGAAAGATCGCCTTTGGACTGTATTACGGCTACGGTTTCTACCTGCTCCATATCCTGTGACCTCTCGATGCTGAAGTAGTCATTATTAACCTCGGAGGCCGTTGCCCATTCGAGTTCAACGGTACCATTTTTCCCCTTTGCTTTAAAATATAAAAGCTGAATAGGTAAAGGAGAGACCAGGAGGTATTCTGAGCCACCACCATCACCATTACCTCCCTGATACATCTCCGTAATTGTTAATCCTGACACAAATCCATTATAATTTTTTTGATCGGAGCCATCACCGCCACCACCCATGAACATCAAAGCAACGGTGACTCCATTGATCATTCCGGTAAAATCTTCCTGATGAAAACCATCTCCAGAACCTCCTGCATACATTAGGGTGAAGGTGGTACCCGTTATCATGCCACTGTAGAAATTATTTGCAGACCCGTCTCCGTGCCCTCCATGATAAAGGGAAGTCCATTGAAAGCCGCTGGGCTCCCCATTGTAGGTAGCCTCACTAAAGCCGTCTCCCGCACCTCCTGAAAACATTTCACTAAATTGGGTGCCATCTAGTTGAGCATTATGAACGAGGACAGAGAATCCATCTCCATCACCGCCAAAATATTGGCCCATGGCTGAAGGCACCATTGTAACAAAAAGTGCAAGCTTTAGCAGTAACCTGATCATTGCAGCATTAATTAGTGTATCTAAGAAAACGCCAATGTCTGCGTTAAGCGTGTCCCAAAAATGCTCTTCCCTAATGCACTCCGCTTTTTGGGGCTTCATCCCGCTAATTAGCGGGAACATTTTCTTAAAGCCACTTGGAGCTTTCTTATCAGCTTTAATTACCACTTCTCACTCCCCTAATACCAAACGTAGATTGGGTGGTCGCTCCTATAGTTATAGCAAATGGCCGGCCAGCAACAGAAAACCCACTGACCCCATAGGGGAAGCTCCCTCCTCTGATACCATAGTTACCCGCTGCCTCATTCAAACCGCTGATATTTCCTGAGCCATCTGCGGCAAGCACGCCATTTCCATGCAGCCCCTGAAAGCCCCTTCCCCCGGAAGAACCTATACTCACAACAAATTCAAACAGGTTACCGGTCAGCTCCATAATACCGTAATAACTGCCTCCCGTTTCTTCACGTGTATGGTTTACCGAACTGGCGGCAAATATTCCGCATCTGGTGGGGCCACTGCCATTGGCACTGGTACTTTGATACCAGGCATTGCCAATGAGCTCCCCCATGTCAGTAATTACCGAGGACGAGCTTCCTTCATTTTGAATGGTATAGTCGGTAGCATGAAGGTTAGAAGTACCCCAGGCATACTCACCAATTACCGGGTATAAAGGACCACGACAGGCTTTTTCATATTCCAACTCCGTCATAGGCCTCAATCCGGCCCAATCCAGGTAGCTGTGGAGATATTGAAAATTCACATAATTAACGGGGTAATCCGCCCGTGTGGTTGTGGCATTTCCGGAAGTCCAGGCTATGCCATTTCCATTTACTTCGCTGTCGCTATTTTTCCTTGAAGCCCCGGTTATGTCAAAATTCTGCTTCTGGGCACTGGTCAATGTATTAAAATAGGCGATCCACTGCTCCTGGCTCACTTCATATTTCATACAATAAAAGGCATTATATCCTTTTGGAAAAAACAAGCTGATCGGACCAGTCTGATCTCCTCCAGAACCATTGTCGTCATAGTATAACTGCCCTGCACCTGTACCCACAGTTATTGAACCTATACCACTCACGAGGTATGGCTGATCAGGATCCCCGCTGCCATAAAATCTGTTAGTTTCAGTTCCTCCTGCGGCACCTCCCAGGTAGAAGCTCCCTTGGGGCACATAAACCATCTCTATGGCAAATACTTTAACATCTACCATGTCGTCATCTGCTACTCCATTATCACCATAATTCCATCGAAGTTGTATTCCGGTAAAGTTTGCAGTACCACTGCCATCAGTGTTTCTATAGATAAAGGTTCCCACGCGATCAGATGGCGTGCTTATGGTGCATCCGACTGGTTCAGTATGTCCGTCATTGGCTGCAGTGCCGTCTGCATAATTAATGGAGCCGTGCTGCCAGTCACCGCCACCAACACGAAATTTAATAAACACCCATGCAGCATCCCAGTTGGCAGGACCGGTGCTAAGTCTCCAGGAGTTCTCCCAACTGAGGTCAAATTGGATAAGCGTATAACCACTTACCGTGTTTTGGCCGGTGAGTGATACATTACTTACCGTGATATTATTGGCTTGCGCCAACAGGCAGGCCAGTAATAAGA
The DNA here is from genome assembly GCF_000331535.1 of Fulvivirga imtechensis AK7. GTDB lineage: Bacteria > Bacteroidota > Bacteroidia > Cytophagales > Cyclobacteriaceae > Fulvivirga > Fulvivirga imtechensis. The sequence goes on along the minus strand of NZ_AMZN01000043.1, from coordinate 95,620 downwards.
GCATTGTAAGGAAGAAGTTTTTCATCGTTTGATATTTTAGGTTCAGCTAATTAGAATCGGGGTGTCTCACATACTGCCTGGTATAAGGCAGGTCGCGAGGATCATGATAACTTATGATCTCAATCTGATCGTGGTAGTCTTTTATCAGGCGTCTGATCACTTCAAGACTTCTGATACGTTGCTCTTCGTCTTCAGGGTGAATAAGAGCCAGGCTTTCGGAGTTACCTTCTAACTCCTCAAGTTCCGCTTTTAGATAATAGGCATCACCTATGTGCAAAAGCCATTTATCATCCTGGCTGATCGCTACACCACAATGCCCCATTGTATGGCCAAAAAGCGGTATCAGGAAAATATCCGATTCAAACTGCACATTTATCCTCCTCGCCTCCAGCCCGAACCATCTTTCTTCGGATTGAGCATAAGTTTTTACGGAATGATTCGGATCTAATTGATCGCCCAGGTATCTGTCATTTCCTGTTTGGAAATGAGCGTATTCCTCTGAAGAAACGTGTAACGTCAACCGGGGAAAATCGGCTAGACCCCCAATATGGTCAGGGTCCATATGTGTCAGGATAACATGTTGCACATCTTTAGCACGGATCCCCAGCTTTTTTAATTTCGCAAGGGCGGTCTCATCACGATTGAATCTTCGACCGTATTTATTGGCAAACCATCTAGTCCCGCTTTCTGATCCGGCGGCATCTACATACCCCATGCCCGCATCAACCAAGGCTATACCATTCTTATCCTTCAACAGCAGGCAATGGCAAACCAGATCATAAGGTAAATGCGCATTGATGTTGCCACAGTTGATGTTATATACAGTCGTCATATTCTTAAGCTTACCAGCATAGATCCGGCATAAATGATGAAATAATACTTATGCAACTTCAAATCTAACCTACTGTAGGTTAATGATTTAAAACCATTTGACAGGTTTGTTAATCCAATTGATCAATGGGGGATTTCAATTGACGGGCATCTGATTTGGTCCAATGGCCAACTTCAAACCTTCGCTGCCATAGAGATTTTTGTTTTGTAGCCGTAGTGGATCTCATCGTGAAAACAATCGAAAATCACATCCCGTCAATTGAAAAGGTCATTTTATCAAATCGGTGGGTATATTATTAAGTAGCAAACTATATTAGGATCATGAACAAAGATTGTTTAAGCAATTGTTGTTTTATCCTTAAGCAATTTTTTATAATTTATATATTGTGCAAGAAAAACCTGCTACCCTATTGACAAAGAGATTATCATTTGATGAGCTTGAAGAGGTGTTGATCTATTTTTCCACATCCATTCTGGGAAAAAATACAGAAGAGGAGATCCTATGGGATCTGGCTAAAAATTGTATCTCAAAGCTTGGGTTTGTCGATGCTGTTATCTACATGTTAGATAAAAAGTGCACAAAGCTTATACAAAAAGCTGCCTATGGATCAAAGAATCCAAAGAGCTACGATATTTATCAACCCATAGATATTCCGGTTGGGCAGGGGATAACAGGCACCGTTGCCCAAACCGGTATAGCGGAAATAGTAAAAGATACTACAAAAGACAGCAGGTACATTTTAGATGACGAAGCCAGGCTTTCGGAGATAACGGTACCCATAAAACTTGAAGATGGAAATGTAATTGGAGTTATTGACTGCGAACATCCAGAAAAAGGATACTTCACAGATCAACACCTCAGGATACTTACTGCCATAGCCTCCATTGCGGCGGTAAAAATTGGCAGGGTACGAAGCGAAGAAAAGGCGAGGGAGGAAGAACAAAAGGTGCTTATGGCTCAGCGCAAAATGGATGAGATAAAAATAAAAGCGCTACATGCCCAAATGAATCCGCACTTTGTTTTTAATGCCCTCAATGCCATTCAGCATTTTATCATTACCAATGAAAAAAAACCTGCACTTACTTATTTGACTCTATTTAGCAGACTGATACGCCATTATCTTAATAACCTGGAAAATGAAACAATCGGGGTGGCCGATGAAGTAAATATGTTGAAGTGGTATCTTAAATTGCAGAAGTTGAGATACGAGGGGCGGTTTGAATATACAATTGATGTGGACACTAATAAAGGTGTAGAAAGGGCTAATATTCCAACATTTCTGGTACAGAGCCTTGTGGAGAATATCATTGAGCATATGATATCACAAAATAAGGGCAATAGCGACCTGAGTGTAAAGTTTGACATCAGAAACGAGCTCGTAGACCTGGAGGTATCCATGCGAACTAAGAATAATGAATTTTATAGTGACCATGAGCCGGAGTATCGTGAACGAATAGCACAGTGGATCGACCATGTAGACCTGCTTAATGAAGTGCGGCAATATAATATAACCAGAAATATCAGAGACATAAGAAATAGCTACGGTCAGGTTCAGGGAAGGGTTGTTTCCCTGACTATGCCCAATTTATTTTAATCAGACCATGAGAAAGCTTCTACTACCGGCCGTTTTGGCTTTGTTCTCCTCCATCTACTGCCAGGGACAAACGGGGGTAGTCGATAGTTTAGAAAATATTATTGCAACTACCGGGTCTGATTCTATTAGGATAGCTGCAATGCTAAAATTGGGAGTGTACTATCGCTCCAGGAATTTTGATACTGCCAGGTACTTCTACCAACGTGCACTCGAAGAATCACAACACCACGGCTACGCCAGAGGCATGGTAGCAGCTTATGCAGGTGCCGGAGTTACTTATGGAATGGAAGGAGAATATCCACAAGCTATTATACATTTTGAAAAAGCACTCGCAAAGGCACGGGAGTCAAACATCCCGGACCTTGTGTTTAACCAGTATAACAGCCTTGGTATTGTTTATAAAAGATTGGGTGACTACCCCAGAAGTTATGAATGGTATAACAAGGCTATGGCGCTTGCCGATTCCCTTCAAGACCCGTTAAAGATTGCTGATAATCAATTTAGCATCGCTGTGCTACACGATATGATGGACGAACCTGACAAAGCTTTGACACTCCTCCGGGAGTCTTTAAAAAACTATACTAAAGCTGGGCGGCCGGTCATGTCAAACATATATAACAGCATAGGAGTTATTCTCGCCAAAGCCAACAACTATGACAGCGCTCTGCACTATTACTTCATAGCCCTTGAAATGGATAGAAAAGTAGACAAAAAGGAAGCCGAGCTGATAGTAATGAATAATATTGGAAACGCCTACAGAAAAACGAAGAGGTATAAGGAGGCTGAAAAAATACTGTTGGACGCATTGCATGAAGCAGAAAAAGTTCGTCTCAATCAAGCTAAAGCCGATATTCTGTATAACTTATCGAAAACTTACGTTGCTCAGAGACAGACCGACCTGGCCCTGGAATATGCACTAAAAATGCTTGATCTTTCAAAGAGCCTGGGTAGCTTTTTACAAATTGGAGAAGCTTATGAAGTCCTTTCACATATATTCGAGCAAAAGCAGGATAACACCACTGCACTGAAATACTATAAAGATTTCAAGGCCTACCAGGACAGCCTGTTCAATCAAAATAAAACCAAAGAATTTAAGACTCAACAAACGATGTTTGATGTCTACAAAAAAGATCAGGAACTGGCAAAACAAGAGTTGGAACTGACTTACCTGAATGAAAAAGCGCTACTTGATAAGAAATGGAAATTCATGCTTAAGGCTTCTTCAGCGCTATTGTTGTTTACCCTGTTGCTACTCTATCAGCGATACAGACACCGCCTCAGACATAATGAATTACTTAAATCAAAAAACGCTGTGATCGTGTCACAAAAGCAACATATAGAGGAAATGAATGAGACACTCGAAAAACGCATGCTCCGTGCGCAAATGAACCCTCACTTTATTTTCAACTCACTCAGCTCGATTCAGCATTTTGTTACTGTCAATGACAAGGCCTCAGCTTTAAAGTACCTGACCAAATTTTCAAACCTGCTAAGAAGTGTATTGGAAACTTCAACTGGTGTACAGGTGACTTTGGCAGAGGAAATCGAGCTTATCAAAATCTACCTGGAGTTGGAGTCACTCCGGTTTGACAATGAATTTAAATATGAGATCAAAGTAGATCAGCGTCTTGATATCTACAACCTGGAAATACCCCTGTTGCTTATTCAACCATATATAGAAAACGCCATATTACATGGTCTTTTACCCTCTGCAAAAGAGGATAAACTATTGAACGTAACCTTCGAAGCCACAGACAATGCAATGCGGGTATCTATAGAGGACAATGGCATTGGCAGAAAGGCAGCACAGGTGATAAAAGAGAAAAAAGGCTACAAAAAACAGTCATTGGGTATGTCTGTCACTCAAAAGAGATTGGAAATGCTTGAAAAAAATAAAGATACAACGGCCGCTGTGACAGTGGCCGATCTATATAGAGATAATGGAGAGCCTGAAGGCACTCGTATAATTATAAATATACCTCAACCAATAAATGGTGAATCATGAATTTGCGTGTAGTAATAGTAGAAGATGAAAAACACAGCAGGGAGACTTTGAAAAACCTGCTGATGGAATTTTGCGAGAACATTGATATCGTAGGCTTTGGCGGCACTGTATCCGAAGCTGTAGAAACAATTAGAAAGTCTTTCCCGGATCTCGTTTTTATGGACATAGAACTTCAAACAGGTACAGGATTTGACGTGCTAAAAGAACTGGAAAACCTGAATTTTGAGGTGATCTTTACCACTGCCTTTGAGCATTATGCGATCAAAGCTATCAAATTCAGCTCCATAGACTACCTGCTAAAACCGATAGATATAGAAGAACTCCAAAATGCTGTAGAAAAAGCGCGTGAAAGAAAAGACATCAAGGAGCGTACCCAACAGTTGCAGTTGCTCATGAAAAATATCGGCAACATTCCATCTGACAAAAAGAAGATCTGTCTGGCTACCTCAGGAGGACTCGAATTCATTAACCTGCAGGATATCATCTTTTGCGAGGCTGATGGCTCTTACACGAACTTCTATATAGCGCCTGATAAAAGGCTTACCGTCAGCAAAAATCTAAAAGAGTATGAATACCTTCTTGTCGATCACAACTTCATGAGGGTACATAACAGCTACCTGATCAATTTATTTGAAGTGAAACGTTTCGTAAAATCTGACGGAGGTTATATTCTCATGAACAACGAAAAACAGGTTAGTATTTCGCAAAACAAGCGGGAAGAATTTCTCGAAAGAATGACTATGCTTTAAGGATTCAATAGTCGCAAGCCTTAAGCTTTAGGCCACAAGCCCAGTAACATTACTAAACATTCTTACCCACCCTTGAGCTTTTCTCTGAGGGCTACTGTGTAACACTGTAAAAAAAGTAAGCCGCCCTTAACCAGAGGGCGGCTCGGCTGTAATCGTTTTAAAACCAACTAAAAAACGAATTCCTTAAACAGCTATTCTAAATCAACCTAAACCTGATAAAGGTAAAACAACACCCGTGCCAATACGGGCATTCGCCACTAAGAGCGTTTTAAGGCACTTTATAAAGAGAAGATGTCCATATTTAAGAAACAAAAACCAAAAAGAGACAACTTCTCTTTTTTTTACGATAACAAAATCATGTATTTCGGGTTTTAATTACAATCACCACTAATTCAATGGCTATGAAACTACTACTGATAAACTTGTTTCTGGTAAGTTGTTTTGTAATAAGCTGCAACCAGCCAACTAATGAGGAACAAACCAAAGGTGCAGCAGAAGATCTCAATGAAGAAACATTGAGTGGTAATGCGAAAAAGGACGCTGATTTTATTGTTGAGGCATACACACATAGTCTGATGCTACGTGAGTATGGCCATGTAGCAATGGAAAAAGAAGGGATCCCGGCCGCCATTACAGAATTTGCCAAAACCTCAGTTGAGTTTAATGAAAACATCAATAAACAGTTAACTCAAATGACCGTTAACACAAAGATTGTGTTGCCTACCTCAATTGGCGAAAATGTACTTCGATTTAAAGAAAAGTTACAAGAGACAAGGGGAAAAGACTTCGCAGAAAAATACATGAATGTAGTAGGTGAAATCCAAAGCAAAATGATTTCCGATTACCAAAAAGCTTTTAACCGCACAGAAAATGCACAATTGAGTGAATGGCTTCAGGTTGCCATCCCTCAGATCAACGAAAGAGAGGAGTATGCAGACCAACTTTCAGCCTATGCGGACGATATTGAATAGGACAAGTGGGCTAACACATCTCATTCAGCCCAAAAACCGAATTCCACTGGTATTCTTCCTGACATATTTATAAATTGATCTTAACCCAACTTGTAAAGGCTATGAGTTCGTATAAAAAGATCATATTGGGTATATTTACAGCGATACCATTCGTTCTTACCCTTTTTTACATCATCCTTTTCTCAATCCGGTGGAGTTCCATAAGTGATGACTTAGTTCTCCACTGTTCATTTCCATTAATTCGGGGCCCCGGAATCCCGACAGCAGCCGGGACAGGCCCAGGTCCGGGGACTGGTGCGTGATAGGGGCAAAAAAACCAACGACTCGCGACCAACACAAAAAGTGACACATCGATACCGATTACCGATCACCGAAAAACCCATCACTTCCTCACCCTCCTCACCGCAAAATACAGAAACGTCAATACCATAGCGATCAGGCCCGCGATAGCTGCGAGGGCTATTGCGCCCAGGACGTATTGGAAAAGATTCGCCTTGATGGTATCGAAACTGATGCCTGCGTGGAAGAGGAGGTCGTTGCGCGGGTGAGTGACGAGCAGGGCTCCAAGTTTGTAGCTGCCGTAGATGATGAACGGGATCATAGGTGGGATGCTGATGTGGGCGGCCACTACAAAAAGGGTTTTGTTGAGCTTCATGAAGTGCGATAAGGTCAGGCCGGTGATGAGTTGGTAGCCCCAGACAGGGAAAATGCCCATAAAAACACCAAAGCCGATGGAAAAAGCCTTCCTTTTTACAGATTCCTCGGGGTTGAGCAGGTTTTGACGGATAAAGTTTCTGATATTTTCCCTGGTAAGTGATTTGATAAACCGGAAGGGAATATAGTACCACAAAGCAAGTGTCACCAAATAGGTGTTCAGGATGCTGATGCGGGTGAAATCTACAAACGGACGGAAGTGAGTAATGCGTTTTTTCCCGGGCTCGTAGTGTACCTTGATCGGGATGTTTTTGACAGGTATACCTTTCCAGGCGGCCTTTACGATCACTTCTACCTCAAATTCAAACCTGCCGGTGAGGTAGCGGATCTTTCGCATCCTGGAAATAGGATAAAGCCGGTAGCCGGACTGTGTATCGTCCAGCTTGATGCCTGTCTCTACCTGGTACCAGAAGTTGGAGAATTTATTGCCGAAGCTGCTTTTGCCAGGCACATTTTCCTGGCTCATATTCCTTGCGCCAATTACCAGTGTGCCGGGGTTTTCTTCAATTTCCTGTAGAAACAGAGGCAGGTCGGAAGCAAAATGCTGCCCATCACTGTCGATGGTAATGGCGTAGTCATAGCCCTTCTGAAGTGCATATTTGAATGCGTTGCGCAGTGCCCGTCCTTTGCCCTGGTTTACCTCGTGTGTGGTCACCTGAATACGGTCACCGAAAGATGTCAGTATTTCTCTTGTGTTGTCAGTGGCTCCGTCATTCACCACAATGATGTCATCGGTATACGCCAGTACATCGTTGATAACAGTCGCAAGAGTGCCTTCATTGTTATAGGTGGGTATAACAACGCAACATTTGAGTGATTTGAACAGCCGGTGATAGTCCATTGCTAAGGTTGGGCCGGAATAAAACTTCCTTTGAACTTAAAGTTAGTCGCTCCGTCAGCCAATGTGGAGCTGGCAGTCACCCTAAAGCCACTTTCTGCTGGCGAGAGTGTAAACTGAAAGGCTAACGTGCTATTTTCCTTCGGATTTACCATCTGAAGATATTTGATCATAGAAGATTCGTGCATCCTGTAAGTGCCATTTTTCACTTCGTTTACCATGTCCTTCAACATCTCCAGCAGGCAAACCCCAGGCAATACCGGCTGCCCCGGAAAGTGACCTTCAAAAACAGGATGGCTTTCATTCAGTTGAACAGCTACAAAGTACTCCCCGTCACCTTTTTCCTGAATATTGCCTATGGTATACAAACTATCTTTTAACATGCGCTAACGCTTTAACAGATTCATATATATTTTCATTTTCACGTTATTCCGGGTCAGACATATTTCATCGGGAATATCATCATCATTGATATAATAGAAAATGACTTTGGTCTTGAAGAAGTTGATAAAATTTTTGGTCTCAGCTTTTATCACCCGTTTATGGTCATCTGAAAGCTGTACCTGTAATTTTATGCACTTCTTTATTTTTACTTTGTTATTTTTTTTCAACCTGACCTTTTCCGGGTTGTGCAGTGGCATCAGGTACAGCACACTGAAATCCTGGTGCAGAGCCTTTTTGATCATTCTTTTGTCCAGCCGGTCAAAGGTCTTGATCCAGTTCAGTCCGTCCGGGGTTAGCATAAACTCCATCACCTTGAGCCCCAGCTTGGACAACAGCACTACATGATAGCCGTGTTCCTCCTCTTTGGCCACCAGCAACCCGCTGATATGCTGCTCTTTGTAGTCGAGGCTGACATCGTACACGAGGCTACCTCCCGCTGCGGTAAGAAACGATGACGGCAGCATCCCGTTGCTGTCGCTTTGCGCTACTGCATTGCCGAAAATGAAGAATGCAACCAGGAAAATGGGTATTCTAACGGATCTGAAATTCTTCATTTGCAACAGGTGCATTCATCGTTTTATCAAAAAAATTGATCAGTGTGTAGTCTCCACCCGCCTCGTTGAGTCTGATCTGCGCCACAGTGTAATCATTCTTATCAAAAAACACGTGAATTTCCTCAATATGCTTCTTGAAATGAGCTTCCTTTGGCAAAAGCTTCACCAGATAGCGGTTATCACTCTGGAAATACTCAATATTAAACCTTTTTTCCTGAAGCACATTGCCCTGCACAGTACTTACGATCAGGTCGTTAATCTCAGTAAAGGCTTTGCTCGAACTCATATCAAAAGAGTTGACATTCCCTTCATCGTTGATCAGCACTTCTTTGCCGTTGAGTACAATGGTGTACTCATAAGGCACTGTGTAAGACCATTTCAACAGGTTTGGCTTTTTAAACAGCATCTTTCCTTTCGACTCAATGCTTTCGGAAAGAATGCCCAGGTATTTTTCCTGCACAAAGGAGGTCTGGATAGAGGTGGTTTTTTCTGCTACCTCAGAAATATTTTTCTTGAAGGCGTCAATATTTTGCATTTGCACGAGCTTATCGTCCTGTGCTGTGAGCGCCAGCAGCGGGATGATGAGGATGAATAGTATGTAGTATTTGTTCTTCATTTTTTCAAGCTTTAAGCTGCAAGCTGTAAGCACTTTTAATTCGCGTCATCCTGACGAAGGAAGGATCTTACTAAGCTTAAAAGTTCTGCCACAGTACTTAGTAAGATTCCTCGTACCTCGGAATGACAATTTCTTCAATATATAACAAGCCACTATACTTGTTTCAAACGCCTCCTGTGGAGCACCTATAAGGAGAATGACGTCCCCAAATAAATGCACGATCTCGATCAGGGGATTGCCACGTCAGCGTCACCTTCCTATCGTCAGTTAACGCCTCCTCGCAATGACGGTACCAAGTCACCTGCAAAGATCGTGTTTACATCGACACATTCATAATTTTGCTCTTTGGCATAGGCGAGTACAGCTTCGAGTATCATTGCTGTATGCTGCCTGTCGTCATGAAGCAAAATCACAGATCCCCGTCTCATGCGCTTTTTGATACGCCTGATCACCTTTTCAGGATCATGGGTACTTGTATCAAATGAGCGTAAGTTCCAGCCTATCACCTTCATACCTGTCTGCCCTACAGCCCAGGCAATGGGCGGGTTAACCACTCCGTATGGTGGTCGAAACAAATTGCACGCCAAACCAGTTATTGCCGTGATGAGCCGGTTAGTTCGCTCGATCTCGTTTACTATCGTCTTATTCCCGAACAGCGAAAAAATATTGCTATGTGACCAGGAATGGTTGCCCACTACATGGCCCTCAGCTACTATTCGTTTCAATATTTCGGGATGCTTCTCAATATTGTTGCCAATGCAGAAAAAGCTGGCTTTGACCTGATATTTCTTTAGTATATCCAGTACCGCATTAGTACCAGGAGCAGGACCATCATCAAAGGTAAAAGCAACTTTTCGTCCAGGATCGAGAGGCTCTGTAAAGGCAGGTACGAAAATGTTAAACTTCATCACTGACGAGGCTATTACCACAAAAATTAAGAATGGCACGACCAACAGGATATAGAACGCCCAATGTATTTCCAAAAAATAATCTGCTACCAACAGCGAAAGCAGCAGCACAACAAAACTGTTACGGATAATTATGAAGGACATTTCGAGAGCAAGGTCAGCGTATGATTAACGCCTTTATAATGGTTATACAGTAAAATACGATCTAAAGACCCTCCAAATTTACCTGAAACCAATGTATTTTGAAACACCTGCTGCTTTTGAAGCATTACTGCCGCCAGGTGGTGGCCGTAAGCGGACGCGGTAAAAGATTCTCCTGAAATATTTTTAAACTGTGCTATGGCATTTTCCTTCATCAGGTCGCCCATGGCATCAAAAAACCCATCCGCAACACCATTATGCCCCATAAGCACAAGATCGATATCGGCCGATGCGAGCTCGTTGCGGTCGAGAAACTGCACCACTTTTCCCCGTACATCATCTACCAATGGGTTATTGAAGGCGACAGTATCTTCTATGGCTGCAAAGCTTTGTTCGTTTTGATCTTTTGTCAGGATAAAAAATGCAGCACCTTCGCCTAGTACCGATAACTGATCCTCTTGATTTATACTTACGCATCGTATGCTCCCCATGAGTTCGTGTACTATAGGCGTGATCTCATCTGCGCCACCTACCAACACATGCTCTACACCCTCTTGCAACTGCAACAGTGCATCTTCCAGCGCATTTTCAAAGGAATGCCCCCTGTTGGAGAACGTAAAGTTGTGATTAGGGCACTGTAGCATTAGCGCTATCTGCCCTGCGATGGTATTGTGTGTAGACTGGATAAATGCTGTCGGAGAAAGGATGCCTTCTTCATTATCAATGATCTCCTTTAGAAATTTTTCGGTATCCTGAACACACCCCAGGCCCGTGCCCACGATCACGGCTCCGGGTATCTCCACCTTTGCCATTTGCATGGCTTTGTACGCGGAAGCCACGCTCATTTTTATAATGCGACTCATCCTGCGCAGTAGCTTTGGGTCTATGATCTCGCGATATGCAGGCTCTGTAGCGGACAGGTAGCTTGTCTGATGATCGACCCACTCCTCCAGGTATCGGCCAGTATCAAAAGTATGCTGTGGCGTGATGGCTGCTGTTCCTGAAATATATCCCTTCATACCTTCGAAAATATAAGTGATGAACAGTTTCCTCCAAAACCAAAGGAGTTGGAAAGCACATGATCGATTTTTATGCTTCTGAAGTTTCTTTCCGGCTCCAGGCCATCAGACATTGGCAATGAAAGGTTATAGTTGCCATAAACGTGTTGTCCAAGTATGGCTAACACCGAAAAAACGGCCTCCACGGCCCCTGCAGCGCCCAATGTGTGGCCTGTATATGATTTAGTAGAACTTAAAGCCGGCACCTGATCGTTAAAGATCATTTTCAACGCGTTGCTTTCCGAAAGGTCATTATTGGCTGTTCCCGTACCATGGGCATTCACATAGTCAATGGTCAGATCTGTCTTGCCGGCAATTTCAAAAGCTTTTTTTATCGCCAGAAAAGCGCCTTTACCCTCTGGTGATGAGGCTGTCTGATGGTAGGCATCATTCGCATTGCCATAGCCGGTTACTTCTGCATAAGCCACTCCACCTCTGGCATTAAGCGCTGCTTCCGATTCCAGCACCAGGTATGCCGCGCCCTCTCCAAGATTCAGTCCCTGGCGATGCTCGTCAAAGGGCTTGCACAGTTCAGCATCCAGGATCTTCAATGAATTGAATCCATTAAGAGTAAACAAAGACAACGCATCGGTTCCCCCGGCAATCACCCGCTCTACTTGTCCGGCTTTGATCAGTCTGGCTGCCTGCATGATGGTGTTGGCTGATGACGAGCAAGCTGTGCTGATGGTAGACAACGCGCCCGACAGCCTCAGCCCTGTAGCAATGGCCTGTGTAGAGTGCCCGCAATCATGACCGCTGAATGATTTTGTATAATCAACTCGCTCACCTTTTTGAAGCGACTGATAAGCGTGTTCCGAAATATCCATACCACCCACGGTAGTCCCACTGATGAGGCCCGAAGTCCTTAGCTGACCTTCGTCTAACCCGGCCTTTTCAACTGCTTCCCTTGCTGCTATCAGGCCAAGTAAAACCGTTCTCGATACCGGCTTTTTGTCTGAGACACCAGCCATTTCTGCCAATGATTCATTGGAAGCCTTCACTTCTCCTACAGGCAATGTGCAATGTTTCGTCTTCAGGAATTGAGGCGGAGCAATACCGGTAACCTGCTGTTTTAATGCATTCAGGTTAGCTTCTGCCCCAAAGCCCAGGGCAGAGACAATGCCATAGCCGCTGACAAAAACCCTGTGGCTCATATTTATTTCCTGTTCTTTTCTATGAACGCGGCAATTGTGTTAATAGAATTGAATACCTCGCGGCCTTCTTCAGGGTTTTCGATCTTTACCCCGTACTCTCTTTCCAGCAACACGATCAGCTCAAGTGCGTCAATGGAGTCAAGCCCTACTCCCGAGCCGAAAAGGGGCTCGTCATTGCCTATGTCCTCCGGTTGAAGATCCTCCAGGTTCAGCAGTTCTATGATCTCCCCCTTTAATTTTTCCTGTAGATTTCTCATCTATACTTTTTGATTAAAATTTATGCCAAAAGGACGCTTTACCTCGCCCTTATCTCTTTTTCCTATTAAATACAATTCGGCACCATATTCAGTGGGTGAAAAATCCACCCACCCGGTAATACAATGCTCATACCCTTCATTTAGCAACAGATCCTGCACATAATGAAACAAAAAAGCTGCATCCATATCTTCCATCATAAAGCAAGAGCTTTCCCCTGTAATCTGATGACGAATGCACAGTTCCCCCAGCATGATGTTAGGCAAGGTATAAACGAACACCGCGGGGCTGGGAAAAGAATTTTCTCTTTCCACATACGATTCATAATGCTTCTGATCAGATATGATCGATGAAGACCTGTTTCCAAGAATAATAGCGGTCTTTTCACCATTAAGCGCTCCACCAATGTTCTCTGTTAACAACAGCTCGGCAGTTAAAAACGACAATTTACATAAATTGTCCATCTTGAAAAATTTGGGATATGAAGCCTCCATGAGCTGGTATGCTTTCCTGCAATATTGAGCAAATGGCAAATGCTCTTCATTGGCAAGGAACAACGTTCCATCCTTATAAATGGCTGATGAGGTGATGGTGGTATCGGTTATTATTTCCAGGTTCATGCCTTTTCAAAAATTACTGCTCCGTTACAGCCGCCAAACCCTGAAATGGTCTTAAGTCCGTATCGAAGATTTGGACTTTCCTGATTCTCTGCCAGCACGTTTAATGGCTGTGTCACTCCGTGTTCTGCATATCCGTGAGAACCCAGCAACACACCCTCGTTGAGTTGCCTGATGGTAATTATCGACTCCACGATTCCTGCGGCTCCGAGGGTATGACCAAAGTAACCCTTCAGGCTGTTCAGGGGAGTATCCTGCATATTGAGGTGGTTAAATGCCACAGCCTCCATTTCATCGTTATAAAGCGTGGCAGTTCCATGTCCGCTGATGTAATCGATATCCCCGGGTTGAAGTTTCGCGCCCTCCAAAGCTTTGCTTACGGCCATTCTTAATCCCCGGCCGGTGCGTGACGGGCCGGAAATGTGGTTGGCATCGTTGGCTTGTCCTCCACCTGCTACACGGGCAAAGGCCTCCGTTTTTGCTACCAAACCGGGATTATTCGTCAAAAACATGGTTGCACAGGCCTCTCCGAGTGTGATGCCTTTTCTTGCAACATCATAGGGTCGGCAGGGCGCATCGCTGATCGCCATGAACGACTGAAACCCGGTGAGCACAAACTCCGTCAGCAGATCCCCCCCGGTAACAATGGCATGGTCATACAACCCAAGCCTGATCAACTTCTGCGCAGTGAGTATGGCCGAAACACCGGAAATGCAGGCATTGGATACTACCACGGGCCGATGAGGCATTTCAAAATAGTCATTGACAACCCTTGCCATTACCGGTAGCTCGATCCGGTTTCCCTCATACTTTTTAGCTTTCCTTTCATTGAGCAAACCAATGTTGCCTTTTGTAGTGGACAACACCAGAACTGTTCGCTGTTTGTCGATGTCTCCAACTGCTTTGAGTACCGCGTCTATGGAATAGATAAACAGGCGTTCCAGAAAAGTATATTTCTCACAGCCCTCAAATACAACCTGCTGCTCAACGGTATGGGTTTCATAACCTGCTCCGTAAAAAGTTTGCGGGCAAAGGCTATCGTCAGTGATCTTGCTGATTCCAGTCCTCGATTTTTTTAACATAGCAAAGTTCTGCCCGGCGCTACAACCGAGAGGACTAATCAAATGGTCAGCTATGTTAAAGATTTCCACGTGTTCAACTATTTACGATACCCCAGTGTTGTTTCCACTGAGCAAAAAAATCAGGCACAGTCAGGTACAACTGTCGGTTTTTGTCCAGAAAAACCTGTTCTGACCTACCGGTAGCATACACATCTCCTGACTGTTTACTATACAATTTATATTCAAAAATAATTTTTGCAGCAGGGGTATCGATGAATGTTGTCTCGATCGCTACTTCGTCCTTATATTGAATTGGTTTTTTAAAACTGCAATCTATTTTCACTATAGGGATAAGGTATCCTTGATCATATACATCAAAATAACCCAGGTTAAAATTTCGGCCGAAGCTCTCTCTTCCATCTTCAAAGTATTTGATATAGTGGCCATGCCAAAGAATGCCCATGCTGTCAACCTCACTGAACCGTACTTTGATCTCTGCCTTATCAACCAGCATTTTCTTCCTTTTTTATAAAAATTCTTAATTCACATTTCGCTAACATCCGGTCATCTTCACCATACACGGCAGCTTGTGCTATTTGAATATCCATTACTTCATCTACAATTGCCACTTTGGTATGGATCGATTGCCCCACTGCTGGCAACTCCTCGATCAACACATGCTTAATACCTGCAATAAAGCCTACTGGAGCGTTTTTTCCTGCTTCAGCAGCTTTTAGTCCTGCATACAGTGCAGCAGTCTGAGCCATATTTTCAATTAATCCCCCCTCTTGCAACAGGCCATTATTAACGAGTACATTTCTTTCTTCTATCGTCAGCCCGGAAACCACTTCTTTGTCTTCATGTTGATATAAAGCGGTAACCATTACAAACGGGTGTCGTTGTGGAATGTACTGCAACAGGTCGTCTCCTTGTTTTATTGGGTTCATGTTCATACTATTCTATTATGGCGCCCCGCACATCGTTACTCCAGAAGTCGTAATAGTTGAACCACTGAAGCGGGTATTGCTTTAGCTTTTCTTCCAGGTTCAAGACATAATCATCCAGCACCTCATGAGCTGTGCCTGAATCAGTCTGTATAGGTGTGGCTGAAAGTTCGTACTTCCTCTTCTTACCCCGTAATGCATAAGCAAAAGAATAGGGTACTTTAAGTTTGCTAACAATGGCAAAAGGGCCCAGGGGAAAGTATGCATTTTGCCCCATAAACATTTTCTCTGCCACACGGCTACCATCGGTAAATCGATCACCGTGCATACATACTATTTCCTTGTTACGGATAGCCATATTGATCTTAAAAATATGGGAAAGGTCTTGCTTTATAGGAATAATGTTCACTTTCCGGTCGCTCATCACGTTTTCAAGGTACTGCTTTATTTTTTCATGCTCCGCCTCGAAGATCAGGATGTTGGTGGTCAAATCGATCCTATCGAGCATCAAACCGGCTATTTCCCAGTTGCCCAGATGGGCGCTGATGATGATACCACCTGTATCCTTTAACGTTTTGAGGTGCTCCACACCTTCCGTTGTGTATTCAAAGTTGCGAACTGCGCCCGAGCCAATAGCTATTTTATCGATGAGCGTTTGACCAAATACGTAATAATTTTTAAATACTGAGCGAAGGGATCTCCAACGGCTATAGTGCCATATCTGGCGGAAATAACGATAAATACTTGCTGTGGCTTTTGGCGCTGATACGACAAAGTAAGCTGACACTACCCTCAAAAGGGCATAAGCAGCATTCAGCCCCAGCTTGTTCAATACATAAATAAAGATCTTATACCCTAAAAGCCCCCCTCTGGTTTTGCCTTTCCAGGATGACATTATTGAGCTTCAACTTTCTGGATCACATAATCGTAGAAGTCCTGAAAGGTTTTGATCTCGGTAAAATCTTCAGGACTTACCTTAAACCCGAAATTACTCTCAATTTCTACTACCAGGTCAACATAGTCCAGGCTGTCGAGGTCGAGCGTTTCCTTCAGATCTGCCTGTGGCTCTATCAACTCTTCCTCTACCTCAAACTCATCTACTAAAAAACCATTTATTTTAGTTATAATTTCTTCTTTGTTCATCTCCCAGTATACTGTTTTATCAAATTTTCCTAATGATCAGGCTGGAGTTGGTGCCTCCGAATCCGAAAGAATTCGACAAAAATATATTAAATTCTTTATCGATCACATCAAACGCAAAGTTTAAATCCTTTAGTTCCTCTTCAGGGTCTTTTAAATTGATATTCGGAGCTATAAATCCGTTGTGCATCATGATCATCGAATATACCACCTCGCTGGCTCCTGCCATCCACATCTCATGGCCTGTCATAGATTTAGTAGAGCTCAGGTATGGTTGATGACTGCCAAACACATTGAGGATGGCTTTCCCCTCGTTAAGGTCGCCTGCAGGAGTAGAGGTAGCGTGTGCATTAATATATTCAATTTCGCGAGGATCCATTTTTGCCTGCTGCAGGGCCATCTCCAGAGAGCGAGCCGGACCCTCCACGTTAGGTGCCGAAATGTGGTCTCCATTGGAAGAAAATCCATAGCCAACTATTTCACCCAAGATCTTAGCTCCACGCCTTTGAGCGGATTCGTAGCTTTCAAGAATTACGGTAGCAGCACCACCACTAGGCACCAACCCATCTCTGCTTCTGTCGAAAGGTCTGGATGCCGCGGCTGGCGTATCCTGACGCATAGAAAAGGTACCCAATCCATCGAAGCTACCCATGGAATGAAAGTTGACCTCCTGGGCTCCTCCGCAGATGATCTTATCCTGCATGCCGCTCTTGATCATCATATAACCCAGGCCAATAGCATGGGAACCACTGGCACAAGCGGCACTTACGGTGAAGTTGATGCCTTTCAGCTTGAAAATGGTGGCCAGGTTCATGGTCACAGTTGAGTTCATCGACTGGAAGATCGAACCGCTGCCAATCAGTGTGGTATCATTTTTTAACCGCAGTTGATCCACTGCCTCGATACAGGGTTTTGCCGAGCTGTCGTTGCCATAGATAATACCCACCTGATCTTCAGCCAGCAGTTCTGCACTCATACCAGCCATTCGAAGCGCCTCCATAGTGGCTACATAAGCATATTCACCCTGTTCGGCCAGGCCTATGCGCTGCCTCCTGGTAAGCTGTTCCTTCAGCAAAGGTTTTTCAAGTACTCCCGTCAAGGCCGACCTGAATCCCAGTGCAGTGCGCTCGGGATCAATCCCAATGCCTGACCTACCATGATATAACGACTCCTTCACCTGGTCAAGATTTTGACCGATGCAAGAGTATATACCCATTCCTGTAATTACTACCCTTCCCATAGAATTATATTAGCCTTAATATAGACCTCCATTGAGTGAAATAACTTCTCCTGTAACATATGACGCACCTGGTGAGGCAAGAAAGCCGACAACTGCTGCCACTTCATCGGGCGTACCAAATCTGCGCATGGGCACCAGTGCTTTTAGCTCTTTTTCATTTATATCCTCAGTCATATCAGTGCTGATGAACCCCGGTGCTACTGCATTTACGGTTATACCTCTTCTAGCCACTTCCTGAGCCAATGCTTTCGTAGCCCCTATCACAGCGGCTTTGGCCGATGAGTAGTTTGTCTGACCCGGCAGCCCTTTGAGTCCGGAAAGTGATACGATATTGATAATACGCCCGCCCTTTCGCTTGATCAGCTCGGGCAGCACTTCACGAGTTACATTATAAAAGCCCCCCAGGCTCACATTCAGTACGCTATCCCACTCTTCGTCCTTCATCCACAGCATGAGGTTATCTTTTCTGATCCCTGCATTGTTCACCAATATATGGATCTCTTTATCAGGATTGTCCTTCTGCCATTGCCCCAGCACCTGCCGCACTTGCTCCCGGTTTGAAACATTGAATTTAAGCAGCTCAGCCTCTACTCCATGCGCTTCTACAGCTTGTTTAGTTTCCCTCGCAGCGTCTTCATTAGAGGTGTAATTGATAATTAAATGAACACCTTGCTCAGCCAGGTTTAAACAAATAGCCTTACCAATACCTCTTGACCCGCCCGTCACTAAAGCGTACTTCATCGCATTTGATTTTTAAAAATATTTTGCAATTTATCAATATGGTTTTTCACTTCCAATAATTATCCAAAAACCTTAAAAAGGGGAGTTTGCCATCATGTATTTCTTTAACTTCTGCATGTCCTGATAGATAGGATAGTCTTTGCTAAACTGAGGAATGACACTCCGAATGTTTGAATACGATATCTTGCTCTGAGGTGACAAGCCTTCGGTCTTTTTTAGATAATCCAATGCCTGAACGACACTGATCAATTCGATCACCAGCACCTCAAAAGTATTGTCGATCACTTTTTTTGCACATAAGGCTGAGTTGGAGCCCATGCTTACAATATCCTGATTGTCATTATTATTCGGAATACTGTGTATATACATGGGGTTTGAAAGCATCTGATTCTCAGCCGTAGTGGAGGTAGCCGTAAACTGCACACCCTGCATACCAAAATTTAATCCCAGTTTGCCGAGGTTAACAAAAGGAGAAAGCAGATCGTTCAATTTAGGATTCATCAGAAAATTGAGCTGTCTTTCCGCCAGCATCGACAGTTTGGTGATGGCAATTTTTAGCTTGTCCATCTCAAAAGACACATAATCACCATGGAAATTACCCCCGTGGAAGACATTGTTGTTTTCAACATCCACAATCGGGTTGTCGTTGGCAGAGTTTACCTCTTCCACCAATAACCTCTGACACTCCTCTACCGTTTCCAGGATAATGCCCACGATCTGCGGAACACAGCGTATGGAATAATACTCCTGCACCTTGTTCTTCATCACCCTTTCCTGCACATCACTTCGATATAGTTGCTGCTCACGCTTTTTTATATACTTGCTTTCAGACAGATGAGAAGTGATTATCTCTGCTACTTTTTGCTGCCCGATGTGCTTTTTCGCCTTGTTTAATTCAGGTGAAAAATAATCATCGTAAGCATCTACCATTTCGCAGATCATAATGGTAGCCATCAACGACCACTCTACAGCTCTTTTTGCATATATAGAATTAATGATGCCGATACCCGTCATTACACTGGTACCGTTCATTACCGCAAGGCCTTCACGGAGTGATACCCGCATCGGCTGAATGCCTAACTGGCCGAAAACCTCCGTGGTGGGCTTAACCTCGCCCTTATACTCCACTTGCCCTTCACCTATCATCACCAGGGCCAGGTGTGCAAGTTGTACCAGGTCTCCACTGGCACCCACACCGCCATGTTCAAATATTAGCGGAGTAATATCGTTGTTGATCAAATCTCTCAGTACACTGATGGCCGAATCGTTTACCCCTGAATATCCCAAAGACAAAGTATTGAGCCTGGCGATCATAGAGGCTTTTACATAGGAAGAGGAAAGGTGGCTTCCAAACCCCGAAGCATGGCTTCTGATCAGGTTATACTGTAGAGTTTTTTGCTCCGACTCTTCAATCCTGTACTGCGCCATAGGGCCAAAACCCGTATTGATGCCATAGATGATCTTGTCTTTCGAAAACTCCTGAAGAAAATTAAAGCTCTTGTTTACTCTTTCAAATGTGCTCTTTTCTATTTCCAGCGGCTCCCTCCCAAATATTACCCTTTCGAAGTCTGCAAGCTCCAGCGAAGCAAAACCAATGCGCACCATATAATCTAAGGATTGAAAAAAATTAAACCACGTAAATCTGAGTTTACGTCTAAGGTCACAAAACAAGTCATAATGGGCATATTAAGCAAAATATATAAGAATTTTAATAAGATATTTTTTATGGGTGGTAAAGATTCCCGGAAAAAACATTACTTTTCGGATTCTTTATTTTTATAAAATGTTTACTTAAAAACTCGGCTGCTAAATCAAGTATAGCAGTCTTTTTAGCAACAAACAATCAAATCAACTACTGGAATATTAATTTAGTTTCCAAAAATGGAGAAGAACCTTGAAAGTGTGGATGTGTTGGTGATAGGAGCGGGTCCTTCCGGCACAGTAGCGGCATCAATTCTTAATAAGAACGGCTATCATGTGAAAATTGTAGAAAAACAGCAATTTCCACGGTTTGTAATTGGCGAAAGTCTGCTTCCCAGATGTATGCATAATCTGGAAAAAGCTGGTTTTATTGAGGCTATTGAAAAAGGAAATTTTCAGAAAAAGCTGGGTGCTATTTTCGCTGACGGCCATGAAACCTGTGAATTTGATTTCTCAAATCAATTTTCAGAAGGATGGGGCTGGACATGGCAGGTACAAAGAGGCGCTTTCGACCACTTACTAGCCAGGGAAGTGGAGCGCATGGGGGTTAAAGTAGAGCATGGCTCAGCAGTTACTGCCGTTGATTTTAATGAAAAGCACGCCAATGCAACTATTTCTAAAGCTGATGGTTCAACATACAACATACAGGCCAGGTTTATTGTCGACTCAAGCGGCTATGGGCGTGTGCTGCCCCGCCTCCTCAACCTGGATAAGCCCTCTGATTTCCCGGAAAGAACCTCTTTTTTCTGTCATTTGAGGCCGGTAGAGCCTATTGTAGGTAAGGAGAGAGAAAAGATTATCATTCTAGTATATACTAAAGACATCTGGGGTTGGGTTATACCCTTTTCAGATGGCACTTATTCGGTAGGCATTGTTGGTGACATTGAAGGTGTAAATCAATTTTCCGGTGATGATGAGGCACAGTTCAGACAATGGGTAGAAGAGATCCCCGCTTTAAAATCAAGGTTTACGAACTGTTCATTGATATTCCCTCCTAAAAGAATAACCGGGTATGCAGCGGCTGTGAAGAAGCACTATGGCCACAGGTTTGTCCTCACCGGCAACAGCACCGAATTTCTCGACCCCGTGTTTTCTTCTGGTGTGACCTTCGCTACGGAGTCAGGGGCGCTGGCGGCCGAATTGGTATCGAAGGAACTATCAGGTGAGGCGGTAAACTGGCAAAAAGAATACTCTGAATACATACAAAGGGGAGTGGACGTATTTAAAACCTTTATCACCGCCTGGTATGATGGCGACCTGCAAAGGATCTTTTTCAGCCAAAACCCCAATACTGAAATGAGAAGGCAGATATGCTCGGTATTGGCCGGTTATGTATGGGATCTGGATAATCCTTTTGTGAGCAAGCACAAGCGGGCAATTACGAGTTTGGCAAGGGTTGTTTAGGTTTAACCGAGGTGTACGAGAAAGCCAGAAAATCGGGAAAAGTTTATCAATTTATAATACGGTGCAATGCCTTTCGCTCTGATAAACGTTCAGAGTGATTATAAATTTACAATTTTCAAAATCCATTGCTCTTGTTTTGAGAGTTGTAAAATTCAGTCTGAAGACTGAAATTATAGCAAGGCACAAGTGACGCTAATTCGCTTAACAGTTGCGCCAGGCAGGGTTGTATAATTTTTTAGACGGCAGAGAACGCAGAAGGAATGGATTGTATTCCTCTATGCGTACCTCTGCGGTTAACTGAGAATTATTTCGATGACCTTTTAAAAGATTTATAAGCAGCCTTGTAATCATCACCACTGGCTTTTATTGTCTCGTACACAGTTCTCGCCCAATAATTTCTGAAGCCGAAACCACCAGCTTTTGAAATGTACTTTTTGCTCCACAGGATCTCTTTGCTGGCGATATCGAAAAAAACCATGTACATAGAGGCATGCTGGGTATTCTTATTGAGTGTTTCCATGATGTATACCAGTCCCAGGCCATCCTGTGCATTTTCCAGTTCATAGGTGGAAATGATGCTTTGCAAATCCTCTTCAGGAATGGAATAGGAATCATAGATCACCAGATCAGCCACTTTGGGAAGTGTGTTTCTTTCCATCACCACACTCAGATCATTGGTCTGGCTTTCTTTTAAGTAGGCTTCTTTAAAATTGTATTTATCGCTCTCCGATAGCATCAAGTGGTTCCAGGATCTGAAAAATTGCTCTTTAATGGCATAAGGATCGTTAAATCCATCGGGGCCAATGCATTTTACTTTTGAATAATCTAATCCGCACCAAACGAGATCAGATGTAGTAAATACTTTAGGGTCAGGCTGGCTAATGGCAACTGAATAGCCGAGCACCATCAGTATGATAATCGTTAGTTTTTTCATGTTATTACTTACTATTTTAACATTCATGACAAACAAAAATAGTAAAAATGGAGTAAGGGCAATAGTTGAAGATGCTAAATTTGTGGGTACCCATTTTGCAAATAACCGTTAACTTAAAGCGATAGGAACGTTGAGGGAACCTGGTGAAATTTATTTCCGGGACTTTCTTTTAGCTCGCTTATAGGTGGACCGGCTGCTGTCAATAATTTCATATATAGGCCTTGCCCAATAGTTTCGCATACCGAACCCTTCAGCTCCTGCTCTATATTTCAGCGCCCATAGTATTTCCTTTTTGGCTATATCGAAGAAAACAACATATATAGAAGCTGCCTGTAAATTTTTATTCAGCGCTTCAACAATATAAACTAACCCTAAACCTTCTTCTCTTTCCAAATTGTATTCGGCAATGATGTTATGAAGCTCTTCAGTAGGAATGGAATAGTGTGGTTCATCAATTAATCTTTCCTGCGGATCAACCTTTGCATTTCTGGCAGTTACAGCACTCAGGTCGTTAATCTGTATTTCCTTTTGATATGCCTCTTTGAAATTATATTTATCACTTTCGGAAAGCATAAGATCATTCCACGCAATAAACAGTCTGGGCAGTTCCCGGGCTTCAAAGTGTTTGGAACCGATAAAACGCGCATGAGAATAGTCAAGACCGCACCACACAATTTCCCTGGCATCAAAAACCATCGGGTCCTTCTGTGCCAGGCTCTCTGTAAAGCAGAAAAATAGAAAAAGAATACTAAACAATCGGTTTTTAAAGTTCATTTTATATATGAGTTTATTATTATTTATTTAATAACCAACTGACTCCGCCTATCTACCAGCTTCACCGCCTTTCTACTTGTACCAGGAAAAACGAGGGATAAAATAGTCTCCTGTGATATCCGTTCAAGTTTGGGGGTTACTCGTAGCGAGGCTCTAAATCTGTCGGTCAATGCCTTTTCAAAAAGGCTCTCCTGCGCATTATATCTTACCATTACCTCATCCCCTCCATACTCATTGGAGTAGATCTCTACTTGGTAGTATATGATTTCTTCAAGGGAATCCAGCACTTCAAATATAGCTGGAGGATAGCATGTGGTGCCTTTATATTTTATCATTTGATGCTTTCTGCCAACAATCGGTCCCAAACGAGCGGTATTTCTGCCGCAGCTACACGGCTCAGTGTGCATGGCACAAATATCTCCTGTTCTGAAGCGTACCAGGGGCAATCCCTCAATGCCAAGGGTAGTGATGGTCAGCTCTCCCTCCACACCTGCCACAACGG
Organism: Fulvivirga imtechensis AK7; assembly: GCF_000331535.1. Classification (GTDB taxonomy): domain Bacteria; phylum Bacteroidota; class Bacteroidia; order Cytophagales; family Cyclobacteriaceae; genus Fulvivirga; species Fulvivirga imtechensis. The sequence goes on along the minus strand of NZ_AMZN01000043.1, from coordinate 71,729 downwards.
GATTACCCTCATCATCAAGTATTTCTGCAATGATCAACTCCGGGTGCAGGTGTCCTCCGCGGCCCGCATCGCATTCCGTAAATGCTGTAGCCATCTCTGTTGATGCATAGGTGGAATACAAAGGGATATCCCACTTTTCTTTGATCCGCTGACCGAGGGCATTGTATGAAAAATCACTATTCCGGATCGATTCACCAATGCAAATTACTTTTTTCACACTTCCATTTTTGTAATCAATGTCATTGGACTCTGCGTAATCTATCAGCTTTAAAAGGAAAGAAGGTACTGCAATGAGTGCCGTTGGTTGTATTTCAGCAATGGTTTTCCATTGAAGCTGGGGTATACCCGGCCCTACACGTACCATGCCGGCTCCTAATTCCCGGGCTCCGAGTATATAGGCAAGCCCAGCCATAAATCGCCTGTCAACGGTTGTTGTAAGCTGGTATATTTCTTTGCTACTTCCCCCGGCACAGGCCAGTGAGAGGGCTTCATTATAGGCAAGTCGCTTAAGATCACTCTCTGTCATCGGTACGGTTAAAGCCTCCCCTTCTGTACCCGAAGTGTTGGTGTACTCGATGATCCGGTCAGTTGGTGCACACCAGAAGTCTTTTTGGTGTTTTTGCAGGTCGTGTTTGCTGACCGGAGGGATCTTTTGCAGGTCTGATAGTCGTTGAATAGTATCCGGAGAAATATTATTTCTTTTGAAATGCTCTTTATAAAAAGCGGAATGCCCGATCACATAGTGCAGCACCTTGCGCAGTTCATTGAGCTGGTAAGTTTCAATTTCTACGTATGATGCCTTTTCAATAGGCGGAATAGTCTTTTCCATATTATTGCTGGAGGTTTCCCCGGCATTCTGCCAATCCGTTTTCCATATGCTCTTTTTCACTCACCTTCGCAATTTCCTTCGTTAAGCCTGTTTCGTAATAGTATTTGGCTTTCTCCCAATCTTCAAGAGCTTTGAAGTAATCTCCCAAATAATAATAGGTTAAAAATGAGTTGGAATTGCTTTTAACCATTTCCAACTCCTCCTGAGCCGTGATCTTCTCACCATCTCCCCTGTACAAAAAACGCTGTATTTTCTCTTTGATGGTGACAAAACGCTCATAATTCTCATAAGTATGGGTATACAGAAATGGATCAGGCGCAATGCTGACGGAGTCGGTATAGGTAAATTCGTCTTCTTTGTTTTGGAATATGCTTATTAGATCATAAGCCAGATAGTTACCGAGCTGGTAGGGTGGGCTCGACACCCACATTTTCATTTCTTCCGGTGAAAATATAACAGAATGGTGGGCCAGCAATTGATTAATAGCCTTTTCGTTAGCCAGTCCTATATTTTTACCACTCTGACCCTGCTTGTCACGAAGTATATATGCTACCTTTCCCGGAGTCAATGGCGCCAGGGAGTCCATCAGTTCCGCCACCCGCTGATACCGGTAGGTGGATACTTCCTCTCCCATATATTCCAGATTGAGAGCCGTGTTCTTTAGCTCATGACTTTGGAAGTGATTAGTAACGATCAAATCCTCATCATCTTCGGAGTACAGGGCCGTCTTTTCCGGGGTCTTTTCTATCAAAGCAACACGCCCATCTGTTTTCGATCCGATAAGGAAGGTTTCTGACACAAAAGATTCATACGACTGTGCTATCTCGTAAGCCTCCTCGATATTTGAGGCATATTGCAATATCTGCCGTGCTATCAGAGAAACGGGCATTTTTCCCTTACCGGGAATATCAGACTTGGCAGAATTTAATGTTACCGTTAATCCTTTTTCATTCATACCCGAAACCACCCCGCTAAAGCAGGCCCAGGTAACAGAAATGAACTGATGCCCCTCCGTTGGGCGAACTACGGCAAGGACAACATCTTTGGCAAAATCTCCACCAAAGTAAAAGTCAAAATTCCTACCTATGAGTAGTTTTCCGTTCTCCGTTTTTTGACCGGTCGCAGCAAATGAGGTACAGCCTACCAGGTTCATGTTTTGCAAAGCATGACCAATATCATGAGCGGCATGGTAGCTTAGCGCCCGGTGAAACTTTGGTGCTACAAAGTCAAATGAATCAGGCATATAATGAGAGGCTCCGTATATCTCGTGCAGGTATTCCTGAGGAACATAGTCATCCAGGTCCCGGTTAAACCACCCTACAATGAGCTTCAAAAACCCCAGGTAAGCATCGGAAGGGATCCGGTTTTTGATTTCTCCAACGAAGGCTGCTTCCTTCTCCATTTGTAGTTGTTCGGCCAAAGCGCCAAATGCCATACCACGCTCGTAAGGAGTACCATTAATTGACATTTCCCACACACTTTTATCATTTTTGCGGAGCCAACTGCCATTTTCAGATTCATAAAACTGCGCTGCCTTTTGTATAACATTGGTGCTGACTACTTGCACCTGTAATGGGGGCTCGATCCTTACCTTTAAATAGTAAGTTGCCACTACTAGTACTACCAGCAGCAGCAGGATTCCCAGCCCGATCTTCAGTTTCTTCTTCATTAGTGCTGCAAAATTAATAAAATAAACTGGTGTGGTAATGCCAATGTACATTCGTGACACCATTATTTGCGCAGAGAACATAGTGGTGGAGCGAGTTTATATCATTGTTTGGTTTACTTCATGTACCTGTACCGTGCCGTTCTTTTATCCCCTTCTTTCTTTAAAATGCCCTTATCAACTGCTTCCTTCAAATCTCACTAGCTGTAGCAGAAGAAATTTCCTTATTATGTCGTAAATAATCGCGCCTACTGAAATAGTTAGTCCCTACAATTCCCTTGAAGATGTTTATCCGGTCCGAACTTCTAACATTTAAGTTTGGTGTCTTTAGTAAATCTTCAAGAGCAATATTGATCATTTCTAACATAAATTCGATAAAAATGGTTGAGTTGCCCGGCTTATCAGATTGTGCCAACGCATGGTAGTAATTCTTGTGGTGCTCTTTAATGAGAGTTTCTACAGGCAAGAATTCAAAAACAGGAGAATATTCTTTAAGGATCATGGTTTGCCACAGCCTCCCCATTCTCCCATTACCATCTGTAAATGGGTGTATAAACTCAAATTCGTAGTGAAAAACACAGCTTTTAATAAGCAGCAGATCATTATTATCCTTTAAATATTTAAACAAGTCCATAAGAAGCGGGTATACCATATTTCCAGGAGGAGCTATATGTGCGAGATGTTCGCCCTTCATGATACCTACGGATGTTCTCCGCAAAGCCCCCGGATTATCCACTAAACCTTTCATTAATACTTTATGAGCTTTACAAAGCGATTCGAGATCGAAAGCGTCAAATTTATCCATCATTGAATACACCTTTATAGCATTCCTAACCTCCAGAATATCCTTCTGGGGAGCCAATACTCTTTTATTATTGATAAGATCTGTAATTTTGACTGACGGTAAGTGTATTCCCCTCAATCTCCAAAGATGACTGAATGGTTTTTATTCTATTTTTTTCCGCAATTCTGTCAAAGGTTTGGTCAGGTGAGCAGATTTGACCTCCCCTACCTTTTCGGAAATTAAAGAGATCAGGTTGAGAATTTCAGTAGTGACATAGTATGGGGGCTTCATAATATTGTGATAGTATCATTTGATACCATCACAATATAAAGATTACTTCGAAACATCACTTCCTTTACATGCTAAAAGTCCATTTTCAAGTTAATTTGCACTTTTTACCCGATGATGAGGGTATGGTTGGTTTGCTACGAATAATATCATTTGATATTATCACTACATAATCTTAATTAATCCGTTTCGATTCAAAAACTATCCCCTCGCCCATAGTACCGCGCAGGCGCTCAAAAAAGCTTTCTCTTTCAGGCAGGGCAATAAAATCATCAACATAGGCTGTTGAAGGATCAATAACGGGATCTTTTTCGTAGACGGAATCCAGCAACCTATACCTGATGGGCAGGTATTTAACATCATTGACTTTATCTTCAGCATACATCATCAGCAACACCGACTGTATCGGGTCGGTGGCAAGCGCTATTTTCTCAAAGCCTTGTGCCCTGGCCAGCCTGTAGCTATAAATGAGGTTTTCGGTACTGTGTTCTGCCCTTGTTTCGGTAAATATCTTATCGGCAGGAATACCCAGGGCGATTGCATATAACTTCATCACCACGCTTTCGGTATAAGGGGAATACACCGCACTTCCTGAATAGATGACATGCTGTGTATAGCCATTTTCGATCAGGTACTTCGACCAGTAGACCCGTGTGCGCATGATATCATGCCAGTTGTCACCCATAAAAGGGTATCCGGGTACAATAATAACATCGTATGGAACATTGGCGAGGGCTTTGTTATAAGCATCTCCCGATTTGGTTTTAAAGTAGAAGAACAAGCCAACAAGGAAAAGTAATATTGCCACATGAATGGCTATAAAGATCTTTGTAAACTTATGTCTGAAAAACTTTCGGATCATTTCACATATTTAGCAACGTCAGCCATCAGTTTATCATGTCCCAGGATCTCAGAACAAGTGGTGATGGCACCGATAGTTACACCCAACACCCCATGCATATTTAGGTTTTGCCCGGTCAGCAGCAGGTTAGAGATCTTTGTTCTTGGTGAAATAAATGATTTCATAGGGTTTCTGTAATCCTTTGTTACACCATATAATGAACCATCTTTGGTGCCTATATAGTCACGATACGTCAGGGGTGTTGAAGTATAATAAGCTTCAGTATGCTCTCTGATGCCCGGAAACCTCTTCTCCAACTCATCAAACATCCGTTCTGCTCTTTCTGTTTTAAAATCTTCATATTCTTTTCCTCGGGGTGATTCTTTTGAAACAGTGTTAAAAGTATCTTCCCACTTTTTGGTTTCATTGTAGTCCATATAAGCCATCATAGTCATGGTTTCAGCATATTCTTTGTCGCGCGATGAGGCTCCGGTGAACAAGGCATAACCGGCGGGCCACTGCTCCCCGTAGGAAACACCTTTCCACACATCAGGGTCGATGAAGTGATAATAATTACAGTTGAAGTATCTGATGGTCTTCTTCTTGAGTACGATATAAAGGATAAAAACAGAAACTGAGTTTTCGAGGCTGGTGATGCGCTTCCTATAGGCTTTCCTGATGTAGGTTTCGTCTATCATATCGAGTGTAACTGCCGGATGGGCGTTACTGATAAATATATCCGCTTCAAATGTCCGACCATCTGCCAGCTCTACATGTCTGACCTTTTTATCTTCCACGATAAATTTTTTGGCTTCCGCATGCGTCAGCACTTTTCCTCCGTTGTCACGGATCTTCCTGGCCAGAAGCCGGCCTATCTGAGAGCCTCCGTCTACGCACCGCCAGGCGCTTTCTATGTATGAATTGATGATCAGGGCATGCACATACAGCGGGGTTTTGTCTCCTTCGCCTGCATACAGCAGGTTAGATCCTGCAAGAACATACTGCAGCTTTTTGTTGCTCGTACAGATAGCAATAAAATCGCGCGCATTCACATCCAAAAATGGTATGCTTCCCAAATGCGAATTCATTCGCTCCAGGTTGTACATGGGAAAGCTTTTACAAACCTCTTTGATCTTCTCACAATATTTGATGATACCTTCCCGCTCCCCGGGAAAATAGCCGGCCATAATATTGATGAAGTTTTCATATCCCTGCCCATGTTTGTATTCAATTTCATCTCCCTCAAAACTGATCACATCAAAACCATCTTCGTCCAATTGCTGCAGTTTCAGATCATCCATAATACCTAAAAACTGGAAGTATTTATTCAGGTTCTGCCCTTCACCAAGTCCTCCAATATAGTGTATACCGGTATCAAAAATTCTCTTATTCCTGGCAAATATCTGCAGATTACCTCCTATTTGCTTGTTCTTTTCCAGTACCAGCACCTTATATCCTTCCCTGCTGAGAATGGCGCCACACTCCAAACCTCCCAAACCGCTTCCTACTATTACAATGTCAAACTTCTCCATGTATTCAATTATCGTGTTAGCACAAAAATGGTGTTGGACGTGTTGCGGGAATCGTCCATTGCCTGTATGTTAAAGCCATGCGCTCCGGCAAATTTTCTGATCATCTCTCCTGAAATGTAGTTCATTTCATTACGTGTCTTGTTAAAGCCAATACCCACGGAAAAAAATTCGGTCAATTTTGTGCTTTTATGCTTGTCCGTTTTTTCGCCATCCCCGTCACGGATAATAATCTTACCCCCCGGTCTGGTCAACCGGGCCATCTTTTTTAGTACCTTCTGCTGTTCATCTTTCTGCAGATAGTGTAGTACATCGCTAATGATAAATACATCCGCTTCGCCACACTCTATGTCCACCACATCCCCGTCAACAAAAGTAATATTATCAGGTTTTACGGGACAGTTTCGGGCCACCTGAATTTTATTTTTATCATAATCGACAGCAAAAATTTCCCTTGTTCCGGCACTGAGCCCAAGTGCATAACTCATCATGCCATAGCCGCACCCCAAGTCCACAACTCTGCATTCACGTGGTATGAGTTCATGAAAAAGCTGATAACCTTTTTCAAGCCTGTATTTCACCTTCAGGTACCACTCCAGAACAGGACCTTTGTAAAGAAAGTTTTTAATGATGATCTCCCGAAAATACTCAGGAGTTTCTATTTGACTTCTCATACTGAGATACGCTTTTTTAAAGTGCCGGCTTATGGTTTTTGTTCTTTCCGAATACCCTTCACCAAAGCTGGTATCACCATGGCTGATCCTGGGGAGGAACTTAACAGTGATATCACTATTCTTTAGATAGAAATCGTCTCCCTTTGGCATTACCATACTTGTGCCATGTATTATCACAGGTTGGATGTCGAGTTGGAAATGCTCCGCCAGATAAAACGCCCCTTTGTGGAACCTTCTCAGTTGAAAAGTGCCACTACGTGTGCCTTCAGGATAAATTATTATAGAATAGCCTTCATTGATAAGCCCTTCTATTTTATCCAGTTGGTTTTCTATGCCTTTTGAAGCCTTTATAAAATCTGCGTATTGTACGGCTTTGCCAAAGAAAGGCGAATGGTAGACCCAGTCATTAGTTACCATTACCACTTTTTTGTCAAACATGAGTAACAGCAGTATGTCAATGAACGAGTGGTGATTACTGATAATCACTGACGGCTTGTTAAAATTAACATGCTCCTTGCCAATAATCGTCTTTTTATTATTGGCAGTAACATATATGATAAACCTGGAAAAGATCATCATCAGCCAGTGAAAGTATTGCTTCTTTTTCTTTCTTGATCCGATAGGAAGCAGAAAAAGAAGCCTGGCAACATAAAGCACTAAGCATCCCAGTAAAAAACCAGAAAACGATGCTGCTGTAAAAATCAAAGATAGGAACGTATAGGGCACTACGCCTTTCCTTTTCCTATTGAGGATCAACGAGTTAAATAGTGACTGTTCCACCGTAAACGTGAGGAATATCACAGCCAAAATACCTATAATAGCGAGCATGGCTATCGATTTCAAAGCCGGATGTTGCGCCAGTATCATCACGCCTATGCCTGTCAGGGTGGTAAAGGCGGAAAGTATGATGGAGGTTTTATAAGATTTTAGGTTAGCAACACCATACTTGTGATCTTGGGTGAGTCCACGTAAAACAAAAATGCTATAGTCGATCCCAAGACCAAAAATAAATGTACAAACGATGATGTTGACGATGTTAAACGACAGCCCCATAACCCCCATGATACCAAGAACCCACAGCCAGCTCAGTAATATGGGAGTAAAGACGATGAGTGCCAGCTCGATCCTGCCAAACGTAACGAGCACAATAAGAAATACTATGCCCAGCGATATATTGACCAGCATGTTGAAATCATCCCTGAGTATGCTTACGAGCCTGGAGGCAAGGTAGGCCCTGTCCATGATAACAATTCCTGGCAAAGCAGCCAGGGTGTTGAGCACCTCTGGCTTGTTTTCCGCAGCAAGCTTGGCTGAAGACACGATAGATATACCGCCATCAGCGTTGCTAATGATCAGGTCCTTTCCAAAAATATCGAGCATTTTATCAGCCTCTTCATCAGTTATTCCTTCATAGGGCCTGGTCAGCAATTCTGTAAAACCAGCGAATGTATTCTCCCTGAAGCCCAGTTGTAAAGCCCGGCTGTTCAGCACTGCGATAGCACTGTCTGCACTGTATTTATACCAGAAATTTCTCCATTGCTGAAGTCTTTTCTGCTGGACTTTTTTAGAGGGGATGATCTTATCCATAGCCATATATCCGTATATTGAATCCTGCTGCTCCAGCATCTCTAATTCCTTCACTACAGAAGCGTTTTTTTCCAATGCATCCCAAAGGTCATTGCCACGAATAGCGACATGGATATTATTGGAAGTAAAAGTAGAAATAGCATCTATCCGCTCTTGTGACTGTTCCAGATCCTCCGGCATGTAGCTGAGTTGATGCATATCACTTTCAAAAGTGAATTTTTGCCAGGTGAGGGCACTCACAATGGTAAGAACGACCAGCAGCGCCAATACCCATTTCTTTTTATGCAGCGGATACCCGGCCAAATCACCAATCCATCGCTCTACAAAATTTTCCTTTGAAGGTTTTACTTCCCCGGTTTTAATAATAAAGTGAGGTAAAACGATCAGGGTGAAGAGTACTGCACTCACTACGCTTATAGCAACAAAGATCCCCAGGTCCTGCAATGCAGCAGAACGGATAAAGAGCAATGATAAAAAGGCGCTCGCTGTTGTCAAACTGCTGAGAGTCAAAGGTGTGGTAAGATCCCGGAAAAGCACCCCCACATTCCTTTCATGCTTATAGTGTGTGAAAAAATGCAGAGCATAGTCTATGGTTATACCTAACAAAATAGATCCTATCCCTAAAGAGATCATTGAGATACTATCTCTGATAAGGACCAGAACGGCCAGGGCCACTAAGGCCCCGAAAATGCCAGGAATGACTACTATGAAAAACGTAAAAATATTTTTGTAGAATAATGATATAAAGAGGAAGAGGATGATTACTGCCAGCGTTACCGTCAGGTAAATATCCTTTTTTATGCGATTGGCATTAGCCACCGAAACAGCGGCTGAACCAAAGTACTCCACTGCTATTCCATCAAATTGATTTTCATAGTGTGGCGCTAAGTTCTCCAGGATCTCCATCAATTCTCCATTTTTTGATGTTTCCCCCGGAGGATTTACCAATTCGGCAAAAAATATCAGGTGCTTCCTGTCATTAGAAATGATATTATTTTTGTAGAGATTGAAGTTTTCATTGATCTGCAGGTCCCTGGATCGCTCTAATGGAATGGTCGCCAGGCCCAGAGGATCTTTTACAAGAATTCTTTTGGCACCTATACCTACTGGGGACATCAGCGTTTTGTAAAATTTGTTGAGAGAAGCTTCGATCTGTTGAGGCTGGATGCGCTCCTCGAGCAGCTCATAGTCCTCTTTCTCAAGGTAAAAAGGTAGGTTTTTCAGATAATACTCGTGTAAAGCTTCAATCTGATTGTCGGGCACCTCGCCGGTAATTTCATCAATGTAGCCAGCATAATGACTTTTTAAAGTATCTGCCAGCTTTTCATAAGCGGCGATCAAGAGGTCAGGGTTAACAGCCGTTGTGTCTTTCAAATACAAATGGAACACCAGCCGTTTGTTTATTTCCAGCCCCTGCAGCGCCTCACTTACCTGTCCCACATTTTCATCTTGCGGAATCAAACGAGTGATATCCTCCTCCAACTGAATATTACTGGCCGTAAAAGCAACCATCGCTGTAAAAAGAAGAAGAGTAAGAAAAAATAAGATCCGCTGCTTCCTGGATTTAATGTAAAGCCGGTAAAAAAAATTAGCCATTTAAAAATGTTCCTCTTTATGGTGGCGGAATATAGATATTGATAAACCGATCCGCAAATTTTGGTATTTTTTGTTCAGAGTCAAAATCGTCCTTCGTGCAACGCCCAAAAGTTCAACTACTATATTGGCCCGTTGAGATCATAATTAGTATCTTACCACATGTCAACAGCATGACACATCAAATGATTTGTTAAACGTTTGACAGCACATGACCGTTGAAACAATCATCTTTATCTTTTAGATCTCTAAATGAAGCACATTGTCATCATAGGAAATGGTATTGCAGGCACTACTGCCGCCAGACACATTCGCAAGAATAGTGATTATGATATTACTTTAATCTCTGCCGAATCGAAACATTTCTGGTCGCGAACTGCACTCATGTATATTTATATGGGGCATATGAAGTATCATCATACCAAACCTTATGAAGATCGGTTTTGGAAAAAGAACAGGATCAATCTTATTCATGATTATGTAGAAAAGATAGATACCAAGCAAAAGCAGGTAACTCTGGCCTCATCACCCCCTCTCCGATATGATGTGTTGATCATAGCCACCGGAGCAAAACCTAATAAATTCGGATGGCCGGGTCAGGAACTGGAGGGAGTGACGGGTATGGTAAGCCTGCAGGACCTGGACCGGATAGAACGATACACACAGGGAATTGCCCGTGGTGTAGTAGTGGGGGGTGGCCTGATCGGAATAGAGCTGTCGGAAATGCTTCATTCCAGGAACATACCGGTGACCTTCCTTGTTCGGGAAAAGCAGTTCTGGAATAATGTGCTGCCCGAACAGGAGGCTTCCATGATCAGCAGACATATACGTGAGCACCATATTGACCTGAAACTGGAAACTGAGCTAAAGGAAATCCTGCCAGATAAAAATGGACGTGTACGTGCTGTTGTAACAAATACGGGAGAAGAAATAGCATGTCAGTTTGTAGGGTTAACTGCGGGAGTACACCCCAATACAGACCTGGTGAAAAGTACAGCCATAGAAACCAACCGGGGTGTGCTGGTGAATGAATTCCTGGAAACCAATATTCCGGATGTATATGCTATCGGTGATTGTGCAGAACGTAGAAAAGCTATTGCAGGCAGGACAGCCATAGAGCAAGTGTGGTATACAGGTCGAATGATGGGAGAAACTGTTGCACAAACCATCTGCGGCAACAAAATAGCCTACCACCCCGGCCCATGGTTTAACTCAGCCAAGTTTTTTGATATAGAGTATCAGACGTATGGAAATGTTAAGCCTCAGCTTGGCGCTAACGAAGACGAATTTTACTGGGAACACTCCTCTGGTAAACTGGCCATGCATTTTGTATTTGACAAAAATGAACAGACTTTTTTTGGTATTAACACCTTTGGTATTCGCCTGAAGCATGAGTGCTTTGATCAATGGCTCAAGGAAAAGGTAGATATCGGACACATAATCTCCCATCTCAGGGAAGCTAATTTTGACCCTGAATTTTTTAAGAATCATGAAAAAGATGTAATCCAGGCATTTTCCGGTCAATACCCGGAAATACGGGTTGCATCAAGGCAGCGAAGGAAAACATTAGGTATTTTTTAACAAGATCTTATGAAAGCAAGTCTATTTCAAAAAGCAGGTATGGGCATTTTTATTATTTCTTCAGCCCTGCTTATAGTGTTATTATTTTTAAACAAGTATCGACTCACAGACGCAGCTTTGGAGCGGGCTGTAACTGATCCTTCAGAGCGCAAAATGCTCGGCACAGCGCTGTCTCCCATGAAAGGTATTGCGTACCAGTCAGGCTATACCTTTAATGAAAATATCGAAGAGTATCTTGAAAGGGAAAACCAGCACATCAGTTCAAAATTCGAAATAACAGATATGGATATCGGCAATGTGATCTCTCAATTCCCCGGTCAGGACATACAATATAGTAATGAAAAGATCACTAATGCCTTCGATACCACAGAAACAGGCCGGTTTAAGGCTCGAAAACTGAAGGATTATACAAGTTGGATGAATGAGCGACAATATGAGAGTGAACAAGGCCTGAGAGAGCAGCTTGAAAATACGCGCCAAAACATTAACACCAGTATTATTAATGATCAGGGGTTTAGCGATTATAAGATCAAGGCGCTTAAACTGGCGCTCACCCGCCATTCCAGTTTTGGGCCTGTTTCTGAAAACACCACATTATGGCTTGTTCTCACTATTGGGCTGGGTATACTTGGGGCGCTTATTTTCATATTGCCAAAGTTGAAGCTTTTACCCGGCATCAAAAATGATCATGTATTTCATAGCGCCAACACAGGCAGAGGGTGGATAGGATATATTACCGGAACGCTACTTATTGGCTTTTATGTAATACTATACTGGTATCCTGAATACATGACAAGCTGGATGCTCCTGGTTGATCCGATAAGTAAAGTGCTTAACGGCCATGAGGCCAGCCAATGGTTCTTCTACGGTTTTCTTTACACGCTGGCAATTGGCGTAATGGGCGTAAGGATGATCATCAAATACAGGCACAGTAAATATCATATTATCAGAACGTTGTCTGTCATATTTTTTCAGGTGGCCTTTGCTTTCCTGATACCCGAAATACTGATCCGCCTCAACCAACCGAGCATGGACCTGAAAAATATCTGGCCGCTAAATTATACTTTTTTCTTCGACTATAATCTTAGCACGCTAACCAGTAGCGGCACAATCGGCATCGCCATGCTCGTCTGGGGAATTATTCTCATTATCATCGGGGTGCCTGTGATCACCTATTTCTACGGCAAGCGCTGGTATTGCTCCTGGGTATGCGGGTGTGGTGGCCTGGCAGAAACTTTAGGTGACCCATATCGCCAGTTATCCGATAAGTCACTAAAAGCCTGGCAAATCGAAAGATGGATGGTACATGGCATACTGGTATTTTCCGTGATAATGACCATTGGAGTGTTGTACACCTACTTCACGGGCAGTAGCATGCTGCTGGGCATCAACACCTATGACATTCGTTCCGTATATGGATTTCTAATCGGGGCCGCCTTTGCCGGAGTGGTTGGGGTTGGTTTTTATCCTTTTATGGGTAACCGGGTGTGGTGCAGGTTTGGTTGTCCGTTAGCTGCTTATTTGGGTATTGTCCAGCGCTTTAAATCACGATTCAGGATCACAACAAATGGTGGCCAGTGCATCAGTTGCGGCAATTGCTCTACATATTGCGAAATGGGTATCGATGTGCGGTGGTATGCGCAAAGAGGTCAAAATATTATTCGTGCATCATGTGTTGGTTGTGGTGTATGCTCATCGGTGTGTCCCAGAGGTGTTCTCAAGCTTGAGAATAAAGATCCAAAGGGAAGGTTTGGCGAACCCATCCTTATCGGCAATGACAGTGCTACGATAAGATCATAGGTGTAGCTCCATGAATAGTTAATCAGGTGAAGGTTTCCAAACTAACCTGTGATACTCGAACATGGAAACCTCACCTGACAACATTATTTTTCAATGACCTTAATAAGCATGCCCTGAGTGACACGATCATTTAACTCCATACCATTGAGTACTGCCAATTCATTCATCTGGTTGTTACCGGCACCTAATTGTTTCAACGCATCTTCTAACGTCCCGGTTTGATTAACGGTCTTTATCCTTATCCTTGCAGGTTCCACATCTATTTTAGAACGATCAGTCAGCCTGCTAAACTCTCCCATTGTTGCCCTGAAAGTGGAACTGTAACTACTGAAGTTATTGAGGAGTGTTACCCCAATAAAATTATAGATCCTGTCATCGTCTTCGATAACATATGTTAAGGTGCGAATGGTTTGGTCCTGCTGCTGATCCGCCACCATGACTATTGCCGGAAAACCATTGACATTTACTTTATTGGATTCGACCAGGCTCAATTGATAGTTTTTCAGAACTGCCTCTGCAGCAGCCTCAAGTGTGCGCTCACCAGATAGTGTCAGCATCATCAATGCTTCTCCGTTATCAGGTGCCATTTGTACCTGCTGTGGAGTATTTTGAATGTTCCAACCCCGAGGGATGGGGTACTGAAACTTCATTACAGGATGATAAAAAACATTGTTCTCAACATAACCCTGCCTGGGGTCTTCACCATATACGATACCATCGATCATCCGAAGGTAGCTATCCCTGTTTTCGGCCGGATTAGTTATATTCAGTTTTTTCTGCCATTGAGTTGCCAGTTGATTAACGGTTTTAAACCTATCCTGTGGATTTGGGTGCGTAGACAAAAAATCAGGTATGCTTTCCTGGCCTGATTGTTCCTGCTTACGCTGTAAAGTATTGAAGAAGCCAGCCATTTCGTGTGCGTCATAACCTATTTTGGTAGAATACTCCACGCCAAGCTTATCGGATTGCCGTTCAGCATCCCTGCCAAACTTCAGGAATAATAGTCCGACCCCTGTTTGTGCAACATCGGCAAACTGTCGAAATTTTTCAGAAGCTATAGATCCCACTGCCAGTCCCAGTTGGGCAGCCATCGCTTTGCTATATTGTTTTGCAGAATGGCGAGCAGCTATGTGCCCGATCTCATGACCCAATACCCCCGCAAACTCTGCTTCATTGTTGAAATGAGCCATGATGCCTCTTGTAAAATAAACATATCCACCCGGTACAGCAAAGGCATTGATAACGGGTGAGTCAACTATCTTAAATTCATATTCCAGCTCATTTCTATGCGATATTTTCACCATCTCCTGGCCTTTCTGATCAATAAACCGTTGAAGCTGTGGTGACTCATAAAGTCCAAAAAACTGTACAATATCGGGATCTGCCTCTCTGCCCATTGCTATCTCCTGCTGTGTAGAAAGTAGCATAAAGTCCTTTTTACCTGTAACAGGATTGGTAGCGCAAGACTTCAGCAGCAATAATACGAGTACTAAAAGCGGATAAGTTATATAGCGCAAATTCATGGTACATCATTTAATTTACAAGATCGCATGACCTTGTGCGTTGTGGGTTGATAAAACATGAACACGTAGATCATGCCTTATAAAGTGACCCTTCAAATGATATACCATATTGATTAAGAGACAAATAGCGGGTTTTATCAGGAATCAAAGCTTCCATTAGTACACATAATGCGCAATTATTTCAACATCAGCAGATACAAGGTTTTAAGATCCAATTTTTTCGCTGATATAACTCTTGAGGTATTGAACAGAAAAGGGCTTTTTGATATAGCCGTCTGCATTGAGGTCTGAAGCTATGGTTTTGATTTTTTCATTGGCTGAAAATAAAATTATAGGTATTGAAGCCGTATCTGGGCTTTTTTTTAGCTCTGACAGGGCCGCTTCACCTCCTATCTTTGGTATCCACAGATCCATAAGCACCAGATCGGGCTGTTGTTCAGCTATCAAATGTCTGGCGCTGCTAATCTCAGGAGCGGTTTTTATATGATAATTCTTTATCAGAATGAAAGTACAAAGTTCGAGTATGTCCTTATCATCATCACAAATCAAGATTGTCTTCTTCATTTCAAAATAGGTAATTTTACATAAAACTTACTCCCGGGATTTTCATGGTCTGTGACCCCTATTTCGCCCTTGTGTTGGCTGATTATTTGCTTCGAGATATATAACCCAATTCCCAAACCGGAAGTATAGTCGTGGCTTTGGTTTAAGCGATAAAAACGTTCAAATATTTTGGAGCGATATTGTGGCTGAATACCTGGTCCAAAGTCAACAACTTCAAAAACAGCATGTCCGTTTTCCCTGTAAGTGTTGATCAGCACCTTATCTGCACCGTTCGAATATTTGATAGCATTCCCGATCAGATTAACCATCACCTGCTCCAGCCGATTTGCATCTCCTTCAATTTGTGCATTTGCTTTTCCTTCAAAGATTATTTCGTGATTATTGGTCAGCGGGCGGGCATTATCGACCGCCTGTGCCACAAGCTTATCAAAATCGAGTTTCGAGATACTGAATTTAAGCTTGCCGGTTTGTATCCTGGTTACGTCCAGGAGGTCTGAAACAAGGGAGTTGATCCTTTGCAAGCCTGCGGAAGCCTTCTGAGTATACAGCCTGGCCGTTTCGACATCGCTTTCTTTTAATACTTCCTCCAAAAGTTCAATGTATGCCTTTACTGTGGTGAGAGGAGTTTTAAGTTCATGACTTGCAATACTCATAAACTCATCTTTTTTCTCTTCAATCGTCTTCTGCTCGTGAATGTCTGTCGCAGTGCATATCCACACTACGAGATCTCCTTTTTCGTTAATCAGTGGCGAATTCCTTATCAGGTGCCAGCGATAAACACCCTGACTATCACGCAACCTGTATTGCTTACGGTGTTCTTCTTTTGCATTCAGGGCCTCGATCCCACCCACAGCATCAGATTGGATATCATCTTCATGAACATACTCCGAAAGCTCCAGATCTTTAACTTCGCCCTCATAACAAAGGTATGATCTCATCGTCTGGTTGATATAGGAAATAAAGCCTTCAGGATCAACAGTCCATATCTTCTGGGCCATAGACTCCGCCAGAGTGCTGAAAAATTGCGCACTGTTCTCGGCTTTTTTTCTATCCCTGACATGTTCAGTAACGTCAACAGCGTAAATAATTATGTCCGGATCATCTTCGTCTGAATACTTCAAAGGAGCATATGTAAAATTAAAATACCGGGTTTTTTCATTTCCGCTACCATCATAATCCATGGTGACAGTTGCCTCTGTCTCATGAAAAGGTTTACCGCTACTCCGCACTTCGCTGAGCAGGTCAATAAAACCCTGGGCGGCAAGCTCCGGCATAACACTGGTCACCGAATGGCCTTCCAGCTCACGTTTAGGAAATAATGCCTGATATGCCGGATTGACAAATTCAAATATAAAATCCTCTCCCCTCAAAACTGCAATATGATCTGGTGATGTAACAGAGAGCTTTTCCCACATCTGCTTTTGCCTCGAAAGCTTTTGGGTGGTGAGCCTCAGATCAACATATGCATTTTCTAATTCCTCATTGGTAGCCTGAAGCTCTTCATTGGAAGTTTCAAGTTCTTCATTGGATGCCTGGAGTTCTTCATTGGATGATTGCAGCTCCTCGTTAAGCGCCTGAAGCTCTTCGTTTGTAGTTTCCAACTCCTCCACCAATGTATTCATGTGTTGCTTATTGCTGATGAGCTCATATTCCAGTTCCTGGTTACGCTGAGACTCGATCAAAGTCTTGTTATCCGCATCATTTCCAATAAAAAATGGTTCCACAGCATCTAAAGATTCGAATATAACCATAAAATAGGGATGACCCGGTTTTGCATAGATCAATGGTTTTACCATTATCCTTACCAAATGGCTCTCCCCCTTGTCTTCATATCGTCTTATCCCCCCCTGCTCAATTTTCATGGATTTTATTGCCTGCATTACCAGTGCCCGAACCTCAATTTGCAGGTCTTCCACTATTAACCTCAGCAGGTTCATATTTGCCAGGCCTGATTTAATCTTCAGAAAACTATTTGTATCGCCTGAAACTTCCACAATATCAAGGTTCTCGTCTATTACTACATATGGATATTCAAATGTATTGTAGAGTGTTTCCTTGACCATCTCATGGATGGATAGCGACTCATTCTTTAGGTTAAGTTTGGAAGGCACCTTCTTATCCATTACCAATGGCTTGGTAGCCGGAAGTCTCAAAGGTTTTAAAGGGCCTCTGTCTTTCCTGGAGAAGATGCGATACTTGGCATTTAAAGTGCTGAAAATATTCTTATAGTGACCAACGGTTTCTGATTTTCCCAGAAATAAAATACCGCCGGGTAACAGGGAATATTGAAAAATGGGAAAAATATGATTTTGAAGCCGTTGATTAAAATAAATAAAGAGATTGCGACAACTGATCATATCCAGTCGTAAAAAGGGCGGATTGCTGGTTAGGTCATGCTTGGTATAAAGGATCGTTTGCTTCAGGTCACGAGATACCTCGTATTCCTTATCATTCTTATCGAAATATTTTTGTACCAGTTCTTTTGGGATTACCTCGACCTTATCCTTACTATAAATGCCCATTCGCGCCACTTTTAAAGCCCTGATATTAATGTCAGTGGCAAATATCTGTGCCTTAATATCGTAGCGGCCGGTCTCTGCGATTAGCTCATTGATCAGTATAGCAATGCTCACACTTTCTTCACCTGTAGCGCATCCGGGCACCCACACCCTTAGTTTGGAACGCCCCGGCTTCTGTTTAATAAGCTCCTTAAGCTCTAATTTTAGTGCATCAAATGCTTCGGTATCTCTAAAAAAGGATGTGACGCCTATAAGAAGGTATTTAAAGAACTCTTCAAGTTCATCGTCATTATTTCTGATATACTTAAGATATGCCTCAACTGAGTTGAATTTTTTATCGTGCAGCCGTTTTTCCAACCTCCGTATGATGGTAGACTCTTTATAATTGGAAAAGTCTGTGCCCATTTTTGCCTCAAGGAGGTCCAGAATGGTATTGATATCATCGCTGGATCCATAATGTTCTTCATTGTCGTGCACTTTTTCTTCGCTAGAGATAATATCAGCCCGGTTGTAAATCATCGAAACCAAATTTTCACCGATCTCGCGGGGCGATAAAACCAGATCTACCATACCAGTGCTAATGGCAGCATGAGGCATTCCTGTATATTTGCAACTCTCAAGATCCTGGCATAAAGTCAGGCCTCCGGCCTTTCGCAGTTCTATGATACCCTTACTTCCGTCTTTCCCTGTTCCTGACAGAACAACTCCTACGGCCCTTTTACCATATTCCCGGGCCATGGATTTAAAGAGCCTGTCTATATTAGGACGCGGTCCGCCAGCAGACGACTCCATAATTTCGAGGTGCCGCCCTTTCACGATGGCATCACAATTCGGTGGCGTTACATAAATGTGGTTGGGTTCCAGCTCCACCCCATCGGTGATGGCGGTAGCCGGAAGCAGGGTCTTACGGCTGATAATTTCAGCCAGCATACTCTTATATTCAGGGCTAAGATGTTGTGCAACAATTATAGCCGTATTGTCAATATTTTCAGGCAATGAGTCCACCAACTCTTGTAGCGGAGTCAATCCTCCTGCTGAAGCACCGATAGCCACGATGTATTCAACAGAGTTCACTTTACTCAACTTCATCACAATTTTTGTTCTTCTTCTAAACCGTAAACCAAGGGGAATTGTTAGCGAAATATTTAATTAGTGTCTCTAAGAAAACGCCAATGTCTGCGTTGCGCTTGCCCCAAAAATGCTCTCGTACCCCAGTACGCTCCGCTTTTTGGCACTTCGCAAGCCTTGACCTTGACGTTTTCTTAAAGCCACCTAGAGTTTTCTTACAATCACTAATTATCAGTAATAAAGGGAGCAGCAAATGCCTTCATGCGGTCTTTTCAGGTAGACAAAATGATAGCCTCAGGGTGGCTTCAAGCTGCAGAAAACCGTCCCTAACCAACCCGGCAGTGGATACACAACTGACTTTTGACTTCGATCTTCGAGCTATTCTCAATACTCAATACTAAATATAATCTGTATATTTAACGGAAGAAACCAACAATTGACGACCTATGGGAAAAATAGTAGTTGTAGCCTACAGGGCAAAGGAGGGGAAAGAGCAGGCGCTCAAAGAAGTTATTAAAGACCACATTCCCGTGCTGGCAAAAGAAGATCTGATAACCGATCGCGAGCCTATCGTAATGCAAGCCGCTGACGGATCAGTCATTGAGGTGTTTGAGTGGAAATCGGCAGAAGCTATTGAACAGGCCCATGGCAATCCGGCTGTGCAGAAATTATGGGAGCGATTCTATGAGGTTTGTGAGTTTGAAAAACCGGTAAACATTGATGAGTTCCATGAGCTTTTCTCTGAATTTGAGGCAATAAATTGAGCTGTACATGAATGTATGGCCACCGGATGGCCCTGAATCCAACCGATGACCTGAAGAAGTTAAAACCTTCTTCCTAAACCAACTCTTTGATCTTAGCGCGACCCATAACCAGCCTGAGTGAGGTTATTAAGACCTCAACTTATCGCATTGCTTACCTCCTGGGCAAGACCTGGATATTTACCATTGGTTATGTTTAGTGACCGGAATTGATCCAAGGTTACCAATACCAGCTTAATAAAAGATGCTAACCCATTGAGATATGATTTCCTCAATGCGCTTTTTTTTCATATCGCTTCTGTTGCAGAACGGAAAAATCAATTGCTATTCGAGCGAACCAAGGCGAAAAAATCGTCCATCCATTGTCCATAATCATCCATTTCATAGACAGTACAGTAGCCGCAGCTTTGTAAAGTCGATTTTGACATAAAATTTAAATTATTAAAGATCATGCAAAGAATAGCAGCGCTTAACCCTGATACTACCTCAGGAAAATCAAAAGAACTTTTTAATGCTGTAGAGGCAAAACTGGGCATTGTGCCTAATATGATGCGTACCATGGGAAATTCTCCCGCGGTATTGAATGGATACCTTTCCTTCAGTGGAGCGCTGGGAAGCAGCGCCATCGGAGCAAAATTGGGAGAACTGATTGCGCTTACAGTAGCCAACACAAATGGCTGCGAGTATTGTAATGCTGCACACAGCTACATTGGCGAAAAATTAATCAAACTGGACAGCGAATCAATAGCCGCGGCAAGAGAGGGTAAAGCCAGTGATCCTAAAACAGAGGCAGCACTGAAATTTTCAAGAACACTGATTGAAAAGAAGGGAAAGGTAAGCTACGATGATATTCTTGTGGTAAAAGATGCCGGTTTCAGCGATGCCGAAGTAACGGAGATCATTGCTCATACGGCATTGAATATCTTCACTAACTATTTCAATAATGCAACCGGAGTAGTGGTGGATTTTCCTCAGGTTGCCCTGGTAGAAGCTGCTGAAGTTTAAATTTTCGTATGACTACAAAATTCAATGAACATGAAAAAAATAACAATGCATGTTGTGGCTTTACTGATCACACAGATAAGCCTGGCACAGGTAGCCCCGGTAGATGAGAATAATCTGGCTGTTGGCGGATATGATGTAGTAGCTTATTTTTCCGGTAAGGCTACTAAAGGAAAAGCGGCCGTAAGCGTTGTCCATAAAGGCGCCACCTATCACTTTTCATCGAAAGAAAACAAAGCTGCTTTTCGTAAAAATCCGGAAGCCTATTTGCCACAATATGGTGGCTATTGCGCCTGGGGCGTAGCAGAAAAAAGCAGCAAATTCCCAGTAGATCCGGAGACTTTTAAAGTGCTGGATGGAAAACTGTATCTGTTTTTCAATGGCCCGTTTAACGGCAGCACTTTTAACTCACTGGAGCCATGGAATGCCAACGAGGCTGAGCTGTTAACTAAGGCTGACAACAACTGGCCCAAGATACGATGATACAAATCAAACTTGTAAGTACCCGGAAGCACATGTCCGGGTACTTGCAATTTCAAACAAATCATTTAACTAAACTTGCATTACAAAATGAACGAAATAAAATATCCCGTTCCACCATTCACGATTGAAACTGCCAGGCAAAAAGTACAGGCAGCCGAAGATGCATGGAACACAAAAGACGCTGAAAGAGTCAGCCTGGCCTACACAATAGATACGGAATGGCGGAATCGATCCGAATTTCTGAATGGAAGAGAAGAAGTAAGGCAATTTCTGAAAAGGAAATGGGAAAAGGAACTCAATTATAAGTTAAAAAAAGAACTTTGGAGTTTTACGGAAGACCGCATAGCTGTGCGGTTTGAATATGAATGGCGCAGTGAAAAAAATCAATGGTTTCGCAGCTATGGAAATGAAATGTGGGAATTTGACCAATACGGACTAATGAAGAAGCGATACGCTAGCATCAATGATGTATCTATTGAAGACAAAGATCGTAAGTTCAAATAAAATATGGCGTCACCATCAGTACATACACTCATCAATCCGCAAAGTGGCCATCTAGCTTTCAAGATCTTCACATTTGAAGGCGATAGTCAGTATGATCATATTCAACGGTTGAACTACTTTTCCATGATCATAATCACCAGGGGAAGCGCCAAATTGAAGGCAGACTTTACAGATTACAGTGTCAACGCCCCTGCGCTTTTGAGCTTTTCTCCGTATCAGCCCTTTATGCTTACGCAGGAGGAGCCATTAACCGGCATTACCATTAATTTTCACCCCGATTTCTTCTGCATTCACAAGCATCATAAGGAAGTATCATGCAGTGGCGTATTGTTTAATAATATTTATGACCCTCCTTTTATTCAATTGGCGGTCGGTGAGCAGCAAAATCTACTTTCACTGGTCGAACAAATGTGCATTGAAATGCAGCAGGCAGCACTGGCACAGTATGAATTACTTGTATCGTACCTGAAAATATTCCTCATCACCGCTTCTCGACTGAAAGTGTTGCAACATCCGGAAGCACAAACGGCAATAGAAGGGACAGAGCCTTTCATTCTCCAAAACCTGAAAGATGCCATTGAGGAACACTACCGCACCAAGCACTCAGCAAGTGACTACGCCAATCTGTTAAACATATCAGCCAATGCTCTCGCCAAGATTACCAAATCCTACTTTAATAAAACACTGACTGCATTGATCGCGGAACGTATTGTAATAGAGGCCAAAAGAGAACTCTATCTTACCTCAAAGGCGGTAAAACAGATAGCATACGAACTGGGCTTTAACGATGAATACTACTTCAGCCGTTTTTTTAAGAATAATGCCAACGTATCTCCCCAGGTATACCGCGAAACTGTTGGTTTTGCCAAGGGGTAGAAGGGTACTGAGTTCTTCGTATTTCAGGAGATCAGATCATTTTTCTGAAGGCCGCCTAAAATGAAGAAAAGTTGGCAACCGGCAGAAGCAGTAGGCAAGTAACAGACATAAACTTCAGGCTTCCGAATTTGAACTGAAGCATTCATGTCTCACATCTCACATCTCACATCTCACATCTATTACAAAAAAAGGCCATGCCTCGCGGCACAGCCTTTAATTATTACTAAACAAGGGACTCTTTTATTTCTTATCTCCTTTATCCTTACCGGAACTTCTTCCAGAGCTAGGTTTGGAGATAGATTCTCTCATCTCAGTATCTGCTTTTATATTTTCCATTTTGTAGTAGTCCATGATACCAAGATTACCACTTCTAAAAGCCTCCGCCATAGCTTTTGGTACTTCAGCTTCAGCCTCTATCACTTTAGCACGAGCTTCCTGTGCCTTAGCTTTCATCTCCTGCTCATGGGCAACCGCCATGGCTCTTCTTTCTTCTGCTTTTGCCTCAGCGACTTTCAGGTCGGCAGATGCCTGATCCGTTTGTAATTTCGCTCCGATGTTGGTCCCTACATCCACATCAGCAATATCAATGGACAGGATCTCGAAAGCAGTACCGGCATCGAGACCACGCTGCAGTACAAGTTTTGATATCTTATCAGGATTTTCCAATACATTCTTATGCGAATCTGCAGAACCAATGGAAGTAACAATACCTTCGCCAACCCTGGCAAGAATGGTATCTTCACCGGCGCCACCGACAAGCTGTTGGATATTAGCGCGAACTGTCACCCTGGCGATGGCAATCAACTGAATACCGTCAGCGGCCACAGCAGCTACTTTAGGTGTTGTGATCACCTTGGGATTTACCGATATCTGTACAGCTTCAAAAACATCCCTTCCGGCAAGGTCAATGGCGGTAGCCTGTTTAAATGAAAGATTGATGTTGGCTTTATCAGCAGAAATCAGGGCTTTAATTACTGATGGCACATGTCCACCGGCCAGGTAGTGGGTTTCGAGTTCCTTGGTAGTTACTGTAAGACCTGCTTTGGTCGCGGTGATCAGCGAGTTTACAATTACTCCGGGAGGCACTTTTCTTATCCTCATAAACATCAGTTCAAAAAGACCTACTTTTACATTGGAAAAGCGCGCTGTAATCCAAAGCCCGACAGGGATGAAATACAGAAAAATAAAGAACGCTACGATTCCCAGCAAAATAATTAATACGAGACCTATTCCTTCCATGGTTAATTTATTGGTTCTACAAAAATACTGTTATTACTGATTTTAATGATTTTCACTTTCGTGCCGCTGTCGATATAGTTGCCAATCGACCTTACTTCAAATTCTCCCTGTTCAAACTCCGCTTTACCAAATGGCCTCAGGGTAGACATAGCTATTCCTTCATCACCGATCTGCAGCATACTGTTACGGCCTTCATTCACTTTGCTCTGTATGGTATCCTTTAAAGAAAACCTGTCCCAGGCATTTTTTCTAAAGCTATAGTACAGCGCCACCCCAAACAAAATAGCAGTGCCGGCGGCCATCCACCAGCCAACCTCGCTGCCAAAATACACAAAGCTTAAGTATATTCCGAAAATAGTGGCAATTAATCCCAGTATACCGACTATTGTAGTGCCGGGAACAAAAATGATCTCTATCACGATCAGAGCAAGTCCTGCGACAATAAGTATTATCGCGGTAAACCATTCACCCATTATAATTGGAAATACTTAAAGGATAAAACTAATAAAAATTATGGCAGGCTCACGCTTTCCCATTGAGATTTTTTCATAGCCAGATAATTGCCGTTGTTTGGGTCGTAAATCAACTGATCATAGGCAATAGGAATAATGTCCACACCATTGAGGTCGACCAGACCATACTGACCAAAAAGCTTAACAATCGCATAGCCGTTGTTCAGGTCCTGCAGCTCTTCATATTTCACATTGATAATTATCCTCCCTGACTCATTGATCAGCCCTGTTTTATTGCCCTTTTTGGCTATAAAGCGACCATTATCCAGTCTCTCGATAGCATCAAAATCAAAGGGACACGCTGGTTTACCTTCAGGAGTGATCAGTCCGGAACCTTTATCATTAGACACCACCGCCAAGCCGTTCTTAAAAATTGCTTCTTTGTTGTAAAGTGGCTGTATCACCAGGCGCTCAAGTTTATCGATGAACCCCCACCGACCCATCAGCTTTACAGCCGCCAGCCCTTCGCTGAAAGAGCCTGCTTCATCATATCTATTAGCGATCCTCAGCCGGTTTTGAGCATCTATAAAACCATATTTACCATCAATCTTTGCTGCATAAAATCCTTCTGATGGCGCTCTTACCTCTTGATATCTGTCACTCGAAAAAGCCGGCTTCACCATCCTGCCCTGAAAGTCGATCTTCCAAATAGTTCCATCACTCAAGTGCTCCAATAAATAATTTTCCTTGATCTCCAAAGGATTTTCAGTAAAATAGATGGTCCCTTCGTCCAGGCTTTTCAAAGTAGTAAGTCTGCCATCATTGGTAACATAATATTGATCATTGATCACCCTAATCCGGGCTTTCTGCGGTAAAACTATCCAATCACCGGTTTTATCAACAATTCCAAATTCCCGATGGAAACCCACCGCGGACAACCCGTCAACAAATGGAGAGACTTCATCATAAACACAATGGATTACCTCCTCACCGGATCTGTCGATGAAGCCCCAATGCCCCTGGCGCTTCACGGGATAGAGATGACTGGTCCTTTTTCCTATCTCATCATAGTTATAGTGAGATTTCTTTACGCCCAATTCATCGTACATAGACCACATCAGCTTGCCATGGATCATTTCCCGGGTGTAGATCATGCCTTCACTTAAAAATACCGAATCAAACCGGGCAGGCATTAATACATTATATTGATCATCCATTACACCCCACCTTGAATCTATCCGGAAAGCAACAAAACCACTGTCAAACCCCTTGAGCTGATCATAATTTTTTGGGGTCAGGGCCTCAGCCTCAGTATTGATCAACCATGTTTTATCATTGGCTCTCACTTCAGTAAGACCCTTTCCATAAGGAAGCAACGCATCGTAGCGCATTCTTTTTAGCTCCTGGTTGTCGTTGCTGATCACATGCCATTGGTTAAAATCCAGGGCTTTTACACCGTCACCTGATACCTTGAAATCTTTGTATTTAACAGGCTGAAGTATAGCACCATCCAAATTGATCAACCCGCGAAGATGATTTTCATATGTAAGGGCATACCCATGCCTGAAATTACTGATGCTGTCTAATTCAAACCCTAATACCTGTTTCCCTTTATCATTAAAGATGGCAGTTTTGCCCTCACCATTCCTGACAGCAAACCGAAGGCTGCCCAGGAAAGAAATATCAGCGTATTGAGATGGGATAACCGTTTTGTTGTCGAAGTCCACTACTCCATACACATATTTACTCCCTTGCCTGGTAGAGACTATGGCACGCAGGTCTGTCAACCTTATTGAAGCATACTGAAAAGGAAGCACTTCTTTCCCTTCTATCGTTACGACCCCCATTAGATGACGATGGGAGGCCGGGTCTTTTATTCCGGCTATCAGCATATTTTTGGCTCCCGGGTAAAGCTGGCTAAAGCGATTAGCGATAATAATCTCATTTTGCAGGCTAATGACACCCCACTGACTGCCCTGCCTGTATCCTAACACATTATTGAATACTTCAAAGGGTCCTTTGCTCCATCCCAATTCATCGTAGCTGGCAGATATAAGTATATTCCCTTCATTATCTTTCAGCCCCTGCTTACCCTCCCGCTCAAATAATTGATAGTCTGCACTACCTGACGGGAAAGCTGTGAGGTCTGTAAAAAAAGAAGAAGAAAAAAATACAAAAATTAAAAGGTAAAAAATGTCTTTCATCCGCACGTTGGTCTTCAATCGCTAAAATAGCAATTTTTTAGGTGAATATTTAGTCATAATTTTTTTTCGGGCCACTATTGGTTATAAATTTGTCGTAGAAAAGATAATTCGAATCTATGCACATAGAGCAACTCTACACTAACTGCCTGGCCGAAGCCGCCTACTATATTGAATCGGAAGGTGAAGTCGCCATTATTGACCCGCTGCGAGAAACAAAACCTTATCTGCAAATAGCTGCTGAAAGAGGCGCAGAAATCAAATACATTTTCGAAACACATTTTCATGCTGATTTTGTTTCCGGTCACATAGATTTATCTCATCAAACCGGTGCAAAAATTATTTATGGCCCTAATGCCGATACCGACTATGAAATATACCAAGCCAAAGATGGTGAGGTTTTTCAGTTGGGAAAGATCACGCTACAGGCGCTGCATACCCCTGGACACACTCCGGAATCTACCTGCTACCTGCTAAAAGATGAGCAGGGCAAGGACTACGCCATTTTTACGGGAGACACGTTATTTGTGGGAGATGTAGGCAGGCCTGACCTGCTGGATGGTGTGATGACCAAGGAGGAGCTTGCGGGCATGATGTATGATTCGCTGAACAGCAAGATCAAACCGTTGGCTGACAACGTAATTGTATATCCCGCTCATGGACCCGGGTCTGCCTGTGGCAAGAATATAGGAAAAGAAACCTTTTCCACTATCGGAGTTCAAAAAAAGATGAACTATGCTCTTCAGGATATGAGCAAAGAGGAATTCATTGATAAGGTGACTGATGGCATGCTGCCTCCGCCCAAGTACTTTTTCGAGGATGCCCGCATCAACAAGTCGGGATATCAACCTATTGAGACGGTTATCAGCAAAAACAAATCAGCGCTGGATACGGATAAATTTAAGCAGTACCTCAATGACGGAGCCCTGATTTTGGACACCAGAATGCCTGGTGACTTTGAAAAAGGATTTATAAAAGGCTCCATCAATATCGGTCTTAATGGTCAATACGCTGTTTGGGTAGGTACGCTGATCAACATCAATGATCCACTAATACTGGTAACAGAGCCTGGAAAAGAGGAAGAAGCTGTGCTCAGGCTGGCGAGGATCGGCTACGAAAATGTTAAAGGCTTCCTCAAAGGAGGGATTGAGGCATGGGTTGAACCTCTGGAAAGGATACAATCCATCGAACCGGAGAAAGTAGCTTCCCGGATCAAAAAAGGTAGTGTCGTTCTGGATGTTCGCAAGCACGGTGAATTTAATACTGCACACATCAAGGATGCTCTCTTCATTACTTTGGCGGAAATGCCTGATAACCTGTCAGGTTTGGATAAAGAAAAAGACTATCTGGTACACTGCGCCGGTGGCTACCGCTCCATGATAGCGGCCTCGATCATGAAAAAAGAAGGCTTTAAAAATCCGATTAATGTATATGGTGGTTTTGGAGCTATCCAGCAAACTAATATAGGTATTGAAAGCGAAGTTGTCGATGTTTGATGTTTCCTGTTTGGTGTTTGATGTTTGATGTTTGGTGTTTCGAGTTTCCTGTTTGTACGTGAACAGTGAATGGTGAAGTGCCTATGCTTCGGACTTCGGTCTTCGGACTTCCGTCTTCCATACATTCATCGGATGAGACTTGCTTTGAGAAGACACTCATCCGATGATACTTCAAATCTCGGACTTTCAACATCCTGCAAAACCGTACCAGTTCCGGGGCCCCGCTGCGAAGAACAGAAGTAACCCGACAACCCAACTGATAGTATGGCGAAGAAAAAAATCCGCACTCTTTGGATTTCTATAGCTTATGGAACAGGTCTACTCTGGTTAGCTCCCCTTTCTCAGGGGCCCCGGAACGGAATCCGGGGACTAGCATAGGATTTTTTGTGTTGCGACTACTTCCGACTCTCATACCTACCTCTGTGTCTCCTCCCGGAAGGAGAACAGTCTCATCTGTTGAAAAATTGATTACCGATCAATGTTTACTGCACCTACTCAATACTCACGACTACTTACTCAGGGCTCTACTTGCCTGCTGTCGATTGATTTGCTCATACCATGGGTTCCTGGCTAAGGCACTTTTTGATGTCTTTGTTGTTGCCAAATAACACTATGATATCGCCTTCCTTGAAAACGGTTTGCGGGCTTACTACACCCATCACTTGTCTTTTGGAGGAAGATTGACCGATAATATTTTTGGTTTTTTCCATTCTAATAATGGTTAGAATATTAAGATTAAACTCCTGTCTGAGGTTTGCTTCTTCTACTGTTTTACCAAAATACCTTTCAGGGATTTCCGTTTCAACAATGTTATAATCCTCTGATATTTCAAACGAATCTACCACTCCTTTGAGTTGAAGTCTTTTTGCCAGGCGCGAGGCTGACTCTTCTTCCGGTCGAATAATCTCTTCCACACCAATAGCTTCTATGACAGTATGATGCAGGTCGGAAATAGCTCTTCCGATTATCTTTTTAGCTCCCAATTGCTTCAATACAGCAGTCGACAATACAGAAGCACCGAAATCCTCTCCGATTGCCACAATAACGGCATCACTATCTTTTAATGGCAATGTTTCCATTGCAGCTTTATCACCTGAGTCTAGACAGATGGTATGGGTGACCCTATCTTTAAATTCGTTAACTTTTTTCATATCACTGTCAACAGCAATAACTTCAAAACCCATTTCGGTTAGTGCCATGGAAAGAGTTGATCCGAAGTTTCCCAAGCCTATTACTATGTACTTCATTTTAAGCTTATTTTTTAGGTAATAAAAACGTTTTCGGAAGGATACCGATAGCTTTGAGTTCTTGCGCTAACAATTAACGCCACCAGCAACGTCAGGGTACCGACCCTTCCCAAAAACATGGTGACTATAATTACACCTTTGCTTGCCGCACTCAACACACCTGTAATGCCTAAAGAAAGGCCAACAGTGCTAAAAGCCGATACACATTCAAATATGATTGAAAGCAAGGGCAGTTCAGGATTAAACAGCGTTACCAGGAATACAGCTAAACCGATAACCAAAAAGGACAAGAGTATAACAGCAAATGCCTTTCGTACCGACTCGTTGGTTATTTCTCTTTTGAATATTTCAATACGCTCCTTCCTTTTTGAAATACTTAATACGTTTAATACTGCCACAGCAAATGTGCTGGTTTTCAACCCACCACCTGTTGATCCGGGGGAGGCTCCAATCCACATCAGAAAAAAGTAAACTAAAATGGTAGCCACTGACAGTGAGGTCATATCCACAGTGTTAAAAC
This sequence comes from Fulvivirga imtechensis AK7, assembly GCF_000331535.1. GTDB lineage: Bacteria > Bacteroidota > Bacteroidia > Cytophagales > Cyclobacteriaceae > Fulvivirga > Fulvivirga imtechensis. The sequence continues at coordinate 42,102 of NZ_AMZN01000043.1, read as the reverse complement.
CGGCCGTTCTGGGTGTAACTGTCCCAAAAATAGCTCCTGCGAGCTTGCCATACCATGGTAGCCCTGCCAAAGTATTGTTGAATTCTGCTGCGAAGAAGAAAACAAAGCCTGTAACCAGCAATATTGCAGATGTAGCAAGCACAATTTTAGAGTGTACTGCCAGGTGCCGCCCTCTATGTACATACTGTTGTCCTTTTATCACTTGAAGGTATTTATTTACCACATAATACTTTATAGATTTATAGATATCAAATATTACCGGAAAGCCGATGCCACCAAAGAAAATCAACCCCGCCAGGATCATATGTAAATTGTAGGCCGAACGAATGACCGGCTCGTAAAGACCATTGCTGAGCGTTGAAAAACCTGCGTTGCAAAAGGCGGAAATAGTATGAAAAGCAGAAAACCATATGGCTTTTGATGAGGTTTCAAAAGTATCAGCGATGCTAAAGTATATAAAAACGCCCCCCACCAGCTCTATAAAAATGGTAAAAGCCACTACCTTAACAATAGTATGTAGTATTTGACTGATCTTATTCTCATTGACAAATTCCTGAATGAAAAGTGTGTTTTCATAGCTGGAAGAACTCTTAAAGAAAAATCCGAAAAAAGTAGTGAATGTCATGATACCCAACCCACCTATCTGGATGAGGATAAGGATGATCAATTGACCAAAGTGCGTAAAATGCGTAGCTGTATCTACTACGATAAGCCCAGTAACGCATACCGCACTTGTAGCAGTAAAAAAGGCATCCAGCAGAGACAGGTCTGATGTTGTAGCACGGGGGAGCATCAAAAGCACTGTCCCGATAAGTATTAGTAGTAAAAAACTGCCAATAAAAAGTAATGCCGGGTTAAGATCCAGACGCTGAAACTTTAATGAGGTTTTCGAAAGTTCAATGATGAAAAGAAGAATGATGCTGAACCTCAAAAAAACCACATCGGTAACGATGTTGATAAAAACGATTTTGCTCTCCTCATCTCCGGACATCAGAACGTTAAGTGTCAGGAGCACGATTAGTACGATGAACAAAAAATACTCGGAAATGAGAATTTTCCTTCGTTCAGTTTTTCTGATGAATTTCAGAATAATCCTAACAAAGATTACTGCTAAAAAAACTGTAACACAAAGAAAATACAGAATGTGAATGACTATGACTACATGAAATGGTAGCTCAAACCCCGCTTCAACGATCACTCCCAAAAATGCCAGCAGGCTGAAGATAAACAAGCCCGAACCTAACATCCACCGGATCATTCGATTCAACGGGTCAGTGATTTTATAAATATCAAACTTACTAAAATTTTGACTCAAAACTTCTGTGTGGGCTTATTTGTAGCATGTTAAACAAATGAAGATCTGTTAATATTTTTCCTCTTGATTAGGAAAATCTTTCGCCTTTACATCCTCAATATAGTGGCTGACGGCATCTGTCACCACAGTATACAGATCGGCATATCTGCGGAGAAACCGGGGTTTAAATTCTTTGGTGATCCCCAGCATATCCTGCATTACAAGCACCTGGCCGTCAACATCAGCACCAGCACCTATACCGATAATAGGGATGGATACAGCCTCAGCCACCTTCTTTGCAAGGTCAGCCGGAATTTTCTCCAGTACGATTGAAAAGCAACCACACTCTTCGAGCAATTTCGCATCTTCCAACAGCTTTTGAGCTTCTTCCTCTTCTCTAGCCCTGACTGTATATGTTCCAAATTTGTAGATAGACTGTGGTGTAAGGCCCAGATGCCCCATTACCGGCACACCAGCGCTCAGTATACGTATGACGGATTCTTTAATTTCGCTGCCACCCTCCATTTTTACTGCGTGAGCCCCTGACTCTTTCATTATTCTTATTGCAGACCTTAATGCTTCAGATGAATTACCCTGATAAGAGCCAAATGGTATGTCGACTACTACAAATGCCCGCTCCACCGCCTTCACTACCGAGCTGGCATGGTAAATCATCTGATCCAAAGTGATAGGCAAAGTTGTCTCATTTCCTGCCATTACATTTGAAGCTGAATCACCTACGAGTAGTACATCAATACCTGCACCATCCAGTATTCTGGCCATGGAGTAGTCGTATGCTGTGAGCATCGCAATTTTCTCACCACGGTTCTTCATTTCCTGCAACTGGTGCGTAGTAACCTTTTTTATATCAGATTTGTGAATAGACATGTTGTTTTATCTTTTTCAATGCTACTTAGTGTCTCTAAGAAAACGTCAATGTCTGCGTTACGCTCGCCCCAAAAATGCTCTCGTACCTCAGTACGCTCCGCTTTTTGGCACTTCGCAAGCCTTGACCTTAACGTTTCCTTAAAGCCACTTAGAGTTTGTTACAAACACTATTTAGTATTCGGTATCGTAATGGTGAACTCGGTACCCTCAAGCTCCTCGCTCTGCACATTTATTTCAGCATCGAGCTTTTCAGCGACTTTTCTCACAATATATAAGCCCAATCCTGAGCCTTCGCTTTTCTCAGTGGCTCTGTAAAACATGTCAAAGATATGAGGTAATTTGGATTCTGCTATCCCTTCGCCATTATCTTCAACTTTTAAGACAGCGCTTTCGGCATTTACCGTAGCTTCAATACGGATAAAAGCCCGGTCTTTGTGAAAGTTACGATATTTAATAGCATTGGAGATAAGATTATTCAGGATAATTCGCACCCGGGTTAAATCAGATTTAAATGGCACCGGTTGTAACACCTTAGTAATAACTTCCAGCCCCGTAGTATTGGTGGCATTATAGTAGCTGGAAATACTATTGTTTATTTCGACCATGAGGTTGATAGGTATGTGCGGATCATTTACACGGTCATTCCTGGAGATGCTTAGTAGTTCTACCACCAGATCATCCAGGCGGTTTACACTACCCTCTATTTTTTCTATGCACTCTTCTTTTATTTTAGTATCAGTTTCCAACCTATAGAGGTCTATCAATCCCAAAATTGATCTGAGTGGTGAACGAAGGTCATGAGAGGCATGGTAAACAAAGCTGTCAAGCTCAAAATTCACCTTTTGCAGCTCAAGCAGATTCTCTTTTGTCTGGGTGATATCCTTTAGAACACATTCTATTATCTTTTCATCTTCATAAAGCACTGCACTGAAAGAAACCCATATCAGTTCGTTGGTAAAGGTCCTTATCTGAAGCTCCAGGTTGTCAACCGCACCATGATCCTCCAAAATTTTCAACACTCTTCTTTTTTCCTTTTCTTCGGCAAAAATATCGAACCGGATCTTTCCCTTTTGTGCCCTTGGTACACCTAAAAGATCCCAGAATTTATCATTGGCTTCTACTACCTCTCCTGATAGGGCATGTGTCCGAAACATTGCTACCAGAGAGTTTTCAAAAAGATTCCGGTACTTTTCCTCACTTTTCTTTAACGCATCGGCCGCCTTTTTCTGCTCGGTAATATCAGTATGTGAGCCTGATATTCTTACCGGCTTACCTTTGGCATCATAGATCACTTTTGCTTTTGAGAGTATCCACCGGTAGGTGCCATCTGTATGTTTCAGTCGAAACTTTTCGCGGTAGGTATCAATTCGTCCCTCAATGTAATCCCTAAAAACATTGATAGCACTTTCCTTATCATCCGGATGAAGGAGATGCTCCCATGAAACCAATCCGTTGTGGTCGATAACTTCGTCTTCATCGATACCCAACATTGTTTTCCAGGGCCTGGATACAAATGCCACTTTATTTTCAAAATCCCAATCCCACAAGCCATCGTTGGCACCATTGGCCGCTGCCTCGTACTTGCTGAGCTTATCTCTTAGGGTAGCAATTTCAATTTCTTTTGTAGCAAGAAGTCCCTCTAACTTGTTGATATCCTCCTTCAGGTTGACAGTATTTTCAAATTCCGGCATGCGTTTGCAGAATAAACCTCCTAATATAATGGGATGATTTAACTAAAACAAATGAAATCCTTACTGAAGGTATACTGCTTTTCTGTCATTTTCCAACTGAACCTCAACGTGTTCTTTGATAGTGGTTGCCAACTCGTAGCCGGTATATTGTATTGAGATCGGGAACTGCGTATGGCTCCTATTCACTAATACAGCAGTCTCTATTTTCTTAACCTTTACGTTCAGAAATGGCTTTAAGCTATAAGCCATCGTGCGGCCGGTGTTCATCACATCATCGATAAGTATGATACACTTATTTTTAACTACTGATACGTCACAATCGAGGCTGATCTCGCTTTGCGTTGGGGCAAATTTGTCAAGGCGTACTCCGATCAGGGTCGTTTTAAAAGAGGCTATTTGCTGCAACTCCTCCAGCAGGAGCCTGGCCAATTCGTAACCTTGCTCCTGTATTCCGGCGAGTATGATATCTTTCTCCTGGAAATTATTCTCGTATATTTCGTACGCTATACGTTTAATTTTTTGCCTTACCTGTGCATCAGATAAAATCAGGCCTTTGTTTCCCATAAATTTTTAAGGTATTGGCATTATTTTACTATCCTTAAAGGTAGATAATATCACTAATGATTGCATACTATCCACCACCTCAATGTTGGTAACTTTCTCCAACATCAATTTTTGATATGAAGGTATATCCTGAGAAATTATCTTCAAAATAAAATCACCGGAACCTGTAATATGATGACATTCTATTATTTCTTCAATCTCAGCAATACTTTGAGTAAAAACTTCAATATTGGCTTTGTTGTGGCCCTTCAGGCTAACCATCACAAATGTACTTACACCAAGGCCTACTTTTTCATTATCCAGGGTAGCATGGTAGCTTTTAATAATGCCGGAGATTTCTAACTTTTTCACTCTTTCAAGCGTTGGTGCGGGAGAAAGTCCTATTTCCTGAGCCAGTTGAGCATTCGTTATCTTGGCATTGGCTTGTAATATTTCAAGTATTTTGCGATCTGTCTTATCCAGTTTTATCTTTGACTTCTTCATAGTTGCTCTTAAAATCGTTTTTATGGAATTGTTACGTATCCCATGTAGTTTGAGTTTTCTTCTTTATAACACGCCTTCATCCAATTAGACTTCTTATATCCAAACTTTTTGACAGCGGTAAACCATCAAGTGGCTCTTAATCAACACTTTTTAGTTAGTGTCTCTAAGAAAACGCCGATGTCTGCGTTACGCTTGTCCCAAAAATGCTCACGTACCTCAGTACACTCCGCTTTTTGGGATTCGTTTCTTAAAGCCACTTAGAGTTTTCTTACAAGCAATAGTTAATATAACGTGAGTTTAATATAAAAACGCTTAAAAATAAGAGGCCATTCTGACGGAAGAAGGATCTTCCTAAATTGTGAATAGTACCTCTTGAACTTAGTAAGATCCTTCATTCTTCCCCCGAGGCAAGTTCGGGGCTGGCAGAAGGACCTTTAAAAGAGTTTTTTCTGTTTTCTGATATACATGCCTTTAACCGGCTCTACTATATCGAACCCACATTAATATAAGAACTTTAATTATTAAAATCGGGTGCGAAGATAACTATTAAACACAAAGAAGGACGAAATAAAAATAAAGATATTGTTAATAAATTTGTATTTTCTTTGAACGGTATGATCGGCAGCATGATACGAGCGCTAGTTACCGATCATGACACGAAATACTTCAGATTTACCACCATATTCAATTTTCAGGAAATAGAGGCCATCCTTTACATCTGTGGCATCCAGAACAATATCATTATAGCCGGTGCCCAATTTCTGAAACGCTACATCTTTGACGAGATTACCCTTCGGGCTAAATAATCTGGCCGTGAGTGTTTCGGAAACATTAGAGACTATATTTATGTGGATTTCCCCAGTACCAGGGTTAGGATATGGTTTAAGAATGATGACATCGTCTTCGAAGTTTATACACCTGGAATTATTGGTAGCATCACTTTCTTCGACTCCTTCAATGAGCGCTTCGACAGTGACGCACACAAACTCAAGATCTTTGTTCACAAAAGACAATTGCAAAGGCACATTTACCTGTTCTCCAGGCATAATGGTGGCGCTTACCAGTTCTTTGGCAGCTAGCTGATCTCCAAGGTCGATGGTTACATTCAAATTCTCAATAACAATGGTTCCGTTGTTGATCAGCATCATGATCAACATATTGCTACCATTCTTTTCTGTAATGAACAACCTGCTTAGCTCAAGCTCCAGATCAGGAAAAACAACATTGATAGTACGTGAGGTAGTATCACTACAGCCTAAAGCATCGGTCGCCACCAACTGCACTGTATGTGTACCCTCTTCGGTAAAAGTGTGTACAGGCTGAGTCTCGTTTGAAATTGTTCCGTCATCAAAATCCCACATATAAGTTACTGCATTGGCAGAGTTATTAACAAATGCAACTTCTAAAGGTGGGGCGCCAAACATTATTGGGCTGGTAAAAGATGCCGTTGGAGCCTGCGTGACTTCTATGGACTGTGATGTAGCGTATTCACAACCATTTTGGGTAACAATGGACAGTCCAACTTCGTAAGTGCCAGCCTGGGGAAAGTGAAAATAGGTTGAAGAATCGCTCGCTGATGCCAGACCTGCAAGGTTCCAGCTTCTGGAGGCCACCTCGTCACCAAGGGGATCAGTAGTATCGTAAAGGTGCACTTCCGTGTTTTCGCAGGCATCCTCTATTTCAAAGACCACTTCCGGCACGGGAGTAATGGTAATAGTTTTATAGGTAGTTGCAGTACATAAATTTTCAGAGGTAACAGTTAATCCCACTCCGTAATTCTTGGCAAATTCAAAGGTAACTTCGGGGTTTTGCTCAGCGCTAAACACCCCACCTAAATCCCACGCCCAGGATGTTATGGTTTCACCTGCTACCGGCTGAGAAAGGTCCTGGAACTGCACTGCTTCATTGATACATAACCGGTCGTAGGTAAAATCCACTTCCGGGGCGGCTAATACATTTACAGCCTGAATTAAAGAATCACGGCACCCATTGGTTGACTCTACCACCAATTTCACATCGAAATTTCCTGACCCTGTAAATGTGTGCAAGGGGTTTGGTGCAGCAGAAGTATTGTCGTTAGAGGAGGGATCATCAAAGCTCCAGTTCCAGGCAGTGATGTTGGCATCACCGACAGTTGAAGAATCTGCAAACTGCGTAGGCGAACCTTCACAGGCCAGGTCGTTGGTGAATGAAACAATGGGTAACTCAAAAACGGTGACAAAATTGGTAGTGTCAGTGACGCACCCCGATGAGTTAGTGAGGGTGAGCGTTACATCGTAAGTGCCAGGCTCTGCATATTGAAAAGAAGGATTTGACAGATTGGAAGTAAAGCCATTACCAAAATCCCATTGATGGGATGCTACTTCTCCGGTAGATGTATTATTGAACTGGAAAGATTGCCCCAGGCAGTCGTCATTGACAGTGAAGGAGGGGTTGGCCCCCTCATCCACATTGGCAATATTCTGAATGGCCTCCACCGAGCAACCGGGAATTGTCGCTACCAGCTTAACCTCCTTAGCTCCCCCTGAGGGAAACTCATAATCCAGGTCCTCTGTAGTAGCCACCGACTCTCCGTTGATGAACCATTCGTAGGTGATGTTGCCATCGAAATCGCCAGGGGTGGTGTTTTCGAAGAGGTAGGTATCATTAGTACAAATATTACCCGTAGGAACAGTAAAAGAGGGCACTGGTTCATTATAAATTGTTACTGTTTTAGTCAGGTAATTTGAACACGTTCCATTAAAAATCCTAAGACTTACATCATAAGACCCGGTGGCAGCATAGGTATGGTTTACAATTTCCCCGGTTGCCGTAGCGCCATCGCCAAAATCCCATTCCCACGAGTTAACAGCCACGTCATTGCTCATTGCGGAAAGTTGAGTAGCAGTATTAAAGCAGATATTGTCGACTCCAAAATCTATGGATGGGGGCAAGGTATTACTTACCGTAATCTCTTTTGTAACAGAAGAAGTATTCCCACTAGTGTTTAAACCGGACAAACTAATTTTATAGGTACCTGCACTGGAGTATTGGATGTTCATTGGTTCCTCCTCTGTAGAATAGGGAATATTCGCAGAACAATCTTCTGGAAAAGTAATACGATAAATCCCTGCACCGGTATTGGCTTTAAATCCGTACCATATACTTCCTTCCTTAAAGAGCTCAACCTCCCAATCGCCACTTACACCCATAGGTAGAGTCGTTCCGCTCGGAGTATTCAGAAGACTACTGGAGAAATCAAGGCGATATGCGGGGCCATTTCTGGAGGTAATGAATGCGTGATACTCATCGCCCTCTTTGACGGTCTGAATACCTGCCGGATTGTTAAAAGTCAACCCAGAGCCAGCACCAATTTCCTGTATTGAAGGAGAGCTGGTAAGGTCATTTCCAAAATCTAATCTGAAAATTTTGCCATTGCCTCTCGAGGTCAGAAACCCATAATAGCTGTCACACTCCTCTATAAAGGAAATATTTACTGTTTCATTAAAATCTGTATGGTTTATTGTGGTTATTGTTGGTGTATTTGTGATACTATTGCCAAAATTTAAACGATGAACAGGGTATTGTCCACTCCTGTTATTCACAATAAAAGCCACTATATTTCCTCCTGAATTCTGTATGGTGGCATAGATGGGATATTGATAGCTTGCACTTCCAGTGATGTTTGTTACAGTTGGTGTATTTTGAATGGAGTTTCCAAAGCTAAGGAGAAAGACTTTATTCTGTATAAAGCCAGGCACCAGACCGAACCAATTGTTTCCTTCCTTATATAATTCTATAGAAATGGCGTCTGTCAATGCGCCTGATGGATTACCTAAATTATTATAGGTGGGAGTATTAGCCAAACTGGCACCAAAGTCCAATCTAATTATACCTTTAGTGTTACGGTCGATAACAAAGCCATACCAATATTCCCCGTCCCTGACAACTCGAACCCCAAAGCTTTGCCCAAAGCTTTGAGATGGCAGAAGCTTTGAGTAAGTGGGACTCCCCGTGAGATTATCTCCAACGCAAAAGTCCCATTCATGGCTAAGAAGTCCCGTAGAAGTGTTCTCTAATGGCAGAGGTTCATTGAGACAGATATTCGCTCTAATATCAAAATCAGCCTGGTCACACTGACCTATTGCTTGTGTAATAGCTATCGTCAAACTAATAAATAAAATGGCAACTCTTTGACTCATGATAGTAATTAAAACATTCTGATTAAGAATGTCTACTGTTATTAATGGTATTTTTCTTTAAAGTGTAACTGGCTTTTACAGCAGATCTTGATATAACCTATTTAATTGCATAATAGTTGTTTTGTAAGAAAACTTATTTTCCACTATCTGTTTGCCCCCACTAGCAAATTTTACCCTAAGACCCGGATTTGTAGTCAGTTTTATTATAGCCTCAGCCATTTTATCGATATCTCCAACCGGAACCAGCAAGCCACTGTGCTGATCCTGTATAATTTCAGCAGGACCTCCGCAGTTTGTTGCAATAACAGGAACTCCAAAATATTGTGCTTCCAGGCAAGTACGGGAAAAGGATTCCGACACTGAAAAATTTAAAAAAATATCAGCTTCTGCAAACAAAGATTCAATATCCGAAGAAAACGCTCTAAAAACCACCTTGTCTTTGATATGAAGTTCCTCTGCCAATTTTTCCAAATTACAAAGATATAATTCATTCTTTTTTAACCCCATACACCCCCCGGTAAAAATCAACTTCATTTTAGAGTTTGTCTGAAATGCTTTAGCAAACGCTCTTAAAGCTGCATCATGGCCCTTACCCGGTGTATAATTAGCCAAATACAGAAGAGTTACTTTCTCTTTATCAATCACCCTGCTTCTCTTTAGTGTGGCTTCTTTAAAATTAAAAGCATTGTATATTCTAATTATCTTATTGCTCCTGCCTAATTTTTTTTTCACCGCATCTGAAACACATATAATTCTATCGGCATATGCGTAGATGACCCGAAAAAAAAGTGGATACAATCGTGCAAAGTAAGAATCCGGCATTAGCCTAATGTGATAAACCAAGGGAACCCGCGCTCCAAAGAATTTGGCTCCAACTCCTGCTAGATTAATAATATCATTTACGTGCACAATATCTATTCCATTCGACTTAATGTATCGCTTTAATTTAAGTGAATTTGATACTAAATACGGCAGAAAGAGAAGTGCCTTAGCATTCATTGAAATATCTATGAATTGAAATTCCTGGTATGTGTACCTTTCCCTGATCAAAGAAATGTTTGAAGAGTGCTTTGGTAAAGCAAAATGAAAATCATAGTCATCTCTTAAGCCTTCACAGAAATTTAAGATAGAATTGAACGCACCCGTAAATGCTCTTGAACTGTCAACGATTAAAATCCTGGGCTTAGCCATTCGTTAAGGGCAGATATATTTCGAAATACCACTTCTGAAGTAAAATTACAGACCAAATCTTATTTACATAAGAATGATGTCCTTTTTCAAAGCCTTCAATAAAACGAAGTATTTCGGGAACATTAAAAAAACCGGAAGTGCGCAAGGCCTCCTCAGAAAGAAACTCTTTAATGAGATAATTCAAATCTCCTTTCAACCACGAATTCAACGGGATAGAAAAACCCTGTTTAGGCCTGTCGAAAAGGTGCGCTGGCACACGATCATAAAGGATGCTTTTGAGGATTCTTTTACCCTCACCATTTTTAAATTTGAAGGGCAATGGTACCTGTTGAGCAAATTCAACTACACGATGATCCAATAATGGTACCCTTACCTCCAACGAAGTAGACATACTGGCGCGATCAACCTTGGTTAGGTTGTCATCAGGTAAGTAATATGTCAGGTCAAACAGTGCCAGCTGTTCAGCTTTGGATAGCTTCCCCGGGCCATTCCACCCCCCTCCCCAAAGCGAGATAGCATTCCTATATTTTTTATCCAAAACAGTATGCAACTGAGATTCGCTAAATTGAAGCGCATTTTGGGAAAACAAATGACTGATCTCCTCATTTTTGTTCCGTACATTGAAAATTTCAGCAGTTCTTTTCCACTTCTCGTTTCTCACAACACCTAAGATTCTACTTATCATCTGTGGGTTCATCAATCCTGTCATCCTTTCAAATCTTTTCGCCCAGATGTACCGGTGATAACCCAGGAAACACTCGTCCCCTCCATCTCCTGACAAAATTACCTTCACCTGCCTTCGAGCCACCTCCGAAACTAACATCGTAGGAATGGATGACGAGTCCCCAAAGGGTTCATCATAGAGATCCAAAATATTGACTATTTTGGTTTTTGCTTCATCGGGTGAAAGGATCGTCTCATGATGATCTGTTTTGAGATAACTGGCGATAGCTGCGGCATGTGGCGCCTCATTAAACTTTTCATCACTAAAACCAATGGTGAATGTTTTCAGCGGTTTATCAGAATGAGCCTGCGCCAGTGCCGTGACTATACTGGAGTCAATCCCACCACTCAGAAAAGTTCCCAAAGGCACATCGCTTACCATCTGTTTTTCTACAGCACTATCAAGTAACTGATGTAGTTTTGCTTTTGCCTGCTCCCAAGATAAATCGGCATTGACTCTGACATTCGTGTTTAAGCTCCAATATTTATGTTTTACAAAATTCCCACCGTCTTTTATTGTCAGGTATGTTCCCGGCTCCAACTTAAAAATATTTTCATAGATGGAATTAGGTGCCGGTATAAAAGATAAGTATAGGAATTGATTAATTGCCATAGCATTAACCTTCAATCTTTCCCTGATGAAGCCTATGGAGGTAAGTCCTTTCAATTCAGAAGAGAACACCAAACTGTTGCCATCCCAATAGTAGTAAAGTGGCTTTACTCCCAGGCGATCTCTACAAAGCCAAAGAGCTCTTTCCGTTTTGTCATAAATGGCAAAGGCGAACATCCCATTCAGCTCATCGACAATCTCTATTCCTTTGATGGCAAAGGCCTCAAGCAACACCTCTGTGTCACTAGACGTGGAGGTATTTAAACCATACTTCTGCTGTACTTCCCTGAAGTTATATATCTCTCCATTGTAGACTATAACATACCTTTGACAAGCAGAAGTCATTGGTTGATTGGCAGAATCCGATAGATCAATGATGCTAAGCCTTGTATGTGATAAGCCTACCTTGCCTTCGCAAAAGGTACCACTTGCGTCCGGCCCCCTATGACGTTGACTTTCATTAAAGTATATCAATTCCCCCTTACCCAGCTCTTCCGCAAAAAAACCTGCTATTCCGCACATAAAGCCCCTATTTCAGCCTGACATAACATATCCAGGTATAAAACAATGCCTCCTCATAGAACAATGAATATTTTTCATGGTATTCGGTAAACAATGGCTGAGGACCAGGATATTTTGCTTCATCCCAAGAATCTCCCCATCTTGTCTTCTCCATTTTATACACAGGAGGAAATTCAAAATAGATATCGGCCTTGTCTTCCATCCACTTTCTATCTTCCTCATTAGGAGGAATTTCGCTGGGATGATTAACAAACCTCAAGAACTCAAAGGTTTTGAGTCCTAACAGCTTTTTGATCCTTCTTTTTAGGGTATTTTTTGGCAAAATACCAGCTTTAGCCGGTGAGAAGCCTGTTCCCGCCAGTGCTTTTTTGATAGAGTAACAGTCACCCACAGTTGAAGGATAGTTATCTTCAAATATCAGATGCTTAAACCCTTTACCACTGGCAAACTTTAATCTCTCCAATGCATTTTGGTGGTCATCAAAAAAAAGAACCGTGTTATCTTTCGGGATATCACTCCAATCATATTCAAAAAAATCCTTCTCTGAATATTCTGCATCCTGATCAGTATGATAGCGAAAATGGGGATTTGGGTCGAGGCATATCAACTTTGCCTGAGGTGCTGCCTTTCTGAACAACCAGGTGCCCATGCCACGCCAAACACCGCTTTCAATGATATGCGTTGGTCGTAGCGCTCGTAACATTACCCAACAGGCAAACATATGAGGAGCTTTCATCCCACCCTCATTAACTAGTTCAGGTTTTTGTGAATATACTTTCAGAAAAGACTCCATTTCGTTCACAATGTCGTCATTTGCCAGCCACTTGCTATTCATTTTATAATTCAGATTTAAGAATACCTATTGTATCAGCACTGGTGGACCATAAACGGTAGCCATTTTGCTTTAACAATTTAACAGAACTTTTAAAATCCTCCAGACTCAATACCTTGTGTTCATAAATGATAACTCTCGGTTTAACTCTTTGAAAATCGACTCCCTTTATCACTTCATAATCAAACCCTTCTACATCAATACATAGTAGATCAATAGCTTTTATGGAGTATTTATCTAAAAGATCAGTCATGGTGATGGTTTTTACCTGCTCTTCAATAATATAACTCTCCTTATCCTGTACGGGCAGGTACCGCAGTAAATGTTGCTTATCCAGTGAAGCCAACCCATGTACCCAGGGATCAAGATCATCGGCTTGTTTGACACTGTAAAAAGAGACCGAACCTCTCTCGTGCGTAATTGCTACATTTTCAAAGTGCAGACCGATCCTACCGGAATAGTTGTTTTTCAAGCGCTCAAAAAGGTATGGAACCGGCTCAACTAAGACGCCCTCCCAACTGTACTTGGTTACATACTGGTGAATTGGATCCGACCGTACACCATCATTTGCCCCAATCTGCACAAAATACATATTTTCTCGTACAAATTGAGAAAGCTTTTCATCTATATCCTTTATTAACCTTGGCTTCCATAGCAAGCGAGGAAGATTGTAAAAAAAAGATAGAATTTTAAAAATTAAACTATTCTGAGATAAAATTACCTTTATTTTCTCTTTCATAATGAAATTTATGCGTAGATTTTACACTTTCTTACTTTAGCACTCCTCTTCCAATACTCTCCAAAGGCTTTACTTACAACCAACAATATAGATACCCAGAAATCTATTAATTATAGGATTCAGAGCTAATTTTCTTCTAATCTTATATGGGAAAATGCTCAAAGCGCGTTCCATGAACCCTACTGCCTCTACAGGAATGGTCCATATATTATTCTTAAAACTGAGCATAGCCTTTGTACTGGAGAAACCTGCCTTTTTAAACAATCTATTCAACTCAACTATTGTATATTCTTTCAAATGGAATCCAGTTGCCTCTCTATCAAAATATTTTGAGACATCATGGGGACCCGCTAATTTATTTGGTGTTATACAAAGGTACTTACCGCCCTCACTTAGGGCAGTGTAGATATTCTTTAACTGATCAAACGCATCGTCAGGATGCAGGTGCTCCATTAGTTGATTGCTATAGCAAACATCAATACTGTTTTCCTGTACAGGGATACTAATTCCATCCGATATTACGAGGTTAAAGTTTTTGGGAGTTGCAGCGTTCCGCGCTATTTCTTCCGAGACATCTACCGCATACACATACTTAGCGTATTTGGTAGCTGCAAAAGAAAGGCTACAGTCACCAGAACCTATTTCCATAAATGTCTTTTTATTACTTAAAAGAGGCTTAAGGAGTTTGATCTGCCAATTAACCGCCTGCTGCTGTGCTTCCAAACTGGCTTTTTGAACTATCTGTGGATGATCAGTTACCCGTGTAAAGAGTTCATTATAAACACTACTATATAAATGCATCCGTTCTTTTCTATCCGCTGCACGAAGTTTGCCGGCCAACTCCTTTTCTACCTCATAATGGAAGCGAATGCGTTCCGGTGTGCGTTGATTATCTTTCAATTGCTTATTGTTTTGCGAGTTCTGCTTTCCATCTACTTCCAATAACTTCAACAGAAAAGTCCTTTGCTCGTGATCTTGAACGTTTTCCATAGTAGGAGATAAACTCCCGATCATTTATAAAGCGTAGTATAGTCTCAGCCCATACGCTTACTGCATTTGAGTTTTTCCGCCCGGTTATGAGCGGTAGGAGCATGCCATACTCCCCAACCTCCAACTGTTCCAGCTCGTAGACATCTTTTGCGTTGTTGGGAGCAAGTATTTGCCTGGGCCCGGTCGGACAATCGGCCGCCAGTACAGGCACGGCACATGACATAGCCTCCAGCAATGCCAAAGGATAACCTTCCCATAACGATGGAAATATAAACAAATTTGAGTTATAAATGTATTTGAATGGGTTGTCCTGATACCCCAGGAAGAAGACAGATTCACTGCCGGTAGGCTCAACTGCGTTCCATTGAAAATAAGTTTTAAAACTGAATTTTTCCGCACGATTTTCCATTTCCTGTTTCAGAGGGCCATCCCCAATAATAAACATTCTAATTTGAGGGTCAATACGATGTATTTCGGCATAAACATCAAATAGAGGAAGTTGATTTTTTTGGTTGTGCAGCCTGCCGGACGTCACAATTACTTTATTTGTAGAGAAAAGTTGCTTGTATAAATCTGGTAGCGGCTCGCTCTTTTTTTGATCCACCATTTTTTGGTCGACTGCATTTTCAATAACTACGACTTTGCGTTCGTTGATATTAAATTGTTTTATTAGCTCTTTTCTGATTCCTTCGCTTACAGCTATTATTCTGTCTGCTTTCTTATAGAAGAATGGTATTAAAAATTTCTTACTCAAGGCTTCATAGCGCATATCCTTATCGAAACTTTTGCTTCCCTGAACACATAGCCATACCCAATCTTTATGCTTTGAAAGAATATTTACATGATCTGCTCCTTCCAGCATGCTGATGGTGAGGTCAATTTGCAATTTTTTCTTCAGACTTCTTACTTTAAAGACACGTTGCAGAAATCGATATCCTTTATCAAGTATATTTTTACCAGCAGGTATCTCAAGGTCATAAAGCATGTTTTCACTGGGAAATGCAATACCACCATCTTGATTAAAAACACATTCGTAAACCTCATAATCAGCAGATAGCTCCCTTCCCAAATAATAGAAGGCACGTTGGGCACCTCCAAAATCCAGGTTTGGTATCAGTAATAATATTCTTTTTACCCTCCTCACCACCTTTCGTTTACCACTCTACCATAAAATTTCAAATATTTATCCAGACAGATCTTCATATCGAATTGTTTAACAACATTCAATGCCGCCCTTTGGTGCTGTGCTAATAGATCCCTATCCTGGAGATAAATGTCCATCTTTTCTTTCAGGTCACTAGCTTCTATGGAGTTTTGCTTTATAAGAAGCAATTGACCCGCAGAAAATCCTTCATAATTTAACATACGCTTAACTTCTCCAATATCCGTAGCTATTACTGCTTTGCCACATGAAAGATACTCAACTACAGAATTAGGCAAGCTTTCCGCCCAAAATGTACTGGGAAGGAGCCCGATATCAAAGTTTTTAATAATCTTGATCGGATCATCAGAATGACCGGTAAATATAATGTTGGAATGCTCGGCATACTTGTGCTTCAGCCAGGAAAGATAGTCGCTAGACCCGACCAATATTAATCTATGCTGTTCATAGCCTCCGATTTGCAAAAAAGCTTCAATAGCAATTTGCCAACCTTTTTCCGCAATCCCGCGCGCCACCATTCCAAAAACCAGACCAGAGCGCTGAGTAACGTCAGGAGTATCATCATCTAACCCTTGATCAACCGTAGTGTCAGGAAAACCATTATAGATTTTTGCTACCACTTTATTTCGTAAAAGATTGGGGGAAAGGTCGTTGATAACTTCCAGGTTTTTTTCGGTGAGATAAGCTATACCATTTAACCGTTGAAGTGTTTTAAGCATTTTGTCAGGATAATTCAATAATACCTCACCCTGTTTAGTCATATAACTGTTGTAGAAGTTTTCATAACAACCATGCATAGTATTTACAAGTTTAGGCGTATCCATACCCACTAAAGCGTTGGCAAAAGAATAGTTCGACTTGAACATATGGCTATGCACAATATCAATTTTGTATTTTGATATTATCTTTTTAATGCTCCACCCTACAAATTTTTCCCGCACACCAATATCAATGTTCATAACACGCAGCAGGCGATCAAATTTTCTGATACAGAAGTCCAGAAGAAAGGGTATTTCAGGTGACAGCAATCTGACCTTAGGATAAATTTTGTTGACCAAATCTCTAGAGATGTAATCTTTAAAATTATAAAACACATATACTTTGTACTCTGTATTTTCCGATAAAGCCCGGGCTAATCTTAAAGCAAAAACCTGAGCTCCACCCGGTCTAAAACATTCACTTGCAATTAAGATATTCATTTTTGCGCGTTTAATGGGCCGGTATATGTAAATCTTGCCCAGTGGTTCGGAGCTGAATATTTCCAGAGAAACAATCTCATAATTCTATAATAACCAGGTATGGATTTCCCTCCTAACCCGTCCAATCTAATGAGAAAATAAATCAGTTTGCAATCAAACCTGGAAAACAAATTTAGTGTATCCCCTAATTTCAGGAACTTAATTGCCTCATTATGAAGGTGGGAAAAAAGGGCATTAAAGATATTTGTTATCAATGCATTACCTAGAGCTCTAAATACCAGCAGGTCATTATTATATTTTGATTCTTGCAGCAACCCTGAAGTTTTGCAGATTAGTTTTCGAATGTTATTAAACACAATTTTTTTATTCCCCAAGTCGTCCAAAGAAGATACGCGGCCGTCTTGATGCTGACGATAAAAAACATCAGGCCTGACTTCTAAAAACCTTTTATACGACAACCCCGATAAAACTGCTCTTATAATCAAATCCGGATCTTGTTTGGCAGATAAATTTTCATCAAATCCACCCAACGATCTTAGCGATTGCTTTTTCCATATCGGACCCGATATTGTCCATGGAACCTCTAATCTCAATATTCGGTAAATATCTTTTTCCTCCGTGCCAACATCAGCTAAAATCCGCATATCATCATAAACTTCCTTAAACAACAACGAAGGAAAAACCAGGAAGTCCCATTGTTCTGTGCACTCACTCATGATTTTCATCCGCTGCTCCAGGCACCATTCAGCCAGCAGATCATCCGAATCAAGAAACATTATAAAATCACCCTGAGCTACAGTAATTCCTTCGTTTCTACAGACCGCTGCTCCTTTAGGTGTTCTACTACGGTGTAATAGTCTAAAGCGGCTGTCTTTGTTTACATATTCATTAATAACATTAACTGACCCGTCAGAAGATCCATCATCAACAACAATAGCCTCCCAGTTGTGGTAGGTCTGATTATGAATGGAATCCAATGTTTCCCGAATATATTTTTCCCGGTTAAAGCAGGGAACTACTATTGACACCAGCACCTTCTAAAAAATTTTTCTCTTTACCCAACCTTTTAAATATGGCCATATTTTGCTCCGAAAATCCCGCCATGAAAACTTTGTCATTGATAAAATGCTACCTGGTTCACTAAATTTCTCCCAAACTGCCAACCCTGGTATACCATTAGTGCTGTAGTCATAGCGCAAGTAACCAAAACTTTTATAAAGAAAGTAAAACAGAAATCCAGAAGCAAAGATTGAATAAGAAGGCTTTGGACAACCTGCCCAATGAATAAATGCATAAGGGGAATTTCCACTCAGAACGTCTTGGAGCGATACTCCGAAGGTATCACCTCCCCACCGGTAGTGAGCATCCGGGTACAAACTTTTAAGAGGAATCTTTTTTTTGAAAACCAGATAATTTAAACGGCCCTGATCTCCATAAAAAAGCTCATACAACTGTCTTGGATCAAAATCCTTTTTAAGAATTCTCTCATAAAAGGAAACTTCCTTTTGCCGAAATTCAAAAAAGTCCTCAGGCGTAATGGTCTCTTTAGAGCTTGCTATAAGACCGCTATTAAAAGGATAACTTTTGTACACGTCATGTTCAGGATCAAAATTTTTCAGCCTATCCAGAATACCGATTTGCCCACCAACCTTTATTTTTGAAATCCTGTCATCGTCATATCCATCCGAAGTATCTTCTTTCAATCCATATCCATGGTATGGTAAATTCACATACATAAAAGGCCCTTTTTCTGTTTTGATCCTTTCGATGAGGCCATTAATACTTTTTAAGCAGATGAGATCCGCATCACAATAAAGAAACTTATCAAATGGCCCCTGAAAGATCCAAAATAACCTGTCGTAAGCGCCAAGAGATGACCACCGGATGTCGTCCGGATCATCCATTATTTTTTCTCCCGAAAAAGGATGCTCCTGGCGGTTGAAGCCGGTACCCGGAATGATCATAATGGGAAGCTCAGGATTAAAATACCGAATGCTTTTAATCAATGCCTGTGCCAAATGGTAGTCACCAGGGTAGGTTAAAATATATATTCCGAATTCTCTACTCATTATATGAGAGCGCTAGTTCTCATTGAAACTTAAAAGCCAGGATTGAAGAAATGAAAACAATAGTTATCAATATTATCAATGAAATCTTCAGCAGTGAAGCTCCAACCAATCTAAAGTTATCTACGGTATTCACGATATAGATCAAAGTGTTTATAATTCCGTAGAATATGACTAAATGTATAAAGTTTGAGTCAAAAAATGCATATATAAACATTGTAGATCTTATTACAACAAAAAATATCTGCAAAATAAATTCTTCTCTTTCTTTATTAAGAACCCTACGTAGCCCTGAGAGTGGGGAAGAAATAAGCTGAAAGAAAAATCCAGTAGCAAGAATAGACGCTATCAATCCGGATTCTATCCAATCATCTCCAAAAATGACTTGAAATAATAGATCCCCAAAGATAATGAGTATCAGGAGAAATGGTATTCCTATAAAGAAAAGTCTATAAAAAACCTCCTTTGTCATCTGCTGCAACCTTTTCCTGTTATTGCGTAATTCAAACGCCTTTTGCAAAAAAACAGGCCGTAAGGCATTTCCAATTACATTGAGTGGTAGATTTAATAAGTTCACAGCAAAAAAATAGACTCCAATTTTTGATGGGCTAAAATAAAGACCCAGCACCCAGATAGGGATACTATGAGAAAAACGATTCATAAAATTACCAGGAAAAATATACAGAGGATATTGTTTGTAATCTACCAATACTTGCCCAAGCGATTTTAAACTGAGCCTCTTGAAGTTCCCAAAAATCACCTTTAGCATCTTACTACCGGCAAGAAATGGCAATGAAAATAATTGGCCAGACACAGCACTCCCTACAAAGGCAAGAGCAGATGGATTAAAAAGCCCAAACACCAATGCAAAGAGTCTGCTAATAAAATTTGATAAAAAAATGGCACGAGCATTTTTAGAGAATTTCTTGAACCTTATATTCCATGCCGAAAAAATCTGATGCAAAGCATATAAAATCCCCCCCGGTATAAGAAAAAGGTACCATGATACATTGGTAATATTGAAAAACTGACCAAATATTCTATCCTTAAATAATGCGAGCACCGCAATAAATAAAACAAGGCCAATTAATGTGGAGTAGATAATGGTCTTAGCCAAGGCATAGAAATCCTGCATTTTTTTCGGGACAAGCAAAGCATCTGTTAACGCCAAGCCAACAAACATTACAAAATGATCAAGAAGTAAGTTGTACACAGCGAAATGGCCATATACCTCCGGGCTATAAATGCGTGATAAAACAGGAGTAAAAACTATTTGTAAAACGACTCCTAAACCTGCGCCCGCTGACATTATAAGGGAATTTCTTAGGAAAGTACCTCTAGTCTTGACTGTTTTAACTATGTCGACAAAATTAAGTTTCTTCTTGTCTAGCACTTTTCGTTCATCTATGAATAAGATAATTCACACATTATTTATGTGTGGTTAAATCAATGTGTTTAGTAACCTTATAAAAAGTATTAAATTTGACATGTATATTGATAGCAAACATCTATGATATTATAATCTCTTTGCAAGAAGATCATTGCAAAGCAGAAATTCAAATGGTAGAGTATATTTCGCCCTAAACCCTTAAAAATGAATCTTCGCGCAAAATTTAAGCTTTTATTTGAAAAAACCACCGGGTTAAAAACTTACAGGCAACTTCCGTTTGGCATTGATCCTTTTGAGGATATTCAATTAAAGCTAAAGGCATTTGAATTCTTAAACATAATTGATGTAGGAGCAAATACAGGTCAATCTGCAAAGCAGATGCGAAAGAAGTTTCCGTCTGCAAAGATATATTGCATCGAACCAATAAAGGAAACCTTTTTGGTGCTGAAAGAAACCACGAACACATTAAATATTTCCTGTCATAATATAGCATTAGGTGCTGAAAATAAAGAAATAGATGTGAAAATTGATGCTCTCAATAGAGATTCAAGTATGAACTCCATTATTAATAATAACAACTTACCAGAATCTGAAACCAAGGTTGAACGGGTAAAACTTTGTACGTTAGCGAGTTTTTGTAAGACAAATCATATTGATCGGATCGACTATCTTAAAATTGATACCGAAGGCTACGATCTTGAGGTACTGAAAGGAGCCTCTGAGCTACTAAAAAGTACGGCTATAGCGTTTGTGGAAACCGAGGTAAGTATGAACCCAACAAACAAGTACCATGAAGATTTTATAGCCGTAAAAAAGTACCTTGAAAAGTATGATTACCTGCTTTTCGGTATCTATGAACAAGTTCAGGAATGGCAAAAGGATCTTCCCATATTGAGACGGTGCAACGCTCTTTTTATTGCAGCAGAAGTAGCAAAGAACTCCGGAGTCTTCAAAGGCTGAACCTGGCCTTACTCAAAAGGAAATTAAACGCACAAAAAAGCAGGTAATAGATGCAAAAAGATAGTGGAAGCATATCATTTGCGATAATGGCAACAAAAAAGTTAACAGGCACTATTGTCAGGTAAAAATAGAATGCAAAAGATGAGGATCTTCTATTAGGTATTGTTAGTATATTCTTGCTCTCCATATATATGACTAGTCTGAACAACGAATAATTCAGCACTGCTGCTACAATTAACCTAATGAAAAACTCATCCTCCAGGAAAATAAAAACCGGAGCTGTGAATCTCATCAAGCTGAGAGACAGAAATGTTATCCACTTATATGACGGAGTTGGCAACAAATTATGCATAGAAAACACAACCACCAGCAACGCATAAAAATACCACCATTCATAAATAGCATTAAAGCCACCATAAAATGTAAAAAACAAGAACCAACCGATCCTGCTAAGCACGAAGAAAACCGTATACCAACTTCTAAACTGTATGTCCGATGTCCTTTTTCTATGGTTCTTCTCAAATCTTGAGGGAAACAGATCATTGGCGAAGTAGCCAATTTCATAGATAGAAATAAAAGCTCCATAACAGAGGAGAAAATTGGTGGCTGTTTCAGTAATCGAGAAGCCCTTCCATAGCAACATAATCATTATCACCGGTACCCATTCAAAATAAGGGTGAAAGATGAGCGCTTTTAAGGTATTAAGTCGTGTTTTGACAAAATAAGTGGCCGGAAATAAAAGTAATAATTTCATAGCTCTATAAAATTAGCTTCCAGACCTCTCCATTTTTTCCTGTCTCCGGGATGATTTAAAACCACATAGCGGATATGAGCCTTTTCCAACAATCTTTTATCCGAAAAGTTATCAGTCATAACAGTGATAGAAGAAAACCCGGAAAAGTCGCTTAGAATTTTATCTTTATTGCCACTAAGCTCTCTAAGCACAAATCCAGCACACCTTTCTTTATCATATGCTATTTCAGTGGAGCTATATTCTGCCCCTATTGCTTTACTAATGCCATATACTACTGGATCTATGCTTGAGGAAAGTAATACTATCTTTTCACCGTTTTGTTGTGCCTGCTCAAGCAGTCTATAACAGGGCTCGATTTGTAAATGGCAGAGTTTATTTGTATAAAATTTTTCAGCTTCCTGGTACAAGTCGCTCTTAGCCTCACCTTTAAGTAACCGAAGGGCCATTTTTTTGTGCCAATCCTTTCCGGATAATTTATTGGCAATGATAAGAATATAAAAAAGTGGTGACCACTTCGCCACAAGAAACCGGAAAGCAACTGATCTAACATAGGATTTCCTTTGCTTTAGATAAAAGTCTATAAATCCGAAAGTGGTGTTAATATTGAAGAGGGTGTTACAAATATCTGCAACAAACAATCTTTTGTTAGGATCGATTTTCATTTAATAAATATGCAGGCCTATTAAAAAACCGCTTTCGCTCCTCCAACACCATTATTAATCCTGCAAGATAAAAAGGTAACAGAGGAATCTTGTAACGAACTAATGTACCAAAATTAAAAGTACTTACACCAACTGCAAAGGCAAAAGTGATTGAAAATAAAAAACAAAAGATAATATGAGACCGCCTGAAGTGAACCAACAGATACCGAAGTTCGAAGACAATTACATATATTGTCAAAATCAATACTAATTGGCTTTCAAATGATGATAACAGCATTAAAACATTATTTGCCTCCCAAGGGAAAGGTCTAAACAAACTCACAATGATAGCCTGTGGAGCTAAATTCATCATACCCTGAAAAGTTCCGTCAAGCTCGCCAATATCATACCCGGAGCCCGCATCTCTTCCTGAAAAATATCGTATATCATACGCTGTTATTTTTGCTGTTTCCGCTAAATTTCCCAATGCGTATTTTTCATCACCTTCTGCTACATAAAACACCCCATAATAACCCGACAACACAGCCAGACCCACAACAATCGGAAAGCTTATAACTTTCTTTGCCAGTGACCTGATGCGTTGGAAGTACTCTATATAAAGCCAAATTATTGCTGCTGGTAAGAACACAAGAAGGGTGTATTTTTTAATGGAAAAAAGGACATACCCGGCAACCAACAAAACAAACCCATTCTGTCTTATATTTTTCCTTTTCACAAACAGCTCAAAAACAGCATATGTGATCCAGCCTAATGCACCAATGGTCACGGAATCCTTTAATACACCTGAGCCCCAAAAAAAAAGGGAAGGTATAAAAAAAGAAATAATGGCAAAATGTAAATGTCTCTGTGGATAAAGATCATAAAAGACCATATACAAAGCCCATATTCCGCTAAAACTCAAGGCGGCAATTATGCAGGCCGTAGCAGAATAAGTATGAAATGTAAATAGATCGATAATGGCTACTATTTTCACCATAAAGAAAGATGCAGAATCTTTAAAATACCATATTTGCGATGAGTAGAGATAGGTGGAAGCCTCGTGCTCTCCATTAGAAAAGATGAGCCTTACTCCTTTGATTAAGTTATCCTTAAACGCATCAATGATATGAGCACTACCATGATGAAAATAGTTAAAAGTATCCCCTCCCCCATAATAAAACTGATAGATCAACCCCACTGCGATAGCACCAATGATCTTCACCGTTAAAGCCGGAATAAAATACCGCCTGGTATTATGATCCGTGACCCGGGGCCTGATAATATAGGCCAGAACGTACACAATAAAGAGTACGATGGGGGTTACAACAAAATCCTTTAACTCCATTTTTAAATAAATATGAAATCAGAAATATGAAATGTGAAAAGTGGCCCCAAGTTCATTTTTTACTTTCGATCTCTGTTTTTCTAATTTCATATTTCCTATTTCAGATTTCTGATTTCCTAAAACTCTCTCAGCCGTTCTCTTGCCTTGGCATGCACGGCATCTTTGCGCCTGGCATGCTTTTTCACCAGCTTTAGATACTTCTTTGCTTCTTTTTCATCGCCTTCTTCCTGGTATATCTCCCCCAGGGATAATAGGGAGTATAAATAGTATCCGGTATCCGTGGCTTCTATCTGCTCGGCAAATTCTTTGGCTCTAAGATAGTAATACTTAGCTTTTTCGTTGTCTTTCCTCGTTTCATATATCTGCCCGAGGAAAAAAGCCGCATACCGACCGCTGGTGGCTTCGTAGCCCAGCATGCCGCTATCTATTCTGGCCATGATCTCTTCGGCAACGGGTTTTGTAGAACTGAACTTGCCCGAAGAGTATAGCAAGCGGGCATAATACCGGTGAAAGTAAGGGTTATCAGGGTAAGTTTGATGTAAATATTCACTGATCTGAAGCGCTCTTGGCATATCATCTTCGTAATTGGCCAATATGCGCATCAGGAATACCATAGCCTCCGTGCGAGTATAAAAGGCATTGTACGACACCTCGCGCAATTGCTTGATGCCCAATGCCTTGTCTCCTTTGGGAAAAAAAGCCAGGATCGGCTTCAAAAGCGGATAATTTTCCGGCACCCACACAGAAAAGTAGTTATACAAGCCGTCACCAAAAAGAAGTTCCGGGCTGAGGTCGTCCATGCCCTTGCTCTCTTGCATATATTTCAGTGCATTTTTTCCTGCAAAAGCTGATTTGGTCCAATGTTTACGCTCTTCACTCGAGTACAACCGGCCTTTAAAACCATAAGCCGCTGCAAGAAAAAAAGAAGCTTCTACCTCATGGCGGGGAATTTCGTACAGCCGCTCCGATATGGTGATAACGGTGTCCATATATGCCAGAAAATTTTCATCATGAGCGGTATTGTTCACATTAGGCATGATCTTCCACCACTCACTGAGGCCAAGAAGGAAATAAGGCAGGGGATGCCAGCCGTATTTCTGCTTCAGCCAGCGAAATTGTTGCTCCGCTTTGGCAAATTTAAAATTATACAAGTCATTCATTGCCTGGTTAATATCTATTTGCAACTGCATATCAGAGATCAGTATGATCTGCTCATTGTCATCAGTTTTATCTGAAAACTGTGCTTGCGCAATAGTGCCAACCGTGCCCGCAAGGTATAATATTAATATCAGTAGCCGCTTCATATTTATCCGATAAAGATAATTTATTCTCTCCTTTTAACCTTAGCAAGGTCTAAATCATTCCTTTTAACAATTAAATGGTCGTCTTTCGTTCTGAATGGTCAGACAAAAAATATAGAGTTTGTCTATATTTCAGCCATGAAATAGTCGGCAGTTGGCAAAGAGAATCATGAGTAGTTAGTGCAACCAGCAAAAATGAGATTCTCTAGGCTCAATACTCCATATTAATATCTCAATACTAATATATGCATAACGACAATGGTTCTGTTTTTAACACCAACAAATGGGTGTTTTTCCTGTTTCTCTGTATAGCTACCTTGTTTCTGCTCATTCTAAAGAAGACCTTTATAGAAAACGAAACAGCAGCCTTTGAGGTTCTCGAATCGAGGGGGGAAATGGGTGTTTTCCACATGCTTAATGCCCTGCAATATTTTAGTGTTCCATTGATCTACCTCATCAAATTAACGGTGATCAGCTTCGTGCTATGGATAGGCAGCTTTATGTTCGGATATAAAATAACCTATGGCAATGTATGGCAAGTGGCAGTTGTGTCCGAATCGGTTTTCCTTATCCCCGAGCTTTTGAAGATATTGTGGTTTGTATTTATAGAAACCGACCCAAATCTTTTTGAGATCAGATCATTCTATCCGCTATCGCTGATTAACCTGGTCGATGCATATGAGTTGGACAAAAGATGGTTCTATCCTTTAAAAGCCCTAAATGTTTTCGAAATCATTTATTGGTTCGTGCTTGTTGCCGGTATTCATCATATGGCCGGTAAGCGTAAATCCGTTGCCCGTGCTATCGTTTTTTCCTCCTATGTATTATTCTTCCTGCTCTGGTTGGGATTTTATCTTATTGTGTATAAATAAACTTTTCACCGCTGAAAAGACTTTTACCAGTGGCTATATAAAAAGTAGGATACCCATAAAATATATAGGCATCAATACAGTTTACAATCCGGCTATATATTTGAACGCGGACGCTTTAACAACCGTTTGAATGGCTAATAACCGTTAATTGTATATTATTCATTGAGAATTGTACATAGTTCGTTATTTTCGCCTATTCAAATTGTAAGATTAAAAAACCCCAATGGATTTTAAAAAAGTAAATAATATTGCAGGTTGGATCATTTTTGCTATTTCCACCCTCGTTTACCTGATCACAGTTGAGCGCACAGCCAGTTATTGGGACCCTGGTGAGTTTATTGCGGTATCCTATAAGCTCATGGTACCTCACCCTCCGGGAGCGCCATTATTCCTTTTGATCGGCAGAATATTTTCATTTTTTGCCTTTGGTGATGTTACCCAGGTAGCATACTGGATCAACGTGGCTAGTGTGATCAGTAGTGGCTTCACCATTTTATTCCTATTCTGGAGCATCTCCATGTTGGCCAGAAAAATTATGAAAATAGGTATTCATGATACGATCAGCGTGGAAAAAACAATCGCTATCATAGGAGCGAGCGCTGTGGGCGCTTTGGCATATACATTCTCCGATTCTTTCTGGTTTTCGGCTGTTGAAGCAGAGGTCTATGCTATGTCTTCTTTCTTTACAGCCTTCGTGGTATGGGCTATGCTCAAATGGGAATTGATTGAAGATGAAAGCCGTGCTAACAGATGGCTGATCCTAATAGCCTATATGATGGGATTATCCATTGGTGTTCACCTTCTTAACCTGGTAACCATACCTGCCCTGGGGCTGATCTACTATTTTAAAAAATACAAGCCTACTACCTGGGGTATTGTAGCTG
This sequence comes from Fulvivirga imtechensis AK7, assembly GCF_000331535.1. GTDB lineage: Bacteria > Bacteroidota > Bacteroidia > Cytophagales > Cyclobacteriaceae > Fulvivirga > Fulvivirga imtechensis. Next base: position 14,820 of record NZ_AMZN01000043.1, on the reverse strand, counting down.
CTTTGGTGATCAGCGGACTAATTATTATTTTAATCAATAATTTCATAATTCCGGGTCTGCCTACTATTGCGGGTAGCTTCGAAATATTCTTTGTTAATAACCTCAACCTGCCTTTTGGTTCGGGAGCCATATTCTTTGGAGCCATCATTATTACCGGCCTTGTCTGGGGCATTCGCTATTCCTTAAAGCATCAAAAGGAGGTGCTCAATACGGCCCTGCTGGGGTTCGCCTTTATTCTTATTGGCTATTCCTCCTATGCCACCATTGTGATACGTTCTAACTTCAATCCTCCAATTGACGAAAATAATCCTGAGGATGTCATGTCTTTTGTAAAATACCTGAAGCGTGAGCAATATGGTAGCCGGCCATTATTTCACGGCCAGTATTTCACTGCCAATGTGATAAAGACAGAAGAGGGCGCTCCTGTGTACGTAAAAGGAAAAGATAAATATGAGATTGTTGACAGGAACCGTTCTTATGTCTATGATCCCAAGCATACTACTTTTTTCCCCCGAATGTACAGCAGCGATCCGAGACATATTGAGCGCTACAGAGAGGTAGCAGAACTTAGAGAAGGCGAAAAGCCAAATTTTTTCCACAATCTGGAGTTCATGTTACAACATCAGATGGGCTGGATGTACATGCGCTATTTCATGTGGAACTTCGCAGGCCGGGAAAGCGATATTCAAGACGCAGGATGGCTTGACCCCATTGAGGCGATGGAGGATGTACCCGAGGAAATTGCTGAGAACAAGGGGCGTAATAATTTCTTTATGATACCTCTTATTCTGGGGATAGTGGGTATGTTCTATCAATATCAAATGCATAGAAGAGGCTTTGCTTTTGTGGCTATGCTATTCTTCCTCACAGGTCTGGCACTGATACTTTATCTCAATTCACCACCTATCGAACCCCGTGAGCGTGATTATATTTATGTGGGATCATACTATGCATTCGCCATCTGGATAGGATTTTCCGTACTGGCATTGATAGACCTGCTGAGCAAGTTTACGGCAAAAAAAACCGCTGCTATTATTTCAACGGTTATATGTCTGTCAGGGCCTGCCCTTATGGCACAACAAGGGTGGGACGACCATAACCGGGATAATCGCTATTTTTCTGTAGATTCTGCAAAAAACTTTTTAGCTTCTACAGCCGAAAATGCCATTCTGTATACCGGTGGGGATAATGATACCTTTCCGCTATGGTATGTACAGGAGGTAGAAGGCTTCAGAACTGACGCCAGAGTAGTGGTGCTGAGCTATTATAACACAGATTGGTACATCTGGCAGAGCATGAGACCTGTTTATGAGTCGGAGGCCTTCCCCTACACACTGACTTTTGAAAACTATAAATCCAATGGCCCTAATGATTACCTGCCTTATGAAGACCTGGGGCTAAGCAGTATTGATGTTAAGCAATATCTCAACCTGCTTAACAAAGGAGATAAGCGACTGCGCAAATATGCCACGGCCAACATTGTTCCAAGCAGAACCTTCACGATAAACGTAGATAAGGAAAAGGTAAGAAGCCTTGGCATCATCCCTGAGGGTATGGACAGCCTGCTCGTTGATAGAATGATATTCAGCCTGAAAAGGGGGAAAAATGCTTTGGAGAAAAAAGATCTGGCTATTCTTGATGTGCTGGCTACGGCAGACTGGGAGCGCCCCATCTACCTGAACAACACCTCAATGCAGCAGATCAATTTTGACCTGAGCCAGTATGCTGTTCAGGAGGGAAATGCCTACCGCATATTACCAGTGAAAAACCCTAATCCTCAGGCAGACTTTGTCAACACTGAGGTGATGTATGATAACCTGATGAATAATTTTTACTATCGCGAACTTGATAACCCTAAGGTTTATTATTCACAGGACTATCGAAATTTCGTACTCAACCATCGCACCAGCTTCAATACGCTGGCTACGTCTCTGATTGAGAAAGGCGAAAAAGAGAGGGCAAGAAAAGCCATTTTCTTCAGTCTGGAAAAAATGCCGGATCAGGTAATCCCATACGATTACACGGCTGCAAGAACTGCTGCCATACTGTTTGCACTTGGTGAAGATGGAAAAGCAAGGGAAATAGCAGAAATACTGGGAGACAGAGCGATAGAGATGGTGAAGTATCTTACTAAAAAAGAAACCGGCATGGGAATGGAACTCCAGCGCAACCTGGTTATTTTAGGTGAACTTCAAAGAACGCTCTACCAGTATGGTGAAGATGAACTGGCAAAAAAATACGAGGAGTCTTATCAACAAATAATAAACGAACTGCAATATAACAGGCAGCGTCTGTAGATAAGAATAATTTCCGATCAAAAATCCCACTGAAGTAGCTCGGTGGGATTTTTTTGTTTAACAATAGTATAACACTTACCTGCAGCTTCTTAAACAAATGATTTTTATCACACTTTTTGATGACCGGATTCGTCAGGAGTAAGCAAAATTTGCGCTATATTATATTACTTTCAAACAAGCTTTAACAATTATGCGATGAATATATCAACCATTGATTGGCTAAAGGAAATCGAAGACATCGCTAACCTTGGGGTTTACGACATGGACCTTACTACCGGTACGTGGACCGGGTCTGACAGCTTGATAAGAATATTTGACCTGCCGGTTAAAGCACAGTATACTGCGGAGGATTTTCAGGCCGCAGTACATCCTGATGATTTTGACGATGTAATGGCCTACTATCATGAGTGTCTAAAGTCAAGGGACTACTTTAACTGCGTGTACAGGGCCATTCGAACTGATGGAAAAGTAATTTATGTGAGTAGCAAAAGCAGGATCTTTCGTGATGACAATCATATAGCTGTAAGGATATTGGGCATTAAACAGGACATTACAAAACAAAAAACCGATGAAATAAGACTGAAGCAACTCAATGAGGCGAACGAACAGAAAAATGAAGTACTCACTATGGTGGCGCATGATCTTAAGTCGCCCATCAACCAAATTAAAGCACTGAGCTCGCTACTGAAGAATGATGCCAGTGATGCTCAAAAACTGCTCCTTGATATTTTAGAGGATGCTTCTGATAATGCTCTGGATATTATTGGTGATCTGATAGAAATAGCTCAACTGGAACAAGATATCAGGCTCAAACTCACGAATATCAATATCAATGACCTTGTGCTTAAATCTGTCTCTTTCTTTGACTATAACGCTCGCCAAAAAAATATCAGGCTGAAAAAATCGCTGTCTGAGGATGCCACCGCACCAATTCACCGTGCAAAATTTAAGAGAGTAATAGATAATCTGCTCTCCAATGCTATTAAGTTTTCACCCGAGGGCGAGACTATTAAAATAAAGACAGAAAAGAAGCAAGGGGTTGTAAAACTTTCTGTAAAGGACAATGGTATTGGAATAGCAGAAAAGAACATACCCAAGTTGTTCAACAAATTCTCCACGCTGAGAAGGCAAGGCACCAAAGGCGAAAAATCAACAGGGCTGGGGTTGAGCATAGTCTATGAAATTGTAAAAAAACATAATGGCGAAATTTTTGTAAAAAGTGAAGTTAACCGGGGCACGACCTTTACTATAAAAATTCCAAGTGTATAAATATTATTCCATTTGCCCAGTCTTCAAAAAAACCGGAAAAACAAACCTGTAAGCAAAAGAATACTCGGCCTTACCTAAGAAATCGCTAATGCCTGTGTTACGCTTGCCAAAAAATGCTCTTCCCGACAACTGTAACAACTATACGGGACTACCGCTTTTTGGGACTTCATCCCGCCCTTTGGCGGTAACGTTTTCTTAAAGCCACTTGGAGTTTCTTCCAGGCCTACCTAATATGTTTATCGCTAAATTCGTTAAAGATTCAGGTGCTTTTGCTCATTTCCATAACCGGATAAAAGCCAGCCACTGGTAGAAAAAATCAATTTAAACCTTTCTCCAGAATACAGAAAAGATCCAGGGCTTCATCAGCATTGTCGACAAGCAGATAGTCGGTATGATGTATGTCATCAACAAGACTGTTATTACTATCCTTCAGCTTGTTTCTGTTCAGGCGATTCAACAAATCGTAGGGGATCCGAAGCAAAGGCGCTGGTAACTTATATTGGAGATTGAATACATCAAAGCGCGTTATCTTCTGTACACTTTTCTTATTCATCTCGTAATACTCCATCACTTTTTCATTGCCTGATACCCCCTTCATTTCAACTTTGGTAAATACCTCCTTAGCCAACTGAGTCAGTTGACCGGCCGTATACTCACGAATATGCCATGGATTTCGGGTAAGTGTTTTCTTAATGTTGGGTGTTGTAAGTAAAGCCTTTCCGCCCGGCTTGAGTACTCTATGTATCTCTTCAAGGAAAAGTCTGTCTTTTTTGATGTGCTCTATCACCTGAAAGCTGATGACGATATCAAACTGACCATCTCCAACCTTATGAAGTGGAGGTATATTATCCTGAATGAAGGTGACGTCACTATACCTCTTTCTGAGTGTGTCCAGTACTTCCTCTATTTTATCAATGGCAGTATAGCTGTGGCATTTGTCTTTCAGGAGCGCAATTCCACGTCCTTCCCCACAACCTATTTCCAGCAGATCGCCCTGTACATACTCTTCAGCCAGGTAATAAGCTTTTAACAACCTTTGATGAATCGGATTGTCTGAAGCTATTTTGTCTGAAGCTATTTCTGTGGTATAAACACCCATTAGTACTTTTACGGCAAAAATAGGGCAAATGAAAACAAATTACCCGCTAATCATTTTTTATTTTATGGTACAAATCCAGTAACTTCCTCTCGAAAAATATTTAATAGGATGAAGAACGCCAGGTACTTTTTTATTGTAATTGCGGTACACCTGACCATTTTTACTCATGGACAGCACAGTTTGAACACTACCAATCTTGCCCATCAGTACAACCCTGAATCAGAAATTGATCTTAATGTACAATCCGTTACCATCAATGATACGGTGCAGGTATACCTCAAGCTGACTATTAACCAGGGAAAACCGCAGCTTTTTGACTACACCCTGAAATTTTTCAGTGCCAGCTCATATAAAGACAAATTAGATGCTATTCCAAAAGAGAAAATTGACAGCACATATATTGGAAAGGATGGCCCAGATTATCTCTTCAACTATTCGTTACCTGCTAATGCAACCTCTAAAATGCTGGTGATACAGGTACTCAGCAAGTTCAGCGGATTTACCTACTACTATGAATTCCGATTCGATAAAAATCCATTAATTCTTAAAAACATACATAATAACATCCAGTTTAATCCATGGATAGCTGCCGGAAAATATTCATTCACTCCACGCGAAGAGGTGTACGGCTATTTTTATGGTCATAAATTCCCTCCGGCGCTGCCACCAATGCCTGTGCGGGAAGAATCCCCTGAGCTGGCCCTCTCTATCGACAGCACTTTTATGGTAAATGACAGTATGGACATAACCCTGCAACAACAGGGATTGTACCTCTTGCAGCTAGACTCTACCAGTGACAAAGGCTTTAGCTTCAGGTTGGAAAATAAATATTACCCGAAACTGGCAAGGTTGGAACATTTGACAGAGCCTCTTATCTACATCACCACCCGGGAAGAAAATCTGAAGCTCAAAGATATCAATGGAGACAAAAGGGAGTTTGATAAATTCTGGCTTGATCTTACCAACTCACCAGAAAGAGCACGAACAATTATTAAAAATTATTTTGATCGGGTGGAGCAGGCGAACAGACTTTTTACAACATATAAAGAAGGCTGGAAAACGGACAGGGGCATGATCTATATCATTTTCGGGCCACCGGATGAAGTAAACAAGAATATTAACGGTGAGAGTTGGACATACCTGGCATCACCGGCATTGCCTAAGCTAAACTTTGAGTTTATACGTACAGAAACTATCTTCGCACCCACTTACGCGCTCATCAGGGACAAGAGCTACGCTAACATTTGGTACCGCGCTATTGATCTTTGGCGTAAAGGAAGGTTTTAATGTTGAATAACAGGTAATGAAAGACAATCAAAAAGATTACATTTTTGGCATTAGGGCCATTATAGAAAGCATCAACTCCGGGAAAGAGATAGACAAGCTGCTTGTACAAAAAGGATTGAACAATGATCTTATCAAAGAGTTGGTAAAAACCGCCAGAATACACCATGTGCCTATATCGCAGGTGCCGATTGAAAAGCTTCAGCGGATCACCCGTAAAAATCACCAGGGTGCAATTGCCTTTCTTTCCGCAGTTAAGTATGCCTCTCTTGACAACATCATAGATCATACCTACCAACAGGGAAAAGAGCCTTTGTTTATCATACTGGACCGGGTAACAGATGTGAGAAATTTTGGGGCCATAGCCCGAACGGCCGAATGCGCAGGTATTGACGGGGTCATTATCCCCAGCAGAGGAAGTGCCGCCATCAATAGCGATGCTATGAAAACCTCGGCCGGTGCACTTAATTACATTCCGGTATGCCGGGTAGACAATCTGAAAAATACCCTGACTTTTTTAAAGGAAAACGGTATACACATCATGGCGTGTACCGAGAAAACCGATACTTCTATTTATGAGGTAAATTTTCGGCAACCATTAGCCATTATACTGGGCTCCGAAGAAGACGGCATATCCCCCGAATACCTGAAAATGTGCGATTCGCGTGGACGGATACCTATGAGCGGACGTATTGATTCGCTAAATGTATCTGTTTCCGCTGCCATAGCCATATTTGAAGCGATACGGCAGCGAGCAGAATAGCTACTCCTCCTTTTTTAGCTTCCACCTTTTATGTGACCACAGGTAGCCTGCAGGGTCTTCCTGTACGGCATCTTCGGTTGCACGCGCGTAGGCCTCAAGTATATCATGGCCATTTTTATTATACGGAGGATCTGCAAGTTTAACCAGTTCTACTGTATATGATCCTCTCTTAACCCGCTTTACCTTAAAGAAGAATACGGGATATTTAGCTGCCTTAGCAATCTGCTCCGCGCCCAGGTAAAAGGCAGTATCCTGATGCAAGAAAGTTGTCCAGTATTTTGGAGACTTGCTTCTTGGTGACTGGTCGGCCACAATGCCCAATGCTTTTAACCTGTCAGGATTTTTGACAATTTCCCTCAAAATCCGGCTTTTTTCTATGGGTTGGCCTCCAAAACGTCCGCGCGTCTTGACCATCAGATCGTTAAATGATCTATTTGTAAGCCGCTGATATACTGCGTCAACAGGAAATGGCAATACTATGCACCCTGTCAGCAACGCCCACTCCCAATTAAACTGATGAGAAGCCACAACCAATATCGACTGACGGGCATCGGCATAACGTTGTACATCCGGTACATTCAAAAACTTTACTCTACTGGTAAGTTCTTCTCTGGTAATAGTGATGGCCTTCAGTGTTTCTACAGTGAAGTCCATAAAACGCTTATAGAACTCTTTAGCAATAGCCCTTACCTCATCATTGCTTTTCCCGGGGAACGACCTCCCGATATTACCAACAACAACTCGCTTTCTATATCCTGCCAGGTAAAAAATCACAAAGAACATGACATCGGAGATGATGTAAAGCATGTTCATCGGGAGTCGGGAAAGAAGTTTAAGTATAAACATAATTCAGGGTGGCCAAAATTAGTCATTTATTCAAAAGATGGGACATTTAACTAACTATTCTATTATTTTAGCCCGTATAAATAGTCATGACCCTTGAGTAGTCGGGGAATCTTCAGCAATGTGCTGTCTTAGAGCTATCTCAATACTCAATACTAATCTCTATACTAAAATTATGAAAGATAAAGTAGTTGTAATTACCGGAGGATCGTCTGGGATAGGTAAAGCGTTGGCTGAAGTATTCGGTTCGCGAGGATCGAAGATTTTAATTACAGGACGAAAAAAAGGGCCGCTGGATGAAGCAGTGGCTGAACTGAAAGCAAAAGATATTGAAATCACCGGATTTCAAAGTGATGTTAGTAAGGAAGAAGATAATGAAAGTATGGCAAAGGAGGCTATACGGCAGTTCGGCAAAATAGATATCCTGATCAACAATGCCGGTATTTCAATGAGAGCCTTGTTTGAAGATGTGGACCTGGAGGTTGTGAAACAGGTGATGGATATTAATTTTTACGGTGCTCTTTATGCTACCAAATATTGCCTGCCATCCATTATGGATAACAAGGGTTCCGTCATCGGCATTTCTTCCATTGCAGGTTTCAGAGGATTGCCGGGGAGAACAGGTTATTCCGCATCAAAATTTGCACTTCAGGGTTTTCTTGAAGTATTAAGAACTGAAATGCTCAAAAAAGGTGTTCATGTGCTCACCGCCTGCCCGGGATTTACGGCTTCAAATATAAGAAAATCGTCTCTCACCGCTGATGGTTCTCAGCAGGGTGAATCACCAAGGCAGGAGAACAAAATGATGACTGCCGAAGAGTGTGCGCTGCACATCTACAAGGCTACAAAAAAACGTAAGAAGTACCTGGTGCTGACTGGTCAGGGAAAAATGACTGTTTTCCTGAATAAATGGTTTCCGGGGTTTATGGATAAAATTGTATATAACGTAATGGCTAAGGAGGAGAATTCGCCCCTTAGATGAATACAATTTACAATTTACGATTTATGATTTATGATCTAGTCCCCGCCCGGGTGTCAGCTCACTTTTTATTCAAAAGCTTCAGTGTGTTTTCTATGGCCCCTGAGTTTGTACTCCCATGGCCGGGTATTACTGTTTTAATATCAGGATAACGGTTTTGCACTGCTTGCAAACTTGCAGGCCAGGACCCAAGGTCTGCATCTGCTATATTGCCAAGCGATTTGGCCTCCGCACTTTTCACAAAACATCCGCCATGCAGCAAATTATAGTCTGGGATGTATACCACTGAATTATCTACTGTATGACCCGGACCGGGATAGAATAATTCGATTTTGTGATGCCCGATTTTAATGATTTGCTCTTTCTCAAAAGTTTCCTTTGGGGGCTGGTAGCCCCAGCGTAAGGCATACACTGCCGTCAGCTTACTTCCTATTGTTCTGATGTTGCGTTCATGGATTACTCCAATACCTCCGATCCTGTCTTCATGTGCATGAGTAATAACAACAAGAGCTAGAGGCTTTTGAAGATTCTCATCTATCCAGTCCAGAAGTTGGATGGTCTGGTCATTACCCCAGGGGGTGTCAATCATCAGCACGCTATCCCCGGCATCTACCAACAGGCCGTTGGCTGATATTTTCTGCCCCTGATAATCAGAATAAGAGAGATAGAGATACAAGTTATCACCTATCTTGGCTATATCTATCTCATAATTTCCATCTTGCCCGCTTACATTGGCGCTCAGCCAAACCAGCAGTGACATCAGAATATACCTCATATAAGTAGTGTTTGTAAGAAAACTCTAAGTGCTTTAAGAAAACGTTCCTGCTAAAGAGCGGGATGAAGTTCCAAAAAGCGGAGTCCCGTACAGTTGTTACAGTTGTCGGGATGAGCATTTTTGGAACGAGCGTAACGCGGACATTGGCGTTTTCTTAGTGCACTAAGTAGTAAATTTATGCATGAAGATACTCTATATTTACAGATGTAGCAAAGCAGTTTTTTTGAAATTTGATTTCTGTCATAAAGAAAGAAAACATTATATTTGGTGAGTCAAATAACCAATATGATCCAGAAGTATTTTCCACTAGATAAGAACTACATTTTAGAAAGGGCTCAGCTTGACACAGCGCAAGAGTTAACCATTTATTTAGTTGATTTTGCCAAGAAATTTTACCTGGAACAATACAATCCACTCGGTATTGAAGATGATACTATAAGGGCCATTAAAAGTCATCAGACTGCGTATACTGACCGCCTGGAAGAATTCTATAGAAACCTGGCGGGAGTTTACCGGTATAAATTCGGACAAAACCAGCTTGAACTTTTATTTGACGGGCAGGATCACTACCAAAAATATACTTCTGACTGGAGCAGTACCTACAAAGAGTGGCTCGTTGATTTTTGTCTAAAGCCTAATTTTCTGAAAGCAGTACTGGAGCTTACAGTATTCTACCCGGAAGGGCGTAAATCTGAATTGGCTGAAAACAGAATGAAAGCCTTCATCCACCAGCATTTCGAATTAAAGATCTATAAATATAAAGGCATTGTAAAAATGCGTATTGCGTAGGCTGTTGTTTAGATGTGAGATTTTAGATATGAGACTTGAGGCTTGAGACCGCGAGTTGGAAAATCGAAGGCTGAAGTCGACAGACTATGAATGGTAAACTCAGAACTATGAACTGTCAAATCACCTCCACACCTCGAAATCATCAAATCCTTTAGTTTCATTTGCCTTTTCCACTGCCACCTTGTCTACTTTAGCTGTGGATGGTCCTGATTTGCACCATTCTACCAGTGCATTGAGCTGATCCTCAGATCCTTCCGCTTCAACATAGACGCTTCCGTCCGGTTGATTTTTTACTCCTCCTGTAATACCTAATTCCTTTGCCTTCTTTTGTGTACTGGCCCGGTAAAAAACTCCCTGCACCCGACCATTTATTGTGATGTTGTAATGCATTTTCATCCTTTGGCGATTTCCGACATAATTTCAATTCCGGACGAAGTACCGATACGGTCGGCTCCTGCATTTATTAACTCAACAGCCTGCTGATATGTTTTGATACCTCCGGAGGCTTTTATTCCTACATTTGAAGGCAGGACTTCCCGCATCAGTCTGATATCTTCTACCTCTGCACCTTTACCTGCAAAACCAGTCGATGTTTTTACATAATCGACACCAGCATCTGCACACATCAGACAAGCCTTTTTAATTTCTTCCTTTGACAAATGTGCCGTTTCAATAATAACTTTCAGAAGCTTGTATTCGTCATGAATGAGCTTGCTACACTTGGCCAATTCAATTTTGGTCCACGGTAAGCCCGTTTTAAAAGAGGAAACATTCATGACAATATCCAGTTCATCAGCTCCATCGCGTATGGCTAATTCTATCTCATGGATCTTAGTTTCTGTCATGTTATAACCCAACGGAAAACCTATTACAGTCACCAGTTGGATATCACGTTTGCCAATTTCACGGCTGGCTCTTTTCACCCAAAAGGGGGGCACACAAATACCCAAAAAACTATTATCTGCAGCCTGCCGAACCAATAGATCTACGTCATTAGCTGTAATAGCAGGTTTCAGATTAGTTTGTTCAATGAAGCGATTGATATTTTTCATTGAACCGAAGATAAAGATTAAAATATGAAAGCGAAATCAGATGAAGAACATTAATGCACGATCCCGCATTCATGACAAAACTTTCGTTTGCCGGGAGGCCGTTTCTTTGGCTTTTTCTTATGACCAAAATACATCGGATCAGAATATTGGGGCTTTTCCATCTGGCGCTGCATCTTCTTATACGCTTTGGCATTGGCCTCCATACGTTTTTGAAATTCTTCCTTTTTCTTATCCAGGTTCTTGTTATAACGGGCGCGAAATGACTGCTTTTTACTCCTTTTTGTCTTGGCAGGAGCCATCGCCTTTTCAGGTACATGTGGCTCAAATGCGTTGGACCTGTCTACCTGCTCAGCCTTTGATGTTTTTTTCTTCTTTTTTTCCTTCTGGGCATTGGCATTAAAAGTAACGCCACAGCAGCAGAGTAAGATAATTATAATTAATCTCATAGGAGTCTATCATTTAATAGAAAATCTGAAATCTGAAATCTGAAATCTGAAATCTGAAATCTTTACGAATTTACCGGGCAATTATCAATAATAACTGAAATTATCTGATTTTATTGTATTTGAAAGGAAGTCATAATGGTCAGCGTCCCTTCGGGGCCATCATGGTTTGCTGGCGCTTGTATACCCATGGTGGTGTAGGGTCTTCGGTCTGCCAAAGACCAAGCTTGTTGGCTTTTGCCTCTTCCTGAAACGAAACAACAGTCTTATCGGCTGATGGATGAGCCCAGGCCAGGCCACTCTTTACCAGTTCATGGTTGAGGTTTGTTCCACCATTAAGCAACACCGTAGCAAGTTTATTACCCCAACGATCTTTGCCATGAAGTACTATAGTAACCTTCTTCTTCAGTACCATCTTTTCAGTAAATGCTTTTGCATGATCAGCAGCAGGCTGCCCCGGCTCAGGACAATCAACCCCATTGAGCAGTAATAACACAACTTCTTTGTCACTGTTGTGTACCTCGATTGTATTGCCATCCACTACCTTGATCACTTTTGCGGAAAAAGTACCAGATGTTGATCCATCGCCAAACAGGAGCAATATGGTAAATAGAAGACTGAACATAGCTTGTTATTTATATACCTCTAACTACTAAGAGGTAACAGTATAACAACAAGATGCTGCAGAAGGTTTGAGTAATTTATGAGCTACAGAAGGGTATTGTATATAATGCCCATCGGCCTTCACTGCTTTCGCAGACAGGTTGAGGTGGTTGTATTCTATACTCTCTATTTCCTTATCCAGGTCTTTGGTCATGTTACCATTGGCATCATACGTATAGTCCGGTCCTGTAGTGTTTTTATCTGCAAAGCCTTCCCACCCCGCGGCATCGGCTACGGCTGTCAACTGATTGCCGTTAGTGTAGGTGTATTGCAGTGCATCGATGTGCGGAGTCAACGTTATGCGCCTGGCGTTTCAGCGACAGGATGTTTCCATTGAGGTGTCTGTCCCAATACTGGGACGGACTTTTTGGAATTTCAATGGGATTTTGCAGTAAAAAGTTTAAAGAGTTCTTCCAAAAAAAAACGTAGCCTCTTTATAATCAAAACAGCCTCGCACCCCTGCAAGGCTTTTTCTGTAGTCGTTGTAGCATCGAAGTACTTCCGCGATAGATAGTTTTTCGTTCTATTATACCGGGTCACAGACCCTCTTTACCCATTGGAAGACACAAGTCACAGACTTGCGCCAGGTTTGGGATGAAGATCTGCAAGATATTAACTCTCAAGATGCTACTATCATGGAAAAGGTTAAACTGATCGAAGGGCTTTCCGATGAAGAAAAGCAAACCATCTTTACTATCCTCGATGCGTTTGTAGGTAAGAAAAAACTTAAGGACACCCTTTCGAATGTCCTTAAAGATGTGGCCTGATTATTTAGACATATTCTAAATTTCAAAAATTTCAAATGTTACTGATCAGGTACTTTTGTATCATATCAGTTGCATTCATAAATCACAAAGAGTGACCTTGTAATCACTCTAAATTTTCAAACACCTTCGTAAAGGTAAGACTTTGCGGCACCCTTAATTCCTCTCTCTTCCTTTCAAACTCTTCTTTCGTCATAGGCCCAATGCGATTATATTCTGCAACTTCATCAACTGGTTCAGTGATGGGAATGATATAATACTGCTTAATTGATTTATCTGGCATGCTAGGCCACTCCCGCGGATGTCGCTTAACAATAATATAGTTTTTATCACTACCCAAAGCATACACTGTTTGAGGTATAACTTCAACAAACAGATTATCGTTTTTTATCATTAATGACATATCCTCAAACTCCTCTAGTGATATAAGAAAGTAGTTCAATTCAATTCTCTCTTCATACTTATGCCTTTCACAAGACAAGATGACTAAAGGGAGGAATACAACCAAGCAAACTATTTTAATTTTCTTCACGGCAATCTTTTATAATTTATAGGTTCGGTGAAAATGTAAGTCTGATAAGTATTACCCATTGGACCATAAGCTGATCTAGGCCATGATGGAGCAATGTGATACATTAAGGAATTGAAGCTAGTTCGATTGGTCAAGGTATACCTTAACTCCGTGCCATTGTTTATTAACTCAATGGATTGCACTCTAAAAGTTCCAATAAATTGTTCGACAGGATCTGAGCCAGCATTAATAATTCCAATTGGGAAAGTGAAACTTGCAGCAACACCTGTCAAAGGCTTATTTACCATATCGCGACCTGTTCGAGCTTCCTTATACCACAAATCTCTGGCTTGATTCACGCCTGGAGAATCACGCATGGCATTTGCAATTCCATCATTAGAAAAAGTCGTATGCTCGGGACCTTTCCCATACAAATAATCCATCAACATTCCCAATACTGTAATTGCATTCCGTGCATTGCTTTCATTACAATCTTCGCCCGGAGGACACCCCCCTCCATTCTGAGCATCATACACCCTAAACTCAGAATTGATATAATGCTCGGCATCAACAATTCCATTGGTGTAATAGTCTATCCACTGGCCTTGCTTACCGTTTTTAGTAACTATTAAACCACCATCGCCATTATAAAAGTCCTGACCTTTCTGGTAGCCTCCTGTTTGCTCTGAGATATACTGTTCTTTCCTGTAGGAATCACTGCCATAGGCCAGTGACCAGTCATTCCGATAGATGCCCTGGCTCCAACCAAAAGCCCTGCTTGGAATATATCCCCCACCTCCATTAAACACCCTATACCCACCATTCACAAACTCATCATCTCTACTCAGATCCGCATAAGAACCCCCACTGGGATCGGAGTAGTAAATCGGGTTATTACCGGAGAACGAATACGGGCTTTCATTCAGATAGCTGCTCGCATAAGGATCAACACCTGTCATCCTACCTGTAGCTGGCGAGTAGTGACGAAGGGGCATCTCGTAGTAGCCTGTAAAATCATTGTACTCACTGCTGCTGTTAAACAAATAATTATTCTTATCACCGTAAGCCCTCCTGTTGGAGTTAAACGTCAGGCCATAAGGATAGTAGCTGTCCTGTTGCACCACAGCGCTCTCATTGAGCGTCACTTTCATATCATCAAAGAACACCGGCAATGGGCTGTCACTCTCATTGCTCAGGTAAATATAAACAAAACCCGGCTTTTCTGCCACAACACCCTCAAGGGAGATGCGCCTGTGGTAGAAGGATTGAGATGTTATCTGTGCGTGACC
>NZ_AMZN01000042.1 GCF_000331535.1 Fulvivirga imtechensis AK7 | reverse complement strand
TATTACTTACGTGATCACCTCGGAAATAACAGGGTTGTCTTCACTACAAAACCTAAGAAATGGGACTTTACGGCTACTATGGAGCTGGGGAATTCATCAGAGGAAGAAGGTCTTTTTAGCAACCTGCCAGAAACAAGAGAGACTTTTGTTGGAGCTGCCCAATCTCCTGATAAAGTAGCGAAGCTTACCAGTGCTCAACCTGTCGGGCCAGCAATCAGCCTTTCGGTAAGTCCTGGTGATACTATAAAAATGGAAGGTTATGCCTACTTTGAAGGAGGGAACGGCTACAGTAGTACCACAACTTTAGCCAGTTTTGTGGGAGCTGTTGCAGGCGCCTTTGGCGGAGTGAATGGCGGCAATGAAGTACAGCAAACCATTTACAATTCTTTTGATAATGCTTATGGTGTTTTAGGGCTTAACGGCAGTGGTGATGACAATGTACCTGCCGCCTATCTGAACTATATATTCTTTGATAAGAATATGATATATAAAAGATCAGGCTTTAAGCAGATCAGTAGTGCGGGCAACTTCAGCAAGGAACATGTGGTTTTTGATAATGATATTATCATCAGCGAACAGGGATTTATTTTCTGCTATGTAACAATGGAAAGTGCAACGGGAGCAGTTTACTGGGATGATTTTAAAGTTACACTTTCAGAACATCCGATTATCAGTTCACACACGCTGTATCCTTACGGGGCACCCATAGAGGCATTGAGTTATGAAAGGGTATCGGCTTTGAGTAACGATAAATTATATCAGGGCAAGGAGTTTATAAAAGATATGGAGTTGGAAACTTACGATTTTGGACTGCGAATGTACGATCCTTTAACAGTTAGAACGTGGCAGATAGATCCGGGAGCAGAAGCGTATTATAGAATGTCTCCATACTCATGGGCTGCAGGAAACCCTATTAGTTTAATTGATCCTACAGGTGCGTTTACAGAACTTTTTAATGAGAATGGCAAGAAGATTGGAGAAGATGAAAATGGAAATGATGGGAATGTTTCAATCATCACCAACAAGGATGACGCAAACAGGATAAAGAAGGATTATAAAAAGGGAGGTATTGCGTCTGCCGAAGATGTGGCTAGCGGTTTTCAAACCACAAAAGCAGTATTGAGTGAAGCTTTAAATGTCTTGGAAAGAACTGAAGCGAATGGAGGTATGAGCGAAGAATCTTCTCTGGTAATGAATGATGGAAAAGTGGTTAGAGGTGAAACAGGCGAAAAAGGAAAAGTTACAGAGCAAGGAGGGTTTAAGTTCTTAGAAGCTGGCACTTCAGTACCGCAATTACCTGAAGGGTCAACCGTGGCAGATGTAGCCGCGATGATACACTCTCACTTAACAGCGGTGGTAGAACAAGATGGACAAGCCTTTCAGCAGGATGCAACTAGACCAAGTGTAGGTTTAGGCGATCAGGTCACTTTTAATACTTATAGTAGCAATGTGATAGTTGGACGTTTAGGGCCTGTTAAAGTGATTCCCCAGTCCAATAGTACAGTGCCTAAAATACAGCCCGCTCCATTAGGTGCAGCATTTTACAAAGGAAGTAATATGAAAGCCGTGTTTACAATTAGAAAGGCAGCGATGCAGAACATAATCAAATAATAGAAGTTACTTATTGTGAAAAAACTTATTCCAATCCTAATGATAGTAGCTCTTTCAACTAGTGTATATGGTCAGGAAAAGAGCGAGCATGATATTAATATCATTATTTCTATTGATGATAAAATTCAAGTGGGAACTATAACCAACTCTCGAATAATCGTCTATAGTAACGATAATGAAAAAGAGGTTTTTGATGTGGATTATTCCCCCGGAAGCTTGTTATTATCTGATTCCATATTTGATAAGCTTACCTCAGACAATGTTGGTAAAATGTATTTAGCTTTTGATTATAGTGTGTTCCGTAAAGAAAAGCAGTCAACCAATAATTATCAATTAGAAATTGCGCCTGCTTTGTTTGATTATCGGTATGCTATTTTAAAGATATATAATCCAAGAAAGGGAAATAACTACAGTTACGTTGTTGATATTCCGGGACAGTCAATCGTAATGGATCGAGAAAAGAATTAGAAATTTAAAACCCCAATCAGAAACGGTTGGGGTTTTTACTTATAAGCCTGTTTGGTCTTGGAATCCCTTACAAAAGCATCAATCACAGAAATGATATTTTGCTGGTCAGCTTCGGAAAGCTTTTGTATCTCCTTGATGCGTTGCATCATTTTGTTGTCAATGGCTTCCTGCTGTTCTTCTTCGGAAACAAGATAATCGAGGCTTACCCCCAGGGTAAGTGCTATTTTTTTGGCATTTTCAACAGAAGGGACAATGTCCCCCCTTTCATACTTGGAAATAGCATCGCGTGAAACCCCAATGGCGTTGGCAATATCAATTTGAGATAGCTTTTTTTCTTTACGTAGCTTGGTTATTTTTTCACCCAAAGTCATAGAATAATCGGCTTTTAACGTCCAAAAAGGACAATACTCTGCAAATATAATCATTTATAGTTATTAAAATATATCTACACTATTGGAATAGTATATAGAATAATCTAATATTGCAGACAATACAATACAAAAAATATTATTGTCTGCAATTATGGGAGAAAGCAACAAATTTGACCCTACCAACCCTGATCATATCACTTATGAACACCCACCTTTGGAGATTACTGTCCTTGGCGGCATCCGGTTGGAAGGTTTGGACAGGATGCGGGCCACTCTGAAAATCAAATACGAACAACAAGCCATCCGGCACAACCTTGACCTGTACAACAACATACAGGTAGAAAAGCTTGTACGCAGAGTGGCCGAACGACTGGAAATAGGCACCAGTGTAGTCACGATAGCACTGGCAGAGCTGACCGAAGAACTGGAAGATTACCGCATGGCAGAGATCGAAAGGCAAAGCCAGTCACAGGACAAGTGCAAGTTCCTGACCCCTGATGAAACCAAAGAAGCACAGCTCTATTTATCCAGTCCAAACCTGATGCAAAGGACAAAAGAAGACATCGGGAAAGCCGGAGTGATCGGAGAAGAAAACAACAGGCTCTTAATGTACCTGATCTTTACCAGCAGAAAGCGGGAAAATCCATTGCACGTGATCAGTCTGGGGAGTTCAGGAATAGGAAAAACCCACCTGCAGGAAAAAGTAGGCGCGCTGATCCCCGAAGAAGATAAACTCGAAATCACCAGCCTGTCAGGCAATGCCTTTTACTACTTTGGACAGCAGGAATTAAGGAATAAACTGATACTGATTGAAGACCTTGACGGTGCGGAAGATGTACTTTATCCCTTGCGTGAGATCCAATCCAAAAAGCGCATCAGTAAAACCATAGTCGTTAAAAATACCAGAGGGGAAACTAAAACCATTACACTGAAAGTAGAAGGGCCGGTATGTGTAGCAGGCTGCACCACTAAAGAAAGCCTTTATGAAGACAATGCCAACCGTTCATTCCTGATCTACATTGATGAAAGCAAAGAGCAGGATCAAAAGATAATGGCTTATCAGAGAAAACTATCAGCAGGTAAAATAGATGTAACCGAAGAGCATGGCATTGCAGAACTCCTGAAAAACACCCAACGCATATTACAGCCCGTCCAGATCAGAAACCCTTTTGCAGAATCCCTTCACATCCCCGAAGAAGTGCTAAAACCCCGAAGGACAAACGCCCACTATCTGGCCTTTATCGAAGCCGTGACCTTTTACCACCAGTACCAAAGAGAGAAACAATACGATAAGGAAACAGGAGAAGAATACATAGAAACCACATTGGAAGATATCGAGGAAGCCAATGCCCTGATGAAAGAAATACTGCTCCGCAAATCAGATGACCTGAACGGAGCCACCCGCAGCTACTTCGAGCAACTGAAAATATGGCTGAAAGAAGAAGATAAAAACAGCTTCACCAACGTGTCAGCCCGACAGGCTTTAAGAGTGAATGCGAGCAATCAGAAACGGTACATGATCACCCTGCAGGAATGGGGCTTGGTGCGGAAAATAAAAGGAGACAGAAAGAACGGCTTTGCTTATGAAGTGGTCAGTTATGAAGATCAGAAGCTACGGACAAAAAAGATACAAAGCGTACTGGATGAGATAGTTATCAACCTGAAAGGTCAGCAAGATACAGAAAAGAAGACCAAGAAGCCCAAAAGAAGTTCAAAGTAGAAAATGAACCACATAATAGCTCCTTAGAGCCAATAAACCCACAAAAAAGAAGAAGTTCAGTTCAAAACGAAAACACATACCGGAATGAAAAAATTACCCCTGAAAACTGCCGCCTTCCGTTACCTCGAAAAAAGCTTTGGTGAGTGGCTGGACATTTTGGGCTATGCCCCAACCACGGTACGATCCTTTCCAACCTATATCCGTGAGTTCCTGCACTACATGGAAAATAACGGCTACACCCGAATTAACCAGATTGACATACCGCTGATCAAAGTTTACTACAGGCAACTGTCCCAAAGGAGCAACCAGAGACGCGGGGGCGGATTATCCAACAACTATCTGAATGCCCACCTGAATGCCATAGACTTATTGCTTGAATACCTTCGTAAACAAGCACGTATAGAGATACCACCGACCGGCATCTCTAAAGAAACCCCGAATCCGGAAGAAGTAATACCGCTTACTATGGAGCAGGTTAAAAAACTATATGAAGCAGCAGATATAGCAGCAGAAGCAAAGGATGAAGTTTACTCACGAGCAGACCGGTCGGCACTTGCCCTGCGTGATAAAGCCATGCTTGCGGTGTTTTATGACTGCGGTTTACGCAGAACAGAAGGCAAGCAACTAAACTTATCCGATATTCACTACGATAACCGCCTGCTGGAAGTACGGCAGGGAAAAGGAGGCAAGCCCCGCTTTGTGCCGCTGGGAAGAACTACCCTCAAACATTTGCAGGACTATCAATATGAAGCACGCCCACAGTTCATTAAAAGCGCTACAGAAGAAGCCTTTTTTTTGGGTGTCAGAGGCGGCAGGCTTACAGGATGTACGTTCAACAGCCGGTTAAAAACACTGCAAAAATACAGCGATAACGCAGCCTTGCGGCAAATGAACCTGCATTTACATATCCTGCGGCACAGTATTGCCACGCACTTGCTTTACAAAGGCATGAGCCTGGAAAAAGTAGCCCAGTTCCTTGGGCATTACTCACTTGAAAGCACACAGATATACACCCACTTAATGGAAAAAGTCTATGGATAATCAGCAATTATATACCGAATACCTGCAAAAGAGAGGTTGTTCAAAAAGCACGATCACCAGCTACAGCCGTTGTTGTGAACACTTTATAAGATGGGCAGAAAGTAAGCACATAGAAACCGAATATATCACCTACAGCGAGTTGCTGGACTATATAACTGTTCTGAAAAAAAAGAACCTGCTTACCCATAGCATACAAGGTAATGCGGTAGCAATCCGCCACTATTTTGAATCCTTGGTTCAGGCAGAAATTATTACCCAAAATCCAGCCGCATATCTGGATTTAAAAGGCTCAGGTACCCGTAAAATCTATCCAGTCCTTAGCAGGGAGCAGTTAGAAAACCTGTACACCAACTTTAACATTAGAGGATGCCGTAAAACCAAACACACTGCTTATGCATCCGCTATCCGTAATAAGATCGCTATTGGCTTTATGGTTTTCCAGGGACTGGATACTACTGCACTCGCAGGATTGGCGGTAAAAGATGTGGATGTACTTGCGGGAAAGATAAGCGTCAGGAACAGCCGTAGCCATGCCGCCCGTAATCTGGCTTTACAAGCAGTACAGATTATAGAACTGGACAGATATATCAATGAAACCAGAAAAGAACTTCAGTACCATTTTAATCAGGAAAACAGTGAAGCTTTACTGATCACAGGCTTTGCAAAATACAATGAATCATTAAGAAACCTTATGAGGCGCTTACGTAAACAAGAGCCACAGTTACAATCAGTAAGGCATATCCGAACCAGTGTGATCACCCATTGGCTCAAGCAATATAACTTAAGAGAAGTGCAATATATGGCTGGCCACAGGCGGGTTTTTAGTACTGAAGGATACCTGCGAAACGATATGGAAGGTTTACAAATGGATATTGACCGCTTCCATCCGATGAATGAACCAGAAGAATAAAAAATAAAGCCATGAACAGTAAAAACAGAAGCCCATAGGCAAAAAGCATTGAATTAGATAATTTTACTCCAAATCACAAGCAATCTATATCCCTAGATTAAAAAATAGCCTTCGTATGGTTAGCAGCCAGGAAACGACTGTAGATGCTTACTTGTGAGCATGGAGAAACCTAAGCGAAGGCTTCTTTTATCTCCAAAATACAAGTAAATGAAAAGATTAAACACAGAAGATCTTCACGAGCTCAAAGAGCATATAGAAAACAACTATGCAGGTGATTATGCCTCGTTAAGTTTAGAACTATCCAAAGCAGTTTACCTGCTCCATTACCTTGAAAAAGATGTGATAGGCCAATACGATATCCAGAATACCTGCTTTGCGTTGCAGCGGTTAAATGAGTGCTTCCATCATGCACATTACAAGAAATGGAAAGAGCAGTTTAATTAGAAAATCAGAAGAAAAGCCCCTGCAGAAGTGTGGGGGCTATAATGAAACTAAAAGTAAGAATGAAAATGTTATATTTACAATCACACGATAATCCAATAGCCATGAACACTGTAATCTTACGAAAAGAGCTTCAGGACTACATAAGCAAAGCAGACGAACGTTTTATCCAACTTGTTTATGGAATGATGCAAGCAGATAAATCCAGTGGCCTTTTGCTTAGTGAAGCAGAGCGTGAGGAATTGGATAAGAGAATAGCCCGCCATAAAAAAGGAGAATCCAAATCCTACAGTTGGGATGAAGTAAAAAAGCGCCTTCAGGGATAATGCAATACCATTTTGAGGTTAAAGAAGAAGCAGCTGATGAGATCAGTGATGCTTTTACATGGTATGAAGGTCAAAAAGAAGGTCTTGGTGTAGAGTTTGTAAACTTGCTTGAAGGGTATTTTAACAGGATAACAGAAAACCCATTGTTGTACCCGATTGGAAGTGGAGAAGAAAGGGTTGCTGTACTTAAACGTTTTCCTTACAAAGTTGTATATGGCATAGAAAAGGAAACGATAGTAGTTTATGCGGTCTTTCACACCAGTAGAAACCCCGAAGATTTAGAACGATAAAACCTTCCGCACATGGCCGCCCCAATGCGCACAAGGCCACCGCACTTTGCCGCTAATGGCGGCACTAAGGTAAAGCGGTGTGCCTGCGGTGCGTTAGCCAGGCTACAGTCCGGTAAATGCAAATCTTCACGCCTTAAACCGTTCCACAAGCAAAATGATACCGTGATTGTTGTCTGATGGGTTGCACTCCTGAAAAGGAGAGCGGCAGCGGTATCACCATATCATTTTGCTTGCTCCACTATTTAGCCGACACACAGGGCCGATTTGCATTTACCTCCCTTTGCTGTCTATCCGCTCCTCGTCACGGCTGTTCCTATTTTTATTTTTGATTGATTAATGAGCCTCCGGCAGGTAGGCAAAAAATAAAAACCCACAGCCCTTGTTTGTGCTCGCCTTTAGCCTCAGTCAGACACAGCCAAGCCGCTTCGCTCCCCCTTGGCTGGCTTCCTTCGGACTCGCAGGCGGCTCGCAGGGGGACAGTGCCAGTAGGTTTAGACAGCAGGACTTGAACGGTTGGTTCAGGGCAGTGAGCTTTAGCAGCGGCATGACCAGGAAGCACCAGAGGAAAGCAAGTAGTTGCCTCGCAGCATTTTTTTGAAGACTAAAAGCCTTCAAAGATCACGACAAATTATAAAATGTAGTCCAGGCTTTTACCCTTCAAAAAAACGGTTTTTTATCACGTCCTAATTTAAGTTTAGTTGCCTTTATACCTTGGAGATATGAAAAAAGTATTGATAAACCATTATGGCAAGATCATCGGTACCAGGTACTATGAAAGCTTACCGAAAACAATTATATGTCCACATTGTCACAATGAACGAAGATTGCAATTTACTCCCTTCAACAAAACTATGTTATGTAATGGTGACGAATCAGGTTTAAGGTATTATCATAAAAGCTGTCTTGCATTATTCGAGTTGATGGAAGAATAGCCGTTTTTGTAGATGATGTGAAAAATACCGCTAAAAGATCAGACACCAATTTTTTGCAGCATCTACAAAAATGATCCAAGCCACGGGAAAGCCCTGCCATGAAATAATAACGTGACTGGTGCGGTAAGAATGCAGGCTCTTGATCGGGTGCAGTGCGTACCGGAGGGCTGGACAGGGTTGCTTGCAGGGGCTATTTTATATAATATGCTTATATAACCCGCAGATAAAATCCTTCAGGCCGCTAAAAAACCGAGGAGTTTATATAAGAGCATGTTATGTACAATAGCTTGGGTTGTGGGGTTGGGGCAAGAAGGGAATTATATTAACTTAACCGGATGAAATTAATAACACGCATTAGGTTTTTAGTTCCAGCCTCAGTAGCCTTCTTAGCTTTGATTGTTTACTTTTTGCCTTTAGACGATAGTTATAGGATTAATCTTTTTACGGAGCTACTAGGTGTACTAGTGACTGTTGTTTTGGTTGATTATCTATATCGAATTGAAAGTGAAAAGGAAGAAAAGAAACTTGAAGCAAAAAGGGTATTAAAAGCCGATAATCTTCTTTCAATTTATATCAAAAGATATAAAGATGATCTTAAT
Source organism: Fulvivirga imtechensis AK7 (assembly GCF_000331535.1). Classification (GTDB taxonomy): domain Bacteria; phylum Bacteroidota; class Bacteroidia; order Cytophagales; family Cyclobacteriaceae; genus Fulvivirga; species Fulvivirga imtechensis. The sequence goes on along the minus strand of NZ_AMZN01000042.1, from coordinate 641 downwards.
TATATGACAAGCGAAAGACCCTATCCTCCAAAGGATTTATCAAAAATCACAGTTAATGACCTCCAGTATATGTATGATAAGGCTTATTTATTAAATAGGCCATTTTTTGTTAAAAAGTATGTGATGTATTTTGATAGTCTCCGAAAATTGATAGAACAAATAAAGAGTGTTCTTCCAATCCTTGAATCAAAGTATCATACTGAACTAATTATATCGTTGCAAACATTTATATCGGTTAATGACACCTCGTATTTAGAAGATAGGGTTAAGGAAAGGGAAACAATGACGTACGGGAATAAAAATGCAGCCAGTGAGGATAAAGAATCACTTAAAACATATAGCTCTGAAGCAGAGAAAGGAAAATCACAAGGTACAACAAATGACCTGTATATAGAATTAGCAAGGTCTATTCGAGGTAATGTGGTACTGTTAAAGGTTTATGAATTATACATAGATCAGCTAAAAAACAGACCCAAATAATAAAAATTGGTATCTTTAAACTCCCTTCAAACGAGAAGGAGAGCTTTACTTGAAATGTTGAAAATGAGGACATAGGAGCCTAGCAAAAATCTGTTTTTGCTCGGGAAAAGACTGGAAAAAACTGAAAGTTCGCTGAAAAGTTGCGTATATGCGTACCAGTA
>NZ_AMZN01000041.1 GCF_000331535.1 Fulvivirga imtechensis AK7 | reverse complement strand
ATTATCTGACTATCAGCATGTAATGAAAACTTGTCATTGGTAGGTAACGAGGGATCCTAATAAGTTATAAGGCAGGCACTTCCGATCTTAGTAGGATTCTTCCTCCGTCAGAATGACTTTCAGTTTTGAGTTTGGTCTTTTGAGACAGTCCCAGTACAAAATAAAAAGGATCGCCAAGTTGACGATCCTTTTTATTTCCTTCTTAAGAAGAATATTATAGTTTCTCCTTAATTCTGGCAGCTTTACCCTGTCTGCCTCTCAGGTAGTAAAGTCTTGCTCTTCTTACCTTACCTTGTCTTACCAGCTCAACTTTTTCGATGCTTGGCGACAACAAAGGAAAGATTCTTTCAATACCAATACCATTAGAAACTTTTCTCACTGTAAAAGTCTCACCGTTTGTATTAGGGTGTCTTCTTTGTATTACAGTACCCTGAAATTGCTGGATCCTTTCCTTATTACCTTCGGTAATTTTTACGTGCACGTTAACAGTGTCCCCAGCTTTGAAGGTAGGAAATGAATTTCTTCTTTCGCTGTTCTCTGCCTCCAATGATTTGATAATATCGTTCATGATTTCTATCGCTAAAAAGTATCTGTTCCAAAAATCGGACTGCAAATATAATAATCTTTTTGGAAATCCATGTACGACAAGAAAAAATATAAAACTATTACTTTTTATTTTGTTCAATTTATTATTCAGATTATTGAACAAAATGATCATTCATTCTGTTAGAGATTAAAAGAAGTTGATATAAATCCCCAAAACTTTATGGAGAGTACATTACAGAAACCAATTCTTAACCTTGACATCACTTTTGAAAATGCAAATGTATACCTGGTAAATAGTGCTGATGCGGTGCTGGTAGAAGCTTCCGGCACATACATTACCAATGATGAATTCAAAAATATATTTCATTATGTCGGGAGCCTGGTGATCAGTAATGGCATTAAAAAACTGGTATTTGACAAACGTACACTAAAAATATTCCACCAGCCTTCCATGGAATGGTATTTTGTGGTGTGGAAAGAGAAAATGTATACACATGGACTAAAGACCTATAGGAAAATTCTTCCTCAGAGTTCTGTTTTTCGTGAAAGTGTCAGGATAAGCCAGGAAAAGATCAACAAGAAATATCCAAACGCTAAGTGCCATAATATGGATATCAAGTACTCAGAAACTTTAGAGGAAGCCATTAACAATTAATGTGAGTTTGATATAAAATGGCTTGAAAATAGGTGGTCATCCCATCCGAAGGCTTTAAGTCTTTCGATGGAAGGATCTTACTAAGTTATCACAACAAATGGAAGCCGTATCATCTGAAGTTACTCTAAAGATATTTTGGGGTGATTTGTATGGGGTTCATCAGGGATTGTATGTAGCAGTACAGTCCCCGGCCCGCTTTTCACTATCTTAGCAGGTCGGGTCTTCGATTTTTTGTTCGGGCTACAGATTGCTTAAAGCGCCATTCCTCAATTTTTTGCTCATGACCTGAAAGTAAAATATCAGGCACTTTTATTCCTTCGAATTCAGCGGGACGGGTATACACGGGAGGCGCCACCAGATCATCCTGGAAAGAATCCGTCAGAGCGGAAGTTTCGTCTGAAAGCACCCCTGGTAGCAGGCGAATAACCGCATCGGATACTACGGCCGCAGCAAGCTCTCCACCGGAAAGCACATAATCTCCAATACTTATTTCTCTGGTAACAAAATGCTCCCGCACCCGCTCATCCACACCCTTATAATGTCCGCATAAAATGATCAGGTTTTTTTTCATCGAAAGCTCATTTGCCATACGTTGAGAGAATCTCTCACCGTCAGGACTCATATATATCACCTCGTCATACTGGCGTTCGGCCTGGAGGGCTCTTAGGCAGGTTACGATAGGTTCTATCATCATTACCATGCCCGCACCACCTCCATAAGCATAGTCATCTACTTTTTTATGCTTATCCGTAGAATATTTCCTGAGATCGTGTACACAAACTTCCACCAGTCCTTTTTTCTGGGCTCGTAGCAAAATGGAATCTGAAAAAGGACTCTCCAACAACCGTGGGAGACAAGTAATAATATCTATTCGCATGGGTGGGATCAATCTAAGTATATGTCAAGTAAGCCTTCAGGCAAGGCTACCTGCAGCTCTTTTTTGTCATGGTCTGCCTTTCCTATTATATCATCAATAATAGGAATTAATATTTCCTTCCCGTCATGGTCTACGGCAAGTAAGTCTTGCTGTGGTGAGCTGTATACGTCACGAACTTCGCCAATCGCACCCACCACGGCATCCATCACCTGGTAGCCAATAATCTCATGAAAGTAGAATTGTCCTTCATCCAACTGAGGCAGGTTTGACAGGGGAAGATATAATCTTTTCCCCTTCAGCTCCTCTGCTCCATCCACCGTATTTACATCTTCAAACCTGACAATGGCCTTATTACCTTTCAGTATAAGAGAATCAACAAAAAAAGGAACCAGTTTATCGTTGATCTCAACAAAAACTGATTCCAATTCCTGGTATTCCTGTGGAAAATCAACATCTAGAAAAATATTGACCTCACCACTCAAGCCATGCCTCTTGATGACGTAACCAAGTTGGAAACATTCATCAACATTCATAGCGTTTATTCCTCTTTTTTGCCCTCTTCTTCAGCAGGAGTTTCTTCCTTCGCCTCTTCGCCGGCTTCAGCTTTAGGCTCGTCAGCAGCTTCCGCTACTTCAGTACCTTCGGCAGCAGCTTCAGGAGCTTCCTCGGCAGGAGCCTCTTCTACAATGTTCTTTTTCTTCAATGCTTCTGCTCTGGCCTCCTTCACTTTTGTTTCAGCCTCTTTTCTAGCTTTGGCGCTGTCAGCAGCAGCTTTAGCCAGCTTGTCGCGCTTAGCCTGAATCTTACCTTCTTTATCTTCCAACCAGGCGTTGAATTTCTTATCTGCTTCTTCCTGAGTAATAGCGCCTTTATTCACACCTATCTGTAAATGCTTTTTCAGCATAATGCCCCGGTAAGAAAGCATCGCTCTTACAGTATCGGTAGGCTGTGCACCTTTCATCACCCACTCAAAAGCTTTTTCCTCATTCAACTCTACAGTTGCAGGATCAGTGTTAGGGTTGTACCTTCCGATTTTTTCAATATAGCGACCATCTCGTGGTGCTCTCGCATCTGCTACGACTACATCGTACAATGCTTGTTTTTTGCGCCCTCTGCGGGCTAATCTGATTTTTACTGCCATTTTTTTAGTTAATTCTTAAAATTACGGATCACGTCCGTCCTTTAAAAGACTGCAAAGATAGAGTAATTTTTGTTAAAACGAATTATCCGATTAATAAAAAGGAAAAGAAGAACCCACGAACATGATCTTTTACTAATCCATTGCCATTCGAAACTCCTCTCAAAGCCAACAAAATAACATTTGCACCTTAACAATGTTCCTTTTGTAGTACCAATTTTATCCCATAACCGTACGATTTTAACTCTCTAAAAATCAGTAATATTTGTTAAAGCGGTTATGCGGTTTTTTTATTGAAATATTCTTACCTACATTTGTTTTGTAATTTCAGAAGCACTCAGAAAAAATGGATAAATATTCCTACATCTCCAACGCTCACGGTCACTATCTCGATGAGCTATACCAATCTTATCAACAGGACCCTTCTTCAGTGGATGAGTCCTGGCGCAAATTTTTTGAAGGTTTTGAATTTTCGCTTCAAAAGTACGGTGAAAATGGTCACCCTGTAACTGAAGGAGTGTCGTTCAAAGAAACTCAGGTGCGTAACCTGATCCATGCTTATCGCTCAAGAGGGCATCTTAAATCAGACACCAATCCCGTTCGTCAACGCAGGGATCATAATGTAAAACTCTCGCTAGACGATTTCGGGCTGTCTGACAAAGATTTAGACACAGAGTTTGAAGTAGGCACTGTAGTAGGAGTAGGAAAGGCTCCATTAAGAAAGATTGTTGAACGACTTGAAAAAATATACCTGGGCCATATCGGCTTTGAATATATGCATATCCGGGATTCGGAGATCCTGGATTGGTTCAAACATAAATGTGAGAAAGAAGCAGTAGACACTACCCCTGACAATGCTACAAAGCAGCGCATCCTGTCAAAGCTGAATGAGGCTGTTGTCTTCGAAAATTTCCTGCACACTAAATTTCTGGGGCAGAAACGTTTCTCACTGGAAGGTGGCGAGAATACTATTCCTGCTCTTGATATGATCATCAATACAGCGGCTGACTTTGATGTAAAAGAAGTGGTAATAGGAATGGCACACCGTGGCCGCCTGAATGTGCTGGCAAATATCATGGGTAAAACCTATGAAGAGATATTTAGTGAGTTTGAAGGCACAACTGACCCCGATCTGACCATGGGTGATGGTGATGTTAAATATCATCTTGGCTATTCCAGCCGCATTAAAACATCCACAGATAAGAACGTGTATGTTAAACTAACTCCAAACCCGTCGCACCTTGAGGCTGTCGATCCTGTAGTATTAGGTTACACCAGAGGACAAATTGATGACGAGTATGACGGGGATACCAGAAAAGCCATGTCTATCCTTATCCATGGTGATGCTGCGGTAGCCGGACAGGGCCTTGTGTATGAGATCATTCAAATGTCGGAGTTGGAGGGCTACACCAGTGGTGGTACTGTGCATTTTGTGATCAACAACCAGGTGGGTTTTACAACAGACTATGATGATGCAAGATCAAGTATCTATTGTACTGATGTAGCGAAGATCATTGATGCTCCCGTACTCCACATCAATGGTGATGATCCGGAAGCTGTAGTTTTTGCCGCCAAGCTGGCTGTTGAGTATAATCAGAAGTTTGGAAAAGATATTTTCATTGACCTGCTGTGCTACAGAAGGCATGGGCATAACGAAGCTGACGAACCAAAATTCACTCAGCCTAAGCTCTACAACCTTATTGCCAAACATCCCAATCCGCGTGAGATCTATGTCAAAACTCTGATAGACCGCGGTGATATAGATGAGGAAAAGGCTAAGAAACTGGACAAAGAATTCAGGGATCTGCTTCAAGACAGGCTGAATGATGTTAAACAAAAACCACTGCCTTACAAGCCTCAAAAGATTGAAGAAGAATGGGAGCAGTTAAAGAGAGCCAAGCCGGAAGACTTCGAGCAATCACCTGATACATCTATTGATCAAAAGGTAGTAGACAAGGTAGCGAAAGCCTTAACTACATTACCTAAAGGATTTAAACCACTCAAGCAGATAGAGAAGCTGATAAAAGACCGTAAAGCCAGCTTTTTAGAAAAGAAAGAGCTTAATTGGGCAGATGCGGAGCTATTGGCATATGGCTCACTCCTACTTGAGCAAAAGCTGGTACGTATGTCCGGGCAAGATGTAAAAAGGGGCACATTCTCTCACAGACATTCCTATATCTTCGATGCCAATACCAATGAACCTTATTGCAACCTGAACCATATTGAGGAGGGCCAGCAGAAATTCAGGATCTTCAACTCTTTACTCTCTGAGTTTGGTGTTTTGGGCTTTGAATATGGTTATGCCATGGCTACTCCCAATGCTCTGGTGATCTGGGAAGCCCAGTTTGGTGACTTCGCTAATGGCGCCCAGGTGATGGTCGACCAATTTATAACCAGTGCGGAGTCCAAATGGCAAAGGATGAATGGCCTTGTAATGTTGTTACCACATGGATACGAAGGTCAGGGGCCTGAGCATTCGAATGCCAGACCAGAAAGATTTTTGCAACTGGCTGCGGAGGAAAATCTTGTTGCAGCTAATATCACTACACCGGCAAACTTCTTCCACCTGCTCAGACGGCAGCTTACCTGGAATTTCAGAAAACCCTGCGTGGTATTTTCTCCAAAATCATTGCTAAGACACCCTAAAGTAGTGTCCCCGATGAATGACTTTACCAAAGGAAAATTCAGTGAAGTGATCGGAGATGATTATGCGACAGCAAAATCCGTAAGAAAAGTGTTGTTATGTACCGGTAAGATTTATTTCGACCTGCAGGAGGAGCAGGAAAAGAAAAAGATCAAAGATGTTGCTATAGTAAGAATAGAACAGCTTTATCCTTTCCCTAAAAAGCAGGTAGATGCTCTTTTGAAGCAATACAAAAACGCCAAACTGGTATGGGTACAAGAAGAACCGGCTAACATGGGCTACTGGTCATTCGTTTTACGATTTATGAGTGACACCAACCTTGAACTTATCTCCAGGAAAGCTAGTGCCTCACCGGCTACGGGGTATGCCAAGGTGCATAAGATTGAGCAGAGTCGTATAGTTGAAAAAGCATTTGAAAAATAATCAAGAAATTTAAACACCAAATCAATGAGTTTAGAGATTAAAATTCCTGAAGTAGGTGAGTCAATCACCGAGGTCGTTATCGGAGCATGGCTTAAAGGCGATGGCGATTATGTAGAGCAGGATGAGATCATTGCTGAAATAGAAACGGACAAAGCTACTCAGGAGTTTCCGGCAGAAGCTTCAGGGATCCTCAAGATAAAAGTACAGGAAGGCGAAACCGTTGAAGTAGGATCGGTAATTGCCGAAATAGATACAGATGCCAAATCCTCCGGAAATGGCGCTGCCTCTAAAGAGGAAACCCCCTCCGCCAAACCTGTAAAAGAAGAACAATCGGCCTCTACTGCGAAAAAGACGGGAGAGATAAAAGAAATGCACGTTTCCGAACTCGGAGAATCCATTACAGAGGTCACTTTGGCCTCATGGTTTAAGCAGGATGGTGATTTTGTTGAATTGGATGAGACTATAGCAGAAATTGAATCAGATAAAGCCACGTTCGAGCTACCTGCAGAAGCAAATGGTATTTTGAGAACAGTAGCTAAGGAAGGCGACACGCTGGAGATCGGAGCATTATTATGCAAAATAGAAGTGATGGAAGGCAAACCTGCTGAAAAAGCAACGGCTAAAGCAAGTAGTGCAGAGCCTGTTAAGGCCGGTGGAGACGATCAAACCTCTTATGCCGCGGGTCACCCTTCTCCCGCTGCAGCAAAAATCCTTGATGAAAAAGGCATTTCTTCTCAGGATGTAAAGGGCACCGGAGTCGGTGGAAGGGTAACCAAAGAGGATGCCGAAAGGGCGCAGAAAGCTGAACAGTCAGCAAAAACCCAACCTTCAGCTCAGCCAGAAGCATCCCCCGCTGTTTATGGAGAAAGAAATGAGCGCAGAGAGAAAATGAGCAATCTGAGAAAAACTATCTCGAGAAGGCTCGTATCTGTGAAGAATGAAACGGCTATGCTTACTACCTTTAACGAGGTAGACATGAAGCCAATAATGGATCTTCGAAAAAAATACAAGGACCAATTCAAAGAGAAGTATGGTGTTGGATTGGGCTTCATGTCCTTTTTTACAAAAGCCTGCTGTCAGGCCTTGAAAGAATGGCCTGCAGTCAATGCCTCCATTGATGGAGAAGAGTTGGTATACCACGATTACTGTGATATTTCCATTGCTGTATCCACACCTCGTGGATTAGTAGTTCCGGTTATCAGGAATGCAGAAAACATGAACTTCCAGGGTATTGAAAGTGAGATTATCCGACTTGCAGGAAAAGCGCGTGATGGTAAGCTTTCTATCGAAGAGATGTCAGGAGGAACATTTACCATCACCAATGGAGGTGTATTTGGTTCTATGCTCTCCACCCCTATTATCAACGCGCCTCAGTCAGCAATTTTAGGAATGCATAATATTGTGGAACGACCCGTAGCCATCAACGGTCAGGTGGAGATACGCCCGATCATGTATGTAGCGCTATCTTATGATCACAGGATCATCGATGGCAGAGAATCGGTTAGCTTCCTGGTGAGGGTAAAAGAGTTGCTGGAGGACCCTACACGACTGATGTTAGGCGTTTAAAATAAAACGAATGATCAGGCACCTCAAAATAAAGAATTTCAAATCCTTAAAAGAGGTTGATCTTAACTGTAAAAAGATCAATCTCTTTCTTGGTGAACCGAATGTAGGCAAATCCAATCTTTTGGAAGCGCTTTCTCTTCTAAATAGAAGAGAAAATCTTCGGGAGTTCATAAGATTTGATAATTTAATAAATCTCTTTTATGATTTTGACCTTGCCAAGGAAATTGAAATAAGTGCAGATGATCAAAAAATTATCGGAAAGGTAGAGAATCAACAATTAAAACTTGAATATCTAAACAAGAATGGGGCTTCTCCATTCAGTTCAAGTTTCTTTCTTAACGGTAAACTCCAAAATAGTTCGCACAACGATAATGAATTGCAGCTAAAAGCTATACGATATTATAAATACAAAGAAGATATCGCTTTTGTAAACAGGGACTACACATATTTGAGCCAGCCATTTGGCGAAAATCTTGATAGTATTCTTCAAACAAATAAAGAAGTAAGAAACCTGGTGAGTTCTCTGATCAAAAGCGTTGGTTTCAAGCTGGTTGTTAAGCCAGCAGAGAATCAAATCGAGATATATAAAGAGAGCGATGAAATTACTTACTCTCTGCCTTATTCAACAATATCAGATACTCTTAAACGTATCATATTTTATACGGCTGCTATTGAAACTAATAAGGATGCTGTGCTACTACTGGAGGAGCCTGAAGCCCATACATTTCCATTTTACACTAAAGATCTTGCGGAAAAAATTGTTATTGATGAAACAAATCAATTTTTTATAGTTACTCATAATCCTTATTTACTGGAGACGATAGTGGAAAAAGTTCCTACCGCGAACTTACAAGTAAATATTTGTTGGTTAAAAGATTATGAAACAAAGGTTTACCCCCTTGAAAAGGAGTCGGAGATAACGGAAATAATAGATATGTCTTCAAGTATTTTCTTCAACTTTGATAGCTTTATTGAAAGATGATTTTTGTTGAAGGAAAACCAGATAAGATACCTCTGAAGTCAATAGGTATTGCGAATAGGAATATACGTATAGAGGGGAGTAAAGGTAAGGTTTGCAATAGGCTAATTAAAAACAAAAATGTAAAAGGAATGGTTGACGAAGATCCTTTGGTTCCCCAACCCTCCTACCTGAAACGATTGAGAAAGAGATCTGAAGACAAAAATTTAATCGAATATATCGATGATCAAAATTCCAATAGGCTCGCAATGATCAAACCATATTTGGAAGAATGGGTCATGTATACTTGCAACACTTACAAAATTGATCTTTCTGCCTATTTTCTGCCCAATACCTCCAAAGAACTGAAGAGGGTTATCAATGGTAATCTTGACAAATTCAACAAATTGATTTCTGAAAACAGGGAAATAGAAGCTCTAAAAAAATTAAAAGAATTTATAAATACTTAAGTTATGCAATACGATGTAACAGTAATAGGTTCGGGACCTGGCGGATATGTAGCGGCTATTCGCTGCGCACAACTGGGCTTTAAAACGGCCATTATTGAAAAATACAATACCCTGGGAGGTACCTGTCTCAACGTAGGCTGTATTCCTTCAAAAGCGATGCTTGACTCAACTGAGCATTTCCATAATGCCGAGACCACCTTTAAGGATCACGGTATAGAGATCAGTAAGCCTAAAGCTAACCTGAAGCAGATGATCCAAAGAAAAGCAGATGTGGTCAAGTCAAATGTTGACGGCATCGCTTTCCTGATGAAAAAGAACAAAATAGATGTTCATCATGGCGTGGGATCATTTATAGATAAAAACACCATTAAAGTTACCCCTGAGAAGGGGAACCCTACTGAGATAAAAACTGACAAAGTTATTATTGCTACCGGCTCTAAACCGGCTGATCTTCCTTTTGCCAAAATTGATAAAAAACGGATTATCAGCAGTACAGAGGCCCTTGAACTGAAGGAAGTTCCGAAGCATATGATCGTGATCGGTGGTGGTGTTATCGGCATGGAGCTGGGATCTGTTTATGCCAGAATAGGCTCCCAGGTGACGGTAGTGGAGTACATGGACAGGATCATTCCTACTATGGACAGTACAATGGGAAAAGAGCTCACAAAGGCTACCAAGAAGCTTGGTATAGACTTTAAAGTAAGTCACAAGGTCACTTCTGTAGAAAGCAAGGGCAAAGAGGTGACAGTGAAAGCAGAGGACAAAAAAGGCAATGAGGTAGAAATTAAGGGAGACTATTGCCTAGTGGCCATAGGTAGAAAACCTTATACAGATGGTCTGGGATTAGAGAACATTGGCCTTAAAACCGATGATCGTGGCCGTATCGAAGTAGATGAACATCTAAAAACCAGTGTGGACAATGTCTACGCCATTGGCGATGTGATAAGAGGGGCCATGCTTGCGCACAAAGCTGAGGAAGAAGGTGTACTCGTAGCCGAACAGTTGGCTGGACAAAAGCCTCATATCAACTATAGGCTCATTCCCGGTGTGGTATACACGTGGCCGGAAGTAGCGAGTGTAGGATATACAGAAGAAGAACTCAAAGACGAAGGGAGAGAGTACAAAGTGGGACAATTCCCTTACAAAGCATTGGGTCGGGCCAGAGCCAGTATGGATTTAGACGGTCTGGTGAAGATACTCGCAGACAAAGCTACTGATGAGATCCTTGGAATGCATATCATAGGTGCTCGCGCTGCAGATATGATCGCAGCCGGGGTTACAGCCATGGAATTCCGGGCTGCCGCTGAAGATGTGGCCAGAATGTCGCACGCGCACCCTACTTATATGGAAGCGGTAAAAGAAGCATGTCTGGCAGCTACTGCCAACAGACCCCTTCATATCTAACTTAAATTTAACAACCTGGAGTGTAAGATATCACTCCAGGCTGCTTTTCTAACACTTTCCTATGTCTGTTACCCTAATCCTCGTCATTATTACCGTACTGACCAGTCTCTATGCCTGGCAAAAGCAGGACATTCTGCGCAAGTGGATATTTAATCCGTACAGCGTCAATAAATACAAGCAGTATTACCGGTTTGTAACCTCCGGGTTTATTCACAATGATTTTATCCATCTGCTTTTCAACATGTTGGTACTCTGGATGTTTGGGGAGCAGGTAGAATATGTGTTTACAGCGCTTTACGGTACAACAGGAACGGTATTATTTGTAGCCCTTTATATCCTGGGAATTATTGTATCGGACATTCCTACCTACTTAAAACATAAAGATCACGCTTACTATAATGCTCTTGGAGCATCCGGAGGAGTCTCCTCAGTGCTTTTTAGCTTTATACTGTTCGACCCTGCTCAAAAACTGTACCTTTATGGCATCCTTGGCCTTCCCGGTATTGTTTGGGCTGCTCTGTATGTGCTTTACTCTGCCTACATGGGAAAAAGGGAAGGGGACAATATTAATCATGATGCCCACCTTTATGGAGGACTATTTGGAATCGCCTTTACTATTCTCATTTACCCGAAGGTGATCATGCATTTTATTGAGCAGTTGAAGGGGTTGAGTTTATTTTAACGATACTCTACAGAAAATTCTTTTCGTAAAGTATAAGTTCTGCCGTCAATAGCAATAATCTCTACATATATAACATAGTTGCCTTCTACATCAGATGAATAGAACTCAAAATCAACTCTTCCGGTATCATTAACTCTAAGATTCGTACTCCAATATAACGTACATCGCAGATCAGGGGCTTCATTATTAACAACAGAAGAAGGAAGTACGATACCTTGTCTATTCATACCTTCAATTTTGGTAAATTCTTCCCAGAGCGGCTCTAATGGATTCATAGCTTCAGGTTTCAGATCTACGGATATCACTCCATTTTTTCCAAATGTACCATATCTCGCCTCTGTAACAGCAGAGTTGAATAAATCAATTGTCTGAATATCATTAACATTCAAGTCAAGAAGAAATCGACCATCAAAGGTCGGAATACCATTAATCAATATAAAGGGCTTTCTTTCATATCGGTGGCTACTTTCTTTTGGTACTATTCTAAGTTCCTTTTGTCCTTTATGTCTTACAACTCTACACTTGGGAACTATTGCCTTCAAGGTTTCTTCCACAGTAGGCAAAGTCTGATATTGAGATAGTTGAATAGAATAATCAGGGGTACCAGCCAGAAGATCTGCCTCTAAGGCATGCTTGTTATCTGACAGATACACTTTCCTAATTAATAATCTTTTTCTTGCCAGTGAAACCATTCTGTCATATTTGTTACTCAAGAGCATGTCATTACGATCATATGAATAGGAGGTTTTATAGTTAAGTTTAACCTCAACATCGCCAAGCACCCTGTCGTCCTTATCGAACTGAACCGACCAAATTGTACCGTCTCCTTCCATTTCCCGAAGCCAATCGGCCAAGATTTGGGCTCGCTCAAGATAAAACTCCTTTGCATAACGTTGCTCCAAATGATAAACCGAAATTTTCGATGTTGGATCATCCACAGGTGGCTTCAGCACTAGCTCTGGTTTTCGATTTTGTTTAGTCGACAGCGGCTTTCCTGGTCTTGGTATTGTACTCAACTCCTTATCAAAAATCTTTACTAAAACTAAAGAGTTCCTATCGATCTTTTCACTGTCTACATGTAAGGAAGCCTGAACAAGTTGCCTTCTCTTCTTTATCTTATCCAAATAAATATCAAAGTAAGAATTCTCTAAGGGTTCTCCAATTTCGCGCCTGGCTAAGATTTGCCCCGTTGAATCCTTTAATATATACATAAGCTTCCCAACCACATGAGAAGGCAAAGTGCTCATAATCTTAATTTTCTCGTTTATATCAAGTTCTAATTCCGACACCAAAGAATCATTCAAAAACTCTGTTAAAGTTGCTTTTCCTTTGCTCTGATTACTATTTTTTGAACCATATATTTCAACAATATATCTGCCTCCATTTTCGCTAATTCCAATTATGGCCGCATTGCTAGTTGCCAAGGGTAACTTCACTTCTTTTAAATCTTCCTTATGCACAAACCGCATCGTATAATGTCTTTTTTGAGCTACAAACTTAAATCTTGCATATCCATTTTCATCAGTCGAGACATCTGCCACCACGGAATTAGCATCATCATAAACCTTTCCTACGATAGAAACCCCGTTCCCTCGCGAATCTTTCATATACACCTCAACATGATTTTCCTCGCCCAATAATAACACTCCTATACCCGTTTCTGTACTAAAATCTATATCCAGCTCCCCTGAGGACATCGTATTTTCATAATCATCACCATACACCTCTATATTCACTCGTCCGGAATTGACTTTACCATTTTCATCATGAGCGTATACTGTGTAATTTCCACTTACCAGATCAGAAGGCAAAACAAATTCCCCGGATTTGTTAAGGTCATTAATAATCATACGTTTTTCAAGTACCACATCTCCGGCTGAATTCACCAGATGAAGCCGGATGAGTAACTTCTCATCTGAAAATTTACCCGTACCTGTTTCTCTACATATAATTCCAATCTTAACCACATCCCCAGAAACGTAAAAATGGGAATCCGTAACTAAATGTAAGTACTGATTTGCGCTGCTGAAACCAAGACCAATACTACAAACGAAGATGCTTGCTGATGCTAATATTCTGAACATATTTAATACCACCAGAAAGGTTTTAAATTAGTGATAGATGTGTATCCCGATTGATAATCAAGACAATTGTTACATACAGCCGGAGGAATGTTTGGCGCTCCTGGTATAGGGGCACACGGATCATCAAATGTAATGTTAAATGGGAAATCTATAGGTTTGATAAACCACCTGGTCACTGATTCACCGGCAACAATAAAATATCCTGAAGTTTTCTCATCTGGATTTGACGTATTAAAAATATTGCTGGGAATTTCAAATGGTGGTGGATCAAAAATACTACCCCCACCCTGCTCTCTCTGTACTTTAATTTTTCTCCAAAATTCAAATGCTCCTTTTCCCAGTGAATATTGAGTTACCAAAACACTAAATTCATGCTTCACTCTGGAATTTGCGCTAAGTTCCAAAAAAAACAGTGGTTGAACATATCCGCCTGAAATACTACGAATGATTGCGTAGTCCTTAAAATAGCTCTGATTTGTAATCCAGCACCTCTTATTCGGAGCACCAACTGCTAGTAGATCCGCCTGCACTTCCCATGAAGCCTCATACGTCCATCTGTAGAATTTTTCTTCACCTGTATTCTCAGGTACAGGAATCCGCCCCTCTACGCCATGCACGAGAACGGGTTGATCTTCCCCTGCAATATCCTTTACTACTTCCTTCTCAATAAATTTCGACTGTAATGGAGATATGGGATCAGCAACCATCATCCTTTCTTCGGTCGATTCATATATCTTTCCCTCCTTGGTAGTAATTTTTAATTTATAGACTCTCTCAGGTACAACCTTAAAGTCAGGGTCATAAAGCACGTAGTCACCGCTATTATCATGGTCTTCGAAAGTCCAGCTATTATTCAAATCGTCCAAAAGAGTAACGTCAGCGCCAGTTACAGGTTCATCCCGTTCGTTAGAAACTTTACTTGTGCCTGATAATTTAACAGTGAAGTATTCTGGCATCACCGGCATGCTCAAACGATCGTTAAAAGATATATTAGTAATTGTTGCCTCTACTACAAGTCGGGAAGGCTCTGATGAAGTATCAAAAGATACAAGCTCGATACAAGACCCCAGGATACCTCCAACTAATATGAAAATTATTAGCCTCATTTTAAATTGTTAAATTTTAAAATTATAAGTCAACGACGGGAATACACTCCCTAAAACCGAAAGCTTATACGCTGTTCCTCTTTGTGTAAAAAATACTGAATATGGGTTTTTTCTTCCATAGATATTATAAACTGAAAATACCCATTCTCCATCAATGGATTTTTGCTTTTTAAATCCGCTCTTGAGAGTAATCGAAAGATCCAACCTATGATAATCGGGGATCCGGAATTGATTACGCTCTGAAAAATTCAACACCGCCGGTATACCTTCGTAGTTAAATTTTGAAACGGGAACAGTAATGGGACGTCCGGTTGAATAGGTAAAATTTCCACTTATGCCA
This sequence comes from Fulvivirga imtechensis AK7, assembly GCF_000331535.1. Taxonomy (GTDB): domain Bacteria; phylum Bacteroidota; class Bacteroidia; order Cytophagales; family Cyclobacteriaceae; genus Fulvivirga; species Fulvivirga imtechensis. The sequence continues at coordinate 23,840 of NZ_AMZN01000041.1, read as the reverse complement.
AAACGTCTGCTGATCTTATAGTTTAAAACCAGCGACAAATTATGAGGTGTATCATAATTGGCCGGAAAGTAATTGCCTCTGTTGATTTCGTTCTCTTTGTACTCAGAGGATTTGAACAATCTTTCGCTCCTAGAATAAGTATACGCAAACCAACCTGTAAGCAACCCTTTATTTTTTCTTAGTAAAAACTCGATCCCATAGGAGCGTCCAAAACCCTGTAACAGATCAGCTTCCAGCTTATCGTTAAGCAAAATTGTTGTACCATCCTTATAGTCAACAACATTCTCAACCTCTTTGTAGTACCCCTCCAATGACACTTCAAAGGTATTATCCAGCATATTTCTGAAATAACCAATTGTTACCTGGTCTCCTGTAGCTGGACGTATATTTAAGCCACTAGACTTCCAGAAATCAAGTGGCGATATCGCGGTGGTGTTAGATAAAAGATGGACATATTGTATCGTCCGGTAATAACTTAGCTTAAGGGAATTCTTACTATTGATCAGGAACCGAAGTGACAAACGGGGTTCTATACCATCATAAGTCTGAACAGACTCGCTATTCCCATATTTTAAAGTATCGACTATTGAATCCACTGATTTTGGTGCATCGTCATTATAGGTGTAGGTAGTGCCTCCATATAAAGTGTACATGGAATATCTGCCACCGTATACGAGGCTTAAGCTTGGGGTAAGGGATAGCTCGTTACTAACATACACAGCACTCTCCACCGATCTCTCGCTATCCAAATTTTCGGGTTCCGTATTAAGGTTGCTTTGACCGGGAGTTAGCTTTCCAGGCTCAAATAAATACACTAATGAGTGAAGTCCAAAATCAATTCTGTTATTTACAGAATACTCATAGTTAAAATCGAGTTTGGCATTTAGCGTTGAAATGGATGACGAATATTCAAATTGATTTATTCCTTCTTCAATAAACACGTCATTAAAATACTTGCTGCCTGAAAATTGAAAAGTAGATAAAAGCTTTTTATTATAAATATGATTCCAGTTGATAGCGGCCCCGTTGCTCTTCCAGTTGTAGACTGTATCGGAAGCAAATTTAAATTGATCAGTAGTACTGTAGGCCGACACATTGATGATGTTCGATTTATTAATGACATGATTAACTTTAACGTTTACATCATGAAAAGCTGCGGAGCTTTGATTTAGGTCTGAATTGTTAACTTTCCTTAGTAGCCAGTTTACATAAGAAACTCTTCCTCCGGCTATAAAAGACGTTCTATTTTTAATGATAGGGCCCTCAAGTATAATACGGCTTGAGATCAGCCCTAATCCACCATGTACCTTATATTTTGAATCATTACCATTGCGAAGGTTAACATTCAATACAGAAGAAACGCGCCCACCATAGTTAGCCGGTCCTCCTCCTTTGTAAAGAAGAACATCACGAACCATATCCGGATTAAAGGTAGATACAAGGCCAAACAGATGTGATGTAGAAAACAATAAAACACCATCTTGCATCAACAAATTCTGGCCTGCTTCACCGCCTCTTACGTTAAAACCTGCAGTACCCTCGCCAACCGCGCTCACCCCGGGCAAAGATGTAATTGTCTTGACTGGATCGACTTCTCCTAAAAAAGTAGGTAACGCTTTAATTGATTCAACGCTGAAAACCTCTTTTCCAGCTTCAATTCCTTTAACATTATTGTCATCGGCTGTTGCCGAAATAGTTACTTCCTTAAGTTGAACGGTTTTTTTGAATAGTTCCAGATTTACAGTTCCAGAAGAACGTAAATCAAATAAAAGCTCTTTGGATTCATATCCAAGATATTCTACATTAATAATATGCTTTCCCGTTGGTAGCATGAAAGCATAGTACCCTCTTAAATCGGAGATGACTCCATTTTTACGGTCATTTGTAGCTACCTGTACTCCCATTAGAATCTCTCCTGTTTCTCCATCTCTAACATGACCTGACAACTCAACTGGTTCTCCAGTTGGATTACGTTTATACTCACCCACAACATAATCTACATGCTCATCCAACGGATTCTCATCATCGGTTGTGCCTGTTGCAGACCTGTTTATTATGATCCAATTATTTTTATAGTTGACAACCCCAAGCCCATATTGGGGTAAGATGTTACTTAGTAGATCAGAAAGGTTTGTCTCATTAGCTACGGTCAGTCGGATATTCTCGATCCATTCCTCCTTATAGAAAAAGCGAAGCGCATGTTCCTTCTCAGTGTTCCGAAAAAAATCGGAAAGTAGTATTTCCGCTTGTTCTTCGATCAAGATGGTATGTTGGTCTTGTGCGGGTAAGTTATAGCTAACAAATAACACTAAAGCTATTAGTAGCGTTCTGAAAAAAAAATTAAATACCAATGCGTTAAAAAAAATAGTGATGAGTAAACCAGGTGATAAAAAAATGGGAGCATAGAATCAATTGATCAAATGCCCCCATTTCAGACTACTATCTATATAGATAAGAAATATGCCTATTCCTCAATCTCTATAGTTTTAAAATTCAAATCCTCATGAATACTAGCCTCACCATCCGTTGTTACCACAGTGTTGAGTGTTATGGTCACCGTTTGATCATTATCAAATGCGGAATCCGCTACAGATATACTTATGGCTCGTTCAGTCATACCTTTTTTGAATACCAATGTATTCGGCACATCTGTTGGGGTCGCATCGGAAACGCCGACTGCACCTGAGATAGTGTAGGTCACCAGTATATCGTCATCTCCCGCTGGATTGCTTAGCGTAACAGGGAAACTATATAGATCAGCAGGATCGTTAATAGTTACAGTAGTTGTATCCATCGATGCCACCTTCAGGTCGTCCACTACTCTATATACGATTTTCTGAAGTTCCTCCCCAGCAACATATTCATTATCCATGACAGGAGTAATACTGTTAATCGTTAGCACAACATCCAATGTATCCGTTAAAGCCGCATCAGGGTAGATAACCAACTTAATATGGCTATTGGCTGACTTATCTACTGTATAAGGGCTCTCATAACCCGCAACGATATCATATTGCGACTCATCTAAACTACCAGAAAGGCTATAGCTAACATCGAACACCCCATTGAAACCACCACCAATAGCTAGTGGTATGGTAAGTGTATCGTTCACTATAGTTTCCTCTACAAATACAGTATCAGCACTGAAACTCACATCTCTGGATGCTACTGCTATGGACTTACTTCCACTTGCAGATGACGTAGAAACCTCCAAAGTATGACCAGTTGGCTCAATAAAGTCAATGTACACGAACGCATCATTTTCAGAGTCCTCGGTAATGGTGGCACCATTATTAATAGACCAGCTATGATCCAGATCCTTTCTATTATTTAAAATATAATAACGAATATCTGTATCACCCACATAAACCGCTGAAGGCCCCGAAATCGCAAGGTGCTGACCGGGACGATAATCTATAACATTTCCATCTTCCTCCTCACATGCAGTCATTGCCAAAGCAACTACTCCACATAGCGTCAGGGTTTTGAAAAGAAGATTTTTTCTTAATGATTTCATATAATATATTTTTTATCTCAAGAGTTAATTATTGAACATCCCACCATACATTTTCCTCCATGTTGTTGAAACCTACTGCAGAAAGGTTTTCTGCATTCGCTTCGGCTTCAACGGCAGGATAAAACGCCCGTACAGGGATGAAAGTTGTAACCGCAGCAGCAGGTAAATCAAGCTGTGGTGCATCTAACCTTCTCTGTTCAGCCCAGGCTTCTATTCCCTGAGTATATAAAGCCACCCATTTTTCATACCCTATTGACGCTTTCCAATTGCCAGCATTATAAGGGTTAGCAGCAAGGTAATCGCCTGCTTCCGCGGCAGACAAACCCCATTGGGTGAATGATGCAGTAACCGCATTATTAAAAGCAGTTGCGGCAGTTCCGCCAACGAAACCTCTTTGAATAGCTTCGGCTCTAAAAAACTCCACCTCTGCGTAACTCATCAGTATAGCTGGAGCCGTGGCCTCTTTTATTTTATCATGAGGTCTGGAAGTCATGGGCTTCAACTGAAATGATGCAGCATCAGTCAGTCCATACGGCAAACCAACAATTTCACCATTAGGATTTGGCATTGCATATTCCCAAAGTCTAGGATCGTCCTTGTTATCCATAGCATTAGCCAATTCCGCAGAAATGGCGAAATCATCACGAGTAATTGCATCTACAAAGAATGGGTTAGCGAGTCTTTGATCAGAATCAAATGTAAACTCCGCATTCTCTGCATTAGAAGATATCACTCCTAATCCTGAACCCAACGCCTGAGTAACAATCGTGTTGGCTTCAGAGCTAGCCCTATCAGCCATTCTCATTCCAATTCGTAACTTCAGCGAATTAGCAAATTTGCCCCATAATGCCATATTTCCTCCATAGATAATATCACCTCCACCGAATCCGGCAGCTCCAGGAGTAATACGGCCAATAGCCTCGTTTATTTCAGAAACCAAGCCGCTGTAAATGGACTGTTGAGAATCATATGCGGGATTAGGAAACTCCTCAGGCTGCAATGCCTGTGAATAAGGCACATCTCCCCAAATATCAGTAATCATTTGGAATGCCCATACTCGCATAATAGCTATCTGCGCCAGTCTATTGTTTCTTACAGCTTCACTCAGCGATTCATCTTCTTCAGTCAGTCTTCTGGCCTCATCCAGATCCAATAAACCAGCGGCATAAAATGATTGCCACGATACATTGAAAGAAGAGGGATTTTGATTATATCGGGAATCTTCTGCATACTCGTTTTGAGAAAAATGCTGTACCATTAGCATTGCAAACTCAAAATTCATAGCACGACCCCACATGCGATCAGCCAGCGAAAACTGCGCCTGGGTGAACAAGTTTTCCGCAGGAACTATTGTTGGCTGATTCGGATCAGTATTCGTTTCCTCAAAATCATCTGTACATGCGCCTAAAAGCAGCAGTACAATAAATGTTGATAATAATCTATATATATTCTTCATTTCTGCTAAAATTTATAGTTTAAAGCTTAGGTTAAACCCTAGTGAACGTGTAGGAGGCACCTGAGCATTCTCCAAGCCCTGAACGTTGCCAGTTCCGGTAACCACCTGAGGATCCAGGTAAGGTATCTTGCTGTAAAGAACGCCTAAATTTCTTCCGAAGAACGCCAATGTCACATCTCTGAAAGGCAGGTTACCCATTAGTCTCTGAGGCAATGTGTAGCCAAGTCTGACCTCTCTGAGTTTGATAAAACTTGCATCGTAAACGTTAGGCGCTGCTACAGACCATACAGTTTGGTAGTAAACCTGAGGATCTACCGCTACAGTATTGTTCTCGCCAGTCTCAGTAACACCATTAATGATCATGCCCTCTTCTCTGATATTGCCTTCAGCGGTCTTAGGCAACATGCCTGAATAAGCAGCCCACTGAAGTGAAGTAGAGTGTATTACACCTCCTTTTTGGAAATCTACCAACGCACTTGCCGTTATACCTTTGTAGCTGAACACATTTCTGATACCTCCTGTATAATCAGCAATTGCTGATCCAAGGTATTGTCTATCGGCTTCGACTAATGGGATACCGTTGCTACCGATGATTAACTGACCATCCTCATTGCGCTGAAAATCCTGTCCAAACAATGCCATATAAGGCTGTCCCTTCTGAAGTCTTACGTCTGCAGCCCAGGTAGTACCCATAATAATGTTATCTACCCCTTCTGCCAGCTCTACAACCTCATTGTTATAGGTAGCGAAATTGACGTTAATATCCCACGAAAAATCCGCTGTCTGTATAGGGGTACCTCTCAATGTCAATTCAATACCACTATTCTTCATAGTTCCGGCATTAACTACGCGTGAAGTATATCCTGTAGTCGCTGAAGAGGCCACAGAAAAAATCTGGTCTTCGGTAGTTCTGTCGTAATATGACAGTTCAAAACCGGCACGATTTTGAAGAAAATTCATTTCTAAACCAACTTCAAATTCTTTGGTAAGTTCGTTAACAAGATTTGGGTTATTACGGGCGTTAGGCACTGTATATCTGGGGTTATCGCCAAAGTTAGGCTGCAAAGGAGAATAAACGTTGTTCAACCTATAAGGGTCAGCATCGTTACCTGCAAAACCATAACCTAGTCGCAATTTACCGAATGAAATGATGTCGTTGTTCTGCAGCGCATCTAACTCTGTAAATACAAAGCTGGTAGTAACAGCAGGATAGAAATAAGAATTATCATCAATAGGTAAAGTTGAAGACCAGTCATTTCTCATGGTCAGGTCAACAAACACCGTAGAGAATAATCCAACCGATGCCGATGCAAAAACACTATTGATCTTCTTTCTTTGAACATTAGTTTCTACGGTAGGATTTCCTAGACCATTAGCTATATTGAAAAATCCATCCAAAGCAAGTCCTCCGTTGGTGTTAGCCGTGTTTCTCTCTCTTTCCTGAGACATCAGGTTACCACCCACCATAGCACTAATGGAAATATTTTCATTGATGTGTTTTGAATAAAGGATCTTTGCCTCATAGTTGGTTTCCGTGAATGTCCTTACCGTTTCAGCGTAACGTGACTGATCTACACCGCCCAAGGGAATCCCTTCGCGAGACCTGAAGGTAAATCCATCAGTCATTGCTCTGGCGCTTACACTCAATCCATCGATCAACTCATAGTTAAGTGCTATATTACCATAGAATCTGTCACGAGAGTCTTCCTGCAGATACTCGTTTCGTACCCAATAAGGGTTATCAAAGAAGTAGGGAGCCGGGTCAAATCCTGTAAGCTCACCAGAATTATCTTTAGTAATACCTGTTGGGTTCCATGTATACTGGGTTCCATCCTCTTGTTTATAGTTTTTCAGCCTCTCAAGATCAAGTTGTGTCTGCCACCACTGGGTAAAGCCCTGCATGGGGTTATTGTTAGCATACCCTGTAGCGTTTCTTCCGTTGGCTTCTTGTTTTACAAGGCTACCGGAACCTGTTACCGTCAGCTTGTCAGTTAGCTTATAGTTAGAGTTGATGCTAAACGTATTTCTCTCCAAATCTGAATTAGGCATAGTACCGGACTGATCCAGGTTGGTATAGCTTAATCTAAAGCTTCCTTTTTCATTGCCCCCGTTAAAAGCTACTGAGTTTTGTAGAGTAACACCAGTTTCAAAGAATTCCTCATATCCATTAGCAGGAGCTACCCAAGGTCTTGTTTCCCCATAGTTTGGTGATTGAGGATCCCAGGAATCCCAGTGTCTGATCATCATATTAGGATCATACTTAGGGCCCCATGCTCCGTCTTTAGAATACACAGGAGCGTAGTAGGTAGTTCCTCCCTCTGTAAACCTGTTAAAGCCGCTAGGCGTAGACAAAACAGCACCACCTCCGTACACTTGCTGATGTTCAATAAGGTTCTGAACTTTGTCAAACGTTACACTCGAGTTAAAATCTACACCAATCCCTTTGCCCTTAGCACCTGATTTAGTGGTTATCAGAATAACACCGTTAGCACCTCTGGTACCGTAAAGGGCAGTAGCTGCTGCACCTTTTAATACAGACATTGAAGCAATGTCCTGAGGATTAATATCGGCTGCAGCGTTACCATAATCATAAGCACCGCCACCGAATCCTCTTTGCTGAGCAACTGAAGCATAGTTGTCGTTATTAATAGGCATACCATCCACCACAAAAAGCGGCTGGTTCTCTCCCAAAAATGAGTTAGAACCTCTAACAGTGATCCGAGAAGATCCTCCCAGTGTACCACTCGTACCCTGTATCTGAACCCCCGCAATCTGACCCTGAAGGGCATTAACCACATTTGGCTCTGACGCCTGGGCAACTTGTTCTGTATTTACTTCTTGTACTGAATAACCTAATGATTTCTTCTCTCTTGAAACACCAAGAGCAGTAACCACAACCTCACTCAACTGCTTAACATCTGTCGCCATCTGTACATCAATAACTGACCTGGAGCCTACTTCAACTTCCTGTGTAGACAAACCCACAAATGAAAAGATCAATGTACCTCCGTCAGAAGGAACTCTTAAGCTGTAGTTTCCATCTACATCAGTAACAGTACCAGTAGATGTACCTTTTAAAATTACGTTCACCCCGGGAAGAGACGAACCGTCATCCAATGACGTTACCTTCCCAGAAACTGTCCTTTCCTGTCCCCATGTAATAAATGAGAATAGAAAAAAACCCATAAATAGTAATAGTTTCCTCATAATTAGCTGTTTAAGGTTATTTTACATTATAATAAACCACCCAAAATGGGGGTTCGCGCCCCCAAATTAAGCCACATCATTCTAAAAAAAAAATATTATACATGTTTCTATTTCAAACGTGTGCGAAAAATTATGACTTTCAATAAAAACCAAGGATTAACATCTTTTTCATCCAATTTTCGGCATTAAACAATGCCGGGCTAACTGAAAATTTTAAAGAAGTTCTTTTTGAATTATCGTGAAATGTTTTCTCTTATTATTCCTAAGTTTTAAAAAGTTACTTCTTATTATGGAATTTCCTACCGTAAAGTCAGTCTGCAACCCACCCAAAGTGGGTAGTCTTATCCACAAAAAAATCTGAGGGCCCATGAGAACTCTTGTCACCACATAACCCAAAAAGGACTAGTTTGTTTAAAAAATTCTAAAATAAAAAAGCACAGACCTCCGCCTGTGCTTCCTATACTTAATTATAATGTTAAACTCCCTTAGGCCTCAGCTTCCACTGAAACAAAAGATCTGTTATTGCGTCCCTTCTTGAAAGTAACTATACCATCAGTCAATGCAAACAAGGTATGGTCCTTACCGATACCTACGTTTCTGCCCGGATGGTGCTTTGTTCCTCTTTGTCTTACGATGATATTCCCGGCAACAGCGTTTTGTCCACCAAAAATCTTGATGCCGAGTCGCTTACTTTCCGACTCTCTTCCGTTACGCGAACTACCGGCTCCTTTTTTATGTGCCATGGTGTTTAATTATTTTGAAATGTTTTCAATTAATACCTTAGTGAATTCTTGTCTGTGACCATTTCTCTTCTGGTAGCCTTTTCTTCTCTTCTTTTTGAAAACCACTACCTTGTCACCTTTAACATGTCCCAGGATCTTTCCTGCTACTTTGGCACCCTTTAATACTGGTGCGCCTACTTCGACCTTACCGTTATCATCAAACAACAGCACTTTGTCGAACTCTACGGAAGCGCCTTCTTCGCCCTCCATCCTAGGAGCGTATACGAATTGGTCTTTTGTTACTTTGAACTGCTTTCCGGCTATGTCAACTATTGCGTACATGTAACTATTAATATTTTTTGAAAATAGACTGCAAAGATAAATCATTTATATTAATTAACAAACACTTCTATGATTTCACTTAAGTCCTAGCATACTCTTGCAGCATATATTAACGCGAGTTCGATATAAAATGCTTCAAAACAGGGGGTCATCCAGACGGGGTGCAAAGGATCTTGTCTTTGATTGTTTCTCCTGCGCTGAACTCACATTATAATTTAAGGTGTTCCCTACTTGCAGTGAACCTTAAATGCATCAACCGCTTGCTTTGCTTGCTTCATTCGCTTGATCTGCTTGCATATTTTGTATATATTGCAAAAATCTGCGTTAAATAGCTTTCAAGATCTAAAATGAAGATAAACGTACCTGAAAAGTATGCCGATCTTTATCTCAAAGCATTGGGAGAAAGAAAGAAAGCTCTTGAAGCAAAAATTACGGATTTTAGGAGAGAAATAGAAGAAATTGATAACCATATAAGCGCACTTACCAGCCTGCCTATCTTCAATGATGCTCCCTATAGCCCTATGCAGCTAGAGGCAAAAGGATATCAGCCGGAATGGCCTTGGACACGTAAAATCACTTATTATCAAGATTTTAAGCAAAAATTATTTATTGCTTCGGAAATTGTAGACTTCATTATCGAGAAGGAACCTGCTCTTAATAAAAGCAAAGTAAGAAGCTCCATTTCAGCGGCTTTATCCAACAGGCATAAATCGGGTCACTACATAAAATTTACCGATCCGGTGACAGGTTCATCTTATTACGGCCCTTCCGACTGGTTCATAAATGAACAGGAACCCCACCTGAAACATTTGCCCGACGATCTCAAAAACAGACTTTTAGGGTCGTAAGATTCATGTAAGAAAAACGACAGCATTTCACGTATGAATAGTTGGATGAGCCGCTTGAACATGTGGAAAACTTTTTATTTTTTATCAAACCGCCTTTCCTGCGAAATATGGCCAAAGTTAAAATTAAAAACAACACGTTACTATGCTGTAAATCAGATAGTTAATATCACAATTGCACTTTATCATGAGAACGTTTTCTGAACTTTGATTTTTAACCTCGTTTATTCATATTTGTATGACCTATTGGCTGCAACCCGGCCAAAGTGCCTATCCCAAACTTCCTTGTAATTTTTGGGACAAAAATCAACAATATCGAAAGAGATTTTCAGGAAATTTTCCTCCCTCTCTTTCAAGCCGAAAGTTTTTTAATTTTAAATGTGTTAAGATGAGTGATCAAGCAACTAGTGCCGTAGAACCAATTCTTAAAGAAAACAAAAATCGCTTTGTGCTTTTTCCAATAAAGCATGATGATATCTGGCAATTTTATAAAAAAGCCGAAGCAAGTTTTTGGACCGCAGAGGAGATAGACCTGAGCCAGGATCTAAAAGATTGGAACAATATGTCTGATGGAGAAAGACACTTCATTTCACATGTTTTGGCGTTTTTTGCAGCGAGTGATGGTATTGTAAATGAAAATCTGGCGGAACACTTTGTAGCTGAGGTTCAGTACACGGAGGCCAAGTTCTTCTACGGATTTCAGATTGCTATTGAGAACATCCATTCTGAAACTTACTCTCTACTCATCGATACTTATGTAAAGGATCCCAATGAAAAAGATAAGCTTTTCAATGCGATCGAGACTATGGATTGTGTGAAGAAAAAAGCTGATTGGGCATTACGCTGGATCGATGAAGGCTCATTTCAGGAAAGATTGGTGGCATTTGCTGCTGTTGAAGGGATTTTCTTCTCTGGTAGCTTCTGTTCCATTTTCTGGTTGAAAAAGCGTGGTCTTATGCCTGGGCTGAGTTTCTCCAACGAGTTAATTTCGAGAGATGAGGGATTGCATTGCGATTTCGCCTGCTTGCTTTATAACAATCACGTGATAAACAAGTTACCTCAAGAGACGATCATTAGTATAATTAAGGATGCTGTGTCCATAGAGAAAGAATTTGTAACTGATGCACTGCCCGTAAGCCTCATTGGTATGAATGCAGACCTGATGTGTCAGTACATTGAATTTGTGGCAGACAGATTGCTGAATGAGTTGATAGGGGAGAAAGTATACGGAGCTACGAATCCGTTCGATTTTATGGAGATGATCTCTTTGCAAGGGAAAACCAACTTCTTCGAAAAGAGGGTTGGTGATTACCAAAAAGCCGGTGTGATGAAAAGTAACAAGGAGGATGATTCTCCTAAGTTTTCATTAGACGAAGATTTTTAATTTTTTAAACTTATTAATAACCCCAAAAAACCCCATGACATGCTAGTAATAAAAAGAGACGGAAGACGGGAATCCGTGAAGTTTGATAAAGTAACGGCCCGCATTGAAAAATTGTGCTATGGACTGGACATGAACTATATTGAGCCGGTGGACATAGCAAAAAAAGTGATTAATGGTATTTACGATGGTGTGACCACTGTGGAGCTGGACAATTTAGCTGCAGAAACCGCAGCGTCACTCACCACCAAGCATCCAGATTTTGCGCTACTTGCAGCAAGGATTGCGATTTCAAACCTGCATAAGGTTACCAGTAAGTCTTTCTCTAATACCATGAAAAGGCTGTACACTTATGTAGATCCAAAAACCGGGGAAAATGCACCGCTGATTTCTAAAGAAGCATATGGGGTTATCAAGAAGCATGCGGCACTACTGGACTCATCTATCATTTATGATCGTGATTTCAGCTATGACTACTTCGGGTTTAAAACACTGGAGCGTTCTTACCTGATGCGGGTGGAAGGCAAAATTGTAGAACGACCGCAACACATGCTCATGAGGGTGGCGATAGGTATTCATATGGATGACATCGATGCAGCCATAGAAACTTATAATTTATTAAGTGAAAAATGGTTTACGCATGCCACGCCTACGTTATTTAATGCCGCAACTCCTAAACCTCAGTTGTCTTCTTGCTTCCTGCTAACCATGCAGGATGATAGTATTGATGGTATTTACGACACACTGAAACAGTGTGCAAAAATATCTCAATCGGCTGGTGGTATTGGCTTAAGCATACACAACGTGCGAGCAACAGGCTCATACATCAAAGGAACGGGTGGGGTTTCCAATGGTATTGTGCCTATGCTTAGAAATTTTGATATGACGGCCCGTTATGTGGATCAGGGTGGAGGTAAAAGAAAAGGAAGTTTCGCTATTTACCTGGAACCCTGGCATGCTGATATCTTCGATTTCCTTGATCTGAAGAAAAACCATGGTAAGGAAGAGCTTCGCGCCCGGGATCTTTTCTATGCACTATGGATCCCTGATCTGTTCATGAAGCGCGTAGAGGACAATGATGTATGGTCTCTTTTCTGTCCTAACGAAGCTCCAGGTCTGGCAGATTGCTATGGAGATGAATTCGAGAAATTATATACAAAATACGAGCGAGAAGGCAAATACAGGAAACAGGTAAAAGCTCAGGACCTTTGGTTTGAAGTACTGGAGGCTCAGATCGAGACCGGTACACCGTACATGCTGTACAAAGATGCGGCTAACAAAAAGTCGAACCAGAAAAACCTGGGTACTATTAAGTCTAGTAACTTATGTACCGAGATCGTGGAATATACTGCTCCCGATGAAGTAGCAGTATGTAACCTGGCCTCAATCGCATTGCCCAAATTCGTTACCGAAGACGGTAGATTTGATCACCAAAAGCTATATGAGATCACTAAGGTGGTTACTAAAAACCTGAACAAGGTGATCGACATCAATTACTATCCGGTAAAAGAGGCGAGAAACTCAAATATGAGACACCGCCCCATTGGTATTGGAGTTCAGGGTCTTGCCGATACCTTCCTGATGCTGAAAATGCCATTTGACTCACCGGAAGCGCGTGGTCTTAACAAGCACATTCACGAAACCATCTACTTTGCAGCCATGACGGCTTCTATGGAAATTGCTACTGTAGAAGGTCCATACGAAACTTATAAAGGTTCTCCTGTCTCAAAAGGTATATTCCAGTTCGACATGTGGGGTGTAACACCCGACTCAGGTAGATGGGATTGGGAAAGTCTGAAAAAAGAGGTAAGGAAAAACGGTGTAAGAAACTCATTGTTATTGGCACCGATGCCTACAGCTTCTACTTCACAAATACTTGGAAATAATGAATGTTTTGAACCATACACTTCTAATATCTATACCCGAAGAACACTTTCAGGGGAATTTATTGTGGTGAACAAACACCTGATGAAAGACCTGATCGCACTGGGCCTTTGGGATGACAGCATGAAAAACAGGCTGATAGAAGCCAATGGCTCCGTACAAAATATACCTGAGATCCCTCAGCATATTAAAGACCTGTACAAAACAGTGTGGGAGATATCTCAGAAAGCTATTATCGACATGGCGGCTGACAGAGGTGCGTATATCTGTCAGAGCCAGAGCATGAACGTACATATCCAGGATCCGAACTTTGGAAAATTAACATCGATGCATTTCTATGCATGGAAGAAAGGTTTGAAGACCGGCATGTACTATCTAAGATCAAAAGCTGCCGCTTCGGCAATTCAATTCACGGTTGATAAGTCTGCCAAACAACAACCCGCTGCCCAGCAACAAGCAGTAACGAATGAAGAGCAAAATCGTGCAGATATGGTCTGCTCACTTGATAATCCTGATGCATGCGAAGCATGTGGAAGTTAATTTTAATGTTTAATGTCTAGTTGGTTTTAATTTGAGGACCCGGCCGTGTTGGCCGGGTTTTTTTTAAGCTATTTTCTTTACCACTAAATAAATAACTTAAAGCTTAACCTCGTATAAGATAGACTGCTTTCCGGACATCTGTGAAAGTAGCTTTAAAGACTGGGTGTTAGGAACTAAAAAATTAGGAGTTACCTGCTTCACAAATTAATGTCCTTAATCTGGTATGTCGTCTCCCAACTATCAATTGATTACTAAACTAACGTGAGTTCGATATAGTAGAACCGATTAAATTGTATTCGTATCCAAAAATAAGCTAAAAAACTTCTTTTTAAGGTCCCCGAACTTGCCTCGGGGAGGCACGAAGAATCTTACTAAGTTCAAGGATACTACCGGCAACTTAGATCTTTTCCCGAAAGCCTTAAAGCCTTCGGGATAGGATGACTGTCCTTTTTTAAGTATTTTATATCGAACTCACGTTAAACTAATAACTTGTCTTCAACTATTACCTCATCAATAATAAATTCATAGGCCTTCTCCTTAATCGCTGATTCCAAATTCGACTTAAGTATATTGTTATCACCACTTTCTGTAACAACCCTCATCAAATTAATAATCTCTTCCTGCTGGCCAAGAAAAAAACCAATGAGGTTGTTTATCACCTCTCTAAGAGCGCGTTTGCCATCAAATTGATCGAGTATGATTTTGTAAACGCCAGGGATAAGCTCCACTTTCAAGCCCTCAGCCCCGGTGATTTGAATACGAGTAGCTTGACCATAATTATTCCAGAAGTTGGCAAAATCTTCTTTTGTGAACTCCATATTCAATGAAATTTCTTCTTCCTTTCCGATAATCTGTGTCCTATCAGAAAGTCTGAATACGGTGGTCATGTAAGGAGATTCTATGTTTATGAAATCTACAATAAAGTTATCATAATATAGTTTTAGTGGTTCTGTCTCCATAATCCTTGAACTTGCAGAATGCTTAAAACTATCAACACCACCCCAGTTTATACCAGTTTCGGTTAGCCTGTTTATACGATTATAGTATTCCGGATACAACGTCCTCATATAATAATCTAGAAACATATAGGAAAATTTGCTTTTTTTATTAACACCAAAGGTGTGTACATAACTCGTCTTGTGACCGACCAAGCGGAAAGTTTTGGTATATTCCGGAATAGTCGTAACCTTAGGGAATAAATATCCAATCTTGATATGATTCTTAATAGCCAAATTATAGAATAGAAGCTGCTCATAGACACAGTTGAACAGACCAGAGTTTATCCAAAACAAATGTTCAGCGTTTTTACTTATAAAATCGAAAACGTATTTAGTATAAGTCTTAAAAAACTCTAGGTCACTTCCTCCTATTATTCCTGCATTGATAGCATAAATGTGACCTTTCGTGATGTCAACGTTTCTTAACGGTTCGGGTATATCCGTAAATTTAGCATTTATTTTTTCCATTAGTTCACCATACATGATCGGCTCATTTTCAATATTCTGAGCAATCAGTGGCTCCTCAAATAACTCAACAGGCAGGCACTCCCAGAGAAAAGCATCACCATCTATATGTACGAAAGGTTCATTTTGTAAACTATAGGTATAAATCTTTCCTATTGCCCACAAGTCGCTCCTATAGTCCTTAAGATTATCAAGTTCAGTACTTACATTAGTATAGGGTAGACCAAGTTCATCTATTAGTAAAAATTTACCACGCTCATCCGTGAACAATTCCACATCATTGTAGTGCTTTCTGAGTTGCAAACAGCTAAAAGCCCAGCTAAGGTAATTATATTTTTCCGAAGGCCATCCACCTTTCAACCTATGCTCTTCAGCAGAAGACTGTTCATCAAAGAAAGGTTTACTCCAGAAGCTCTGGATAATTTTATGGTTCATTTGTGTCTTTAGTTTACGTTTAGCGGGTTAGTATTTGGGATTTATAATGAATGAAATTACGTGGTAAGAAAGATTCAAAATGTTGTTGATTATTTGGGGGAGCCCGATAATGGCTTAAGTATGCCTTATATCAGTTGAAGCAGGATTATGGCATTTTTTCCTCCTGCTTCAACTGAGTGAGTCTTAAGAGTTAAAATTAATTTTTTACTTCATAAACAAATTGATTATCAAAAGTAATCCCACTTTGCTTCAGCAAGTGCCTATACTTTTGAGCAATACTATCGGGCTGTTGCTTACCATTGATTTTCAGCAATCCGTCAATAAATTCTAATCTAACCTGATCCTTGTCCTCTATCAGGTCATCTCGCATCAGCTCGGTCAGAATATCATTATTTATTCCTTCTGGGAATTTTTCAAATTCTGGTGGAGAGATATTGGCTTTATCCTCATGTGAGTCCATCCCGTTTCTATCAGCTTTAGCGTTTACAACAGCTTCAGGTTCCGGTGCAACAGGCGGTTCGACCATCATTTTATCTTCATTTTCCTGATTCTTTCCCCAGGTTTGATATATAAAGAATTTCTGGTTTCCCCCAAGTCTTTCAACAGCATAAAATGTATGCTTATTTTCGTCCGGAACAAATCGGAACTCACCGTTTTCCTCGTGTCCTATCTCAAGGTCTTTAAGCTGCGGGTCATTCTTGAGTTCGTCCATATTGGTGTAGACTTTATTGACGATTCGACCGTTTTTGCCTTTGATATGCACTTTGTACTTGTCATCTTCTTGTGCCATAGTCGTGGTAGTTAAAATTAGTCCGATAAAAATTGTGAATAAGAGCTTTTCCATTGTAATAAAATTTAAGGTTAGGATTTTTTCTACATAACCAACATATTTACAAAAAGTCACACCCCTTTCGTTATTTATTTGCCTGAGGTAGTGATGTTGAGATAGTATTCATTCCAGCTTCAATATCGTCATATACATCCTTACTTAATATAGTATAGTGATCTTCTTCGGGAAAGTATTTTACTGAGATATTGAACAACTTGCTGCTGGTTTCATGAAACATTTTTACTGAATGGTCAAGATAATAGGTATCACGGTCACCTACGTAAATATGAATCTTATTATTCAACCGCTTCAAAACATCTTTCGGAAAGCTGTTCAACAATTGCGTTATGTCGTATTTGGCCCAGGCAGCAGCAACCGCAGAGTCAATTTTCCCTGTTTCCCTATTCCAAAGACGCAGCGGTTTGCCATCTTCTCCACGTGGGCTAAAAACTGCTTCGAAGGAGCCGTATTGCTCACCATCACCAATGGCCAGCTCCCGGTCCGAAAGTAACTTATACGAAGGTTTATTTTCTACTGGCAATCGTTCCAAAACTCTCAGGTTTCCATGTTCATCGGTAAAAGCGTTGGATCCTTCTCTGTAAATATTAATCCCGAAAAAACTTCTGAAGTCAAGAGGATCTGGTGCGGTTGCCCAAGCTCCTCCAAAGTATTCAGGATAATTTACCATTAACCAGATACTGCTCCAGCCCCCTGAAGAATGGCCAAACAGGAATCGAGCTTCTGGGGATGCATGCATTCTGTACTTACTCTCCAGGTATGGTATTAGTTCTTCAATGAGCGAGTTGGCCCGGGGGCCGTTATTTTCAGAATTTGCAAAAACATGATGCCCCAATGCTGACTCGGGATTAAGTACGACATATATTTTTTGCTGTTTACAATGCTCTATAATACCATCCTGAATCCATCCCAGTTGGTCATTGTAGTGTGTGCCTCCGAATCCTGGAATGACATAAACTGTAGGATATGATATATTACTTGTGTGATAGGATTGAGGCAATATTACCGCCACCTCCATGAATGTCGGCCGATTATAAAACTTTGATAATATTGCACTATTAACTTTTACCCCTTCCAGATTCTCTGAGTTTATAAATTCCTTAGGGGGAAACTTGTTGCCTATACTTATTTGTATCCGATTGTCATCATCTGAAATTTTTGTAATGACTTTATCGCTATACAGGTTACCACTGGCAAAAACAAAGGACCTTTCAATTGTATTAATATCAACCACTGCTTGTATAGCATAATATCCCCTAGGTATTGCTGTTAACGAGGTAGGTAACGCAAGCTGTGACTCGTCAATAATTATAGGATTAGAAGTATTCCAATTACTTACCTTTCTTACCAAAAATGGCTCAGGGGCGATGAAATCAGGACCATAAATTGGCATACTCGTTGTGTCTCTGGTCATCATTACATAAACGTTGCCCGTTAATGGGCCGCTGCTCAAATTTTGATCAATTGTTATATTAAATTGCGTGCTCTGAGCATTCAAAACACGCTGATAGCAAATACTCAAGCATATCAATGCCATTAATATCAATTTTTTATTCATAACTTTATTTTTTAGGTCAACTAGTAATTTCTTTATTAAGAATGGTCATGGGCTGGATTAGTCGCTATCATTCATATTGCAATAATAAATGATGACAGTAAAACTACCGGGTAAATCCAATTATTGACTAAGTTAATCCGAGCTCAGTCAGCTTATCTTTATAATGTTTGCTTACGTAGTCTGTAATCATCTCTGCGGTAAATTCAGAGCATGGCGAGCATCTGTAGTATGGGCTCATTAATTTTTGTATAGTTTTTTTATTGGACTGATCATGGCTGACATAAATTGCATCCACTAGTGATTGTCCCCACCAATCCCATTCATTCACTTCAAAGCCATCCACAGGTGTCCCAAAATAGGTTAGCATCAGGGGCACATCTTGGAAATCAACATTATTCCGAAGAAAGGTGTTATAAATTCCTGAAGCGCAATGCAATAACCCTGTACATGGTCCGAATATTAGTTTTGTAAAATCACTAGCCAAGAGTGTAATGTTTTCCCTCAATGAAGGATTTTTAACAAATATAAATTTCTCCGAAACATCCTGTTGAAGCCATTCGCTGTAGAATTTTTCCCTGCCTAGGCCACTTTCATCAAAGATGAGGATCCTGGTGTTATTCATGTTCAGAAAATATTTAACAACTTCAAAATACACATCTGTATTAATAAGTTTCTCTCTTCCCGAACTGTTATCAAGTAGTACTACAACCTTGTCCTGCTTAGAACATCCCGCATCTTGAAACCACTTCTCAGCCCAATCTTTCTCCTCTTTGGATATATAAAGTTCCTGGCCGGAATTGTCATTTCGCCTCTGAATGTACTTCATGAAATCATAGTAATATGGGAATATAGAATTGACATTGTACACAGAATAGATTGTAAATGAAGACCGATGTTCTTTATGAACACCCTGACGGTTTTGCTTAAAGTACTCATAGTACTCCGGCTCTTTATCTGAAAAAATGAGTGCTATATCATAATACTCAAAATCAACCTGTTGCCGGTCAAAAAACACTTTGTCTATAAATGGATTATTTTTAAGGATAGCATAGTGTGTTTCATTCGTACACAGATCTACTGAGGCATTTTCTAGAAATGATTTTAGCATTTTGAGCTTTCCAAAGGCTACCACTGAGTCTCCTATCCCAAAATCTCCCAGATCAACCACCAGGATAACTTTTGCAATGGTGTCAGATTTCTTGTGTCCAGAACGAGATGATTTTAATTCTAAATCAGTTTGATACATAATAATTTAAGATTTAAAAGTCCGCCTCAAAAAGGGATATTCTAAAAGCGTATGGGCTGATCTATTTCCTCAACCTACTTCGGTCTCCAAAACATGTTTATTATACAGTAATTCTTTCTCACCGAACAGTCGTTCCGCAATAATACCCTTTGCACCACATTGTTCTATTAACTGGTTTGACTGGAGTATAGGATTAGATTCATCTGTATATTTTACGCTACTAATAAACTCTACCCAGGGTTCCTGGCCCATAGCATAAACATAGGTTTCCTTCGGGCTAAATATGTCAACAAGTGACATCCCCTTCGTACAATCCGAGCCTGCGAGCCTCCTACTGCTATCCATGTCTCGTGGTAGTTCTTCAGTAAGAAGTGGGCCATAGAGCCACGTGAGCGGAGCACCGTCACACTCCATCCCTAGAAATATAACATCTACATCTCCTGTGGATTTATGCACATGTCGATAGAGTTCAGGTTCCATAACTCTTGAATCAGCCGCAAATATCAATGAAAACTCCCCGATCTTGACATGAAAGCATACCTTAGCCTGAATGTTCAAGTCGCTGTGTTCACCTGTAAACGGCAATCCTGTAACTCGGCAGTCTTCGAATTCAATAGTTTCCATATCATCTATTTCAATGATGTTATTAAAGCCCATGGCGTTAAACATTAGCTTTAGATTTGGATCCTGAAGAGAGCCTGTTCTGGTGCACGGTACAATTATGTTCTTTACTTTATGTCTTAATGGCAGTAGAGTTTCAAACAATATATGATCTTGGTGATTATGTGTAATGAGAATATAATCAATTTCATCGGGTAGATCCATGTCTGAAAAATGCGCAACATCAGAGTGGTATCCATAGTAGCTTATCAGAGGGTCAACCAATATACTCAGGTCTTTGGTCTCAATAAGTATACATGCATGGCCAAAATATCTCATTCTGATCTTATCACCATTATATTTGTCATAGGTGGGAGGCGCCTGTTCTGTAAAGAAACTTTCAAAAAGCACTTCATCCTTTTCTTCTATACCTAAAAGAGACTTTACATGCTCCAGGGATTTGGGGTTCCTCTTCATACGACACAATTCGTCTATTCCTTCATGATTAAAAGGAATATTGAGGTGCACCATGTAATCCTCGTTGAGCCGGGGTGTGCTCAGGCAGAAAGGTCTATGATCATTATTGGTTTGCCAAAGTGCAATACTCTGTGACTCTGGTTTATAATACTTACTTTGATATAACAGCGGCTCAAAAAATCGAAATGAAGGGTTATTATCAAGATCATAAACAAGTTCAACATAACCCTTTAATATATTAGGCACTTTTTCATACAGACTTTCAAGAGCATATCCTTTAGCATTACTCTTAAGCATCCTGTTTAATACATGGACAGCCTCAGAAAACTCAATCATATCAGCCTGTTTTTCAAGCGTCTGGTCGCGAAGTTGCTTCACTTCATCCACCCTTTTTCCTCCAAAATCCATAAACGGCCCACCAAGCATTTTAGGATTCTTTACAGCAGCAGCATGAATCTGTGGCGCTTGTATATAAGAATTCATAATCTTAAGATGCCTACCTGTTATATTCATGGAGGCAGTAGCTGGTGAAATTAAATGCGCCCAGGCATACCATCTGTCAAATAATGGTTCAAGAACTACATTCGGTTTAAGGTAGAATAATTTGTTACTCATAGTTTCTGTAATTGATTACTGATTTTCCTTGCTATTACTTTTATTATTTGAAAACCAAACTGGTTAATAAAGAAATGATCTCCTGGCATCTGAATAATATCAATACTCCTCGTTGTTTCTTTCTGCCATTCCCTCATTTCCGATTGGGTAACCTTTTCGCTCATTCCAAACATGAGTGTTAAGGGAATATCAAAGGGAGTAGTTTGCTGATACTCAAAAGACTCAACAGCCTGAAAGTCCGCCTTGATGATAGGTTCAAAAAAGTCTAATATATCTCCATTGTTAAGGATTTCTTCCGGGCAACCTCCAAGCTCTTTTAACTTTTTAATGAAATCTTCTTTTGATAACAGATGTAAATAACTTTTATCACGTGTTGATGGGGCCGTACATCCTGTGATAAACATATGGAGTGGCTCTGATGAAAAATTTTTAATGATCAATTTGGCTGTAAGATATGCCAGCAGCCCCCCCATGCTATGTCCGTAAAGTATATATGGTTTATCAAGTTTATTTTTGATAGAGAAAAAAACATCTTCAGCCAGATCATATATGTTGGTAAGCAGTGCCTCATCAGCCCTTGAACCTCTGCCTGGAAGTTCAACCGGAATAACTTCAACGAATTCAGGAGCGAACCTTTCGTATTCTCCAAAGGAATATTTATTACCTCCGGCAAATGGCAGGCAAAACATTTGTATTTGTTCCATTACAGATTAAAATTTGGTAGCGAGCTATAATCTCATATTACATTCAAAGCCTTGGGGCGTGTGGTGATTCCTGCTACTCATTACACTAATTAATTATAGACAGCCCGCAAACAGACACTAGCTTGTTAATACTTCAGTTTTCATCAGGGTATCGCTTGTAACTTTACCATAATCAAATTTTATTACCCTATCAGCACAATGGAAATACTCATCGTCATGTGTAACAGCTATAACCGTCTTTCCCATTTTCTTTAATTCCTGCAATAAGTCCTGATAAAAATATGCTCTAAATTGAGGATCTTGCTCGGCCGCCCATTCATCCAGCACCAGCAAAGATTTGTTTGCCATCAGTTCATAAATTAAGGCTAAACGTTTCTGCTGACCTTTAGACAGTTTATTTTCTATAATTCCTTTGCTCTCCTCAATCTTCAGAACCCTTTCGAGTCTCATCATTTTAATAAATCGGTTGAGCGATAGCTTCAATGCGTTTAAATCGAAGCCATCATAATTTTCATTAAACAGATGATGGTCTGTAAAAATGGCAGACGTACCATTCCTGAATTTTGCATAATCACTATTGTTGATCTCATATCCATCAAGAAGAATCCTTCCACTTTCTGGTTTATATAGCCCTGTTAGAATATTGATAAAAGTACTTTTGCCAGCACCATTACCTCCTGTTATAAAAACGATTTCTCCTTTAACGAAAGTTAAGTTCAAAGGACCAATAGTAAAGGCTTTATTCTGATCATCCACATACTTGTACACTACTTCTTCAAATGTAATTTCATTGTAATCAATGCATTGATCTCCCTCTGACTTATACGTGTCATACTCATAGTCCAATTCACTTTCCAGCTTATATATTCTTTCCAGAGCTATCTTTACACTAGTATAAAAAGGTAGAAACATGATCAGGTTAGCAACCGGTGCCATCATAAAGAGCACCACCATAATAAATACTGATACCAGACTGTTCTCAAAAGAGGAAAACGTGGGAAGGACAAACATTATAGCTCCCAAAACCACATACCAACTATAAGTACCTGTCAGTTCATTATCTACATATTTTTGGGATGCCTTTATGCTTATATTCTTTCCTTTTAGACGGTTTGAAGAAAGAAATTTTTCAAAAATATTCCTGCTCCTGGAGGTGCTCATTTTCATTTGCTTAAACCCATAAAGCAGCTCTTTTAAGTAACTGTAGTATTCATCATGAAGATCCCTCACAACATTCAATTCCTTTTCGATACTGTTATTTCTAAGCACATAATAGGTCAAAAGAGCAGCCATAACGAACAGAATACACAAACCACCGATTGGTGATATCCACAATAAATAGCCAATGCCACACAAAATAATTATAGATGAATTGATCAAGTTGATGAATGCGTCAGGTAGTCGTCCGAGCATTCTTGTATCGCTTATCGCAGTATAGATGCGCTGTGAACCCAGCTTTTCAAAGGTTTCATAGGTAGTTTGTCTTACCTTATTTACAATTGACAACTCTATGTCAAAAAGAATATCATTAGAGATCGTCACCATATAGTTCTGGAATAGTTTACTACAGAGAAATGAAATGGCAATTAATCCAAGAAATATCTGCCAGTCATATTCGGGGAAGTAATCAAGAGGTTCTCCGCTCACTGTCCGGTTGATAAACACCAAAATAGAACTGTAAATCACACTACTGATCACCCCGAGCATAATTATGGAGAAGTAGAACAGTTTGGATTGCTTTTGAAAAATTTTGAAAAGGTTCATTATACTAATTGATTTAGAATTGGTGATACAACACTGCTAGAACTCAATGGCATTTTATTCAAGCGATTCATTTTGACCTTGCTCTTTTGAAATTTGCATTGTTAGCTTTCGGATAGTTGGGTGTTTAAAAATCTCCTTTATGGATATCTTTATGTCCAGCTTGTCAAAAATCAAGGTCGTTAGACTTGTTGCTTTTAAAGAATGTCCTCCCAAGGCAAAGAAATCATCATCGATACC
>NZ_AMZN01000040.1 GCF_000331535.1 Fulvivirga imtechensis AK7 | reverse complement strand
TCAGGCTGCTGTTTTTTACTGTAGAAAATAGCCAAACTAAAGAGAGACCTGACAGGTTTTCAAAACCTGTCAGGTCTGAAGATCAGCCTTAACCCTCCAAGGGTTTCAAACCCTTGGAGGGTTCTTCCCAAGTGGCTACTGCATCACCTCCGCATACTTCTTCAAGTACCAGTCAATAGTCAACCCAATGCCGGTATCAAAATTCTCATCTGCACTCCATCCCAATTCGTTTTCAATTTTAGAAGCATCAATGGCATACCTTCTGTCATGTCCGGCACGGTCTTTTACATAAGTGATCTGATCTTTGTAGGACGTGCCATCATTCTTAGGGTGTTTCTTATCTAAGATCCCACAGATGGTGTTTACTACTTCGTTATTGTTTCGCTCATTGCGCCCACCGATGTTATAAGTTTCTCCGGCTTTTCCTTTGTGAAAAACCAGGTCGATGCCCTTACAATGATCAAGCACGTACAACCAGTCACGAATATTCTTACCATCACCATAGATAGGAATATTTTTGCCTTGCAATGCATTACGTATGATCACCGGTATCAGCTTTTCATCATGCTGTTTGGGACCGTAATTGTTGGAGCAATTGGTAGTCACCACTTCCAGTCCGTAGGTATGAAAGTAGCTTCTTACAAGCATATCACTCGAGGCTTTGGACGCAGAGTAAGGACTATTAGGAGCATAAGGAGTTTCTTCTGTGAAATAACCAGTCTCTCCCAAAGTACCATACACTTCATCCGTAGAAATATGATGAAAACGGGCGCTTTCAAACTCCTTTTTCTTTTCAAAAGGGCTATTCATCCAATGCTTTCGGGCAACATCCAAAAGCGTAAACGTTCCGTTGATGTTGGTGTTGATAAATGCTTCCGGACCTTCGATGGAATTGTCTACATGGGATTCAGCGGCAAAATGAATGACGCCCTGAAAATTATATTTATCGAATAACTCTTCGATGAGCTTTCTATCACAAATGTCGCCCTGGACAAAGGTATACCTGCTGTTTCCTTCTACTTCTTTCAGGTTGTTCAGGTCCCCGGCATAAGTGAGCTTATCCAGGTTCACCACATGATATTCACTATGAGATTCCAGAAAATGAGGCACGAAATTAGAGCCGATAAAACCCGCCCCCCCTGTTATTAGGATATTTTTCATCTTTTTTCTTCTGCTATTTTAACCAGGTATTGTCCGTATTGATTTTTAAGTAGTGGCTGTGCTAACTCAACAAGCTCTTCTTTGCCAATGTATCCTTTTCTAAAGGCGATTTCTTCCAGGCAGGCTATCTTCAACCCTTGTCGTTCTTCAATAGATTGTACAAAATTAGAAGCCTGCAGCAAGCTGTGATGTGTTCCGGTGTCCAGCCAGGCCATACCGCGACCAAGAAGCTCTACCCGAAGCTTCCCTTCCTCAAGATACATGTTATTCAGGTCAGTAATTTCCAGCTCACCCCTGGGCGATGGTTTAATTTGTTTCGCTTTGTCAGCAACTGTGTTGTCATAGAAGTAAAGGCCGGTAACCGCGTAGTTGGATTTTGGTTCTTTAGGTTTCTCTACAAGCGAGACCACCTGGTTATCATCAGTAAATTCAACTACCCCATATCGCTCAGGATCCTTCACATAATAACCAAATACTGTTGCTCCCTCCTGAAGTGCTGCAGTCTGCACCAGCGTTTTAGAGAAGTTATAACCGTAAAAAATATTATCCCCTAATATCAAACAGCAAGAGTCATTGCCTATGAACTGTTCTCCGATAATAAAAGCCTGAGCCAGTCCTTCCGGAGCGGGCTGTATGGCGTACTGGAGATTCAATCCAATTTGCGAACCGTCTCCCAGCATATTTTTAAACGCCTGAGCATCTTCAGGGGTTGTAATGATCAAAATGTCTTTGATATTAGCAAGCATCAGCACCGATAAAGGATAGTAGATCATCGGTTTGTCATAAATAGGTAATAGCTGCTTCGATATTGATTTGGTTAGGGGGTATAGCCTTGTTCCGGAGCCCCCGGCTAATATTATTCCTTTCACGATTACTGTTTGTTAAATTATAATCAATTCTTCAACCGCAGAGGAGACAGAGGAGGCGCAGAGGCCTCAGAGCTGCTCTCCGGTTATTTAAATTGCTTTTTCTGCTAATTTCTGCTGCCAGTTCCAGGCATCTCTTAAGGAGTCTTCCAACGAAAGTTCTGTCTTCCATCCCAGCTCATCTTTGGCTTTTGAAACATCGGCAAATACTTTTTCTACATCTCCGCTTCTTCTGGCGCCTATTTTATAGTTCAGCTTTTCACCGGACACTTTTTCAAAAGTCTTCACTACCTCCAATACACTGTGCCCGTCACCAGTACCGATATTATAAACTTCTAAGTGCTTGGTTTTGTTACTTTTAATCATTTTCTCGAGAGCAGCAATGTGTGCTTTAGCCAAATCCACTACATGTATATAGTCCCTGATGCAAGTGCCATCCGAAGTATTATAATCATCGCCAAATATTGTCAGTTGTTCCCTAACCCCGGCAGCTGTTTGAGTGATAAATGGCACCAGATTATTCGGTACCCCCAATGGTAGCTCACCTATCAGCCCTGTGGGGTGTGCACCTATTGGATTGAAATATCGCAGTGATATTGCCTTGAAAGCTTCGCTAGCCTTGTAAAAATCACTGATGATATCCTCACAGATCTGTTTTGTTCTACCGTATGGAGATTCTGCCGGTTTAACGGGGGAGGATTCTGTCACAGGCAAGATATCCGGTTGACCATACACAGTGCAAGAGGATGAGAATACGAGGTTACTCAACTTAAATTCATCCATCACCTGAAGCAGGTTGACGGTAGACTGTACGTTATTGTGATAGTACTTCAGTGGATACTGCGATGACTCACCCACTGCTTTAAAAGCAGCAAAATGAATCACTCCTTTTATTTCACGGTGTTTCTCAAACACATCCTTCAGGAAAAAGTAGTCGTTACAGTCACCTTCTTCGACTTCTACCCTTGTGACAGTGAGCTTTTCGAGGTTTTGTATAACAAATTTTTCCGAATTGGAGAAATTATCTACAATTATCGGTGTATAGCCCGCGCTCACCAGTTCAACACAGGTATGAGAGCCTATATAACCGGCTCCTCCCGTCACAAGTATTTTCCCCTTTTGCATTAAAGCCTTGCAGTCACAATATTTTTATCAAGAAAACCTTTTATATCATAAATGGCAGTTGTGCCATTTGAAATTTCAGTAAAATCAATGTTTTTAAAAGCTTTGTGTCCTACGGCTAAAACTATTGCATTGTAAACCCGGTTGGGTTCATCAATAAGCTCGATACCGTATTCATGTTTTACCTCAGCCTTGTCAGCCATCGGGTCGTACACATGAACGTTAGCGCCAAAACCATCCAACTCCCGAATAACATCTATTACCCTGCTGTTCCTGATATCAGGACAATCTTCTTTAAACGTTACTCCTAACACAAGTATATCACTATTGTTTACGGGGTTATCCTTTTTTGTCATCAGTTTGATGACTTTACTGGCCACATACAATCCCATATTATCATTGATCCTTCTCCCCGATAAGATCACCTGAGGATGATAGCCAAGACTTTCGGCTTTATATGTGAGATAATAGGGATCCACACCGATACAATGCCCCCCTACAAGCCCTGGTTTAAAAGGAAGGAAGTTCCATTTGGTGCCTGCTGCTTCCAATACTTCGTGAGTATCAATACCTATTTTATCAAATATCATGGCTAGCTCATTAACAAAAGCGATATTCAGGTCGCGCTGAGCATTCTCAATTACCTTTGCAGCTTCAGCCACTTTTATCGATGAGGCTTTGTGTGTTCCTGCTGTAACTATTTTCTTGTAAAGTGTATCTACTTTCTCTGCAATTTCAGGAGTACTGCCGCTGGTAACTTTTTTAATAGTGCTTAGCCTGTGCTCCTTGTCTCCCGGATTAATCCTTTCCGGAGAGTAACCACAGTAAAAATCTCGATTAAATTTTAGTCCGCTTACTTGCTCAAGAATAGGTACGCAAACTTCTTCAGTACAACCCGGGAACACCGTAGATTCATAAATCACAATATCATCTTTGGACAAAACACTGCCAACAGTCTCACTGGCTTTTCTGAGTGGAGTGAGGTCTGGTGTTTTATACTGGTCGATAGGAGTAGGAACGGTAACAATGTATGTGTTGCACTCCCTTAAGTCTTTAAGATCGGAAGAAAATTTGAGTAGTTGAGCAGTTTTAAGCTCTTCTGACTCAACCTCCAATGTACGGTCAATGTTTCTTTGAAGTTCATCAATTCTGGCTTCATTAATATCAAAACCAACAACATCAATGATTTTTCCAAACTCAACAGCTAAAGGCAGCCCGACATACCCCAGACCAATAATTCCAATTTTCATCAGTGTACTTCTTTTATTTTATAATATTCTAAATACCAGTCTACAAAATTTTGAATCCCAATCTCAATAGACGTGTTAGGTTTAAAATCAACTTCTTTCATCAATGCATCTACATCAGCGTAAGTAGCAGGCACATCTCCCGGCTGGATGGGGAGCATGTTTTTCTCTGCTTTCTTGCCCAGAGCTTTTTCTATGGCCTCAATAAAGGCAGTAAGTTCCACAGGATTGTTGTTGCCAATATTATAAATTTTGTAAGGAGCAAAACTGTCTGCAGGATTGGGAGCATCGGAATCCCAATCCGGATTGCCTTTTGGAGCTTTGGGTACCAATCTGACAATGGCCTCTACAATATCATCTACATAGGTAAAATCTCTTTTCATTTTGCCATAGTTAAATACATCTATTGGTTTGCCCTCGATAATAGCTTTGGTAAATAAAAATAATGCCATGTCGGGGCGACCATAGGGGCCATATACGGTAAAAAACCTTAATCCTGTGGTGGGGAGGTTATAAAGGTGCGAGTAGGTATGCGCCATAAGTTCATTAGCCTTTTTGGTGGCGGCATACAATGACACAGGGTGATCCACATTGTGCTCAACGGAAAAGGGCATTTTCGTATTAGCACCATAAACTGAACTGGATGATGCGTAAATCAGATGTTTCGTTCCGTAGTGGCGGCATCCTTCAAGAATATTCAAAAAACCATCAATATTACTCTGTGTATAAGCTCTGGGATTAGTTAAGGAATATCTTACACCTGCCTGTGCAGCAAGATTAATTACATATTTGAATCGATGTTCGGCAAAAAGTTCATCAATACCTTCGTGATTGCAAAGATCTATCTTCTTGAACGTGAAATTTTCTTCTTTTGCTAAATCTTCTAGCCTTGAATTCTTAAGGTTAACATCATAATAGTCATTCAGGTTGTCGATACCTGTCACACTATAGCCCTGTTTACACAAAGCCTTGCTGAGATGATAGCCAATAAAACCTGCCGCTCCTGTTATTAAGATTCTAGTCATATCAATAAAAATTTGCTGCAAATGTAATAATATAAATATAGCATTAGAACTCTTAACTTTATTTTAATAAACTTGCATAAACTTTTATTAGTACAGGCATGGCTGAGAAATATAACGATGAAATAGATCTGACCGAATTATTTATTAAAGGGAAGAATATTTTATTTAGAAATAAACTCTTGATTACCAGCTTTTTTATTGGAGGAATTCTACTTGGGTTCTTATACTATAAATTAAAGCCTTCAGTATACCAAAGCGAGGTAGTGATCCGGTCAGGAATTTTAAACGAATCATTATTATCTGTCATTAATGAGAACCTAAACAAGCTCATTGAGGAAGATAACAACGAAGCTTTATCTTCTAAATTGAATATATCTTCAGAATTGTCCCAACAGGTGCTATCAATAGAAATTGAATCAACTGAAGAAGACGATGAGGAGGAGTCTTCATATTATGTTGTTACAATTAAGTCACTAGTGAACCACCGCTGGCCAGAGCTTCAGACTGGGATGATTCACTATTTATCCGCCAATCAATTTGTGAAGAAAAGGATCGATATTCGAGAAGAAAGGTTCAAAAATTACATAGCAAAACTGGATCAGGAAATAAAGGAGATTGACAGCTTAAAGCTAAGTTTGGGATCGGCTGAGAAGTACGGAAATGATAATGTAATTGTTATGAACCCTTCAGATGTCTATGCAACTTTGGTAAGGCTTTATCAGCAGAGACAAGAATACAAAGAAAGCCTTGAATTCAATGAAGCAGTAGAAGTGGTGGAAAATTTTGATGCTTACCAGCGTCCGGTAAGTCCACGTCCCGTATTTTCAATGGGTGTAGGAGGATTAATAGGACTCATTCTGGCTCTTTTCGTGGCTTTTGGTAAAGAACTAAACAGGTATATGCGCAGGTATGAAGAGACACACCCGACAGAGGGCTGATGAATAACCTGGTTTCTTTTATTAGAAAAGAAGTAACTTTAGAATGGCGCCAACGGTATGCCATTAACGGCATTCTTTTATACCTGGTCAGCACTATTTTTATTTGTTACCTCAGTTTCAATGTTAGGTCCAATCAGCTCAATCCCATTACCTGGAATGCTTTGTTTTGGATTATCCTGCTATTTACAGCTATCAATGCTGTTGCTAAGAGCTTTATCCAGGAAAAGGAGGGTAAATACCTGTACTACTATTGGCTGATCAGTCCGCAGACGTTGATCATTTCACGAATCGTGTACAATACATTGCTTATGCTGGTGCTGGCGTTTATCGGTTATGGGATGTATTCTTTAGTGCTTGGCAACCCTGTCGGTGATCCGGTATTATTTTTATTTAACCTTCTATTGGCGGCCGTTTCTTTTTCCTCGGCCCTAACCATGATCTCCGCCATAGCTTCCAAAGCTAACAATAACCAGACATTGATGGCCATTTTAGGATTTCCAGTGATACTTCCTATGCTGCTCATGGTGATCAAGATCTCAAAAAATGCGCTGGATGGAATTGCACGCGGGGAGAGCTATGATGAAATACTTACACTTCTGGCAATTAATCTCATTGTAGGGGCGGTTTCTTATCTCTTATTCCCGTATCTTTGGCGCAGCTAATTTTTTGGAGCTATGCGTAAAAATTGGTGGAAGTTTCTGACCATCGCCTTACTTTTTTATACGATCATTGCCGGCCTTCTGATGGAGGTTCCCCGACTGGTAATTCTTAATGAAACAATCCGTGCATTGTACTTTCATGTGCCTATGTGGTTTGGAATGATCATCATGTTGGGAGTTTCTGTGGTATACTCAATAAAATACCTGAGGAACCCCGAACAGAAACATGATGATACTGCTGTGGAATTTGCCAATGTGGGGATCATCTTTGGTGTGTTAGGTATCCTTACAGGAATGCTCTGGGCGCAATTTACATGGGGCGATTGGTGGAGTGGTGACCCGAAGCAGAATGCAGCGGCCATAGGGCTGCTGATCTACTTTGCCTATTTCATACTCAGAGGATCTCTCGACAATGTAGACCAAAGGGCACGAATTAGCGCCATATACAACATCTTTGCCTTTTCGGCTCTTATACCTTTGCTATTCATACTTCCCCGCTTGACAGATTCCCTGCATCCTGGTAGTGGAGGCAATCCCGGTTTTAATGCCTATGATCTTGACAGGCGACTGCGTATGGTGTTTTACCCTGCCGTACTGGGTTGGACACTCCTGGGGGTCTGGATGGCTTCTCTAAGGGTTCGTATTAAGAAAATAGAACATCAGTTAGATCTATGAAAAGACTTACAATTATATCGGCATTCATCCTTTCTTCACTCTTTGTTCAGGCCCAGGATAAGATCAAAATAGAGGAGAGCGATTATGGAAATGAGCAGGTGGAAATGGCAGATGAGTTTAGAAAAGAGGGCAAAATATATGTGCTTACAGGTGTCATTTGCCTGATCCTGGGTGGTATAATTGCTTATTTGCTGGTGATTGATAAAAAAGTGAGCAGGCTGGAGAAAGAGATAAAGAAACCCTGAACCATTTTGAAGATTACTTTGTAAAGAAGATGATTAAAATAATATAAATATGAAGACCTCTCATATCATCGGCATCATCATTATTGCGGTGGCCATCGGTATCATAATATCCACAGCAGGCGATGCCAGTTCTTATGTAACATTTGATCAGGCCTATGCAATGGCTTCAAATGGTAATGGAAACAGTATTCACGTAGTGGGCGAGCTGAAAAAAGACCACCAGGGACAGGTTGTAGGGATCAGTCCAACGGCAGATAAATTATCATTCACTTTTCTTATGGTGGATGAAAATAACAAAGAGCAGCAAGTATTTTATAATGAACCTATGCCACCTGATTTTCAGCGATCAGAGAAGGTGGTAGTGATCGGCTCTTATCATGATGATCTTTTTGTCGCGGATAAAATATTAATGAAATGCCCTTCTAAATATCAGGAGAACACCGTGAGTGCGGAAATGTAGCTGATATTTTAAATTGTAATTTATGATACATGAGTTTATTGGCGATCTGGGCCACATTTTTGTGGTAATAGCTTTTATCACAGCACTTTATTCTGCTTTTTCATATTTCCAGGGCGCCCAGGCTAAGCAGTTTGACAAGCAACACTTCTGGAAGCAGAACGGACGTATTTTCTTTTATGTTCATGCACTTGCGGTTGCAGGTATTGTCTTCAGCCTCTTCTATATTATTTATAATCACTATTTTGAATATCATTATGCCTGGAGCCACTCTTCGAAGAGGCTCCCAACACACTACATGATCTCCTGCTTCTGGGAAGGCCAGGAGGGGAGCTTTTTACTGTGGTTATTTTGGCATGCTCTCCTGGGAATTATTGTTATAGTCACTAATAAGTTCTGGGAGGCTCCTGTAATGGCTATTTTTTCATTGGTACAGGCGTTTTTAGCATCCATGATCCTGGGCGTTGTCATACCGGGACTAGATTTAAAATTGGGTAGCTCTCCTTTTATTTTATTGAGAGATGCTATCGATGCTCCTATTTTTCAGCAGCAACCTAACTTTGTGCCTGAAGATGGAACAGGACTCAATCCATTGCTTCAAAACTACTGGATGGTGATCCATCCCCCCACGCTATTTTTAGGGTTCGCTACCACGCTCGTTCCTTTTGCTTATGTGATTGCAGGCTTGTGGAAGAAAAAATATCGCGAATGGGTAAGGCCTGCTTTGCCCTGGGCGCTGGTATCCGGTGCTGTTTTAGGGCTGGGGATTTTGATGGGGGGGTATTGGGCTTACGAGACGCTGAATTTTGGCGGATATTGGAACTGGGATCCGGTGGAAAATGCCGTATATGTCCCCTGGTTATTCCTGGTAGCTGCCATTCACACCATGATCACTTTTAAAAACAGCAATACAGCGCTGAAAGCAAGTGTCATATTAGTAATTACAACCTTCGTTTTAATCTTATACTCAACATTTCTGACCCGTAGCGGGATATTGGGAGATGCTTCGGTGCACTCTTTTACTGACCTGGGATTATCGGGCCAGCTTTTGGTATACTTACTTTTCTTTACGGTGGGGGCCATTGTATTGGCCATAGTGCGATGGAAGGAAATGCCAACTACAGAGAAAGAGGCATCGACTTATTCCAGGGAATTCTGGATTTTTATCGGGGCTTTGGTACTTTGTCTCATGGGATTTCAGGTAATCATACCTACCTCTATTCCCGTTTACAATGCCATTGTGGAGCTTTTTGGTGGAGTTTCCAATCTGGCGCCTCCTGCAGAACAGGTAGAGTTTTATTCTAAATTCCAACTTTGGTTTGCCGTAGCCGTTGGGCTGCTTTCAGGAACGGGCCAGTTTTTTTGGTGGAAAAATATTGATAAGAAGCAATTGAAAAGCGACCTTGCGCTTCCCGTGGTGATTACACTAATATTGACTGCCCTGGTGGTTGTATTTAAAAATGTCGCTGAGCCTTCCTACATCATACTATTGATGGCTGGCATATATA
Organism: Fulvivirga imtechensis AK7; assembly: GCF_000331535.1. Taxonomy (GTDB): domain Bacteria; phylum Bacteroidota; class Bacteroidia; order Cytophagales; family Cyclobacteriaceae; genus Fulvivirga; species Fulvivirga imtechensis. The sequence goes on along the minus strand of NZ_AMZN01000040.1, from coordinate 88,622 downwards.
CTGCGGTAGCAAACGGTAAGATACTGGTGAGGGTACTAAAGAAGAATCCAAAACTTTCCGGTGGCGCAGTGACACATATAGGTGTTGGACTCATTCTGATCGGTGTAATGTTTTCTGCGGGTTATTCGAAAGTGGTTTCGCTAAATACTACCGGAATGTTGATCTCGAAGGAGTCATCTAGTGAATTTAACAATGAAAATCTTTTGCTGTTTGTAAATGAGCCTAAGGAAATGGCAGATTACCAGTTGAAGTACAGAGGAGAAAGGATTGAGGCGGTTGATATTTCGGGCTATCTCAATCGTGACGACCTTAAAGCTACGGCAATTCCGCACCTGGTGGTAGCAAAGAGAGATATTACAGTAGATGATAAAGTGGTCTTTCAAAAAAGCGATACCATAGAAATTGCTCCTGAAAATACTTATTATGAAATAGAATATACTGATAAGAACGGAAATAAGTTTACATTATATCCCAGGGCTCAGGTCAATGAAGCCATGGGAGGGTTGTTGGCATCTCCGGATATTAAGCGTGACCTTACCAGGGACTTGTACACGCACGTTTCATCAATTCGTGATCCTAATGAAGAGCCCGATTGGAGTGATATGGAAGAGTTTGAAGTGTCTCCTAACAAAAACTTTTTTGTTAACGATTATGTCACCCGAATTGAAAAGATTGAACGGATACCTGAAGTGGAAGGTGTGGAACTCACGGAAAAGGATGTAGCAGTGAAAGTTGATATCATTATGCAGGGTGAAGACAAGGACTATCTGGCTCAGCCCGTATTCCTGGTGAAGGATGGTATGGTGGGCCGTATTCCGGATGAGGTGAATGACCTTGGGGTGAAGCTGACTGTTTTAAATGTTCATCCGGAAAGGAATAGTTTTTCAATTGGGGTTAATACCCGTCAGAAGAATTGGGTGGTACTCAAAGCTATGGAGAAGCCTTTGATCAATGTACTTTGGTCAGGAACATTGCTGTTGATGGTCGGCTTTGGTATTGCAATAAACAGAAGATATTCTGAATTTAAGAAAATGAGGGAGAAGGGGCAGGAGTAAGTTGCAGGAGTTCTGGAATAGTGGTCCGAAAATTCCATCATTCCATTATTCCAACATTCTATCATTCCGTCATTCTATAATTCCCTAAACAAAGAGCATGTCACACTACGTATCTTTCATAGGCGCTGGTAATTTGGCATGGCACCTGGCGCCAGCTCTTGACAACGCGGGGTATGCTGTAAGAGAGGTGTATAGTAGGACTCCTAGGACTGCGAAAGAGCTTGTCAACCGGCTCTACCAGGCGGAAGCAAAGAGCGATTTGGATTTTTCTGATAGTGACGCTCATATTTTTATTGTAGCTGTTTCAGATGATGCGATAATGGATGTGGCCCGGGAGGTTATACTGCCGGAAAATGCTATTTTGGTACACACATCCGGCGCTAAACCCATAAGCGCTTTGTCGTATGCTGCCAGTAATAACATTGGTGTTTTTTACCCTCTACAGACTTTCACTAAGGCTAAAAAAGTGGATTTCAACGGCATTCCGGTATGTATAGAAGCTGAAAACACAGGTACAGAGCGTGAGTTAATGAAAATGGGAGAGGCCATTAGCAAAAAAGTCCTGCAGGTGAATTCAAAACACCGTAAGGCACTTCATGTGGCTGCAGTTTTTGCCTGTAATTTCACCAACCACTTTTTTAAGATTGCAAAAGATATACTAAGTGCCAGCGACCTGGATTTTGAGTTATTACATCCTCTGATCATCGAAACAGTTCAAAAGAGCTTGGCCATCGGACCAGATAATGCCCAAACAGGGCCGGCAAAAAGACAGGACATGGAGACGTTGGATGAGCATATGGAGTACCTGCAGCACTCTGCGGAGTTGGCGGAGCTATATAGGATGATTTCGCAACATATTATTGATACCTATCCTAAGGAGTAAATCGTATCCTTTTTTTGATTTTTCAGTTTGATGACTTCCTCTATTCAGGTTGGCTCTCCTTATGTGGTGATCTCAAGGCAGCCAACAACTTTTAGTTGATTTTGAGGATAATGACATTATGCCATCATTAACCATTGAGGAATCCAGCTAGGGCGGAAGTTATTTCCGCGCTTTACCCACTTTCTATTCTCAGACTTACTTTAGTTTTGTTATCTATACCTGCTGACTTGTTGCATGGCATGTCACGGAAATAACTTCCGCGCCATTAGGTTACGTCCGGGTGCCTCCTGATATTGCACAACGCAGTTGGGGATGACGATAGCGGGGAATTGAATAATCTCCTGACTATCAGCATGCAATGAAAACTTGTCATTGGTACCCAAAGGGAGAGATCTATGCACATTTAACGCAGTTGCTTGTGCCTAGGTTCCTCCGAAGCCGGAATGGCACTCTTGACCTGATAGCATTTTCGGTGAACCTGAAGGGAGACTTATGCATCTTGAAGCTATATCTGCACAGACCTCTGCCAGTAAGATTTCCGATTTTCAAATCATTGCAGGTCCCATTTTATACCCAAATAGAATTCCCGGCCATGGATCGGAGCAAAGGAATAGGCAGTATCAAAATATTGACTGAAGCCTGCCGGTGCAGTAGGATCATTGTAACCGGTTAGCGGCGAAACTGGCTGTATATAGTCGAAAATATTCTGAACACCTGCGTAAACAGACCACCTGCTGTTAAACTCTTTTACTGCCTGGACGTTGTGTATGGCAAATGGATCCGATTCCAGTGCTCTCGGATTGCTTAGGAGCTCCCCCTGGCTGTTTACATCGTACACTTCAGGCAATGCCATTGGCCCGGTCAGGCGGAAAGTATATCCTAAAGTCATCTTTAGCTCCGATAGCGTATAGTTAGCAGTAAAAATGCTGCTCCATTGCGGCGCAAATTCTATGTCTGTAGTTTCTATAATATTCTGTTCGTTAGGTTCCGTTTGTGTTACCTCCTGCATATTATAGCCCAGGTTGACGCTTAAAGGAAAGACAAATTCATGGGTGATATTAAAACCGATTCCTTTCGTAATGGCATGTCCGTTGGTGTTAGCGTATATAATTCTCTCCGGATCGCTGTAGTCAGGAATGATCTTGTTTGTGAAATAAGTGTAGTAGGCATCCACGTCAATAGTGCCCTGGCTTCTTCCCACGGTGTAAACATGGTTAACGTTTAACGCACCGTTATACGACCTCTCTGGTTTTAGTGCTTCTGTTATTTCCACACTGCGCTGGCCTGTCACGAATGCATGGTCTTCTGTAAATAGATTAACTATCCTGAATCCGGTACCGGTATTGGCTCTGATGGTGGTCCATTCGCTGGCTTTTATTTTCACATTCATCCGTGGTGAAAATATGTAGCCATGCTCGGAATAGTGATCCAGCCTGCCCCCTGTCAACAGTGTAAAAGCAGGGGTAATTTTCCATTCGTCTTGCAGAAATATGCCGGGAATGAACTGATTATTGGGCTTATTATCCGATCCATCGGCTGTCGCTACGGTATTGTCGTCATAATATTGATACCTGGTGGTGAGTCCTGCTAACAGAGAGTGACTTGCTATTTCTTTGTCCCAGATGAAGTTGGTAAAGGCTATGGCTTGCTCTGCTTCATAGTGATCCGCACCATAATAACTATCCTGGAGGTGGCGGCTAAAAGAATAGTCTATCTTTAAATGCTCGTATGTTGGTAATTCATAGGTTCCGAACAGCTCCGCCCGGTGAGTGTAAATACTCTCTCCATAAATACTGTCACTTCCCCTAAGCGCTTTGTAGTTCCGGTTGTTGAGAAATTCTTCTACACCATTTCTCCTGTCCTCGTAATAATACTTGGCCGCCAGAGTGAATCTCCTGTTACTTTTTCTGTATAGATTCCATTTCGTAAATAAGGAATAACGGTCAAGATTGGCAATGTCTCCAAAACCATCGGTATTCCTGTCATCAAAATCATTAATATAGGCATAGTTAAGCCCGATAAAACCAGTGGATCGACCAATTTTCGGAGCAGTAGAAATATTACCAAATGATTCTAAATGAGAGGTGCCCATTATATCAATAGATAACTTCGGTTGATCCTCGGGATCTTTCGTGATAATATTGATCACTCCTGCCACTGCTTCTGAGCCATAAAGCGTGGAACTGGGACCCTTGATCACTTCAAAACGATCAATGATCATATTTGGAATGCCGTTTAAGCCGTAAACCGAAGCCAGATTGCCGTAGATCGGGGTACCATCCATTAAAATGGCAGTGTATGGACCAGGAAGACCGTTGATGCTGATGCTATTAGTAAAACAGACCCCACAGGCCACTACTTCCTGAACCCCGTTAACCAGTTTAATGCCCTCTACTATGGAAGAAGCTGCAGCAGGGGAAAAGGTGTTGATATATTGAGAAGTCACCACCTCAACCTTGATGGGAGAAGCTTTGACAAAAGTGGGCTTCATTGTACCTGTTACCACCACCTCATCAAGCCCAAGACTATTTTGCTCCATGATTATTCTCAACTCTTTAGTTTCTCCCGGGGCTATCTGTATCTCTTGCGTTATGGTTTTAAATCCTATAGAACGAAATTCAAGAGTGGCCGCTCCGGGTTTCACATCTTCTAACCTGAACCTGCCTTCAGCGTCTGCTACACCTCCTGTTTCAGACCCCAGAATTCGTACAGTAGCCCCGGGAATGGCTCCCTCCGAACCGGAAATTTTACCTGAGACGCTGCCAAATTGCTGTGCTAATGCGGTATTATATAAAATAAAAACTAATAAAAGTAAAAACGTCTGTCTCATAGGCTCGTTTCAATTTATTTTGTGACAAAGTTAAATATTAAAAACATACTTGCAAAAATTAATTTTTAGGCAAAACTAAAAAATACTATACTTCTGTTTTGCCTTTCATTGATTAGCTTTACAAAAAGATTCGACCAGAAGATAATGTCATCACACCACATCGTTCGGGATGATCAGGAGCCTGCACTTTTGATTGCCGCACATCCCCAATCAATTGAGTATTTACACCAACTATTGGAGTGGAGCCCTACGGTGATGGTGTGTCAGGAGTTTGTCGAAGAAGCAATGTTATTGGGAATAAAGATTGATGTGGTGCTATGTGAGATAGGGCAACAGGAGTTTTACAAAATGAAAGTAGAACATCAATTGCCCGTCAAATTTGTCACCTACAATAGCCTTGCTGACCCGGTTTCAGTGGGTATTAAGCATTTAATAGATTTAAGCTATCCGGCTGTACACATACTGGCTGATGTAAATGATCAATTACTGGATCAGTTGTCTCAGTTTGAAAATATCAATATTACAACTTCAGACGGCTTTGTACGATGGTTGTATTGTCATAAGGGAGTTTTTAAAAAATGGATATCTAAAGGGGCTGTTTTGCTTCAGGAGAAAGGAAATAATTTTACTATGAATTCTACCGGTAAGACTACTGAAGAAGATTACAGCGGGTTCCGCAAAATTGAAATTCATGAGGAAGGTATGGTTGAGCTGCGGCAGGAAAAGCCATTTTGGCTAGGAGAATACATTTATTGAATTACTGGCTCTAACAATTCTGTTTTTACCGTTCAGGTCTTTGATAACCTGCACATTGGAATACTCCATTGCTTCCAGCAGTGCCTGTATATCTTCACCATACTTTTCATTGATCTCGAAATAAAGCGCTCCTTCTTCTTTCAGAGCGTTCTTTGCCAATTCGGCAATTCTCCTGTAAAACAATAGCGGATCAGCGTCTTCCACAAAAAGGGCTCTGGCAGGTTCGTGCTTGAGCACATTGGATTTCATTTCCTTCTTATCCGTTTCAGTTACATAGGGAGGATTACTTACTATTACATCTAATCCATGTTGAGGTATAGATTCATTTAAAATGTCGATAAGCATGAATTCAACCTGTACCTGATGAAGTTCAGCATTTTGTCGCGCTGTCTTAATTACGCGAGGATCAATGTCAATGGCGAATGCACGCGATCCTTTGAGTTCTTTCAGAATAGTGATAGGGATGCATCCCGTGCCGGTCCCAATGTCCAGAAATTTTATTTTCTTGCCTGTATTTTCTTTAATGATCAGATGCACAAGCTCCTCTGTTTCATTCCTTGGTATCAGCACACCAGGATTGACTTTAAATTTTCTCCCGTAAAAATCTGCTTCACCTATGATGTACTGCACTGGTTCATGGTTGTTTAACCGTTCGATAAACTTATTGAGTTCTTTAGCCTGTACTTTGTTGGCATTAATAGAGCGATCTACAATTATTTCCGTTTTGTCTATTCCGAAAATGTGTTCCATGATCAGGTGAGCGATACTGGTAATTTCTTCCGGGCTCTCCTCCAACTTTATTGCGCTGGTAATATATTGCAGGAGCTTTTTAGGAGAGTCTGGAATTTTGTTGGACATGATGGTTCCTAATCAATAATGAGTTTAGTATCATTGTAAAGCCTCACAAATCTAATGAAATAGTCATAAAGCCAAACTATTTAGTTTATATGAATGAAGCAGGCATTTCCGGTGCATTTATAAAGGGAGTTCCCATGAGTACGGACGAGAGGTTTATCCAGCGTACTTTTGATCTTGCTCTTCTGGGTTTGGGGGCAGTTAGCCCAAACCCACTGGTAGGCTGTGTTATTGTACACGAGGGAAAGGTGATTGGCGAGGGATGGCACAGGCGATATGGCGAGGCTCATGCCGAGGTAAATGCCATAAACAACATAGTGGACAAAACCCTGTTGCCAGAAAGTACGGTATATGTCAACCTTGAGCCATGTGCTCATTTCGGGAAGACACCACCATGTGCAGATCTTTTGGTGCGTTCCAGGGTGAAAAGAGTAGTTATTGCCAATGTAGACCCTAACCCATTGGTGGGAGGTAAGGGTATTCAAAAGCTTGAAGAAGCTGGTATTGAGGTGACTGCCGGTGTGTTGGAAAAAGAAGGTTGGGAGCTGAATAAGCGGTTTTTCACAGCTCTGCATGAAAAGCGTCCTTATGTGATACTGAAATGGGCGCAGACCTCCGATGGTTTTATGGCACGTATCAACTATGATTCAAAATGGATCAGCAACGCCATGAGCAGAAGTATAGTTCATAAATGGAGAGCAGAAGAAGATGCCATTATGGTCGGTACAAAGACCGCCAGCCATGACAATCCGAAGCTGAATGTCAGAGATTGGTCAGGAAGAAATCCCGTACGCGTGGTAGTAGATAAGAACTTAAATCTGAAAAAAGATCTGTATCTATTTGATCGTTCGCAACTTACTTTGTGTTACAACTTTAAAGTAGACGAAGCAGAAGAGAATCTCAGCTATGTAAAACTGGATGAAAATAATTTTCTTGAGGCTTTGTTGCAAGATCTTTACCAGCGAGATTTACACTCCGTAATTATTGAGGGAGGAGCTATGCTGCTTCACTCGATAATAGAAACCGGGTTTTGGGATGAGGCAAGAGTCTTTGTTTCACTACAAGAATTCGAGGACGGAATTGACGCACCTAAGCTTAGTGGCCTGGTAGCCGAAGAAGCTGTTGACACGGACAAATTGTTAATTTACAAGAATAAAAAATGGCTGAAGAACTGATTATTAATACCGGTGCGAGCAAAAGGAAGAAGTATCAATCCCTCCTGCCTCAGATTGAAGGGCTAATCTCCGGAGAACAGGATCTGGTAGCTAACCTGGCCAACACGGTAGCAGCCTTGAAGTACGGCATGGGTTTCTTCTGGGTCGGTTTTTACATTGTGAAAAATGACGAACTGGTGCTGGGGCCTTTTCAGGGGCCAATAGCCTGCACCAGAATAAAGAAGGGCAAAGGGGTTTGTGGGGCTTGCTGGGAAAGGGGTGAAACCATAGTGGTTCCTAATGTTGACGAATTTCCCGGCCACATTGCCTGTAGTTCAGATTCCAAATCTGAAATTGTTGTGCCTGCTTTTAAAAACGGTGAAGTAGCGCTTATTCTCGATGTAGATAGTGATAAGCTTAATGATTTTGACGAAACAGATAAGGCCTATCTGGAGCAACTTATACATTTACTGGAACAAAAGTTATAATATTTTTATCGATTGTTTACCGTAGAAACCTGAACTCGATTTAAAATATTAATAAAAATAGCGTCATCCTGACGTAGGAAGGATCTTACTAAGTAAAAAGCTACTGCCTTTCAGAGCTTAGTAAGGTTCTTCGTGCCTCCGAATGACTTAAGAAGATGTTTTTGCTCTGCGATAGAGTTTATGTAGTTATATCGGCTGCTTTACATCGAACTCAGGCTAGACGACCTGCCAGCCATTTACATATCGTAAGATTAGTCTAACTCTGCCAGTACAGTCATGCCACCTTTGGTTTTGTCACCAATGTTGACTTTCACTTTGGCATCAAGCGGAAGGAATACATCAACCCGGGATCCGAATTTTATAAAACCGAACTCCTGTCCCTGCTCAAATTCCTGACCTTCCTTCACATACCATTTGATCCTTCTTGCCAGGGCTCCGGCTATTTGTCGCATCAGAATGGGGATGCCGGAAGGTGTTTTTACTACAAGTGTTGTCCTTTCGTTTTCAATGCTCGATTTTGGATGCCATGCTACCAGGTACTTGCCGGCATGATATTTGAAAAACTCCACCGCACCCTTTACAGGCATCCTGTTCACGTGTACGTTGACAGGTGACATAAAGATGGATACTTGTATCCGCTTGTCTTTCAGATACTCTGTTTCGGTAGTTTCTTCAATAACCACTACTTTGCCATCGGCAGGAGCCACCACATGCTTGTCGTTTACAGGTGTAACAACTTTTGGGTTGCGAAAAAATTGAAGGACGAGCAGGTAGAGAATTATTGTAATACCCAGTGTCAGGTTGAATACCGTTGGTTTTTCGGGAAAACCAAAATATACCATTATATTAGCTATGCCTAGCAGTACTAATAATACTACAAGTAGTACTCGTCCTTCTTTATGAATCAATGCTGTAAGTCTTTAAAAATTAATAGCCACCACGATACTTATATGTTTTCGCTACTTTGTCGATGGCAACAATGTAAGCGGCAATTCTCATGGAAACTTTATATTCCTGTGATGTCCTGTAAACATTATCAAAAGCGTCTTTCATAATCCTGTCAGAACGTCTGTTTACACGCTCACCGGTCCATTTGTAACCAAGCCTGTTTTGTACCCACTCGAAGTATGAAACGGTAACACCACCGGCATTGGCCAGAATATCAGGCGCCACCATGATCCCTTTTTCGTTGATCACATTATCGGCTTTTGCTGAGGTGGGGCCGTTGGCGCCTTCCACGATCAATTTTGCCTTTATTTTCTCTACATTTTGTGATGTGATAACATCTTCTGTCGCAGCAGGTACCAATACATCTACTTCCAGCCCGAGGATCTCATCACCTTCAATCAACTCAGCGCCAGGGAACCCTGTAAGGTTGCCATTATTGCCATTTCTGTACTCGATGGCAGCTTGAATATCAATGCCATTTTCATTGTAATAAGCTCCCGAAAGGTCACTGATCGCTACTACTTTCACACCACGCTCAGCCAATAACAGAGCAGCGAAAGATCCCACATTGCCAAAGCCTTGAACAGCACATGTAGCTTTGTAAGGATTGATCTTCAGTTTTTCCATGGCAGCCAGGGCAGACACCATGACACCACGGCCGGTTGCTTCGGTTCTTCCAAGAGAACCACCCAGTACAAGAGGCTTGCCGGTAACCACAGAGTTAATGGTCATACCCTGTGTTCTTGAGTACTCATCCATTAACCAGGCCATTTCCCGGGGCCCTGTACCCATGTCAGGGGCAGGAATATCGCGGTCGGGGCCAAATATTTCGATCATGGCCAATGTGTAGGCCCTCATGAGTCGCTCGATCTCACCTGAAGACATCTCTCGTGGATTACACTGGATACCACCCTTGGCACCACCATAAGGAATGTCTACAACGGCACATTTCCACGTCATCCAGGCGGCAAGCGCCTTCACTTCGTCAATGTTCACACCGGGGTCAAACCGGATACCTCCTTTTGACGGCCCCAGGATGTTGGAGTGAATCACACGGTAGCCATCAAACACTCTGATGGACCCGTCATCCATGGTGATAGGCAGTGAAACAATCACTTGTTTCGCTGGAGATTTCAGAACATTGTAAACCTCATCATCAATTCCTAAAATTTGTGAAGCAATATGAAATCTTGACATCATTGCTTCAAAAGGATTTTTTTCATCCTTTAGCGGTGCAGGCTCTATATAACCCATATCTTCGGTTTTTTGGTCATTTAAAACGATTGCAAAGTTAAACAATATTGTATCATCCGAAGGATATATTTTAAAAGATTTTTAAGAAGGTCGTAATGAACGGGGCTGACAACAATAACCCGTCAAACCTATCCAAAAAACCTCCATGACCAGGGATCAGTCGCCCCGAATCTTTAATCTCTATACTTCTTTTAAATAGTGATTCCACCAGGTCACCATATGTTCCCCCGATAATGACGATCAGGCCTATCGCCAGCCATTGCCATAGCATCAATACATCTGTGAAGCTGTATAAGCCGTAAGCCATAGATAGCGCCAATACAAGTCCTCCCATACTTCCTTCCCATGATTTTTTCGGAGATACTCTCTCAAAAAGTTTTCTTTTCCCATACCTCACGCCAGCAAAATAAGCGCCCGTATCATTCGCCCACAGGATCAGCAAAGAGCCCAGGATCAGTTCAAAAACATATTCCCCTGAAAAAAAAGCAATAGCATTAAGCAGGGAAAACGGAACAGCAACATAAAGAATACCTAAAAAAGTGAAAGCGATACCTCTAAATGGTTTAATCTCCCTTTTTTTGTACAGGTATATCAGGTAGATAAGTGTGGCTAGCGGGAAAATGATAAAATAGTATTTTTCATGGACCCGGCCGCTTTCAATAAAAAATGAGAGTATAAATATACATAAGCCGCAAAATGTGCCAAAAGTCTTTAGTGGCAGCATGCCATCCAGCCCAACTAGTTTGTAAAATTCAAGTTGAGTGATGGTGCAAATAAGCAGGAAAATGAGAAAATAGCTCCATTCACTGTACCAGATACTGGTAATTATAATAAAAGCTCCGATAAGAGCTGCAATAATACGCTGCGTAAGGTTGTTGTATTTATTTAAAATCGATGTCATTCTTTATGATCTGTAGCGCCCGAATAACATCATCAGAGGCTACATGCACTTCGTACTGGCCAAAGTTATTTAATGATGAATCTCTCTTACTAATAATAACGGGCGTCATATTGTTATCTTCAAGTACCGCTTTTACTATTTCCGCATGATATGCCTTGTCTGTACTAAATACCTTTTGCCATCCTTTCATCAGTTGATGCGTTAAGAAAATAGTATCTGAAATAATATAATAGTCCGGCAGTAATAATAATGAATATTAGCACAGTAGACAAAGGGACTGCTTCAGTATTTTCCAAGTCATAGGTAACTACCTCCTTTTGGTGCAGGTACAACATTACCAATGTGAAACCATTGTTGACAAAATGTGCAAGTATCGGTATCCAAAGATTACCTGACCAATAGTACAAATAGCCGAACAGCGCTCCCAACAGCAGCCTGGGGACAAATCCGAAAAACTGGATGTGTATAGCGCTGAATAAAATGGCAGACAACCAAATGGCAACATGAATATTTCCTGAGCCTCTATGGAATTCATTTTGTAAAAATCCTCTGAAAAGGAGTTCCTCACCTACAGGGGCCAGTACAGCGATCACAATGAAAGCGACAATCAGGTCGGTTGTGCTTTCAAAATTAGTCAGGTAAATAGTCACCTCTGCTAGTTTGTCTTCTTTGCCTCTGGCCCATTCCTCAAAACCTTTCATGAAATCAGGAAAGCTGACATTGGCGTTCCATTCGATAAATATGGAATTTACTACCATAAACGAAATAACAATGATCACACAGGCCAAAAGAGGCACCCAACCGAGCGGGTTTTTAAAAAAGATAGCTAAACTTTTGTTTTCGCGTACCTTCAGGTATAAGGCAGGAACAATGATCATACCCAGTAGTGTAGTGACCCCCTGACTGATAAAAAGAGGGAGTTTAATTTGCGGGTTGTTCATAGGGTTGGCAAAAGCTTCAGCCATTTCAATGATGGTTCCCTCATAAAACGGGATCGACAGAAGAAGCCCGATATAGGAGCCGATCAATGATCCTGCAAGTGCAAGACCTAAGATCAAAATAGCAGAGCCCCAGGAACTTCTTCCTTCTGACAGATGTATATTGTTTTCAAATTTGTCCATAATTTGACGTAAATTTACAGTTTATTTTATAACTGGCTTGCTAAATTAAGTATTAGGTCGATGGTTAAAATTGGAAATGTAGAGATTGGTGAATTCCCCTTGTTACTGGCTCCCATGGAGGATGTAAGCGACCCTCCCTTTAGAGCAGTATGCAAGCAAAATGGAGCAGACTTAATGTATACGGAATTCATTTCTTCCGAAGGGCTCATCCGTAATGCAGAAAAAAGTGTGCAGAAGCTGGATATTTATGACTATGAAAGGCCCATCGGCATTCAGATATTTGGAGATAAGATCGAATCTATGCGCGAAGCGGCAGCCATAGCCGAAGCAGCACAGCCTGAGTTTATCGATATTAACTATGGCTGCCCTGTAAAAAAGGTGGCTTGTAAAGGAGCGGGGGCCGGGATTCTGTTGGATGTCCCTAAGATGCAAAAAATGACAGAAGAGATCGTCAGACAGGTGTCCCTTCCTGTAACAGTGAAGACAAGGCTGGGCTGGGACCATAGCACGATACGTATCCTTGAAGTGGCGCAACGACTTCAGGATGTTGGTATTCAGTCGCTGACCATTCACGGTCGTACCAGGCAGCAGATGTACAAAGGTGAAGCGGACTGGACCAAAATTGCTGAAGTGAAGGAGCATCCGTCAATACATATACCCATTTTTGGAAATGGAGATATAGACTCTCCTGAAAAGGCGCTGGAATACAAAAATAAATATGGTGTTGATGGTATCATGATAGGCCGCGCAGCCATTGGCTACCCCTGGATCTTTAATGAGATCAAGCACTACCTGAAAACAGGAGAGAAGCTACCGGCACCCCTGCTGGCAGACAGAATAGAAGTGGCTAAAAAGCACCTTAATTTTTCTGTGGAGTGGAAAGGTGAGTTGACGGGCATTTATGAAATGAGACGGCATTATACTAACTATTTCAGGGGAATACCCCACTTCAAACCTTTCAGAACCCGGCTGGTGGAGTCAGAATCCCATCTTGAGATCATCGGAATATTAGATGAGATCCTGGAGAATTTTGAAGGCGTTTATGCCGGGTGAGCAAGTTTCGGAATTTTTCCCAATGAGTAATAGCATATATTTGCGTTAAGAAAACGCGACACACCAGTTATTTTATGAATAAAAATACCAACCTCCTGGCTTGGTGGCTCTTATTGATTCTTGCATTAATTTGGGGTAGTTCCTTTATTTTGATCAAGCGCGGGCTTGATGTATTTTCAGCGGGAGAGGTAGGTGCGCTCAGGATTATTTCTGCGTCAGTGTTTTTGTTGCCGTTCGCCTTGAACAGCTTAAAGCATGTCAGAAAAAGACATTGGCTCTTTTTGTTCAGTGTTGGTATGTTCGGCAGCTTTTTGCCAGCATTTTTATTCGCTAAAGCTCAGACGAATCTACCCAGTTCTGTGGCAGGCATTTTAAATGCCCTCACTCCTCTTTTTACAATGATTTTGGGAGCCATCTTTTTTACTCAGCGTTTCAGCGCCAGAACGATCATTGGCTTATTGGTGGGCTTTCTCGGAACTCTTGCCCTTATTTTGGCGGGTTCGGGAGGAGAAGTTGCTGAATTTAACTTTTACGCACTGTATGTAATTTTGGCTACTATCTTTTATGGCACTAATCTTAACCTGATAAAATTCAAAATTCCTGATTTAAACGCCCGAACCATTACCAGTATTTCTTTATTGATTGTCGGGCCATTGGCAGTGGTATACTTGGTTTTATTCACCGATTTCATTCATAAAGTTCAACATGCCGAGGGCGCTATTCTTTCACTGACAGCAGTGGTGACACTGGGTGTACTTGGCACAGCCATAGCTCTTATTTTATTTAATCAGTTGGTTAAGATCACCTCTCCCGTCTTTACCAGCTCTGTGACTTACCTTATCCCAATAATTGCTGTTTTGTGGGGTATATTAGACGGAGAGAACCTCTATCCCGGGCACTACACCGGCCTGGTCCTGATTATACTGGGCGTTTACCTTTCTAATCGCACAAGGAAACCACGAATAAATCCTTAGCAGTAAGTAGGAAATCAGGATGACCAAAAAATGGCTTTTATGCTCCATTTGAGGGGATAATTATGTGCCGTTATCTGTAGTGAGTATTTGAATACCCTATCAGATGCTTTATTTGCCTGAATTTGTGCGTTGATTAAAACCCTGTCTTTTACTACATAACGGGTGATTTGCACTGTCTATCCACTTCATACCTTCACAGAACGCGCCACAGTGAAATCCTTTTCCTGCAGCGCATAAAATAATCATTAACAAAACCCATAAAGTATGAAGAAGATTTTACTATTCTGCTTTTCCGTGATAATAGCTATTTCTGCCCGGGCGCAGGAAAGGATAATATCAGGTAAAGTTATTTCGGGAGAGGACGGAAGTTCTCTGCCTGGTGTTAACGTTCTCGTGAGAGGCACCACTACGGGTACCATCACCAATTTTGATGGTAACTATCAGATTACTGTTCCGGAAGGTGGAGTGCTTTTATTTTCATTTATCGGTTTCCAAACCCAGGAGGTTGTGGTAGGCAATCGCTCTGTCATTGATGTGAGTCTGGAATCAGATATCACACAACTCAGCGAAGTGGTGGTGACAGCCGCAGGTATTGAGGCCAATAAGAGAGAATTGGGCTATTCCATTCAGAATGTGGATGCGAATGAGGTTATTAAATCTGGTGAAAACAATTTTGTAGCCGCTTTGAGTGGTAAAGTAGCCGGAGTACAGGTGACCAGCTCGAGTGGTACCCCCGGTGCGGCAGCACAGATACGTATACGGGGCCAGAAGTCTGTTCAGGGTAGCAACGGACCTCTTTTTGTGGTTGATGGTATTCCTATCGACAATTCCACTTTCAACACTGCCGACTCCCCTGAGGATGATGTCTCTAACCTGGGAGCAGGCGGGGTAACCAATTCTAACCGGGCCATTGATATCAACCCGGAAGATGTGGCATCACTAACTGTACTTAAAGGTCCGGCAGCTACTGTGCTATATGGTATCAGGGCGGCCAATGGCGCAGTGGTAATCACCACCAAAAAAGGTGCGTTAAATACCGCGCCTAAGATCAACTATTCTTTTGGATACACCATAGACCGGGTAAATAAGCTGCCCGACCTGCAAACCGAATATGCTCAGGGCTCTGTTCAGGGAGGTGTTCCAACTTTTCAGGCGGCTATGATAGGGTCTACACAAAGTCAAAGCTGGGGACCCCTGATCTCAAGTTTGCGATATGCCAACGAAGCGTCTATCTGGGACCCTAACGGGCTGATAGTAACGGCTGATGATCCGCGGGCGACTAACCGGGTGGCCAGATCTTACAATAATGCTGATGACTTCTTTGAAGACGGATCTAATATGACACATAATTTAAGTGTTTCAGGGGGCACCGACAAAACCCGGTATTTCTTCTCCGTTGGCCGCCTTGACCAGACAGGAATTATGCCGAACAGTAGTTTTGACAGGACAAGCTTCAGAGTTACTACCAGCGCTGAGCTATTCAAAAACTTTACAGCTACACTGTCAGCAAATTATGTGCAATCCGGAGGTAAAAGGGTGCAAAATGGTTCCAATACGTCTGGGGTAATGCTGGGCCTGTTACGTACCTCTCCATCATTTGATAACAGTGCAGGCTATATTTTTGAAGATGGCTCACAAAGAGCATACAGAGGAGGAAGTATTTATGATAACCCTTATTTTACCGTCAATAAAAACTTTACTACGGATGAGGTAGACAGGATTATTGGTTATACCCAATTAGCTTATGATGTGCTGCCCTGGCTGAATATTACCTACAGATTGGGTGTAGATACTTATGAAGATGACCGTATCTTCAGAAACGATGTCAACTCTTCCAGTGTTCCGGTGGGGCAGGTGATCAATCAAACCATTCGCAGCAAGGACATTAATTCTGACTTTTTAGTCACTTTTAATAAAGACCTTTCAGAAAGGATCAGCTTAAATGCAACAGTAGGACACAACTATTACAACAAGGATATCCACATCAATCGTATTGATGGTCAGGGGCTTGCCTCGCCGGGCTTTTTCAATATAGCCAGTGCAACAGCAGTAAACGTGTCAGAGGGAGTCACCAGAAGAGAGTTGTACGGCCTGTTTGGAACTATCACATTGAATTATGCTAACCAGTTGTTCATTAACCTGAGCGGAAGAAACGACTGGTCTTCTACTTTGCCGGAGGATAATAACTCATTCTTTTATCCTGCAACCAGTATAGGATGGGATTTTACACAGA
Organism: Fulvivirga imtechensis AK7; assembly: GCF_000331535.1. Classification (GTDB taxonomy): domain Bacteria; phylum Bacteroidota; class Bacteroidia; order Cytophagales; family Cyclobacteriaceae; genus Fulvivirga; species Fulvivirga imtechensis. The sequence goes on along the minus strand of NZ_AMZN01000040.1, from coordinate 72,117 downwards.
CTTTTGGCATCAATAGCAGTACGTTCTCTTATGGAAAGCTAAGGGCTTCCTGGGGGCAGGTTGGTAACGATGCTCCTTTTGCCGTTACCAATAATGGGTTTGTTCAGTCGCGCGTGCGAGATGGTTGGACAACCCCACAAGGCGTGATCTTCCCGGCATTGGGACTCAATGCCTTCAATCCCAATCCGCTGCTTGGAAACCCTGAGCTGAAAGCGGAAACAACCACTACCATCGAGGTCGGAGCTGATCTGCAGTTTTTCGATGGCAAAGTAGGTCTGGATGTAACCTACTTTGATGCAACAACTACTGATGCCATCCTGAATATAACCATTCCAAGCGCCAGTGGCTGGCAGCAAAGGGCGGTGAACTCGGCAGAATTGAGCAACAAAGGTATTGAAGCTGCACTTACAGCTTCGGTTATTGACAACAATACTTTCACCTACGATATAGGACTGAACTTTACCAGGATCAGAAATACCGTAGAGAAACTGGCAGAAGGAATTCCATTCATTACAATCGATCCTTTCGGAACGCAAAGGATTGCCGAGGGAGAACCCTATGGCGTGTTCTTCGGAACACGGTTCCTGCGTGATCAGAATGGTAATATGGTGATCAATCCTGACGATGGTATGCCATTTGAAGACCCTACCCAGGGGATTGTTGGCGATCCTAATCCTGATTTTCTTTTGGGCTTCAGAAATACATTTACCTTCAAAGGATTGACATTGAGCTTCCTGTTGGATATCCGTGAGGGTGGTGATGTCTACAATGGAACCAAAGGGGTGTTGAACAACTTTGGTGTTGGAGCAGAGACACGTGACAGGAACGAAAGAGTGATCTTCCCTGGTGTGTTAGGAGAAGTTGGTGGCGATGGTTCAGTGATCCCTACTACAACACCTAATAATATCGAGGTAATAAAGGGAGGTACAGACGGTGGCACGAACTATTACCAAAATTATGGTTTTGTAAACCTCACTGAGCTTACTATTGAAGATGGCTCATGGATAAGGATGAGGGATATTTCACTTAGCTATAGCCTGCCTTCGAGTGTGTTGAGCAAACTGCCATTCAGTGCTGTAAATGTTGGCTTTACCGCCAGAAATCTATTCCTGATCACCGACTATACCGGCATCGATCCGGAAACCAACCTGACGGGTGATTCCAGCAACGTAACGGGTTATGATTACTTCAACAACCCTAATACCAAAAGCTATGGTGTAAATGTTAACATCACTTTTTAAAGAATAACAGATATGAAATAGTCATAAGGCAACCATACCAACAGAAATGAATAAAGAAAAACATTGCGGTTGAGTAGCGCCAAACTTTTGAACTTTGACTATTCCATCCCGAAACAAGTTAAACAAGTTCGGGACAAGTTGTGACCATTGAAAACAAAAAAAATTATATACAGATGAAAAAGATATATAAAAAATTATTCGTCTTATTCGTTGCACTGGCTACAGCCACGTCATGCGAATTTGGTGATACCAATGTGGATCCTGCCGTGCCTACCGATGTAGCCATGTCAGCTTTGCTACCTTCCGGGGAAGCAGCTCTTTCTTGGGCTATTGGCGGAGAGATGGTAAGGATGAGTGGCTTGCTCACCCAGCAGTTTGAAGGCATCAATGCACAGCAGTTTGATAACTACCGATACCTGATACGCGATGCCGATATGGATGGAGTTTGGCAGAGGATGTATCATAACTCGTTGAACACCATTAACGTGATCATAGAAAAAGCTCAGGCAGAGAATGCGCCACATTATGAGGGAGTAGCAAAAGTGTTGATGGCAGCCGGAATTGGCACGCTTACCGATGCTTTTGGGGATGTGCCTTACACCAATGCTTTTGAAGGTAACGAGCAAAACTTTACCCCTGATTACGACTCTCAGGAGGAGCTATACACCACTATTCTTCCGGCTTTACTTGATGACGCAATAGCCAGGCTGAGCGCTGCTGAAAGTGCAGGAGGAAGTCCCGGCGCTGATGACCTGATCTTTGGTGGTGACCTTGACATGTGGATATCTGCTGCTCAGTCGCTGAAGCTGAGGTACACCTTCCAAATGGCACAACAAGATCCTTCCGCCTATGACGATGCACTGGCCATGCTTCCGGAAGCTATCTCATCTAATGCAGATGATTTTGAGATGTACTTCGGTTCAGGCGCAAACGAAACCAATCCTCAGTTTCAGTTTAGCCAGAGCCGAGCAGGCAATATTAAAATGGGTGAATACTTCATCAACGCCTTCTCAGCCAATGACACGCGCAAGGGATTGTTCATTAGTGATATATTCGAGTTGGGAGAAGGAGCCAATGGCTTCTACACGATGAGCAACTCGCCTGTTGTATTGATGAGCTATGTGGAGGTGAGATTTATAGAGGCGGAATCGCATCTAATGAAAGCCGCTTCGGATGAAGCTGCCGCCAGAGCTGCTTTAGATGAAGCAGTGGAAGCCTCGTTTCTTAAAATCACAGGATCCGGAACTCCGGCCGCTTATCAGGCAGATCTGGACCTCCGCTGGGCAACTGCTACCGATAAGTTGGAGGTAATTATAGATGAAAAGTATATTGCCACCTATTCGCAGGGGATTGTTGCATGGAATGACTACAGGAGAACCGGTTATCCTTCTCTGACCGTTGTTTCCGGGGGCACCAATGCGTTTAATGCCAATGGTCAAATACCACGCAGGCTACCATATCCACAGGAAGAAAGGCTGTTGAATCTGGGGAATCTGCCTATAAAAACACCTAATTTACAAATACCGGTTTGGTGGAATGAGTAGCAAGTTGGCATAATATACTTTTTGTATAGAATTATGAAGAAAGATCCAGATGAAATCGGGAACGATGAGCTGGATCTTTCTTTTATGTGAAGATGGCCTAGCCATAAAAAGCAACTTCAGATGCTAAAGTCTCATCATGTAATATTCATTTTGGCGCTTATCGGGAAGGTTTCCACGACTTACCCTCAAAAATTATCAGTAGGTCAGGTTGCTGATACCGTAATTTGTAAAAAAATACCATCGCAGTCTTAAAGGGTGATAAACAATATCGTAAGCAAGAGAGAATAAATGAGCAGGAGCTGGAATATCGTTTTAGACTGGGAGTAGCATTCCAGGAGATGCTGTTCACCCGGCTAAATGTAGCCCACGATTCAACACTAAAAGTATGTGGCTGGTGGGAAAATGAACTGATACTTACTTAACGTGAGTTCGATATAAAATGCTTAAAACCTTAAAAAAAGGTGGTCATCCTATCCCGAAGGCTTTAAGGCTTTCGGGAGAAGGATCTTCCTAAGTTGCTGGCAGTATCCTTGAACTTAGTAAGATTCTTCGTGCCTCCCCGAAGCAAGTTAAGCAAGTTCGGGACAGGCAGAATGACTTTAAAGGAGGTTTTTAGGGTATTTTAGGATACGAATACAATTTAATCGGTTCTACTATATCGAACTCACGTTACTTAGTGTCTCTAAGAAAACGCCAATGTCTGCGTTATGCTCGTCCCAAAAATGCTCATCCCCGACAACTGTAACAACTGTGCGGGACTCCGCTTTTTGGCGCTTCGCAAGCCTTGATCTTAACGTTTTCTTAAAACCACATAGAGTTTTTTTACAAACACTACTTAACGTTTACCCTTTAGTTTGACTATTTCAGCAGTTAGTTGTTCCACTTTCTCCATGGCTTCTTTACGCTCTGTTACATCTCTGGATATTATTGAAGTACCTATAATATCGCCTGCATCATTTTTTATCGGATCACAAAATACTTTCAGCGCTATGCTCTTACCGGATACTTCACGGTCCTCTTCTATTGCAAAGCTTTCTCCTGCCAGAGCTCTGTCATACCTTTTCTTCCATAGATCCCGGGTCTTTTTATCAAGCTTGTCCAGTATATATTCTCCTGGTTTCAACGAAATATTCTGATCCTTATATCTTTGTTGGATCACCTTGTTGGCTACCAATACCCGGTATTGGGTATCGATTGCAAAATAGGTGTCAGTAGAACTGTTGATCATAGCATCCAGAACAAAACCCTTCTCTTTCAGGGCGATCTCCATCTTTTTCTTCTCAGTAGCATCTCTGGAGAACACTGAAACACCAACAATACTGCCGGCTTTGTCTTTTATTGGATGAATAGAATATTCCCTCCAGGTGTCCTCTCCACGTACCGAGCTTTTTATCGTGAAATCGAGCCTTTCTCCTGCCAAAGCCCGATCGTAATAGCCTTTCCACTCATCTCTCACGCTACCGAGCATTTCCACAGCATTTGCGCCCTCTTGCATACCTTCATACTGGGTGCCACGATACCTTTCTTTCTGAACATCATTCATGATGACAATTTTATAATTCCGGTCCATGGTTATAATGGAGTCTGATGTATTGTTGATCAGCGCATTCAGGTTAGCTTCTTTGTCGGTAAGTTCCTTCTGAGTTCTGGCCATTTCCTCCTGGGTGGCCTGCATCTCCTCCATATTTTGCCGCATCTCTTCTTCCTGAGCCTGCATTTCTTCTGTCATTTGTCGCGACTGTTCCAGGAGTTCTTTTGTAGTTTGGTTGGTTTTTACACTAATTACTGTGGAGGCGATACTTTCTCCTACTTTCTCAAGAAATTCGATGTCTGTCTGGCTAAATTCTTCAAAGGAGGCCATTTCTATGACCCCTACCACTTCTTCATTCGACTTGAGGGGAACTATTAGCAAACTGTTCGGATTTGCCAGTCCCAGGCCTGAGGTGATGTGGATATAGCCTTCAGGTACATCCAGCATATAGATGGTCTCTTTTTCAATGGCCGACTGACCTACCAGCCCCTGCCCTAACTCTATTCGTTTCTCCAGGTATTTTTTTCTTTCATAAGCCCGACAGGCCATTAGCTCCAGGTACTTCTCATCGGTGCTTTCATCTTCATTTATTATAAATATACCACCTTGATTGGCCTTCATATAACCCACCAGCTTTTCAATGACCTGATCGCATAGCTTATCCAAATTGTCGGAGTTGTTTCTGAGGATTTCACCGATTGACGCTAAACCCACGTTTACAAATTTTTCCTTAGCTTCTCGTTCTGCTGCCTCTACAAGGCTATCCCTCATGTTCATAAGAGACTCTCCAAGCTTATCTGGTTTATCTGCATTATAGGCAGCAACGAGGTTGCCCTGGCTAATACTGTTGGCAAAATTGATGTTGGTATCCATGAGCTTAAGCTGCTCTTGCATATTCAGATAGCTGATACCGGATTCTCTTGTTTGCCCTTTTTGCAGTTGAGCCCAGAGCATGCAAAGGCCTGCATATATCATTAGTATACCCAAATGAATAACAACATTCCTATAGCTTAACGGAGGTACATTTTCCAGGTATCCATCCAGTTCCGAGCCACCTAGTTGGAAGTAGAAAAGAAGTAAGAAAGTGATAATTGCGTAAATGATGGCTGGTAGGAGCACTCGCCAGTCTTCATAGAAAAGTAGCACAGTTAGAGATACAAAATAGAAGAAGTGCATCTCATACATGCCATGCATTTGTATGATAAACTGTACGGTAAAATTCCAGAACAGAAAACTGATCAGCATTCTGAACAGCAGTTTACCAGGAATAAGTGTTCTTCCGAGGTAGTAGAGGCCGAGACTTGCTCCCCCCATGACTATACCAAACCCCCAGGAGGAGTAGAATATTGATAGGAATAATCCCAAAATAAAGTAGCCAATCATGAAATACCTGATGATCCCATCGGCTTCCTTATGTACTTTATTATGAAATGGTTGTAATTGCTCTTCTGAAATCTGTCCGGTGCCTTGCATTTACTATTATATTTTTATAGAAAAACAGATCGTAATCTAATAATTTTTAAGCGTATAATGTAGGTGGAACTGCAAATAATTGCAATTAAACACGAATTCCCGAAGTTTTTTTAAAGTGGCATTTAAAATATCAGCCAAAATGCCGGTAAACATGGCGAAGAAAAAATACACTTCTTTGGATTGCCATAGCTTATGAGGAATGCTTATTCCTGGAGGATGCCATCTCGAGGTAACCAACAACTTTTTAGTTGATTTTTGTGACTAATGACATTACGTTATCATTAACCACGGGAGAAACAAAGGAAACAGAGATCGCAAACTACCACGTCATCCTGGAATTTTCGCAGAGCCTTTGAGAGAAGAGGATTCTGTTGAGTAAGTATTCAGCCTTTATGGGTGAGATGTAAAGCAGGCCAAACTTTTGACTTCTCAGGTCTCCAACGCCTGGCCTATAGTCATTACTATCAAACGCCCTCAGCTTCTACTGCCTGTACTTCCGGCAGCATGCGCTTGAGTAAGTTCTCGATTCCCGCTTTGAGCGTAACAGTTGAAGAGGGACAGCCACTGCAGGACCCCTGTAGCAATACTTTTACAACTCCTTCATGGTATGAATGAAAAGCAATGGCTCCACCATCCTGCTCTACGGCAGGCCTTATATATTCATCCAGAATACCTTTGATCTTCTTCACCGTCTCGGAATCATTCTCATCGAAAAGCTCTTCTTTGTTTATTTCGTTGATGATTGGTTTGCCTGATTCCAGGTATTTCTGTATATGCTCTTTTATTTTATCCTTGATCTCCACCCACTCAACATCACCTTTTTTAGTAACGGTGATGAAGTTGCTCATATAGAATACCCTGTCAACAAACTCAAATTCGAAAAGCGCTTCTGCCAAAGGTGCATCTTTTGCTGATGTTCTATCAGGAAAATCATAGCTCATCCCTTCAGGTAGCAGCATATAGTTAGCCACAAATTTTAATGAGTTTGGGTTTGGATTTGACTCGAGGTATAGGTGTACGGCTCTTTTTGTGTTGTTACTGTTCATATCAAATTTTCTTTTTTCCAGGGGGATCACCGTCCCCGGATATTGTAACGTTAACTGTACTTTGGTAGTTCGCCTTCAGACTTGGCAATAAGAGTAGATACCGTTGCATCACCGGTTACATTCACCACTGTTCTGCACATATCTAATATTCTGTCTACCGGGAAAATAATAGCTATCCAGGCCGGATTAAGGCCTACCGATTGCAACACGATGATCATCATTACAAGCCCGGCGCTTGGCACTGCTGCAGAGCCTATTGAGGCCAATGTGGCAGTAAGCACAATAGTAAGTTGCTGGCCAACGGTAAGGTCTATCATATGGAGTTGCGCCATAAATACTACTGCCACCGCCTGATATAGGCTGGTGCCATCCATATTTACAGTGGCGCCCACAGGAAGTACGAAGCTGCTTATACTTTTTGAAACACCCATATTATCTTCGACACACTCCATGGTAACAGGAAGCGTAGCTGCACTGGAGCTGGTTGAGAACGCCAGGAATTGTGCCGGGCTGATGTTCTTGAAGAACTCCTTATAGCTGAGTTTCTTTACAAAGGCAGTTGCAATAAGTGGATAGAAAACAAAGATCATAAAAAACAGCCCTATCAGTAGCGTAACGGAATATGAGCCCAGTCCTTTGAATATCTCAAATACCTCTGCCGGAGTATCAGCCATTTTAGCAATTACGCCCGCCAGTAGTGCAAAAACAAAGAATGGAGCAGCACGCATCACGATATCCACCATTTTTAAGAATACCTCATTAGTGCCATTTACAAAATCAATTACCGGCTTAGCCTTGTCTCCGGGTATCAATGCTAATGTAATGCCGAAGAAAATAGCAAAAAAGATAACCTGCAGCATCAAACCATTGTCAGATATTGCCAACACAATATTTTCGGGTACCATTTCTACAAGAAACTGCAACGGGCTGGATTGCTGCGTTTTTTTTGCGCTTTCCATCTTTTCGGCCACATTGGCGTTCTTTTTATCAATCGCAGCGAGTTCATCTCCTGTTGTAGCCTCTTCAACTTGCGATCTGAATTCCGGGTCAGTTAGAAAATGTCTTCCATCTTTTGGTTCGGGTACACCCGGGGTTTGCTGAACCCAGCGTTCGTATGATATTCTGTTTTTTACTCGCTGATTTTCCTCCAGAAATGTTCCTGGTTTGATAATATTTACCAGTAACAATCCCATTCCTACAGCTATCACAGTGGTGATCAGGTATAAGCCCAATGTTTTGGCTCCAAGCCTGCCCAGTTTGGAGATATCACTTAATCCGGAGACTCCGCTGATAATAGAAAACAATACCAATGGCACGGCTATAAACTTCAACAGGCGAATAAAAATAGTGCCGAACGGATCGATCCAGTTAATGGTAAATTCATTCCAGCCCAATGAGCTGGAGATAAAAGCCCAGATGATACCGGCTACTAATCCTATAATTATTTTAACGTGCAGAGGTAATTTCTTCATAGGTAGCGTAAAAATTAGTCGCGCAATTTAGTGGTTTGGTTAATCAAATAAAAATCGGCCAGTACAAGTGCTGCCATTGCTTCCACTATTGGTACTGCCCTTGGCACTACACAGGGGTCGTGGCGGCCTTTTCCACTTACAGTAGCGGGGTTTCCCTGGCTGTCGATACTTTCCTGATCTTGCATAATAGTGGCAACCGGTTTAAAGGCTACCTTAAAATAAATATCTTGGCCATTTGAAATACCTCCCTGGATGCCTCCGGAATAGTTGGTTTTGGTTTTTACCTTATCTTCCTCCTGGTAAAAAGCATCATTATGTTCAGAGCCTTTCATTTTCACCCCTTCGAAACCACTGCCATATTCGAAGCCCTTCACAGCATTGATGCTAAGCATCGCTTTGCCTAATTCGGCATGAAGCTTGTCGAATACTGGTTCGCCAAGTCCGGCAGGCACTCCTGTAGCTACGCAGCTAACAATTCCTCCTATGGTGTCTCTGTTTTTTCTGATGCTATCGATCAGCTCGATCATTTGATTGGCCGCTTGCTCATCAGGGCACCTGACGATATTGCTTTCTGTCTGTGAAAGGTCCAGAGACGGATAGTCCGGGGCTATGATATCACCCACCTGTGATACGTAAGCAGATATTTTTATACCTTTGGTAGCCAGGAAACTTTTTGCTATGGCTCCCGCTGCCACACGGGCGGCTGTTTCTCTCGCACTACTTCGGCCACCACCACGATAATCGCGAATACCATATTTCACATCGTAAGTATAGTCTGCATGCGACGGGCGGTACTTATCGGCAATATGGGAGTAATCCTTACTTTTTTGATCTTTATTATGGATCACCAGGCATATAGGTGTGCCTGTAGCTTTTCCTTCAAATACTCCTGAAAGAATCTCAAAAATATCATCCTCACTACGTTGCGTGGTTATTTTAGACTGCCCTGGCTTTCTTCTGTCCAGTTCCTGCTGAATGAAGCTTTCATCAATATCAAGGCCCGCAGGGCAGCCATCGATCACCACACCCAGGGCTTTGCCGTGAGATTCACCAAAAGTGGATATTTTAAATAATGTGCCGTAAGAATTTCCCAATGTATTTTATATGATGGTAGGTTACTTCTTGAAAATAATGACCGCAGTCGTTGCTAACATAGCCAAAATTAAGATGTTGGCAAAGATTTTGATCCATTCAAAACTATCCGTTTTGCGTAATTTGTTGTCTTCGTACGATATCCTGTCGTAAAAGGAACCCAGGTCATTTGATTGTATGGCAACATTCTTTCGGCTTTCTCCGCTTACTTCTACTATTTCTTTGGACATCAGCGTATCATAGCGCGCAGTTTTAGGGTTGAAAAATATCCATTGAAAATAGTCCTTAAATTCGTATCGACCCGGCTCTTTCGGGATACCAAAATAGCTGAAGGATTTTGATCCTGTTACAAAGTTATTCTTGCGGTTGATGTTCTGTTTGACGTTGGGAGCATAAAAATCAAATTCCTCACCCCCGTCTACCTGAGGCTTGCTTACGGAAGAAATATTCCCTTCGCCATAGATGTTAAATTCATAGGTAAAACTCTGTCCTGTTTCAAGATAGGTGGTATTAATCCTTTCATCCAGGCGGTAGTCTCCGACAGCTACCAGGTCTTTGAGCGGGTGTGGAGGCAGAGGTTTAACCTTTACCGTTTTTGCTTTGCTATAGAATTTTTTGAAATCCTCTTTTCTATTCTGTCCAAAAAACGAAGGATTTTTTGCTACCTTATATTTGATCATCTCCAGTCCTACAGACGGAAAAGTAATGTTCTCACTGTTTAAGGGGTAAAATACTGCCTGATAGATCTTGTATTGTGTATACCGTTCACCATTGATGTTGATGGGCTCTCCGTTGATGTTTTCAATGTTGAAGTTTTCTTCCCAGGCGTTTTCAGGACGTATGTCTTTCAGGATATCTGACAGTTGTTTTCCCAGGTTATGAAATTGTAGTGGCGCCCGGTTGTTATCTGATACATAAAATGATAGTGTGGTTGTAATGCCCTCCCCCACATATACTTCCTTTTTATCAGTGGTTACAGCCAGAAAAGCATCTTCTTCGATATCAATAAATTCGGTGTCTTTGTTACGACCAAAGAAATTATCAGCAGGGTCATTGTCAAAAAAGCTCTTGAAGGGATCTCTCTGCTGGCGTTGAACCGGAGGGCCAACCTTAATTGTTTTGCCTGGTGAGCTCAGGGTTTTATCGTTTACCTCTATTTCGAAAGGCTTAAGGGTAAAGGTACCCTGCCTGGTGGGGATATACGACATAGTCACACTTTGTGACGAAGATATCTGCCCATTGATAATCTGTGTGCTGGACGAGGAGGAAGTCCCTCGCATCTGAAAACCGTCTATTTCAGGAAAATCACCATAGTTTTTCAGCCGCTCATTAGAAGCGGTAATGGTTATGGTCCAGACCTGGTTTTCACCTATTTCATTCGGCCCTAAGGCGATACTAATTTCCTGTGCATAGGCCAGCTTTACTCCAAAAGTCGAAACCAGGATCAACAATAAAATTCTTAATCTTCTGTATATCAAACCCATAGCTTTTGTCAAACCTTATCCTCTCTTTAACGTACAAATTTATGTCAATCTTTTAAAATGAAGGAACTTATTTGTATATTAAAGGTGTAAGAATGTGATAAACATAAAAAGCGCGAAATTTAAAAAACTTTTAACTGCTTATGTTAGAATACGTTAAGACAATTCTTACGAAAGTAAGTTTTGATCCGAAGCTCTTCGAGAAAGAGCTGAGAAAGGCTATCAAGACGTTGATAGCAGACGAGGTTCGAGAATTAAAGAACTGGTGCTACGCCCAATTTCATGACCAACATGAGAAGGTTTTACAAAGATGTTTTGTAATGAGTTAATGTTAAATTATTAAAAAATTTATTAAAGCCCCGTTCCCAGCGGGGTTTTGCGTTTTTGAGTAGTCTTCCGGAGCAGATATTACCAACAACCGATCATCCCTAGCTAAGCCTTACTTTTTTGCACTATCTTGACAACTGCTTGTTACCCAAGCGCCTTCACTCATTATTAGAATTGGTCGCTACTGGATTCTCTCTAATAAATTTAATGTTTCTCATGAGCCCCTCATACTTTGTCCTTTTTACCGCGGACTTTCTGAAGATCTCATTGAATACTTCATAGGTCATTTCCTGCCAATCATTTTTGTTCATCGATTTGAGTTGTTCGTGAGGATCAAAGGCGGGCTCATTGTGCGGCTTTGAGAATCTGTTCCACGGGCATACATCCTGGCATATGTCGCACCCAAAGGCCCAGTTTTCGAACTGACCCTTAAAATTATTTGGGATTTCATCTTTTAACTCAATGGTGAGATAGGAGATACATCTGCTGCCATCCACTACATAAGGCTCAGGAATTGCATCTGTGGGGCAGTGATCCATGCATGCGGTACAGGACCCACAATAATCCTTCACCGGACCGTCATACTCCAGTTCCAGATCAATGATCAGCTCGGCCAGGAAAAAGAAGCTCCCGCTCTGTTTGTTAAGTAAGAGGCTGTTCTTTCCTATCCATCCTGCACCGGATTTTTTAGCCCACGCTCTCTCCATCACGGGAGCTGAATCTACAAATGCCCTTCCTCCCACTTCCCCTATTTCAGTGTGTATGGCCGTCATGAAATCTTTGAGCTTCTCTTTGATGACAAAGTGGTAATCTTTGCCATAAGCATACTTGGCTATTTTGTAGGAGTTGTTACCGGCAATATCTTCTTTGGGGAAATAGTTGTACAGAAGTGTTACCACTGATTTCGCTCCGGGCACCAGTTCAGTAGGGTCTAGTCTTTTATCAAAGTGGTTTTCCATGTAGCTCATTTTTCCATGAAATCCTTTTTTTAACCACTCATCAAGTTTTGGAGCTTCTTCGGTAAGAAATTCAGCTTTGGAAATACCACAATACATAAAGCCCAGCTCTTTGGCCTTTGATTTTATAAATGCTGTATTTCGGGAAATATGCATGTATCAGATCAATTGTTTCGGGGAGCTTTAGTAAGCCCTTGATCAAATTAATCAAATAGTCCCCTTGCGCGCCCCGGAGGCACAATTTTAAGGTGCTTATAGGCCAGTTCAGTGGCTTCCCTGCCTCTTGACGTTCTTTTAATATAACCCTCCTGTATCAAAAACGGTTCATATACCTCCTCAATGGTTTCCGCTTCATCACCGCATGCTGTGGCAATAGTGGATAGTCCTACCGGCCCGCCTTTAAACTTCTCAATAATGGTAGAAAGAATGCGATTATCCATTTCATCAAGACCATGCTCATCAACATCCAATGCTTTTAGTGCCATCTGAGCAATGTCCATCGTAATGGTACCATCGCCTTTGATCTGAGCAAAGTCACGGGTCCTTCGCAACAGGTTGTTGGCAATTCGCGGGGTCCCGCGACTTCTGCGGGCTATTTCATAGGCGGCCTCTTTAGTGACAGGCGCTTTAAGAATATCACATGACCGTTGAACGATAGTGCATAACAGATCGGCATCATAATATTCCAATCTGGCATTGATACCAAAGCGGGCTCTTAACGGACTGGTTAGCAAACCTGCTCTGGTGGTAGCGCCTATCAATGTAAAGGGCGCCAGTGATATCTGGACAGTCCGCGCACTGGGACCGGAATCAAGCATGATATCGATCTTGAAGTCCTCCATAGCAGAATAGAGGTATTCCTCCACTACCGGGTTTAGCCTGTGGATCTCATCAATAAAGAGCACATCATTATCCTCCAGGTTGGTAAGCAGGCCAGCCAGATCGCTGGGTTTGTCCAGAATAGGGCCGGAGGTAACTTTGATATTAGTTTGTAGTTCATTAGCTATTATATGAGAAAGAGTGGTTTTTCCTAAGCCGGGAGGGCCGTGAAGTAATACATGATCCAGCGATTCACCTCTCTTTTGGGCTGCTCTTACAAAGATCTTAATATTCTCTACTACTTTACCCTGACCCGTGAAATCCCCGAAACTCAGAGGCCTGAGGGCCTTTTCTATTTCTTTTTCCGCCGGGCTTAAACTGTCTCCCTCTCCCCTTAAATAATCTTCTCGCATATATTACTTTCGATAAGTCAAATTGACCCGTGAATTTAAAATATTATCCGCAATTAATGACTCTAAATTAAGCATTACGCTAGGCAATTTCATTAATTTAGCGCCAAATTTTGGATTATGAGCCTCCGCTATAAAAATATTATCTATTCTGTTATTCTGATACTGGCTGTTTTTCTGGTGTGGAAGTATCGGCAGTCCAAACAGACGCCGTTAGTAGCCTTTACAGGGAAAACAATGGGCCCAATAACTTATAATGTGAAATATTTCGATAAAGATACGCGGAATTTTAAACCACAGGTTGACTCACTTCTCAGGATCTTTAATCAATCTATGAGTACGTATATCCCCGAATCGGAAATATCACAGTTTAACAGAGATACTGCTTTTCAGTTTGGCCTTCCTTTTTTTTACGCGGTATTGCAGAATAGTCGTGAATTGTACGGGTTAACCAAAGGAGCATTCGACCCAACAGTAATGCCACTGGTAAATGCCTGGGGTTTTGGGCCAGAAAAGCGGATGAAGCAGGACAGTAGTTATATCGATTCACTCAGACAAATTGTCGGCTTCGACAAAATAAAATTTGATGGATCAATGGCCTGGAAAGAAGACCCGCGTGTACAGCTTGATTTCAGTGCCTCTGCCAAAGGCTATGGAGTAGATGTTGTAGCAGATTTTCTTACCGAGCAGGGTGTTGAGCATCTTTTCGTTGAAATAGGAGGAGAAGTGATAGCGAAAGGTAAGAATATACAACTGAATGCGCCCTGGCGTGTTGGTGTTCTGCACCCTGATTCCGATGAGATCAACCAGTTTTACATTGCCATTGCTTCACTTGAAGACCGTGCCATGGCCACTTCTGGGAATTATTTTAACTACTATGTCGTAGATGGAGTAAAATATTCGCATACTATTAGTCCATTTACAGGCTACCCGATCATTCACCCCTTGTTAAGCGCTACTGTGTTTGCTGAAGATTGTATGACGGCTGATGGACTGGCAACAGCTTTTATGGTGATGGGACACGAAAAAGCCATTGAAATGCTGAATGAAAATCCTAATCTTGATGCTTACCTGATCTACACTGATGCAGACGGAGAATTGACAACCTATGCAACAGCGGGAATAAAGGATAAAATAAACCCTGTGAAGTAATGGAAGAGAAATTAGAATGGTTTGGAGAGTGGTTTGACTCGCCCTATTATCACATTTTGTATAAGCACAGGGATTATGAAGAGGCTAAAGAATTTCTCGATAACCTTGTGCAATATTTGCATATTACTGAGATGCACAAGGTACTGGACCTGGCTTGTGGAAAGGGGAGACATTCTATTTATCTGAATCGAAAAGGCTTCGATGTAGTAGGTGTAGATTTATCGGAGCAAAATATCGACCATGCCGGGACGTTTGAAAATGAAAGGTTACACTTTTTTATTCATGACATGCGGGAAGTCTTTGCAAGCGGGCAGTTCGATTTCATACTGAACATGTTCACCAGCTTTGGGTATTTTGAGTCAGAGGTGGAAAATGAAAAGGCGATTTGCGCTGCGGCTGAGGCCTTGAAGCCAGGCGGGAAATTGGTTATAGATTTTCTTAATCCTTATGTTGTAGTACATAATCTTGTACCCTCTGAAGATAAACAGGTAGAAGGGATCAATTTTAGGATCAACAGAAAGCTGAGTGGCGATGGCTATATTGTAAAAGACATTCAATTCAGAGACAATGGTCATCATTATCATTACCAGGAAAGGGTAAAAGCCATTAGACGTATAGAATTTCTGGATTACTTTCGCAAAGCAGGGTTGAGGCTTGTGGAGATATTTGGAGACTACCACCTGAACGCATACCAAAAGGATAGTTCAGAGCGAATGATCTTCATCGTACAAAAATAATACGCCATTAAAGTCTTAAATGCAACAGTGTTGTATATATTTGCCTCGAATGTCAAAGCTACTGGATGATTTTTAATTTTTTTGTTTTGTTTTTGACGGCTCTGTTAGCCGGATTAGCAGCACTTTTATTACCTCAGGTAAAGGAAAACAGGTATAAGCTGGTACTTGTATTCGCAGGAGCCTACCTTTTTGCAGTTACCATTATCCATATTCTGCCTGAGCTGTTTTCGAGAGCAGCAGATCCTACGCAAATTGGCCTTTTTATTCTTGCGGGCTTTTTTTTACAGCAGATTCTTGAATATTTTACTGCTGGTGTAGAGCATGGTCATATGCATAAGCATGATCAGCGCCATCACCATAAGGTCAGTTCTGCTGTTTTGGTGCTCGTGGGATTGTCAATCCATGCTTTCCTTGAAGGCTCACTTTTGGCTCATCCAAGTACTATACACGAACATCATGAGTCAAAATCGTTATTGCTTGGGATTGTTTTGCACAAAGCTCCGGCAGCCTTCGCATTGATGTCCATACTTATCTGCCAGTTATCCAGCAGAAAGCAGGCGATTTTATTTCTGGTGCTATTTTCTCTGGCTTCACCGGTGGGGCTGGTCATCGGAGACTATTATGTGGAGCATAGCATGCTATCAGATGAAGCCTTTACCATACTATTTGCTATAGTGAGTGGCAATTTTCTGCACATTTCGACTACCATAGTTTTTGAAAGCAGTGTAGATCATCATTTCAATGCCAAAAAACTGGGGGTCGGTGTGCTTGGAGCACTGATCGCAGTCTCTGCGGAATATCTCTTTTAGGAGCCGGTAGGTAGAAAGAAGAGGCCATCTCAAAAGCCCTGGTCGTCATTCCAAACTTGATTTGGAATCCCCTTCAAATGCGCAATATCTAACGGTATCCTGAATCGAGTTCAGGATGACGCAAGGCGAAGGCTTTTGATATGGCCTCTTCTGATTTCTGCCTCCAACTAAAAAACACCCCCCTTATTTCATTAAAAAAATCATTTTTTGCAACTTAGTACATAGCGACAAGGAAGGTACTAGTTATAACCCGAACTTAATTTAAACTATGAGTAACAAAATTCAGACACTGAGTGGCTACATCCATGAATACCAAAAAAGTGTTCAGGATCCGGACAATTTCTGGGGAAAAATAGCGGATTCCTTCTACTGGCATAAACGCTGGGACAAAGTCGTAGACTGGAACTTTGAAAAACCGGATGTGAAATGGTTTATCAATGGGAAAGTCAATATTACAGAAAACATACTGGAGAAACACCTGTTTCTGCTTGGGGATAAACCCGCCATCATTTGGGAACCCAATGATCCTGATGAACAGGCTCGTACAATAACTTATTATGAGCTTTACGAGCTGGTATGTCAGTTTGCCAATACCATGAAAGCCCAAGGGGTGGAAAAGGGTGACAGGGTGATCATATATATGCCTATGGTGCCTGAAGCTGCAGTGGCAATGTTGGCATGTGCCAGGATAGGCGCTGTACATTCAGTGGTTTTCGCCGGCTTTTCAGCAAAGTCGCTTGCCGATCGTATTGAAGACTGCCAGGCTAAGATGGTGCTGACATCAGACGGTAACTTCAGGGGTGAGAAAATGATACCTGTGAAGGCTGTGGTGGATGAAGCCCTGGAAGCAACAAATTCGATAGAAAAAGTAATCGTGCTTAAGAGGACCGGCCAGGATGTAATTATGAAAGAGGGGCGGGATATCTGGTGGCATGAAGCTATAGAAGGGGTTTCAAAAGAGAATAAAGCTGAAATAATGGATTCTGAAGACATGCTTTTTATTCTCTATACATCGGGGTCGACCGGTAAGCCGAAAGGTGTAGTGCATACTTGTGGCGGCTATATGGTTTATACCATGTACACCTTCCAAAACGTATTTCAATACAACAATGGGGATGTCTATTGGTGTACTGCTGATATCGGCTGGATTACGGGGCATTCCTATATCGTCTACGGCCCCCTGCTCGCAGGCGCAACCACACTGATGTTTGAAGGTGTGCCTACATACCCTAACCCGGGGCGATTTTGGGCGATTTGTGATAAGCATAAAGTTAATCAGTTTTATACAGCGCCAACAGCCATCAGGGCGCTGCAGGTGTTTGGCACCGAACCGTTGGAACCTTACAAGCTGGATTCACTGAGAGTGATAGGCTCTGTAGGAGAGCCTATCAACGAGGAGGCATGGCATTGGTATCACGACCATGTGGGTAAAGGCAGGTGCCCTATTGTAGATACATGGTGGCAAACGGAGACAGGTGGTATTATGGTATCTCCTATCCCGGGAGTGACACCCACAAAGCCATCATATGCCACACTGCCGCTGCCAGGTATACAGTTGGCTATTCTCGATAATGACGGTAATGAGCTGAAAGGCAATAGTGTAGAGGGTAACCTCTGTATTAAATTTCCGTGGCCGGCTATTCTGAGGACCACCTATGGAGACCATGAGCGTTGCCGTCAAACTTATTTCTCCAGCTTCAAGGGCTACTATTTTACCGGTGATGGCGTGAAGAGAGATGAAGATGGCTATTACAGAATTCTTGGCCGTGTGGATGACGTGATCAATGTTTCAGGTCATAGAATGGGCACTGCAGAAGTAGAAAATGCTATCAACGAGCATCCTAAAGTAGTGGAATCTGCTGTTGTAGGCTTTCCTCATGAAATTAAAGGTCAGGGCATCTATGCCTTTGTGATCTGCGATATGGAAGGTCGCTCGGAAGAAAACCTGAAGAATGAGATACGCGAAACGGTGAATAAGATCATCGGCCCTATTGCCAAGCCCGATCGTATTCAAATCGTGCCGGGATTGCCTAAGACCCGGTCAGGAAAGATTATGAGGAGGATATTAAGGAAAGTAGCCACGGGAGACACTTCCAATATGGGTGATACCTCTACATTGTTAAACCCTGATGTGGTGGAGGAGATCATTCAGGGAGCGGGTAAGGTGAATGCGTAGAGTAGTTTTTAGTCCTTAGTCATGAGTAGTTTTGATATTGGGGCTAAGGATAATGTAACTCAAGACTAAGGACTCAAGACTAGTGTTGAGTTAAGTGTACTGTGCCGTATAAGTTGCAGTTATTTTTGTTCCAGGCAACGCAAAAAATATGAGCATAGCCATAGCTACGTAAGTATTTTTTAAGGCAGCATGGGACAAAAAGAACAAAGCTTGGTATGGCTAAAGTATGCTTAACTTAACACTAGCTACTAATAAAAGAAGCCGCCCGGCCCATGACAAACCGAACGGCTAACCAGAGAAATTCATTAAAATGTTGCCCGACCCCTGGCCAGGCAACAATAGGTTTAGGTGATTGATTATCCTACTTTGGCAGTTTCAAACTGCTCTTCTTCTGTGCTGCCTTTCATGGCAGTGGTAGAAGATAAACCTTGTTGTACTATGTTTTGTACCGTATCAAAATATTGGGTACCAACGAAGGCCTGATGCTTAACGGCTGTAAACCCTTCTTTTTGCAAAGCAAATTCACGCTCCTGCAATTCTGAGTAACCAGCCATTCCACGTTCTTTGTATGCCTTTGAAAGCTCGAACATAGAGGTGTTCAATGCATGGAAACCCGCCAATGTTATGAACTGGAATTTATATCCCATCTCCGCAAGACTTTCCCTGAAGCCTTCCATTTCATTCACGCTCAGCTTGGCAGCCCAGTTGAATGAAGGGGAGCAGTTATACGCCAGCATCTGATCAGGATACTTTTCTTTTATTCCCTGAGCGAACTCACGCGCCATGCCTAAGTCAGGGTTTGAAGTCTCCATCCAAAGCAGGTCAGCATAAGGGGCGTAGCTCAAGCCTCTGTCTATTCCCTGTTCCAATCCATTCTTAACGTGGAAGAAACCTTCACCCGTCCTTTTTCCGGTAATAAACTTGTGGTCACGCTCATCTACATCAGAGGTGATCAGGTTAGCGGCCTCGGCATCTGTTCTGGCAACCAATATAGTTGGTGTGCCCATAACATCGGCTGCTAATCGCGCTGCTACAAGTTTGTTAATAGCTTCCTGGGTTGGAACCAATACTTTTCCGCCCAAGTGTCCACACTTTTTGGCTGATGAAAGCTGATCTTCAAAGTGAACACCGGCTGCTCCGGCCTCTATCATCGCCTTCATCAATTCGAATGCATTTAAATTTCCACCAAATCCTGCCTCTGCATCGGCTACTATGGGCACCAGCCAGTCGATCTCGGCATCACCATTTACACTTTGGATCTGGTCCCTGCGCATAAGTGCATTGTTAATCCTCTTTACAACGTTGGGAACAGAATCTGCAGGATAAAGTGACTGGTCAGGATACATTTGTCCTGCCAGGTTAGCATCAGCAGCCACCTGCCAGCCACTGAGGTAGATAGCCTCGAGGCCTGCCGATACCTCCTGGATAGCCTGGTTGCCGGTGAGAGCCCCCAGGCCTGCGGTAAATGGTTGCGTGGTCAGCCTTTTCCAAAGCTTTTCGGCACCCATTTTGGCTAATGTATATTCAATATTTATGGAACCTCTTAATTTCAGGACATCTTCGGGGATATAAGGCCTCGTTATACCTTTCCACCGCGGATTGGACATCCAATCACTGTACATTTTCTCAATTTGATCTGCTTTGCTCATAGTATATTAGGTTTAAGGTTTAGTCAATTAATTCATATGCAGGGAGTGTTAAAAACTCCTCAAAGTATTCTGATCGCACCAGGTCATCAAAAAGCTTGGTGGCATCTTCAAACCGCCCGTTCCTGAAATGCTCTGCCCCGACCAGGGAAGCTATTTTTTTCAATTCTTCAGCTTTTATCTCTTCATATAATTCCGGTGTAATTATGCGGCCATCTTCCATCACGGCCCCGGCTTTGAGCCATTGCCATACCTGGGTTCTGGAGATCTCCGCAGTAGCTGCATCTTCCATCAGGTGGTACAGGGCTGCAGCGCCATTGCCTCTCAGCCAGCTTTCTATGTACATAATGCCAACATTGATATTAGTTCTCAGGCCTTGTTCGGTAATCGTGCCTTCAGGTACTTCCAGCAAGTGCTCTGCTTTTACATGTACATCTCTTCTTTTGATATGGACCTGATTTTGAGTGGGCATGTATTCATTGAAAGCATTCATGGCCACTTTTACCAGGTCAGGGTGCGCTACCCAGGTACCGTCATGACCATTTTTGGCCTCAGTGATCTTATCCATCCTTACTTTTTCCAACGCCTTTTCATTGGCTTCAGGATCAGATTTGATGGGAATTTGTGCTGCCATTCCACCCATGGCATGCGCATTTCTTCTGTGGCAGGCCTGTATTACCGCCAGGGTATAGCACTTCATGAAGGGTACACCCATGGTTATTTGTGAACGGTCAGGCATTACAAAGCCTGGTTTGTTTCTGAATTTTTTTATAAAGGAAAAGATGTAATCCCAGCGGCCACAATTCAATCCGGCAGAGTGATCTCGCAATTCATAGAGAATTTCGTGCAGCTCGAAAGCGGCCAGTATGGTTTCGATCAACACAGTTGCCTTAATGGTCTTTTGGGGTATGCCCACGTAATCCTGGGCATAGATGAACACATCATTCCACAACCTGGCTTCCAGGTGACTTTCCATTTTTGGAAGATAGAAATAAGGTCCGGTGCCCATCTCTGTTAATTTCTTCGCGTTATGGAAGAAGTACAGACCGAAATCCATCAAACTGCCGCTGATATGCTCACCCCTGATGTCAATATGCTTGTCCTCCAGGTGCCAGCCTCTTGGTCTTACAAAAAGTGTGGCTATTTTATCGTTAAGCCGGTAAGTTTTATCTTTTTCCGGGTGCTTATATTCAATTGTTCTGTTCACGGCATCTCTGAGGTTGATATGCCCTTCAATGTTATTTTTCCATGAAGGCGTGTTGCTATCCTCAAAATCGGCCATGAAAACTTTTGCCCCGGAATTGAGTGCGTTGATTACCATTTTCCGTTCTACAGGCCCGGTGATCTCCACCCTGCGATCCATAAGATCCTGGGGAAGTGGCGCTACCTGCCATTCACCTTCTCGTATATGGCGTGTCGATTCCAGAAAATTGGGCATAATACCCTGATCAATTTTTTTCTGGTATTCTTTTCTCTTCTCAAGAAGCATTTTACGTCTTCCGTTGAATTTCACATGCAGATTGTATAGAAACTGTAACGCTTCGGGGGTTAATATTTCTGCATACTCCTCGTTGAAAGCACCATTGATCTGCATGGTGTCTGGAGATAGGTAGGTGTTGGTGGTCAATTCGTCAATCATAATTTCTCTTGGTTTAGTTGATCATGGATACGAATATCAGAAAAATTTCATTAATAGCGAAATTTCGCTGAAAGAAATTTTACACAAATATTTTTTATCTTTGCTTCATGGTCAATGAAAACTTTTCCCTCAGACATATCTTTGGGTTGAAAATCCGCGATTTGCGCGTAGAAAGAGGACTTTCTTTTCAGGAGTTATCTCAAAAAACAGGACTGTCTATTTCTTATTTAAGTGAGATAGAAAAAGGAAAAAAATATCCGAAAGGGGACAAGATCCTGCAATTAGCCGAAGCGTTGGGTGAATCTTACGATAATCTTGTTTCTCTAAAAGTATCAAAGCGGCTACAGCCGGTGATCAATTTGCTACAGTCCGATTTCTTCAAAGAATTTCCGCTGGAGTTATTTGGGCTCGATGCACAAAAGATCATAGAACTCATATCCGTTTCTCCGGATAAGATCAATGCCTTCATTAGCTCTATATCTCTTATTTCAAGAAATTATGAAATGAACCAGGAACATTTTTATTATGCAGCGCTCCGGTCATATCAGGAGCTGCATGATAATTATTTTCCTGAACTGGAAAGGGCAGTGAAGGACTTCAGAAAGGCTAACAAGGAGATGCAGGATGTGCCGGTGAAGAAAGAGCAGTTGGAATATGTGCTCATGGAAAATTACGGAATATTCATTGACAGGAAGGAGCTTCCGGTTTACCCGGCATTAAAACACCTGAGGTCTTTTTACAAGCCAAACAAAAAGCTTCTTATTAACAACGAGCTTACAGATGCCCAGGAATGCTTTCTGTTAGGCAGGGAGATCGGCTTTCAGTACCTGAAGTTAAAGGAGAGGCCTATGGAAACTCCACCACAGAAGAGCTACAACTTCGAAGCTTTGCTGAATAACTATAAAGCATCATATTTTTCCGCAGCATTACTAATGGATGAGGACCAGGTGGTAAATGATGTGAGGGAATTTGCTCTGAATAAGAAGTGGAGCAGTAATAAATTGTTGTCTTTCATATCAAAATATAATGCTACTCCTGAAATGCTCATGCAGCGGCTGACCAATATTTTGCCAAAGTATTTCGGTATCAAAAATTTATT
Source organism: Fulvivirga imtechensis AK7 (assembly GCF_000331535.1). Taxonomy (GTDB): domain Bacteria; phylum Bacteroidota; class Bacteroidia; order Cytophagales; family Cyclobacteriaceae; genus Fulvivirga; species Fulvivirga imtechensis. The sequence goes on along the minus strand of NZ_AMZN01000040.1, from coordinate 49,467 downwards.
CTTTCTTCGCTTTCTGGGTACCGATGATTTCTCGTCATATGAACTTACCAAAGAACTGCATCTATCAAGAGCTCACAATCCGCACGCCAACAGTCTGAATGAGCACTATTGCAGACGATGGATATCCATTGGCCTTATAAAAGAGCTGAGAAGCATGCATCGATTGAAAAAAAGGAGCGAGGTAATAGCCGGGGCTCAAATCTCCCACTATCACGAAACACCTAATGAATACCTGTGTTTGACCATTGCCTTTCCGAATGTTTCCAATCCTGATGAAAGCATGAGTGTGACCATCGGTGTTTTTATAGATAACAACCTCCGTAAGCGCATAAAATTTATTGACGACCCTGCTATTGTCAACAAAGTAGTAAACACAACCTGCGAAAGATGTTCTCTTATTGACTGTGGTGACCGCATTGCCCCTCCTTACCACATAGAACAATTAGAAAACCAAAGGGACATAATAAGTGCGCTGAATGAGCTAAACAAGTAAAAACTCTTTCTTCTGGTAAACCACCTGCCTTATTGAAGTAAGAGGGATGCAAAGAATTTTCTCCTTTCGCAATCCCCGAAGGCGTTTTGTTGAGATTTTTCAATAATTATCTTAACTTATAGGTTGCTATTATTCTTGTCCGCAACCTTTTTATTAAAACTAAATCTGGTTCGTTATGGCCACACGCTGCTACAAGATCATTGTCAGCATAATATTTATTTGTTCCATTGGCTTTACCCATGCGCAATACGATGATTTGAAGTTTGATCACCTGGGCAATGTAAGGGCTCTGGCAAGCAGGTCAGTAACGGCCATGGTGCAGGATCAGAAAGGGTTTCTTTGGTTTGGTACTCCTGACGGGCTCCTTCGCTACGATGGCTATGAAATAAAAATGTACAAGAATGAAGTGGGCAATGCCAATTCCCTCTCTGACAATAACATACGTGATCTGGCAGTGGATACTCTTGGAAACATTTGGATAGCCACACAGGGTGGTGGATTGAATCAATTCATTACCGAAAAAAATAAGTTTGTACGTTATCAAAACGATCCGAAAGATAAAAACAGCCTTAGCGGTAATGCTACCTGGTCGCTGATGGTAGATAGTAAAAATAATGTTTGGATAGGAACCTGGTCTAACGGACTCAATATGTTCGATCAGAATACGGGTAAATTTGAAAGGCAATTCACAGATTTTACCGAGCCTATACTTACCATTTACGAAGACAGTAGAGGCGTAATCTGGGCTCCCATCAATGGATTGGCCAGCTATAACCCCCAAACGGGAGAAACAAACTACTACAATGCCAATACTTTTGACTCTAATGGTTTGGCTTCCAGCGATGTAAGAGTTATTTCGGAGGATGGTGAGGGTACACTTTGGATTGGTACCGAGAGTACGGGGTTGTACAGTTTGCTTATTGAAGAAAATGAGTTCCAAAGATATACGACTGAGTCTGATAGCCTTAATATCACGAGTAGCAATGCCATATATGACATTCATATTGACGAGAACGGTGCTATTTGGCTGGCTACTGGCAATGGCATTGATATTTGGGATAAACCCCAGGGAAGAACGTATCATTATAAAAAAAATGAAGCTGATCCCTATAGCTTAAGCAATAATAGTCCGAGGGTGATATTTAAAGACAGAAGCGGTACTGTATGGATAGGAAATGAGGGCGCAATGATCAATAAACTCCTGGACAAAAAGAACTTCAAAACCTATCGGCATGACCCTCTTAACCCTAATAGCCTCAGTAATAATGTGATCCGTGCCCTGTATGAAGACGACCAGGGCCTGATATGGGTGGGAACACAGGCTGGTGGATTAAATGTGCTGAACAGGGAAACCGGAGAAGTAAAGCGGTTTCCCTCCGACACAACTTTGGGTATTTATGTTGATCATCCACAGATATCGGCTATTTATAAGGATGAGAGCGGTATAATGTGGGTAGGAACCTGGGGAGGTGGTATTTACAAGCTGGAAGTTGCTCAAAATAGGACTACAATTTACAAACATGATCCGCGCAATGCTAATTCTGTTCCTGATGATCGAATTCAAATGTTTCACAAGGATCGTTTTGGTGATTTTTGGGTGGGAACGGAGAATGGCCTGGCTCGTTTTGAACCAGGGTCAGGAAAATGGAGAAAGTTTATCGGCATAAAGGGCTCAACGATACAAGGAAAAGCCTTCAAGGAGGAGAAGGATGGTACATTGTGGGTAGGTACATGGCATGGCCTGAACAGGATCGGCGTCAATCGAAATGATGTTAAAACCTATACTCATAACCCAGATGATTGGCATTCACTAAGCAGCGACCATGTCATCAGCCTTCACCACGATGGCTCAGGGCATCTTTGGGTGGGCACCTTCGGTGGAGGGTTTAATAAGTTTGATATTCAGCACGAAAGATTTACAGGCTATTTTGAGAAAGACGGCCTGCCTAACAACGTGATCTATGGTATTTTGGAGGATGAAAACAATAACTTATGGTTAAGTACCAATAATGGGCTTTCACAGTTTAACCCAACCACTGAAGAATTCCGAAATTATGATAGCAGTGAAGGATTACAAGGCAATGAGTTTTACTGGGGAGCAGCCTATAAGAATGCTGACGGCAGTCTGATGTTTGGTGGAGTTAATGGTCTTAACATTTTCTTTCCGTCAGAAATTACCAACAACACTATTGTGCCTCCTATTGTGATCAGCGATTTTTTAATTTACAACAAGCCCGTAAGCATCGGTCAGGATTCTATACTGCAAAAGAGTATAACCTATACTGATGACATCACCATCTCTTATAAACAGGCGGTAATCACCTTTAACTACGCAGCCCTTAATTACAACCATTCTGAGAAAAATCAATACGCTTATGTGCTGGAGGGTTTTGAGGACAATTGGAATGATGTAGGGAATAAGCGTACGGCCACCTATACAAACCTGGATCCGGGGGAATACGTGTTTAGGGTAAAAGGATCTAATAATGACAACATATGGAATGAAAAGGGTATAATGTTAAGCCTGACTGTTACCCCTCCCTTCTGGCGTACCTGGTGGTTCTATATTATATGCGCTATCAGTGCCGGTTCTATGTTTTACGGGTTGATCAAATTTAGAGAACGGGGCCTTAAAAGGGATAAGCAAGCCTTGCAAAGATCTATTGATGAAGCATATGCTGAAGTTGAGAACCAAAAAAGGGCCATCGCTGAGCAAAGAGAAAAGGAAAAGGAACGCATATGGACAGACCAGGGCATGGTCAGGTTAGGAGAGGTGCTGAGCCGGTCCAAAGATGATATTGAAGAACTGTGCCACAATGTGCTGAAAACGCTTGTAGACCTGATGGAAGTGCAGGTGGCCGCTATCTACCTTGCTCATGAAAATGAAGAGGGGCAGACAGTGTTGGTACAACGATCTGCTTATGGTTATGATAAAAGCCAACAGGAGTTCGAACCTGGCATGGGGCTGGTTGGAGAATGCTACAAGGAAAATGAAGTCAACTACCTTACCGATCTCCCTCCCGGCTACCTTAACATTACCAGCGGCCTGGGAAATTCCTCTCCCTCCAGTCTGCTGCTTATTCCACTGGCTTATGAAGATATTATTATCGGTGTGATGGAGATAGCCTCATTCCAGGAGATTGAAGTATATAAGATGGGAATGGTAAAGATCTTCTCAGAACGGCTCACCACAGCCATAAATACAACCCTATTGGGGGAGAAGACTAAAAAACTCCTGGAAGATTCAAAAATCAAGGCCGAAGAACTGGCTGTGCGTGAAGAAGAACTTAAACAAAACCTGGAAGAAATGGAGGCAATACACGAAGACCGCGATCGCAAGACAAAGGAACTGGAAGAAACCATCAAAAAACTGGAAGAAACCATCAAAAAACTGGAAGAAGAAATAAAGAGGCTGAAAAACACCCACTAAAGAAGACCCGGTCTAAAAAATTCCGAAAGTTATTATGGAATCCGCTCCGGGTGGGCATCTAATACTAAAACATGTCTTACATAAACTTTTAGTATTATGAAAATGCTCTCTACCATATTCTTTTACCTGGCTGTGGTTATTACGCTATCTGCCCAGGGAGATGAACAACATATCTCATCTAAAATATCCGAAGTTACCGTTTATTTGCAAGGAGCACAGGTGACAAGATCATTTGAAGCCACAATTCCTGCCGGGAACTCTACGGTAATCATCGGCAACTTACCAGCCAACGTTCAGGAAAGAAGTATACAGGTAAAGGCTTATAATGAAAAGCTGAAAGTGCTGGCCGTTTCCGGAAGGTTGAATTATATGGATGAAAAGAAGAAATCCGAGCAGTTGATAGCGCTGGAGAATAACAGAGAACAGTTGCTGGAGCAGATGAGTGAGTTTCAGGTGTGGATTGAGGTATATAAAGAGGAGGAATCACTGTTGATCAGTAATAAGGCTATTGGTGGTAGCTCCAATGGAGTAGATATTGAAGAGTTGAAGCAGGCAGCGGCATACTACCGTGAACGTCTTGCTGAGATCAAGAATAAACAGCTTGAACTAAACAGGAAAATAAGAGTTACAAAGCAGAAGTTGGAGAAAGTAAATGCTCAACTAACAGAGCTCAACAGTAAAAGACCCGAACCTGTGCGTGAGGTCATTGTCACGGTTTCATCAAAGAGTACTTTGAACTCAAAATTTATACTAACTTACCTGGTTCAGGAGGCTGGATGGTTGCCTTCATACGACATAAGGGCTGTAAATATTCAAAAACCCATAGAGGTAACGTACAAAGCCAATGTGCATCAAAGTACCGGAGAAAACTGGGAAAAGGTAAAGCTCACCTTTAGTAATGCTGACCCCAGCCAAAGTAGTGTGGCCCCTAACTTAAGCACATGGTATCTAGGGTTTAATAACCGTGTGGCTCATAACAATTACGGAATTCAGAACCAGGCAGGCACCTATTCGATGATAGGTAATGAAGTGGTAGGCCGCGTGGTCAGTAGTGAAGATGGCGCTCCTTTACCAGGTGTAAATGTGGTCATTAAGGGAACCAGTGTAGGCACAGTTACTGACCTTGATGGTAACTACCGATTGCCGCTCACACAAGATGCCCGCACCATCATTTACTCCTTTATCGGCCTTGAAAGCCAGGAGGTACCTATTAGCAACAGACCTGTAATAGATGTTGCACTTAATCCTGATGTCGTGCAGCTTTCCGAAGTGGTGGTGACAGGCCTTAGCGGCAGGGCTGCCGGGGTATATGAAAGTGCGCCTTCATCATATTATAAGCCCAAGGTAAAAAAAGAAATAGCCGCCACGGCAGTTGTAAAGCAAACCACCCTGGAATTTTCCGTGGACGAACCCTATACCATCAAATCAGACGGCAAAAATCAGACGGTAGATATGATGGCTTATGAGCTGCCTGCTACGTATCAATACTATGCTGTGCCCAAGTTAGATACAGATGCCTTTTTGAAAGCAGAAGTTACCGATTGGGAGGCTTACAACTTCCTGGCAGGAGAAGCCAATCTTTTCTTTGAAGGCAAATTCATTGGTAAGACCGTTCTGGATACACGCCATGTTAAGGATACCCTTAATATTTCCCTGGGGAGAGATAAAAACATAGCCATTACACGCGAAAAGGTCAAGGATCTGAGCTCTAAGCAGTTTATAGGCAGCAACAGAAAAGAGCTGGTAGGTTTTGAGATCAAGGTGAGAAATAAAAAGCAACAACCCATAAATATTACTATTGAAGACCAGGTGCCTATACCTACCAACAAGGAAATTACAGTTGATCTAATTGAGTCGGGTAAAGCAGACCATAATCAGGTGACCGGTATCCTGCGCTGGAAGCTTGAATTGCAGTCGGGCGACAGTAAGCAGATGAACCTGAAATACGAGGTAAAATACCCCAAGGACCAAAGGTTAGTGGTAGAATAGGTGTAAAAGGCGTTTCAAGGTCGGAATGTGTTGAACCAGATATATTCTTGTTCTGAATTTTATCCACTTACCTTCATCTTTCATTGCATATTAGGCAACTACATAATTGGCATTTTGCTACATTGCTAGTTGCCTTCTTTTTTTGAACTTCTAACGAGTTCAAGTTCCACGATAAATTCGCTTACTGTTGTTGAAGGGTTGTCAAATGTGTTTAATGCTTTTGCCCGCAAGAGTGCTTCATCAACAGCGTCAATAAGCCTGCCCTTTAAATTGTCTGACAATCTACCTTTTATATAACCAGGACATAAGTCGCAAAGGGTCCTAATACAGCTTGCACTTGATATATTTGCACGTTGATCTTGGTGGTGCAGCAAAAACCACAATTCAATACATGGGTTTGATACCAGCAGGATCCCATCCAGGTTGTTTAGTTTGTCAAGCGTTTGATCCACATCCAAATCATACATCAAAAATGTCTGATCTTTTGCATGGCGGGTTTTGGTCTTTAAGTAACTGTCTATGTAGCGCTGCGAAATATTATTTCCTGTTCTCTTGGAATTAATTTCAATAGGAATTCTGTAGACGCTTCGCAAGAATTTAATATATTCTTCTTCAGTTTGTCCTTCACAAAAAACATAGAAAGTTGGATTTATTCTTTTTCCTCTCGGTTTTCTTCTACTCGCCATCTAATATTGACTTTAGACTAGATTTTGTTTCATCAATAAACGGAATAGCATCGAACCTGCCTTGGAGGTAACCCTTTTCAGCATCCATGTTTTCTCGGAAGTCTTTATAATCAAACAGTGAATACAAATCGCTTGCCCCGTCTTGTTGTTTATTTACGAAAAAGATTTGATCTCTTCTCAGTTTCTTCATGTCAAGAAGATTGGTATTATGGGTTGTGAAAATAAGCTGAGCTCTATCGCTGGCATGAAATAAATTGATAATAAATTCAACAAGTTTAGAATGAAGACTAGTCTCTAATTCATCAATTAGTAATGTTTTATTATTTCGAACAATATCTAAAATGCTGAGTAGGCAAATAAAAAGTTTTTTCGTGCCATCAGACTCTTCAGTGTTAAAATCAAATGCAACTTTTGGTTCTGATTTATGATAAGTTTCTATTTTTAAAATTTCATTCTCGGTGTCTTCGTTACTTACAGAGTCGCTTTCACTGCCGAAAATAAACTTCAAAGATTTGAGTTTTACTTTTTCCTTTCTATATGAAATATCTACAATATCGCTATCGGCAATTTGTAGTGCTTTAAGTAAAAAATTTTTATTAGCGATTAAATTATGTTCTAGAGAGAGGCTGTTGTAGTCAGTGTAACCAAGTATAAACTTCTCGTTGAAATAATTAAATAGTTCCTTTCCAATCCCCCTGTCCATTTGGCTCGCTCTCGAAATAAATAAGGTTTTCACCGAGGTGTTTTCAGCAACATCAAATGGTCGCTTTATAACATTTGAAAAGCTATACTTGTTTCTCTTCTTGCCATCAATACTTTCATCCCGGGTGAAGACTTTTGCCTTACGGTTATTTGGATAATGATAAAGCTCTTCAGTAATAATCTCTGTTCGGGTTAGACTGTAGGAATACTCGTATTCTGTTTCGTTCGAGACAAATCTTATAAAGAATTTACTTGGCTTATTTTGGTATCCGTCAAATTTAAATGGTTGGAAATTGAATAGAATATTTTCATTGTGCGTATGCGAATTGAAAATCATTCTACAACAAAATCGAATAGCCTTTATGATATTGCTCTTACCTGAAGCATTTGCTCCATAAATGGCCACTGTTTTCAATATATTTTCATCATTGTGGGTGAAAAGGTTGCACTGCAACTCCTTCGCATTTTTGGTCTGTATATTGCCAGCTCTTAAATCGAGTATAACCTCCTCTTTAATGGAAAAAAAATTACTTAAACGAATCTCTAGTACCATTTACGCTTCAATTTTGTAGTAAAGCTACAAAATTGAAGGTTTAAATGCTAAGAATGGTTGAGTTAATCCTCGACTTTTGAAAACGACCCAGCGGTGCATAGCGGATTGATGACAGCGAAGGTATATCCCTTCAAACTGGTGTTGACGCCAAAGGAATAATCAACCCGTTACTTCCGACTTCGGTCTTCGGACTTTTCACCCTCACCATTTTTGCCAAAAATTGCGGTTGAACAGCATGAGCACGGTAAATAACTCCAGCCTGCCGAGTAGCATCAGAAAAGCCAGCAGCCATTTGCCAAAGGGAGAGATACCATAAAAATTGTTAACCGGCCCTACCTCGCCTAATCCCGGTCCTACATTGCCCAAAGAAGTGGCTACCGCACCCAGGGCAGTATCAAACTCAACTCCGGTAAAGGATAAAAGGAATACTCCGACACCATATACCAGCAGGTAGATCATCACAAAAGCCAGCACGTTATAGGTGATGTTTCTGCTAACGGCTGCGCCATTAAGTCTCACAGGGATTACTGCTGAAGGGTGTAGCTGACGCTTCATTTCCAAAAAGCTATTTTTGAAAAGAAGCGTATGCCTCACCACTTTTATGCCCCCGGATGTAGAGCCAGTAGAGCCACCCATAAACAAAAGCAGAAAGAATATAATGGTAAGAAAAGGAGCCCAGGCGGTGTAGTCGGCAGTAACAAAGCCGGTGGTAGTGATGATGGAAATTACCTGGAATAATGAGTCGCGAAATGACTTTTCAAAACCCTCCCATTTGGAGGAGAAAACAAAAAATGAGATAGCTACAGACAACAACACGACTATGATCAAATAATTTCTGAACTCCTCATTCTTCCATACTTTCCGGAATCGTCCTTTAAGCCCAAAATACGTAATAGTAAAGTTAGTACCTGCTAAAAACATAAAGATAATGATCACGTATTGGATATAGGCGGAGTCATAGTAAGCAATACTGGCGTTTTTCGTTGAGAATCCTCCTGTGGCCATGGTGGTAAGGGAGTGATTGATGGCGTCATAAAATGTCATCCCTCCAAACATCAGCAGTACAGTTTCTACTAATGTTAGCCCCAGGTATATGAACCATAGGCGCTTGGCCACTTCTTTTATTCTTGGCTTCATCTTGTCCGGGGAGATCCCGGGGGCCTCTGCTACAAATAACTGCATACCTCCAATACCTAATATCGGAAGTATGGCGACAGCCAAAACGATAATACCCATGCCCCCGATCCATTGGGTAAGGCTTCTCCAGAAGAGAATTCCTTTTGGTGCAGCTTCTATATCTGTCATTATGGACGCGCCAGTTGTCGTGTAGCCGGAAATAGTCTCAAAAAAGGCATTGGTAAAGCCTGGAATGGTGTCAGACAACATATAAGGCAATGTGCCGAATGCTGACATACAGAGCCAACCTAAAGTCACGATCAGGTATCCGTCTTTTTTCTTTAGCTCTTTGTTCTGCTCCCTTCTGGTGAGCAACCAGATCAGGAGGCCTGTGAATAAAGTAATCCCACCGGATAATGCCAAATGCCATAATTCTTCCCGGTAGTATATGGAAAATGGGAGACACAGCAGCATGGAGGTGCCGTTGAGCATGAGTAGCAGACCCAGAATATTGACAATTAACCGGATGTTGAGCCTCATATATTGTTATTTGAAGAATCTTTCAACAGCCCGGATACACTCAGGCCGGCAAAGTACCACTGCCCTGTCTTTCGGTCTGAATTGAAAATCACCCATGGTAGTATAGCCAACACCATTGCGCACTACACCGCCTATAATGGCCCCCCTCGGGAAATCCAGCTCCCTGATCTCTCTTTCAGTGATCTTGGATCCTGCTTTTACAATAAATTCCAGGATCTCTGCATCTACACCATGGATACTGGTTAGGGATATTACTTCCCCTTTCCTTATATATCTGAAAATAAAATTAGCGGCAATGAGCTTTTTATTGATCATGGTATCAACACCTATATTTTGCGACAGGTGGATGTAATCAATATTTTCTACCAGGGAAATGGTCTTCTTAACGTTGTGATTTTTAGCCACAAGGCATGAAATGATATTGGTCTCCGAGTTGCCGGTAACAGCAATAAAAGCATCCATTTCATCAATGCCCTCCTCTTCCAGCAGTTCAATATCGCGCCCGTCCCCGGAAATGACCATTACATTTCTGAGCTCGTCCGCCAGTTCAAAACACTTGTCTTTATCGCTCTCGATCAGCTTAACATTATACTTTCTGCTGAGGCGTTTTGCAGCATGGAAGCCTACCTTGCTACCACCCAGGATCATAATATTTTTTATCTCCTGCTTTTGCTCCTTACCCGATAGCTCGAGCACGCGGTCTACACCATCTGGTTGAGCTATGAAATAGGCATGATCACCTTCCATAAACCGGTTTTCACCATGAGGAATGATGGTGTTATTCTGCCTGAGGATTGCTACGGTCACAAAATTCTGATGTGGGTTGAGGTGTGCTACCTCTATCATCGATTTGTTACGCAGTTGGCTGTTTTCGTCAATAGTAACGCCAATCAGAGATAGTTTTCCCTGATCAAAATCAAAGGTGTCAGTTACTGCTACCTCTTTTAATAACCTCTTGATCTCTTTAGCTGCCAGCGATTCTGGCGAAATGATCTCATCGATACCCAGATCCTTCAGGTCGAGCTTTTCCTTGTCAAGGAGGTACTCTACGTTCTGTATTCTGGCAATGGTTTTTTTTGCACCCAAATGCTTGCCGATCATAGCCGTGGTCAGGTTGGTCTCCTCTGATGATGTTACGGCAATGAGCAGATCTGCATTTTTAACATCAGCCTCCTCCAGTACCTTGTAGGAAGTGCTGCTTCCTTTAATAGTCCCTACGTCCAAACTACTGCCAGCCTGAGCCAGGGTGTCTGCATCCTTGTCTATGAGAATAATATCCTGCTTTTCATATGCAAGAAGTTTCGCCAGGTGGAAACCTACATCTCCGGCTCCTGCAATGATGATCCTCATATCTGCTTTGTAAAGTTAGTCATCTTTGTTGGTACCTGTATCGGCCTTTTCTACCCTCACACCTACAGCCAGTATTTCAGGGAGAGAATCTCTCCTCATGAATTGTTGTAACCTTAGCCTGTAGGCGCCCGCCTTGTCAAACCGGTAGTTTTGCAGCAGCTCAAATTTGTGATCGAAAATGTCACCCAGGCCACTTCCATAGGGCTTCCCCGTTTTAGGATGAAAAAGGTCTTTGTTGACCAGCATTGAGTCAAGCTGATGGCCCAAAGTATCTTTCAATGTATAAATAACATATATATTTTGAAAAGGATAAGATGCTGAATTGCGAAGGTTATAGTACAGGTTATAAGTTTGTCCGGGATCATCGATCTGAAATTCAAAATTGAGGGTGGTGTCCGATACCCAGGTTTTGTTTTTCATTTCTACATTTTCCTCGTAGATCCTACTATTATCGCAAGCCGAAAGCCCTAGTAAAAGTGACAGGAAAATTATAAACGCTGGCTTTATCATTTATTTTGATTGCTTTTCTTTCTGTTTTTAAACTTCTTTCTCTTCTTTCTCTTATTGCCACCTGATTTGCCCTTATACTTTCGGTCCATTTTTTCCAGGTCACTGTTCAGGGCTACATGTTCATCTTTACCCGGCACATTATCTTCTATCAGCGAGGCCGGTTTTTTGCCTTCACTATTGAGCTTCATGATCTCGGCAACGCGCCTCACATCAATAGCATGCCAGGTATTTTCTTCATCATACCCAAACCACATGATCTTTCTGAAAATATCTGTTTTTTGGAGTTTGGCTACTCCTTTCTCAGTGAGCAAAGGCTTTTCCAATTCGGGAATATCCTTCAAGGCCTCCATATACGTCTCCAGCTCATAGTTGAGGCAGCACTTTAATCGGCCGCACTGTCCTGAAAGCTTGCTGGGGTTCAATGAAAGATTTTGATACCTGGCGGCACTGGTGGAAACACTTTTAAAATCGGAAAGCCAGGTAGAGCAACACAGTTCTCTCCCACAGGACCCTATACCACCGAGACGTCCCGCTTCCTGCCGCAAGCTGATCTGACGCATCTCCACCCTGATCTTAAACTCAGAGGCCAGCAGTTTGATCAGCTCTCTGAAATCTACGCGGTCATCTGCCGAATAATAGAAAGTTGCCTTGCTGTTATCTGCCTGATATTCAACATCTGACAGTTTCATCTCCAGCTTCAGGTCATTGATGATCTGTCGCGTACGATAAAGCGTAGGCATTTCCCTTTTTTGTACTTCATCCAGCTTTTCAAGATCTTTCAGGTGAGCTATTCTGTAGATTTTCCTTACCTCGTCATCATCATTGATTTTCTTCTTTTGCATCTGGAGCCTGACGAGTTCTCCCTGCAAAGACACATGCCCGATGTGATGCCCGTTAGGTACATCTACTACAACGGCATCTCCGGTAGTAAGCGGAAGGTTTTCACTGTTTCTGAAAAACTCCTTACGTCCTCCTTTAAACCTTACCTCTACTACATCAAATTTATCGACAACCGGCAGATCCATATTGGACAACCAGTCAAAAACATTCATTTTATTGCATCCCCCAGTCAGGCATCCCCCGTTATTTTTACATCCCGCTACTTTGCCATCACCAGAGCTGCACGCACTGCATCCCGCCATAAGTTGATTTCATTTCATCTACACTAAAGATATGAAATATCCGACACCCAATTACATCATTTAGAGGCAAATAGTCAAGGATATTTCAAGCGACTCATTAAGCTGACACTTTTGTGGTTCAAATGAATGCTGTTATAACATCATTATTGCACATTATATACAACGAGCCATCTCAGAAATTAATCTATTTGCAGAGCCAAAATATCTTTGCCAATGTCTTTTCTGAAATACATACCCTTCCAGGATATCCTGTTAACGGCATCATAGGCTTTTTCCAAAGCCTCTTCGAGGGTATCTCCCTGCCCTGTTATTGCCAACACCCGGCCGCCATTGGTTAACAACTCATAACCCTCATGTTTTGTTCCGGCATGTACCACTAAAGCCTCAGTAACGTCAGGCAGACCTTTTATAGTATCTCCCTTTTCATAGCTGCCCGGATAGCCTCCCGCAACAAGCACCACGGTAACAGCCGTCAAATCGTCTGTTTCCAGTTGGATTTCACTCAGGCGACCCTGGGCAGCAGCATACAGCAGTTCCACAACATCACTTTGTATTCTGGGGAAAACAGCCTGTGTTTCGGGGTCGCCCATTCGCACATTATATTCTATTACTTTGGGTTCACCAGCTACGTTCATCAGCCCAATGAAGATAAAGCCTTTGTAATCAATCCCTTCCTCTCTCAATCCTTCGATAGTGGGTACTATTATCTTCTCTTTTACCTTATTGATAAACGTGCTGTTGGCGAAACTCACTGGAGACACCGCACCCATGCCACCGGTATTGAGGCCTGTATCACCTTCACCAATGCGCTTGTAGTCTTTGGCTTCAGGCAATAGTACGTAATCCTTCCCGTCTGTTAATACGAATACAGAAAGCTCAATGCCATCCATAAACTCTTCGATCAGCACCTTCTCACTGGCCTGTCCGAATTGTTTCTCAAGCAACATGCTTTTTAATGTTTCCTGTGCCTCGGCAATATTTTGAGCTATGATAACCCCTTTGCCTGCCGCCAGACCGTCTGCTTTGAGTACGATGGGCATGGCACATGTTTCGAGGTAGATAAGCCCTTCATCGATGGTGGCCGCGGTGAAAGTTTTGGATTTTGCCGTGGGTATGCCATACTTTTCCATAAAGGCTTTCGAGAAGTCTTTACTCCCCTCAAGCCTCGCTCCGGCTTTTCCGGGACCTATCAGTGCTATTTTTCTAAGCGCTGAATCGGTATGAAAGTAGTCCCTGATCCCTTTTACCAAAGGATCTTCAGGGCCTACTACAACAAGTCCTATATTATTTTCTATAACGAAGTTTCCGATAGCAGGGAAATCATCTACCTTGAGAGGCACATTTTCAGCAACCTGATCAGTGCCTGCATTGCCGGGTGCGACAAAGAGGCGGCTGCATTTCTCGCTTTCCGCTATTTTCATAGCCAGCATATGCTCCCTTCCCCCGCTTCCCAGTATTAGTATATTCATAGTCTGAATAGGTTATGATGGTTGGGAGCAAAGTTATAACATTCAGGAGAATACGTGACCATGCTGACAGGTCTAATTCGCATACTCCGATAAAAACTTGATCCTCATCAACCTCAATTCTTCTTCAGAATAATCTTCATTATACTCATCCTCAAGGGCCACCCGGATATCGTCAGTATCAGCATTCAGGAAGTATTCATAGATATCATCCTGCTTGTCTTCATCCAGTACCTCGTCAATATAGTAGTCGAGATTTAACTTGGTGCCCGAATAGCAGATGTTTTCAATTTCAGTCAGTAATTCATCAAAGGAAATGCCTTTTGATTCGGCGATCTCATCAAGGTCTATTTTTCTATCGATCTGCTGAATGATGAATATCTTCATTTTCGATTTGTTGACTGACGACTTCACCACAACCTCTGAGGCCGTTACAATGTCATGTTCATCTACATACTCGCTGATCAGATCAAGAAACTCCTGGCCAAATTTTTTCACTTTGCCCATACCCACCCCGTTGATCTGGGCCATTTCTTCCTCAGTGGTCGGGTAGGTAGTGGCCATTTCTTCCAGTGATGGGTCCTGGAATATAACATAGGGAGGTAACTCTTTTTGATGAGCAATTTTTTTACGAAGGCTTTTCAGCATGTTAAAAAGCGCTTCGTCATATGCTTTGGTAGAAACGGGTGTTCTCTCGCTGCTCTCCTCTTCATCACCTGTATCAGTATATTCATGATCCTTAGCAAACGAGATAGAGTAAGGGTTGTTCAGAAATTCGCGTCCCTTGGCACTCACCTTTAGTACTCCTATATTATCGATATCCTTTTCCAGTAGTTCGTAAATCAATGACTGTCTCACTACAGATTTCCAAAAGTCTCCCGACTCCTCGTTACCATTGCCATAAATATCGAGGATATGATGATCATAGGATTTCACATACTGGTTTTCCACGCCACGTATTACATCTACCAGATGGTTGAGCCCAAATCGCTCTCCCGTTTTTAAGGCAGCTTCTACAGCCAGTTTCGCATATTCTTTAGCCTCATATTTATCTTTAGGAACCACGCAATTGTCGCACATTTCGCAGTTATCAAAGGTGAATTCTTCACCGAAATAGTGGAGGAGTTGCTTTCTGCGACATACAGGTGATTCTGCATAGAAAGACATCTCCTGTAGCAGTACGCGAGCATTTTCCCTTTCCTGAACGGGCTTGTCCTTATTGAATTTCTCCAGCTTGTTAATATCATTGTGGCTGTAGAACATCAGGCACTTTCCTTCCAGTCCGTCTCTACCTGATCTGCCGGTTTCCTGATAGTACCCTTCCAAAGACTTAGGAACGTCATAATGTACAACAAATCTTACATCAGGCTTATCGATGCCCATTCCGAAGGCAATTGTGGCCACAACAATATCAACATCCTCATTCAAAAAGTCGTCCTGGTTCTTTTCGCGCACAGCAGGTTCCAGGCCTGCATGATACGGAGCGGCTTTAAAGCCATTTACGTTAAGAAGTTCGGCTATCTCTACTACCTTTTTCCTGCTAAGGCAATATACAATGCCACTTTTTCCTTTATGGTCTCTGAGGAACTGTATCAACTGCTTTTTGGCGTGCTTTTTTTGCCTTACTTCATAGAAAAGGTTCGTTCTGTTAAAAGAAGACTTAAAAACGTCAGCCCCTTCCATGTGCAGATTTTTCTGGATGTCCAACTGCACCTTTGGGGTTGCCGTAGCAGTAAGGGCAATAATGGGCAGGTTGCCAAGCAGTCCTATGATTTCTTTTATTCTACGATATTCTGGCCTGAAGTCATGGCCCCATTCCGATATACAATGCGCTTCATCAACGGCTACAAATGAAACATTTGCCTTCTTCAGGAAGTCGATATTCTCTTCTTTGGTCAGTGACTCCGGGGCCACATAGAGCAGTTTTATAGAACCGTCAAGGGTTTCCTTTTTCACACGGTTCATTTCTGCTTTTGTAAGTGTAGAATTCAAAAATTGAGCATTAACGCCAAAAGCATTTAGCTGGTCCACCTGGTTTTTCATTAATGCAATAAGTGGAGAGATCACAATGGCCAATCCGTCTGTTACCAATGCCGGTAATTGGTAACATAAAGACTTTCCCGCACCAGTGGGCATGATAACAAAAGTATTCCTTCCGTTCAGGATGTTGTTGATGATTGCTTCCTGATTGCCTCTAAACTGATTGTACCCAAAAACTTCTTTAAGTTTACTCTTCAAAAGATCCTTCTCTTCTATCACCATTTCTGTCGTTGATAAAGTTTACAAGTTACCATAAAATATATTTTAGTTATTTTACCTGATGATGCCCATTAATTCCAGGTGGAGTGGTTGCTCATGGGCATTTCACCATGATTTGATTATCTTTGTGGCGTTTATATACCACAAATGCAAAAGGACATTGAAGATAGCAAAAAATATTCAAAAAATCGCTAAAAAGGTACTTCAAAATGAAGCCGATTCAGTAAAAAAATTAATAGATTATATCGATGAAGATTTTGAAAACTGCGTAAGGGAAATTTTTGTTTCAAAAGGACGTGTTGTGATCACCGGTATTGGAAAAAGTGCGATCATAGCGAATAAAATTGTTGCTACTTTAAACTCCACCGGTACTCCCGCTCTTTTTATGCATGCTGCAGATGCTATCCATGGCGATCTGGGCATGATCCAGAAAGATGATATCGTAATATGCATTTCTAAAAGTGGTAACACCCCTGAGATAAAAGTGCTGGTACCTTTGCTGAAGAGGACAGGCTCCAGACTGGTGGCGCTGGTCAGTAATATGGACTCTTATCTTGCTCAGCAAGCGGACTTTGTACTTAATGCTACCATAGGGGAAGAGGCCTGTCCTAACAACCTTGCTCCCACTACAAGCACAACAGCACACCTGGCTATTGGCGATGCTTTGGCAGTTTGCCTTCTCGAGCTGCGAGACTTTTCCAGCGATGATTTTGCGAAATTCCACCCGGGCGGGTCTTTAGGCAAACAGCTCTATCTGAAAGTAGATGATATCTTCAAACACAATGAAGTGCCAATAGTTCATGAAAATACTTCTTTAAAGGAAGTAATTATTGTAATTTCATCCAAACGTTTAGGCTCTGCTGCTGTAGTAGACGATCAGCATCACTTGCTGGGGATTATTACCGATGGGGATCTAAGACGAGCAATGGAAAAAGATGCTGATTTTAAAGCTTTATCAGCTCGTGCTATCATGTCTACAGGACCTAAAACTGTTAATAAGGGAGATTTTGCCGTAAAAGCATTAAACATTATGCAACAAAATAGTATTAGTCAGGTAGTTGTACTTGATGATCAAAACAAAGTGGCAGGGTTTGTACACCTTCATGACCTTCTTAGGGAAGGCATTATATAGATAATTAGTGGCTTTAAGAAACGTCAATGTCTGCGTTAAGCTTGTCCCAAAAATACGCATCCCGACAACTGTACGGGACTCCGCTTTTTGGGACTTCGCAGGCCTTGACCTTAACGCGTTTTCTTAAAGCCACTTAGAGTTATTCTTACAAACACTAATTAAACTTATACTAATAGATGAAAAATCATTATGTGGTGATCATGGCTGGGGGCATAGGCAGCAGGTTTTGGCCCTACAGTAGAAATGGTCAGCCAAAACAATTTCTGGATATTCTGGGCACCGGGCGATCTCTACTGCAAATGACCTATGAAAGATTTCTGCCCATAACTGACAAAGCGAATATTTTTGTAGTAACCAACGAGGACTACGCGGGACTGGTACGGGAACAATTGCCCGAACTTTCGGATAATCAGATACTGGAAGAGCCTTTGCGGAGAAATACGGCTCCATGTATAGCGTATGCCTCTTATAAAATTGCAAAAAAAGATCCGGAAGCGGTGATTACCGTGGCGCCCTCTGATCACGTGATCTTTAACGAGGATAAATTCAGAAAGGTGCTGGAAACAGCGATTGCCGCTGCCGGGGGGCAGGACAAACTCATTACCATTGGTTTGAAGCCAAACAGGCCGGAAACAGGATATGGATACATCCAGTACCACGAATCTGACGACTTGGTAAAGCGGGTGAAGACCTTTACTGAAAAGCCCGAACGAGAACTGGCTAAAAAGTTTTTGGAAAGTGGCGACTTTGTATGGAATTCAGGCATTTTTGTTTGGGGGGTGAAGGCCATCATTAAAGGCTTTGAGGAGTGCCTGCCAGAAGTAGCAGAGACATTTTCCGATATTGAAAAGGCATTGTATACTGACAAGGAACAGCGTGCTGTAAACGATGCTTACTCTCAGTGCGGCAACATTTCCATCGACTATGGTGTGATGGAAAAAGCCAACAATGTGTATGTAGTGCTAGGTGATTTTGGATGGAGTGACCTTGGCTCGTGGAATTCTCTTCATGAGCTTTCAGAAAAGAATGTAGATAATAATGTGATACAAGGCAATGCTATTGTATATGAAACTACCAATACATTAATAAAAGGCCCGAAGGACAAGCTAATAGTTGTGCAAGGGCTTGACGGATACCTGGTGACAGAGTGCGGAAATGTGACCCTTATTTGTAAAAAAGATGAGGAGGCGAAATTCCGGCATTATGTGGCTGATGTGAAGGACCAGAAAGGCAAGGAATACCTGTAGTAATGCGCTGAGCGCAGAGAGCAAAGTACTTTGCGCTCGCTAATGGCAATCCTCAGTTTATGCCTTCCTTGATATTGTTTTTGGTCTGTAAACTGATTGTTGTATGCTACAACCGTGGATTTGGCTACTGGTTTGGTTTCTGCAACCTCAAAAGTCACCCTTTTAGCCACTTTTTGAGGTTTCAACGCTGGTTTTCATCCCGATGTTCCAATCGAGACGAAACAACCCCGAAGGGATCCCTTTGGGAAAGAAAAAGGTGCCACAGGCAAGGTACTGACAGAATCGTCTGGGCAAAGCCCGTTTTCCCCACTAAACGCTATTTCCAACGCTTAAAGCCGCTTCCGCACGTGTCTCAAACGGGCCACGCTGCCCGTGGACATCCACCCTCCTGTCTCTAAATCAATTTTCAAGGGAGCCCTGGTTTAAGATAGCAGAGATTCTATTTAAAAACGCAGTCATCCTATCCCGAAAGCTTTCGGGAGAAGGATCGTCCTAAGGTTTTAATTGTACCCTTGAACTTAGTAAGACTCTTCATTCTTTCCCGATAGCGCCCGGGACAGGCAGAACGACCTAGATAGCGGGTTTTTGCTCAGTTTTCCTGATATGCATTTGCTACTCACGTTATTAAGATTAAGATAACAGTGATTCGATATCCTCTTTGGACAGACTCTTCACGAAGCTTTCCTCTGTGGTGATCAGGTCGCTGGCAAGTTTTCTTTTATGCTTCTGCAGTGCCAGTATCTTCTCCTCAACAGTATTTTTAGAGATAAACTTATAGGTGAAAACCTTATTCTCCTGGCCGATCCTGTGTGCCCGGTCTACTGCCTGTGCTTCGATGGCAGGGTTCCACCAGGGGTCAAGAATGAATACATAATCGGCTTTGGTGAGGTTAAGGCCAAGGCCTCCCGCTTTTAAAGATATTAAAAATACTTTCAGCTCAGGGGTATTTTGAAAACGCTCTACCTGCCCCTGACGGTCTTTTGTGGAGCCATCGAGGTATGCAAAGTCAATATGCTTTTCCTTCAGGTGATCGGCAAGGATTGACAGATGTTTTACAAACTGGCTGAAGATCAATATCTTATGATCATCCCTGATCGCATTGTCTAACTTGAGGATCACATCTTCCATTTTGCCTGAGTTGCCTTCATATTCATGATCCACCATTTTTGGGTGGTTAGCAATTTGCCTTAGTTTGGTGAGTCCCTGAAGCAGGAGCAATTGTGATTTATTCAGCCCTTGCGACTCAATATTTTCAAGTATTTTATTTCTGTAATATGACTTGACCTTTTCATACTCTTGTTCCTGCGAAGGCGTCAGGTCACTATACTGAACGTTTTCAACCTTCTCAGGCAGCTCGGTAGCTACCTGTGACTTGTGGCGCCTGAGTATAAATGGCTTGATAATAGCATTTAGCTTACGCGTTTTCTCCTCATCGTTTTTCTTCTCAATAGGATTCAGGAATTCATTTTTGAAGAATGACTGACTGCCCAAAAGTCCCGGGTTGATGAAGTGCATCTGCGACCATAGGTCCATAGTGCTATTCTCCAGGGGTGTACCTGTAAGAATAAGTCTGCTTCGGGAGGTTAGTTTTCTTACGGCTTTGGCAATGTTGGAAGCTGGATTTTTTATCGCTTGCGACTCATCCAGGATGACGTAGTTAAAGTAATAATTCACCAATAAGTCAATATCTAATCTCACAATGCCATAGGAGGTAATGATCACGTCATACTTGGCAAACTTGGAAATATCCTTGTCGCGATTAGTACCGGTATAGGTAAATACTTTTAGTTTGGGGGTAAACTTCTTGGCCTCTGTTTCCCAGTTGTATACCAGCGATGTGGGCATGATCAATAGGGAGGCTCCTTCCACTCCATTTTCCTTTTGAGCCTGAAGCATGGTAAGGGTCTGAACCGTTTTTCCCAGACCCATGTCATCCGCCAGACAGCCCCCAAATTTGTATTGGTTAAGGAAATGCAGCCAGTTGTATCCCGCTTTTTGGTACGGCCGCAACTCTCCTTTGAAATGTTTCGGAAGTTCGGCCTCTCCAATTTCGTCAAAGCCCTTCAGCGACTGAAGTTTGCGGCTCATGGTCACCTTTGCCAGGTTGCCCGATTCAAGGTCCTGAACCAGGGCCAGGTGGTGTTTCTTTAATTTGGGCTCGCCATTTTCGTCTTCTTCAGAAAAAGCAAAAAGCTCCGAATATTCTATCAACCATGACTCTGGGATAACGGCAATCTCGCCATTAGGAAGCTCTACCTCAAGTTTTTTCTTACTGATCAGCTTCCTCAGCTCTTTAAATGAAATTTCGTAGTCACCGAATTTGATAATTGCATGGATATCAAACCAGTCTATATTTTCTTTTACTTCAATGCTGATCTTATACTCACCAATAAAATATTTTTTTGAAGAACGATCTTTTTGATCTATGATAAACTGTCGCGTCTCCAGCTCCTGCCGGTTTTCATCCAACCATGCGAAGGCGGTTGTTTTTGGTATAGCCGCCTTTGAATTCCTTATTGGAAGACCGGAGTTAACCATGTACTGGATGATCTCCTTTTCATCATCGAGCTTTCTGCTCACCCGGTGGAATGTGTAGCTATCCCCTTGTTTTTCAACGGACACACTTACCGGGCCAATATTATTAGCCTTGAACTTGAAAGGGCCATATTGGAAAGACAACTCGAATAGTATCTTTTCACTATCCTCTACAGCATCTTTGCCATTGTCGTTGAATAGCGACATACTTGAGCTGTTCCCAACTAATTCGGATAGGGTAAGTATCGGTGTTGGGTTATATTTCTCCGTATTAATGTCGAAGCCTTTTGCGTATACATCAAATGATGCAATCAGCGGAGCTACAAATTTATTGTAATAAGTTTCTTCAACATTTTTCGGTATTACTATAAATTTCTTGTTCAGGAAGGGAGCCAGCTTTTTGCCATCCACATCTTTTTCGAAAGAGTAAAGCTTTCCTTCCAATACCATCCAGGCAGGGTTTTTACAGATGATATAGGCATCCTTATACTGAAAATCTATTTTTTCCCCATTGTACTTGATAGTGGGGAAGTAATGGGTGTTGTCCTCATTTCTTCTAAAGTGGAAGAGTACGGTAGCTTTCTTATCGAGTACCTCTATTTTCTTCCACGCAGGTTCGCCATCATTTCCCATCTCATACACCCACTTACCCTGGATGTTCTCAAGAATTTTTGACCTCCTTCTCTCCAGATAGCTGTCAATTTCTGTTTGTAAGGCCTCGTTTCCCTTGCTGGCATCATAGACTTTCAGGAAAAACTCCTCCGGCTTTACATTTTTTTTGTTAAAGTGCTTGATAACAGCATCCTGCTGCATGGAATCCATCAACTCAATCAACTGATAGTCGGTATCATCGAGGCGAGATGAGAATTCCTTGGCATTTTTTGAGGATATGTTCTGATGCTGGAGCGTTAGCTTGCCTTTGTCGTCCAGGTGCACAACAAATGATTCGAACAAATACCCCAGGTATTCATGTTCGTATAAAGAGTAAATGATCTGGAATGGTTGTGCTGCTGATACTTTCATAATTTAACAAGCAAACAGAACCCGCAAATTAGCAAAAAAACTGCATTTAACAGCGGTTTTTTTCCACGAAATCGTTTAATATCTGACATGGTCGGCAAATCTGTGTTTTTAAAGGATTAAACGCCAGTATGTAAACGTTAGGATTTAAAATGTGTTTTATCTAAGGGCTAAATATTTTTAAATTCTGTAGCCTAAAGATGCTCTATGGAATTGTATCGGGTAGCAATAACTGCAGGCCTGTAGGAGATGATCAATGTAATGAAAATCACACTTAATGAGGTGTAGATAAAATCAGTAAGGTGCATTCTGACAGGGTAATTTTCAAGAACTGAAGTTTCCATGCCCATGGAAATTAACCCGAAATTTTGTTGTAGCCAACAAATAACTCCTCCTAAAACCAAACCTATTATTGTACCTCCGAATGATATAATCGCCCCCTCTGATATAAAAATGCGCTTAATCAGGCCATTTCCGGCTCCCATGGCGTACAGCATGGATATATCTTTCTTCTTGTCTATGGCAAGCATGGTGAGCGCGAAGAAAATATTGATAGAACCGACCGCCAATATAAACGAGAATGCAATGAACACAAAAAGCTTTTCGAGGTTTAGAAGTTTGTAGAGATCAGCATGTTGTTCTTCATTGTTTTTAACGGCAAAATTGTTTCCGAGTACCTCCCGTAGTTGCTCCTTCACCCGGTTGATGGAATGGCCGGACAGTACCTTAATTTCCAAAGAGGTGCGCTTGTTTCCGTAATCGAGCAGGTCACGGGCGAATTCCAGGGGCACGAAGATGTAATTCTCATCGTAATTTTTCTCTATGGCAAATACACTTCCTGGTAGAATATTTTTACGACTGTACAATTTACTTACATCGATGCTTCCTGTCTTTACATCTTTTATATAGTGAATTTGCAATGGGTACACTTCATTTCCAGGCATAACAGAGAGTGCATATTGAACACCCCGGCCGATGATGGCATAATTAATATCATTTTCCCGCAGTTTTAACTCCCCACTGACTATGGCAGTATCTATCCGGTTCTGATCGAGAAAATTTTCACTTACACCCTTTATGGTCACCACCATCTCTGAATCCCGATATTTAACGTAGGCGTAATCTTCAATCACCTCGGTAACGATATCCACGCCCTCTGTATTTTGTACTTTTTGTATCAGGCTATCAGTAAGTACAAAAGATTTCCCTACCGCAAGTTCCACTTTTATTTGCGGATCGAAAGCACTGTACAAAGACCTGAGCAGGTTCTCCAATCCGTTGAAAACCGATAAAACAATAATAAGGGCTGCTGTGCAAATAGCCACAATGATCATTGAAATGATCGAGATGACATTAATGAAGTTTCTCTTCCGGGTAGAGAAAAAATATTTCCGCGCTATGAAAAAGGATAGGTTCAACAGGCTATTGTTTTTCGTCTTCGCTGTCGGCAGGTGGAATATTTAGATTATCTATCAGTTGATCAATTCGTGAGGCTTTTTCTTCTACTTCATCTATAATAAAGATTAACTCCGGGACCTTGCGCACCTGTTTTCCTATTTTATTTCCCAGGTCTCTTCTGATTTCTTTTTTATGACGATCTATTTTCTCCAGCATCTCATTTTTATCTTTTACCATCAGCATGGAAAGATATACCTTAGCCACACTTAGGTCGGGAGTGATCTTGACATCGGCCACCGTTACAAAGGTATTGGTAAAAATGCCTGGTTTATCCTTTTGAAAGATATCGCTCAGATCACGCTGGATCAGTTTAGAAAATTTTTGCTGTCTTTTACTTTCGTTCATAGTTGCAAATATCAGATTTAATTTACTTTTTTCTGTCTTTATGGTTTTATTATAGTGAACGGGCAGTGTTTATAACAAACACTTAATGTATATAAGAAAATTCTTGTCGTCATCGCGCCCGTCCCGGTCTCACCACTGGGAGGAATCGAAGCGGTCCCCTCTTAATGTACGCCAAGGAAGTGGGGATTTCCGAACTTCGTTCGCAATGACGATAAGTTGTGAGTTTTCTTACAAGCCCTAATTAGTGATTGTAAGAAAACTCTAAGTGGCTTTAAGAAGATCTTAGAGACACTGATTAAAACACAATTTTTGAATTTAAAAAGTTTGTTGTCGGACCCAAATTTTGAGATGCATAGATAGAGCCTTTTTGTAGTTTGGCTTAACTTCGTGCATCTCATATAAAAGCAGATATTCTTGTTAAACTATTTTCGAATAAACGATCCATATCGTCTGGTCATCATTTTCGTATTGTTGCTGGCCATCCGCCTGCCAATTATGCTGAGCGATGATGCACTAACGATGCCCGAGCTCAATTACATGCTGGTAGGTGAGCGCCTTGATGCCGGCTCCAGTCTTTATGATGGGGTATGGGATAATATCGCTCCGCTATCAGCTTTTGTATATATGGCCGTGGATTTTTTCTTTGGCCGTTCGCAGTTGGCTTACCAGATCATAGCACTGTTACTTGTGGCCTTTCAATGCCTGATATTTAACCGGCTGCTGCTGCTCAATAAAGCCTATAATGAAAACACCTATGTGCCGGGCCTTATATACGGTCTGTTAATGTCTTTTTCCTTTGATTTTTTGACATTGACACCCGTTTTGATGGGCACAACCTTTCTTCTACTAGCCCTTAATAATATTTTCAGTCACATTGAGTTCCGTGCCAAACAGGATGAGATGATCCTTAACATCGGGCTCTTTATAGGTATAGCCTATCTTTTTTACTTACCCAATATTACCTTTGGAATTGCAGCATTATTGATATTCACTTTTTTCACCGGTACCGTTGCCAGAAGGTACTTGCTCATGCTATATGGCTTCATGCTTCCCATGCTGCTCGCAGCTTCATATTTTTTGATGGGAGGCAGGTTGAAGGCCTTTGTTTATAACTTTTTAAATCCGTTGCTTGATTATGAGGTGGAGCAATACATGTCAATAACAGGAGTTTTTGTATTATTTAGCATACCATTGGTATTTCTCGTGTTAGCTTTTGTAAGAATGGGGCAGCGTGCGAGGTTCACCAATTACCAGGTAAGACTAACACAAGTGATGTTTGTATGGATAGTATTTTCACTGGCATTTATATTTATCAGCGGCACCTTATCTCCTAATATATTTGCCATTTTTGTTCCTCCGGTAGCTTTTTTTCTGAGTCATTACTTTTTGTTGATCAGAAAAAAATGGATGGCTGAGCTGGCCTTTTTCGCCTTTTTTGTTTCAGTTATCCTCTTTAATCTTGGTATCTACTTTGGATTCTTCATTAGTGAGAAATACCTGGGATTTGAAAATTACCTGGTGAAAGGGGATGACCAATGGAGGAATAAGCGTGTACTCGTACTTGATCATAACCTGGAACCCTATTTGAATGCCTATCCTGCTACGCCATTCCTCAATTGGCAATTATCAGAAGAATTGTTTCGCAACCCTGAGTACTACGATAACCTTACCATTCTGCACAAGGGGCTGGTTGATGACCTCCCCGATGTAATTATTGATAGGCATGACGTAATGCCATACGTGCTGGAAAGGCTTCCAAAGGTGCATAGCAGATATGAAACCTCCGGGGATAATATCTACTATCTTAGAAAATAGGTGCTTAAACCTGCATTGGTCAGCAACTGATCTTCTCTACTCTGCGTTCATGTCTTCCACCTTCAAATGACGCGGAGAGAAATGCCTGTGCAGTTTTTTCAGCCAGATCGTATACCATAAATCTTGAAGGCAGACAGAGTACATTGGCATTATTATGTTGTCTTGCCAGCTCAGCTAACTCTTCATTCCAGCAGATAGCGGCTCTTATTCCCTGATGTTTGTTGGCAGCCATGGCTACCCCATTGGCACTGCCACAGATAAGAATGCCCTGATCAAATGCTTTGCTCTCCACTGCTGAGGCTACCGGGTGAGCAAAATCCGGATAGTCTACCGAATCGGCAGAATATGTGCCGAAATCTTTTACCTCATGGCCGTGTGCTTCCAGCCAGCCAATAAGTTTGCTTTTATATTCGTAACCGGCATGGTCACCACCAATTGCTATTTTGCTCATGATTGCTTGTATTTTTGCTGTTCTAATAATTCCTTTTTTCGCTGTTTACGGTAGACCGAACGTGATATTAAGATACTCAATTCATACAGCCCGAACAATGGAAAAGCAATGAGAATTTGACTTAATGGATCCGGGGGCGTTAGCACTGCTCCCAGCATGAGTATCACTACTATGGCATGCTTTCGATAGATTTTCATCAGGTCTGGTGTTACTACACCTATTTTTGACAGGAAATAGACAACAATTGGAAGCTGGAAAAGTATACCACTGCCCAAAACCAGCGTTGAAATAGTACCTACATACGAAGTAATATCAAACTCATTGTAGATCAGCTCACTCACCTGATAGTTAGCCAGAAAATTGACCGATAAGGGAGCCATGATGTAGTATCCGAAAAGGATGCCGAGTGTGAAAAGCAATGTCACGGAAAAAACTGCACCACGACTCACCGCTTTTTCGTTCATATGAAGACCGGGGCTAATAAATCTCCAGAATTCCCAGAATACATACGGAAAAGCCACGATCAGACCAATAACAAATGACGAGGTAATGTGCATGGTAAATTGCCCCGTCATTTGTCGGCTTTGTATCTTAAAGGGTATCTCTTCAATGCATATGGCGGTGGAGTTCATCAACTCTCCCAGCTTGCAAAGCATTCGAAACGTCCAGAACTCCGGTTTGGCAGGGCCTAGAATGACTGTATTAAAAACAAAATCTACTGCCACGAACGCGGCAATAGAAAAAATAAATATGGCAATCACAGCCCTGATCAGGTGCCACCTCAACTCCTCGAGATGATCTATAAAAGACATCTCCCTTTCTTCACCCACTTGATCCAGATGGTTTGTCACTATTTATAAAGAGGAAATTGATTCATCCAATTGTTGATCTCACTCTTAACGTTCTTTATTTCATCCTGGTTGTCATGGTTCATAAGAACCCTGTCAATGAGATTAACTATTTTGACCATATCATCTTCTTTCATGCCTCTTGTGGTTACTGCGGCTGTTCCTATTCGCATTCCTGAAGTTACAAAAGGAGACTGGTTATCAAACGGAACCATGTTTTTATTGATAGTAATATCAGCCTGAATTAATGTGTTTTCAGCCAGCTTACCAGTCATATCTTTAGAACGGAGGTCGATCAGCATCATGTGATTATCAGTGCCTCCTGATATTACTTTGTAACCTTTATCAATAAATGATTTAGCCATTATTTTGGCATTTTTGCTTACCTGCACTACGTAATTCAGGTAGTCTTCACTTAAAGCTTCTTCATAGGCCACCGCTTTTGCAGCAATAACATGTTCCAGCGGGCCACCCTGAGTACCCGGGAATACTCCGGAATCAAGTAGTGATGATATTTTTCTAAGCTCGCCTTTAGGTGTTTTTAGTCCCCAGGGATTATCAAAATTTTCGCCAATCATGATCATTCCCCCTCTTGGGCCCCGTAGCGTTTTATGCGTGGTAGTAGTCACAATATGGCAATGCTCGATAGGGTCATTGAGCAGTCCTCTGGCTATCAGCCCTGATGGATGTGAGATATCAGCCATTAACAGAGCGCCAACATTGTCTGCGGTTTTTCTGAGACTTTCATAGTTCCAGTCGCGGCTATATGCTGAAGCCCCGCAGATGATCATTTTCGGTTTTTCCTTCTTTGCAATTTCATCCACTTTATCCCAATCGATGAGTCCTGACGCTTCGTCTACACCATAAAAAACCGGCTGATATAACTTGCCTGAAAAGTTTACAGGCGACCCGTGAGTAAGGTGCCCGCCATGTGATAGATCAAAACCTAAAATTTTGTCGCCGGGATTTAAAGTTGCCAGCATTACGGCAGCGTTAGCCTGTGCTCCTGAATGAGGTTGTACATTGACCCATGAGGCTCCAAA
The DNA here is from genome assembly GCF_000331535.1 of Fulvivirga imtechensis AK7. Taxonomy (GTDB): domain Bacteria; phylum Bacteroidota; class Bacteroidia; order Cytophagales; family Cyclobacteriaceae; genus Fulvivirga; species Fulvivirga imtechensis. The sequence goes on along the minus strand of NZ_AMZN01000040.1, from coordinate 21,337 downwards.
CAATTTTTTTGCACGGTCAATAGCCAGTTGCTCTATTTCATCTACTACTTCACATCCACCATAATACCTCTTCCCAGGTAAACCTTCGGCATATTTGTTGGTAAGTACACTCCCCATAGCCTCCATAACCTGAGGTGACGTAAAATTTTCCGAGGCGATCAATTCTATGCCTGATTCCTGCCTGTGTTTTTCTTTGTTGATGAGGTCAAAAATTACTGTATCTCTTTGCATAATTACATGGATGTGAAAATGAAGCCCAAAAATAATGTAAGTACCACAGATAACCAATATTGTTATTGATCATTCCTGATATTGAATTGATTTTTTAAATTTAGCTGTCAATCAAAAAGATAACAACTATGAAACCGACTGCAATAATATTAACCGCACTGATACTATTTACCATGCTTACCGGATGTGATTCATACAAACAGGAGCGGGGAAACGGCAATATCATGGAGCAAGAAAGGGCCGTTGACAATTTTAGTAAAGTACAAGTTAGTGGCAATTTTGAAGTGTATCTGAAGAAATCGGACTCTCCGGGCCTTATCATTACTACCGATGAAAATTTACATGAGTTCATCGAAGTGAAGCAAAAAGGCGATGTTTTGGAGGTAAAGAGTGACAGAACCCTTAAGAGTAGGGAAGGTGTTAAGCTACTCATAGAGTTCACCGAACTCACAGCGATTTCTTCAAGCGGGGCCTCCGTTATAGAAAGTGAAGATGTAATTACCGGTGATTACCTGAGGCTCGAAATGTCCGGAGCAGGCGCCATAGACCTGAGTGTAGACCTGAAAGCATTAAAGGTTAATGTTTCTGGAGCAGGAGCTGTTGAGTTAAGGGGTAATGTGACTGAGCAAAACATTCAGATGAGCGGAGCAGGCGGACTAGATGCCAAACGACTCGTCAGCAAGAAGTGTAAGATCGAGATCAGCGGAGTTGGCGGGGCCTCGCTGAACGTAAAAGAAGCATTAGATGCTTCAGTAAGTGGTGTAGGAGGCATTACCTACAGGGGAAATCCTGCACAAGTGAAAACAAATATTTCAGGTCTTGGAACCATCACCAGAGAGGAGGATGCTGCTGAAGATGAGGAGGTTTAGAGTTTAACGTGATCAAAAAGTAGCGGATCGATTACCATGATCCGCTTGATCCGCCTCCTCCAAAGCTGCCACCACCGCCCGAAAAGCTGCTGCCACCTGAAGACCATCCGGACCCTGACGACCACCCGGAGCCTCCGGATGACTTTACATGAGATGAAAGGCTGGTAAAAATTCGTGTGCCGGCAGAAGTTTTAAAGTAGAAAAGCTTCATGAACAAGAAACCAAAGAAATAGATAAGAAAAAGCGTAATACCTCCTGTAATGCCGAAAATGATCAACGGAAAAGTAAGATAAAAAGGGATTAAGAATGCAAATAAAAACCAACTGCTGCAGCCCTTAGTAAAGAGAGCAATAAAGGTGAAGCTTCCTACTACTAACAAGAATATCAGCCCCATAAATATTCTTATAAACCAGGGGATTTCACCACTAATATCTGATGATGCAAACTCTGAGGTTGTATTAGCGGCATATTCTCCCGCAATGGCTGCTAAGATAGCTTCAACCCCTGCTTTTACCCCTTCATCATAATCGTCTCTTCTGAAATTGGGAGCAATTTCATTTCTTATTATGTGGTTTGACAAGGCATCCGTTAAGACCCCCTCCAGCCCGTAGCCGACCTCAATCCTCATCTTACGATCAGTGATGGCAACCAGAAGCAACACTCCATTATCTTTCTCTTTCTGCCCCAGCTTCCAGGTTTCTGCCACTTTGAGGGAGTAATCTTCCAATACTTCATCTTCAAGGGTGGTCACTAGCAGTACGGCCAGTTGATTTGACGTGCTGTCTTCGTGGGCTTTCATTATACCCTCCAGATACACTATGGTTTGTTGGCTAAGCAGCCCCGTTTCATCGACAATCCTTCCTGTGAGATAAGGCACCTCTTTGGCTGACAGCATGGCCGTGCTGATGAGCAGGTATGTAAATAGCAACAGCTTTCTCATGGATCGATTCTTAAGTGATCGGATAATTCATTTTTATCATCAGCCTTTTTCGAAAAGCCTTTTTCCAACAGCAACTGACCACATTGGGTCACTGCTTCTTCAATACCATCTATCAACCGTTCTGCTTTGATATGGTCGATGAGGTTGTTGGTTATGCTGTCCCATTCTTTTTGGTTCACCTTGCTGCTAATGCCACTATCGGCCATTACTATTACTTCATGCTCCAGAAAGGAGACGAAGATCATAATGCCAGTGCGGTGCGCAGTGTTAAATACTTCTTCCTCCAGAAAAACTGTTTCGGCTTTTTGTCTGGCGGCATGTTTTTGTTCAGCCTCAGTGACTAAAAATCTTTTCAAAGAAGGAAACCATAACGGAAGCATAGCGCCCAGGATGCCCGAGCATGATACAATAAGAAAATAATACAAGGGATCATAAACAGCGATTTGAGGGAACCACCTGTCGATGACAACAATGGCTACAAAAGCTACCAAGGCGAGCAAAGAGCCTGATTTCCATTTAACCGCCGGGTAGTGATGGCTTTGCCTGACCAATACCGGCATGATCTCTCCTGAGATCTGGTTCTCCGCGCGTTTTACTGTTTCCCTGATCCTGACCAAATCATTTTCAGAGATACGGCTGAACATAGACATGTCGTAAGTTCCTTTAGTTATAGCTTCTAAATATAGTAATTTAACTTGAGTTCGACATAGTAGAACCGATTATAAGGTGTGCATATCAGAAACCAGTCAAAAAAAGCCTCTTTAAGGTTTTTGAATGAAGAATCTTACTTAGTTCAAGGGTGCTATTCACAACTTAGGAAGATTCTTTCTGCCGGTACCAGTGAGAAGTTTTCATTACATGTTGATAGTCAGATGATAACATCTTATTGCTCAGTTTGTAACTTTTGTGTCTATTTTGACTTTACATAGCATAGGTCTTACTTTTGTGTTCCCCGAAAGCATTAAAGTATTCGGGATAACAAAAAAAGTCAAGGCTGTGAGCAAATGGCTAAATTTCAATGCCTGCGATGACAAATCACAAACTCACCCCGTGAAAAAACGGGGCTCAACAGTGTGATTTACAAAGTGTACGTGTGGCATTGAAATTCTTAACGCCATTTTCTCACAGCCGTTCAGTTAACTTGTCATTATCCACAAAATCAACTTGAAGTTGTTGGATGCTTCAGGGTGACCCTTAAATTTATTCACTATTTTCACCCCTCTTTTTTTTGAAACCATAACGCTGCTATGCTTTCAAATTTTGCTTATCTAAAGAAAAAACAGTGGCAAAAATTTAGTAAACCAATTCAGCAATCATCACACCAGAGTATCAGCCGTTCTTCTACTCAATACTCACAACTCAGTACTCATGCCGTTTTTTGCCAACTGCCGACTACTAAGCTTTCGTGATTAGGGTGACCGAGCATGTTATAGGTGATGTAAGTTTTATTATAACATAGTAGACAAAACAAAAGAGCATCAAGAAAAAAATGTATAAATTATAAAATTCTCTGTTTGAAGGTCAATAGTGTGAAAATAGTGATATGGTGGCGTATTGAGATGTGATCACGTTTGTTTTAAATTAAAGTTCGAGGATAGCAACAAAGATATAATCGTTAGTTGTATGTAATGTAAAGTATTGATTATGAAGTTATATCTTCTGTCATTTTTATTATTGCTTTCACAAAATGCCTTTTCATTTTCTGAGTACACATTGCTTTCCGCAAAAGAAAGGCAGTGGCTTCAGGCAAATAAGGATAACATTAGATTCGGGCCAAATCCAACCTGGCGACCTACTGACTATGTTGATTTTGACGGAGTACATCAAGGCATTGTTTCGGACTACATCAAATTATTTGAAAAACGTCTTGGTGTTTCATTCACTTACCAATACTTCGATGACTGGAGCGGCCTGCTCAGAGGGCTACAAAACAGAGAAGTTGACTTTGTCGGTGCCATACAGAAAACAACAAGAAGGGATGACTTCCTCAACTTCTCTGATTCTTATCTCGAGATTCCTATTGTAATCATTGTTAGGAATGATTACCCGCGTGTCATCAGTCACGACAATATGAAGGGTATGAAATTGGCCGGAGTTTCAGATTATGCCAGCGTTGAATATATCAAAAATCGATATCCGGAAGCAAGGGTTATTGAATACAAAGATGATCTGACAGCATTGGTGCAAACTTCGATGGGCAATACTGACGGAACCATTATTGATTTGTTGACAGCCAGTCATCTGGTAGAAGAATATGGCATCACCAACCTGGCATTAGGACTCACCTTAAATTACAAATGGGAAATCCGGTTTGCTATCAGTCAGGAAATGCCGGAGTTAGAAGCGATAATTAACAAACTGTTAAACAGCATCAATGAAGAACAGCGCGCGGCCATTTATCACAAGTGGGTGAATATCGACAATCTGAAATCTGAAAACTTCTTTGAAAGAAACTACGAAAGACTGATATACCTAAGCGCTTTTATACTGATGGTGTTTATTATTGTCCTGCTATACAGCTATGTATTAAAAAGGCAGGTAAGGAATCGTACACTGGCTTTGAAAAAGAGCAATGAGCAATATAGCTATGTTACCAAAGCTACTTTCGATGCTATATGGGACCTTGATCTGGTCGCCAGCACATTGACATGGGGAGAGGGTTTTTATACATTGTTTGGATATGATGTAAACCATACAAGTACAAGCCATGCCTTCTGGCGGAAATATATACACCCGGATGATAAAGAGCGGGTATCAAAAAGTTTATGGATGGCCATTAGTGGTGAAGACAGCACTTGGAAGGAAAGCTATCGCTACCTGAAGATCAATGGAGAATATGCCTATGTTCAAGACAAGGCGGTGATTATCAGAGATGAAAGCGGAAAGGCCATACGCATGATTGGAGCCATTCAGGACGTAACTGAAAGAAGAAAATACATCAGAGCTATTGAAAACCAAAACACTCAGCTACGCGAGATTGCTCACATACAATCACACGTAGTTAGGGCTCCACTAGCCAGAATAATGGGTTTGATCAACCTGGTCAAAACGCAGGACCTCGACCCGCAGCAGTCAGAACTTCTTGAATATATCAAAACATCGGCTCACGACCTTGATCAGGTGGTAAGAGGCATTGTCCGGCAAACGGAGCGTATCGAGGAAGATATTGAGATTAAATTCTGAGCTTAGACATTGCTGAAGATTCTGCTTTTACCTGTAGTGCCCAAGCTGTCTTAAGTAAAGCTGGATAACATTTTCGAGTCCGTAGTAAATAGCATCACATATTAATGCATGGCCAATGGATACTTCATCAAGATAAGGGATACATTCCTTAAGGTATGCCAGGTTGTCAAGGTCAAGGTCATGACCGGCATTTAGACCAAGCCCCAGATTCTTAGCCAGATCAGCAGCCTCAACATATGGCGCTATAGCCTTTTCTTTATTTTTCAGATAGCCGGAGGCATAAGCTTCAGTATAAAGCTCCACTCTATCAGCGCCTACCCTGGCAGCTCCTTCGATCATATGAGGCACCGGATCTATAAAGATCGAAGTGCGAATACCTTCCTTTTTCAGGTCAGCAATTATTTCGGTTAATAATGTTTCATTTGTTAGGGTATCCCAGCCGGCATTGGAAGTAATCACATCCGGGGCGTCCGGTACCAGGGTTGCCTGAGCAGGCTTCACTCGCTTCACCAGCTCCAGGTATCGGCTATCCGGATAGCCCTCGATGTTAAATTCCGTGGTAACTACCCGGGATAATTCGAGTACATCATTATAGCGGATGTGCCTTTCATCAGGCCGTGGGTGTACGGTTATGCCCTGAGCTCCGAAGCGTTCACAATCCAGTGCAGCTTTAATTACATCAGGGTTGTTGCCGCCACGGGCATTTCGCAATGTTGCGAACTTGTTGATATTTACACTTAACCGCGTCATCCTTTTTTTGAATATTTATAACTTTGTGCTTTGTTTGATGCAAATTAACGAATTAGATTTTTAAAACATTGAAGATATGGGTCTGAAAGAAACAATAGATCAGGAAATAAGGAAGGCAATGCTGGAAAAAAGAAAAGAAGAATTGCTGGCGTTGCGTTCTATTAAGTCTGCCATACTTTTGGCTAAAACAGAGAAAAGCGCAGGGGCTGAATTGTCGGTAGACGTGGAAATAAAATTGCTGACCAAGGCTGCCAAACAACGAAAGGATTCTGCGGATCTTTATCTGAAGGAAGGGCGAAATGACCTGGCCGATAAAGAACTGTTTGAGTTAGAAGTCATTAACAGATTTTTGCCCAAACAGCTCACAGAGGAAGAAATAAGAGCGGAGGTGATGAAAATCATGGAAGCCGTAAATGCGTCAGGGCCACAGGATATGGGTAAGGTAATGGGTGTTGCTACCAAAGAGCTTGCGGGTAAGGCTGATGGTAAGACTATTTCGTTTATTGTTAAAGAATTGCTAAGCAAGTAATTGAGCACGATTGACATTATTCTTATAATTCCGATCATCTACGGTGCTTACCGGGGCTTTAAAAAGGGATTTTTACTGGAGATCATTGCTATAGTTGCATTTATTTTGGCAGTTATAGGGGGCTTTAAACTATTGCATTGGGGCATGGACCTGCTCGATCAATATTTTGATATTAGCGGGCAAGTGCTTCCCTACATAGCCTTTGTGCTTATTTTTATCGGAATAATTTTGCTCATCAACCTGTTGGGCAAAGGATTAAAGAAAATAATCGACCTGACCATACTAGGTGCCGCTGACAATATTGCAGGTGCGGTTTTATCTGCAACTAAATGGGCGTTTGGTCTAAGCGTAATTTTATGGCTTAGCGCAACCTTTGACATTGGTATTCCCGAAGAGTGGAAAGAGGGATCTATCCTGTATCCTTACCTGATGCCGTTCGCGCCTGCCGTTGTAGATTTTTTTTCAGCGATAATACCCTTTGCCCATGATCTTTTTGATACCTTAAAGGAAATGCTGCAGGATGATCCTTCTTCTTGATAATTTTGACTCATTTACCTACAACCTTGTTGACTATTTCAATCAACTACAGGTAAAAAGTCAGGTCTTTAGGAATAATGCTCCTCTTTCAGAAATTATTAAGCACAACTATAAAGGTGTCGTGCTTTCACCAGGGCCCGAGGTTCCTGAAAAGGCTGGCAATCTGCTTCAGGTGTTGGAATATTACCATGATAAACTGCCTGTTTTAGGTATTTGCCTGGGACATCAGGCGATAGGTCAGTTCTTTGGTTCCAAAATTATAAAAGGCAAGAGGCCCATGCATGGAAAAATATCAAAGGTACATTTGAAACACGACCCGCTATTTGAAGGCATACCTGATCAAATAAATGTAGTAAGATATAACTCATTGGTCGTAGAAGACCATAGCGTGGCTAATCAGGTTATAGCGTACTCCGGGGAAAACGAGGTGATGGCAATAAAAAATAATTTTTTTCCGATTTGGGGGATACAATTTCACCCTGAAGCGGCATTAACAGAATATGGCTTACAAATGCTGAAAAATTGGCTAACTTATAATCATATAGCTGTATAATTGTTCAATTTTATTTACTTTGTGGCTGGTACATTAATATTGTTATGGCTCTAACCGTAAGAGAAGAGAAAGAATTTAAATATATCGATGAGGGATCAGGGGAAGTACTCCTTTTATTGCACGGGCTATTCGGCGCCTTGAGTAATTGGGAGTGTGTTGTAAATCATTTCAAGGAGAATTACAGAGTGGTAATACCACTATTGCCTATTTATGAAATGCCGCTGAAGCAGGCAGGACTTGATGGACTTAATGACTTTTTGGAAAAATTTGTTGCCCTTAAAAAGCTGGATGATATGACTTTGATCGGTAATTCACTGGGCGGACATGTGGGTTTGATATATACTCTTGCTAATCCTGCCAGAGTAAAGAGCCTTGTGCTTACAGGCAGTTCGGGGCTTTTTGAAAATTCCATGGGTGGATCATTCCCTAAGAGAGGAAGCTATGAATATATCAGGGAGCGAGTGGCTTATACTTTTTATAACCCCAATACGGCTACCAAAGAGTTGGTAGACGAAGTCTTTGAAACCACCAAGAGCATTCCCAAATGTTTGAGAATAGTAGCCATTGCCAAGTCAGCGCAACGCCACAATATGGCAAAGGAAATTCAGCGTATCAAGCAACCAACGTTACTTGTCTGGGGTTTGAACGATACTATTACGCCACCAATGGTTGCACACGAGTTCAACAAGCTGATACCTAACTCTGAACTGCACTTTATCGATAAGTGCTGCCATGCACCAATGATGGAGCACCCGGAGAAATTTAATATTATTTTAAATAAATTTTTAGATGCTAGACGCAATGATAGCTGAGGAACTGATTAACCATATGATACCACCACTGAAGCCAAAGGACAGCGCTCAAAAGGCACGGCTTTGGATGGAGGAATTGCGTTGTAATCAGCTTCCCGTGGTAGAAAATGAGAAGTTTCTGGGTCTGATCACTGAGGATATTATACTTGAGGCCAATGATGAGGAAAAACCCGTTTCCGAGTTTGAACTCATTGGTAAAAACTGCTTCGTTTATTCGGGTTCTCACTTTTACGATGTGATTAAACTAGCCTCTGATCATAATGTGCATATGGTTGGCGTACTGAATGAAGAGGGAAATTATGCCGGTGTTATTACCGTACAAGACACTATCACCTCTTTTGCCCAATCGGCCGCTGTACAGATACCCGGGGGTATACTGGTGCTTTCTATGAACCAAATCAATTACTCCCTGGCAGAGATCAGCAGGTTGGTGGAAGAAAACAATGCTAAGATATTAAGCAGCAGCGTTAAGGAAGATGAGCTAGATCCGGCTAAGCTCAAAGTTACGCTAAAGATCAACAGGCTGGATCTTACACATATAGTGGCTACGCTGGAAAGATTTGGCTACAAGATCATCGCCCGATTCCAGGAAACCAAGGTTTTGGATGAAGAGAAGGGTAAAATTGACATGCTGCTAAAGTACCTCGATATTTAATTCATTTTCATGCATATTGGCATCCACGGCAAAAAATTTGATCAAAAGACTGCCCCTTTTATTCAAAAGGTATTCGATGAACTGGATAAGAGAAAGGCAGAGATAGTAATCTCCGAGGAGTACCAGGAACAGCTTTCAAAAAACAGGATCACTGCCAGGCGCTATGCCACATACAAAGAGCAGGATGATTTGCAGTACCTCGATTTTATGTTTACCCTGGGAGGCGATGGTACACTTCTGGAAGCGCTGACGCACGTTGGTCCCACAGAGGTGCCCATTTTAGGGATCAATACCGGGAGATTAGGGTTTCTGGCCACTACTTCCAAGCAGGAAATAGAGCAGGCAATTCAGTGCTTGTTTAGTTCGGATTATAGCTACGATGAAAGGACACTTCTGCGGTTGGAATCTGATGAGAAGCTTTTTGACGGCCTCAACTTTGCCTTGAATGATTTCACGATTTTGAAGAAGGATACCACTTCTATGATAGTGGTACATGCTTATATCGATGGAGAATTCCTTAATTCCTATTGGGCCGATGGCATCATAGTTTCTACCCCAACAGGCTCTACCGGATATAATATTAGCTGTGGAGGTCCATTGGTGCTTCCTCAGTCAAACAATTTTATCATCACCCCTGTTAGTCCGCATAACTTAACAGTGCGCCCAATTGTTGTACCTGATAACTGTGAACTTTCCTTTACAGTGGAAGGAAGGAGTGGTAATTTTTTGATATCACTCGACTCAAGATTTGAGACAATTGATGACTCTGTGAGGTTGAAGGTTGTAAAGGAAAAATTTAAGGCAAAGCTGGTGAAATTGCGGGATAATAATTACTTTGAAACTTTGCGCCAAAAGTTAAACTGGGGGCTGGATGTAAGAAACTAATTTTTTTCTTTGCCGAATTAATGTTTACTTTTGTTCAATTTCCGGTATTACTAATCGAATGGGATCAAATTGATTTGAAATGAGAAGCATCTTTGTTGGCATATTCTGTATGGTACTGTTCCTGGCTCTGGTAGAGGATGGACACGCACAGATTAGAAGTAAGCAGATAAGAAAGAACAACAAAAGGATTGCCAATTTTAAAGGTCAGAAAGCCTGGTTTGGAAAAGACAAGCGCTATAGTTATCTGGGAGTTTCGTTTAATGCACTGAACTATTTCGGTGATCTGGCGCCTCTTTCAAAGAAAGCAAGCACGGATATTTCCTTTACCCGGCCCGGGGTCGGTATTTTTTTCGGATATCGTTTTGGGCCTCGTTATACGCTTAGAGCGGCCTTTACTTACGGCACGATCAGGGGTGATGATTTCGAATCCGCGGACCTGAACAATGAAAATGCGCGGTATCGATATGTTAGAAATCTACATTTCAGGAACAGGATCAAAGAGTTGACCGTAACGGCTATGTTTGATCTGTTTTCCAATGAAATGACATACATTAGCCGGGCCCAGTGGACGCCATATGTTTTTGCCGGGGTAACGGTGTTTCACCACAACCCACAGGCCTTTGTTCCTGAAAACAGTACCCTTCCTGAAGCAGGTACATGGGTAGACCTGCAGCCTCTGGGTACGGAAGGACAGTTTGCAGACCTTTTGGAAACAGATGCGAATCATGGCATCAAACCGTATAAAAATATTCAGATTGCTATACCATTTGGCTTCGGAGTTCGTTTCAAACTCAACCAGGTACTTGATTTTTCCCTGGAATCTGGTGTGCGATACCTGTTCACTGATTATTTAGATGACGTAAGTGCCAGTTATGTGGACCCGGGTGTTTTTGATAATGATTTGGCAAGATTGATGTCAGACCTGTCTCAAGTGCCAAATGCGCCTGTTTCAGGTGACCCGCGTCAAACTGATAATCCAAATGTACAGGAGATTATGGGCAACACCATAACAGTGGTGGGTAGGGATGGTAATAGTTATACCAAAATAGCGGGGTTTGGTTATGAAGCTCCCGGAAATGTCAGGGGCAATAAAAATGAAAAGGACCTTTATTTCGTAACTTCCTTAAAAGTAGCTTTTATAATAGGCGCTCAGTTCAGGCGGGCGAAATTCAGATAACATGAAAAACTATTTAAAGATCATAATTGGGAAAGTTTGCAGAAGCCTTCCCGTTTTTGCGTTTATATGCCTGTGTGTTTTAGAGACCGCCATCGCTCAGGAAACCGAAATAGGTTTCGGACTGGGTGGCTTTAAGTATTCAGGGGACCTTTCCAGAGGCATTAATATTGAATCTATCAAGCCGGCCGGTACGGTTTTTTTTCGATCTAACATGAGTAAGGCAGTCAGCTTTCGAGTATCTGCTACTGCCGGTAAGCTGGGGGCAAGTGACGATAAAACTCCTATCGACCCATTTGCGGAAAACAGAGATGCCAGCTTTGATATCTTCCTGTTCGAGATCTCAACGGTTTTTGAGTATCACTTCCTGAAGTGGAGAGAGGAATCTTCCATGCTTCGGTGGACCCCGTATTTTTTCGGAGGTATCGCGATGTTTGGCATCTCAGGAGAAGCTGATAAACCTGTTGAGTACAGTAACATTCAACCTTCAGTGCCATTTGGTATCGGCTTTAAATATGTATTAAACCCTAAATGGTACTTAGGGGCAGAGTTCGGTGCCAGAAAAACCTTTTTTGATTATCTGGATAATGTCAGCGCAGGCGATGGTGTGATAAAAGATTACCAGTATGGAAATAAATTTGATAATGACTTATACCACTATATGGGGCTATCGCTTACCTATTCATTCTATACAATACCCTGTCCAACCAGTCCATACAAGAAAAATTATCGCAGGCGTTAAAAAGGGAGTATAAAATAAGCATTTTTACATAAATACGGTTAATTTTGCATCCCTGTGTCTATACCTATAGAAAATATTAATCTCGATGCATTGCCTAATCATATTGCCATAATAATGGATGGCAATGGTCGATGGGCTAAGAACAAAGGTGCCGCAAGAATATTCGGTCACAAAAATGCTATTACCGCTGTAAAGGAGGTAACGGAAGGCTGTGCAGAACTTGGGGTGAAGTACCTGACACTTTATGCGTTTTCAACAGAAAACTGGGGCAGGCCGATTGAAGAAGTAAATGGCCTGATGCAGTTGCTGGTTTCAACAATTAAAAAAGAATTAAAAACGTTACAAAAGAATAATGTACGACTGACTACTATAGGAGATATTGCCACCCTGCCTGCGAAATGCAGAAAAGAACTGCGGGAGGCTATGGATCAGACCAGAAACAATAAAGGGTTAACACTCGTATTGGCATTAAGTTATAGCGGTCGTTGGGAAATAATTGAGGCTGTTAAGCGTTTGGCTACTGATGTTCAGTCTGGAAGCCTGAAAATTGATGACATAGATAATGACGCGTTTGCGTCTTATTTGAATACTACGGATATTCCTGACCCTGAGCTACTGATAAGAACAAGTGGAGAAATGAGGATCAGTAATTTTTTACTTTGGCAAATGGCATATACCGAAATATACTTTACAACCAAACTTTGGCCCGATTTCAGGAAGGAAGACCTGCATCAGGCAATTATATCATATCAAAAAAGAGAACGAAGATTTGGTCGAATTAGTGAACAAGTGAATTCCTGATTAATGAAGAGAATATTATTTTTTTTAGTTTTTTGTTTTATTGTAGCCGGCTCGGCTAATGGTCAATTCAGAAAACGTACCAATACTCAGGATGATGAGAGTGGCCTGAATTACTCCAATCCACAAGAATATGTTATTGCCGGTATAGAAGTAACAGGGCTCAAAGTTTTGGATAAAAACGCATTGATCTCCCTGTCGGGGTTAAAGGTGGGTGACGAGGTGAGTGTTCCGGGTGATGAGATCAGTGGTGCTATAAGAAAGCTTTGGAAACATGGCCTTGTAGGGGATGTTTCTATTGCTATTGATAAAATAGAAGGAGATCAGATCTACCTGAATATTATATTATCTGAAAGACCCAGGCTAACAGGGTTTACCTTCGAGGGAGTAAAGAAAAGCAGGGAAACAGAGATAAGAGAAGATCTGAACCTGATCCGTGGTAGGATATTATCTGATGCAATCATTAGAAACACTGAGATAACCGTAAAGAACAGTTATGTAAAAAAGGGCTACCTTAATGCTGAAGTGAATGTTATTCAGCAGCAGGATTCGCTCAACTCTGATGGGGTGAAGCTAAAAATAGTGGTGAATCCAAGATCAAAAGTGAAAGTCAACAAGATCAGGATAGAAGGGAATGAGGAGTTTGCTGACAACAGGATCAAGAAAAAGATGAAGTCCACTAATGAGCATGTCCGGTTTTCACTATTCAAAAGAGCTGCAGAATTAGTTATGGGTATAAACCCATCAAACGTAGTAAGTTTTGTTGATTCTTCGTACGAAATGTCAGGCTCGGAATTGAAAGAATTTGTTACTGACAACATTAAACTCAACTTCTTCAAGTCTTCTAAATTCATCAAGTCGGATTATGAAGATGATAAGATAAAGATCATTGAATTCTATAATTCGAAGGGTTACAGGGATGCGGAGATAATTTCGGATACCATCTATGCTTATAGCGACAATTCAGTGAATATCGATATTAAGGTGGATGAGGGTAAAAAATATTACTTCCGCAACATTATCTGGACGGGCAACTTTGTACATACCGCTGCCACCCTGGATAAAATTTTGGGTATAGAAAAAGGTGATGTATATAATAAGGAGTTGATAGACCAAAAGCTGACGTTTAACCCTAAAGGACCGGACATCAGTGGTTTATACATGGATGACGGGTATTTATTTTTTCGCGTTAACCCTGTAGAGGTAGCCGTAGAGGGGGATTCTATAGATGTGGAAATGAGAATATATGAAGGAGATCAGGCTACAATCAAAAATGTGATCATTGCCGGAAATGAACGTACCCGTGATCATGTGATCAGAAGGGAGCTACGTACCATACCCGGACAAAAATTTAGCAGAACAGATATTATCCGCACACAGCAGCAGCTATCGCAACTTGGGTACTTTGATCCGCAACAGATCAGCCCTACGCCACTTCCCAACCCTGCTGATGGTACTGTGGATATAGAGTGGAAGGTGGTGGAAAGATCAAGCGACCAGATCGAATTATCCGGGGGCTGGGGTGGCCAATTCGGATTCGTAGGTACACTTGGGTTGGTGCTGAATAATTTCTCCTTAAGAAATATGATAAAGGGCAAGTTCACCCCTATACCTGTGGGTGATGGCCAAAGGCTGTCTATCCGGGCACAGGCCAATGGAAGACAATTCCAAAGTTATTCTTTCTCGTTTACAGAGCCGTGGTTAGGTGGTAAGAAGCCGAACTCACTTTCCGTCAGCTTAAATTATTCGGTGCAACGAGCGCGAGTGGCTAACTCCGATGGTACCTTCCCCAGGTTTGGCGACTACAATGCTTCACTACGCTTGAAGGGAATAACTGTTGGACTGGGAAGAAGGCTGGAATGGCCGGATAATTATTTTACTTTGACGAATTCGCTTTCCTATTTGGTATATGAGTTGGATAACTATGGTACCAGAGGACTTGGATTTTCGGATGGTAATGCCAATAGTATAACATTTAATACAACGCTTGCCAGAAACAGTATAGACAATCCTATGTATCCTACTGCCGGGTCAAGTATATCGCTGAACGTTTCATTGACACCGCCATATTCGCTATGGAGAGGCCTGGACTATGATAATATTTCAAATGCAGAAAGGTATAAGTGGATCGAATATCATAAATGGATGTTCGATGCCAGCTATTATATTAATTTAGTGGGCAAGCTTGTGTTAGAGACAAGGGGCCATTTTGGGTTTATCGGGTCATATTCTAAGGAAGCCGGTATAGGACCCTTTGAGAGATTCTATTTAGGTGGTGACGGACTTGCAGGACAGAACTTCCTGCTGGGTACGGAGATCATAGGACTGCGTGGTTATGAAAACAACAGTATCACCCCACCTTACGATGCCTTGGGTGCCAGCGACATACGTGGAGGTATTGCCTACAATAAATTCGTGATGGAACTACGCTACCCGGTAACCACCGGTCAGGCAGCGACTATCTATGGATTTGTATTTGCCGAGGCAGGTAACAACTTCCATACATTTGAAGACTTCAATCCTTTTGAAAATTATCGTTCTGCCGGATTTGGAGCCAGAATTTTCATGCCTGCGTTTGGGTTAATAGGAGTGAACTGGGGTTACGGATTTGATACCCTTCCCGGCCGCTCGGAACGAAGTGGGGCACAATTCCATTTTACTATTGGTCAGCAAATTCGATAGTTATGAAAAAATCGTTAATATTATTTCTGGCATTATTTTCGATAGTTCATGTATATGGACAAAAGTTTGGCTATGTAGATACAGACTATGTGTTGGGCAAAATGCCAGAGTACAAAGAGGCTCAGGGGGAGATTAATAAGCTTTCTTTGGGATGGCAGGAGGAGATTAAAGAGATGTCGAGAAAGATCGAGTCCATGTATAATGAATTACAGGCAGAAGAAGTACTGCTTACAGCCGAGATGAAGAAGGATCGCATGGCAGAGATCAGCAGGAAGGAAGGTGAGCTGAAGGAATATCAAAAAAAGATATTCGGATTTGAAGGATTATTCTTTCTGAAAAAAAAGGAGCTCATAAAGCCGGTGCAAGACAAAGTGTTTGAAGCGATAGAGCGAGTATGTAAGGACCAGCGCCTGGCAATTATGTTTGATAAAGCCGGAGATATGGTGATGATCTATACTGATCCAAGGCATGACTATACAGACTATGTGCTTGAGGAATTAGGTTTGGGTGATCCGAACGATGTCATAAAGTAAAAAATGTTTAATTAATACAATATCATGAGAAACAGATTATTATTAACGGTAATAGCACTAACTTTTTTTGGTCTGGCGGCTGTTCAGGCTCAAACGGCAACAAAAATTGCTTATGCTGATGTGGATTATATCCTAAGTCAAATGCCTGAAGCTAAGCAGGTAGAGGCTGAACTGAAGGCACATAATACCCAGCTTCAGAATCAGTTGCAGGCGAAATACCAGGAGTACCAACAGAAGCTACAATCATATCAGCAAGGTGCGGCTACTATGGTTGATGCGATCAGACAGGAGAAAGAAACAGAATTGGCGCAGCTTGAGCAAAGAATACAGAAATTTCAGCAAGATGCGCAAAACTCTATGCAGAAAAAGTCAACTGACCTGATGCAACCGCTTTACACGAAAGTAGGCGATAATATCGAAATAGTTGCTAAAGAAAATGGCTACGCCTATGTATTAAATGGGCAGATCGGAGGTATAGATGTGGTGCTGTATGCCGATGAGAAGTATGATATCAGCGACCTGGTTTTGAAGAAAATGGGAGTTACTCCATCTGAAAACTAAGCATATTAGATTTTAATCCCGGAGGCCGTCAGAAGGAGACTTTTGAGACGGCCTCTTTTTTTATTCAACTCAGCATGTTAAAGAGACCGCCATTACTTAAACAAGGAGATAAGATTGGGATTGTTGCCCCCTCAAGAATGATCACGCGGGAGCAAATGTACCAGGCTTTTGAGGTGTTTGAAGAGTGGGGGGTGGAAGTAGCCTGTGGAGACTGCTTATTTAAGCAGTATGGATACTTTGCCGGTACTGATGAACAAAGAAGGAGCGACTTGCAGCAGATGCTGGATGCATCTGATCTGGCCGCTGTTTTTTGTGCACGTGGAGGCTATGGCATGACAAGGATTGTCGATCAGCTTGATTTCGGGGCTTTGAATCAAAATCCCAAATGGGTTATCGGGTTTAGCGACATTACCGCGCTCCACATTGCCCTGAACAAGGCCGGGATAGAAAGTATCCATGGACTTATGCCTGTTCAGTATGATTATATGGGGATAGAGGAGTCTTTAGCCTCATTGAAAAAGATACTCTTTGAAGGGCCTATGGACTATATTGTTGCTTCAAAGAGCAATAACAAAGAGGGAATAGCAGAAGGAGAAATAATTGGAGGAAATCTTTCCCTGGTAGCAGAGAGCCTGGGTACTCCAACTGAAATTAATACTACCGGTAAGATCCTTTTCCTGGAAGAGATAGACGAATACTTATACAAAGTGGATCGTATGTTTATGCAGTTGAGGCGAGCGGGCAAATTTGATAATATCGTGGGGCTTATTATCGGTGATTTTTCACAGATGAAGGACACACAGATCCCATTTGGTAAATCGATATATGAGCTTATTCGGGATCACTTTCAAAATGCCAATTTTCCGATAGCTTATGATTTTCCACTTGGGCATGAAGCACACAATCTTGCAGTTCCTTGCGGTAGAAAGGTTTATATGGAAGTTACTCAAAAGCAGGTTCACCTGAAAGACGTTAATTCTTAAGGGCAATTCGAACCGAAGCTCCCTTATGAGCTTAAGGCAGTACCGATCAGTCTTTGCGCCCCTTCCGATAGCTTGAGTTCCATTGCCATTTCCTTTCCTTTTTCACTCATTTTCTTCCAGGTTTTCCGAAGGATGTCCACTACTTTTTCTTCAGGGTGTTGTTTGGCAAAGTCATCAAAGTAATATTTAAGAAATACCAGGCAGACGATATCTTCCAGCTTTTGAGCGTTCTCATCGGTGTGCAATTTCTTCTTTGCTACAAGATCTGCTACTTTTTTGGTTTCCGCAATGCTATAGCCGTGTCTCTGCATGATTTCCGTCAGTAGTTGGCCATGCATCAACTTCAACTTTGTCCGCCATTGTAGATAACCCTTTCGATCCATCGGGTATTCATCTCTGGGAATTACCCATCGCTTTATGTGCTGTCCTCTTGCTGCTATTTTCAATAGCTCATCGGCTTCAGGGTAGTGAGAGTCCATCATCTCGGTCATTCGCAGGCTATAGACATATTCTTTCGGCATATCAACACCTTCATATGCTTCGCGCCTTGGGTCCTGTTTATTGATCTGGTCAATTTCAGCCAATACCTCCGATATATTTCTCATAATATTTGTGTTTTTGTTAGTTGATCTGTCGTGGGAAATTAACGACTGAAATATAGTCAAAAATGTAGTTCTACGTATTCAAATCCCTATTTATATACATAAATACGTATAATTGCTTGCTTTTAATTAAATAAATTACGTAGTTTTACGTATAAATATTTTTGCATATGAAAAAGGTAGTTGTAATTGGAAATGGAATGGTGGGATACAAGTTTTGTGAAAAACTACGGGAAAAAGCTTCACCATCGGAAGTACAACTCGTGGTTTTTGGGGAGGAACCAGTGCCTGCTTACGACAGGGTGCATCTTAGTGATTACTTTTCTAATCGGTCGGCTTCTGCATTGGCTATGGCTGGATTGGATTGGTATACTTCGCAAAATATTGATCTTCGGATTGGTGAACTCGTCACCTCGATCGATAGGGAAAATAAGATAGTATCCACATACCATGGACAAAAGGAAAAATATGATGTCCTGATCATAGCCACGGGTTCCAGCGCCATGGTACCCCCGATCAACGGAGTGGAGAAGAAAGGTGTATTTGTGTATAGAACTATTGAAGATCTGGAGGGGATTATTGGTTATGGCCAGACGGTAAAGAAAGCTGCTGTGCTGGGCGGAGGATTATTAGGACTTGAAGCGGCCAAGGCATTGATGGATATGGAACTGGAAACTCACGTGATAGAATTTGCTTCGCGTCTTATGCCCAGGCAATTAGACGATCAGGGCTCAAATATGCTGCGGGAGATGCTACAGGCGCTTGGAATAAATATTCATATGAACAAGAACACTTCTTCCATTCGGGGAAATGGTAAGGTGAAAGGGCTGGAATTCACTGATGGAAGTATACTAAATACGGAGATGCTGGTGATTTCGTGTGGCATTGTGCCTCGTGATGAGCTTGCAAAAAAGGCTGGTATTGAGACGGGACCTCGCGGAGGAGTTGTGGTCAATGACCAACTCCAAACAAGTGACCCGTTTATTTATGCCATAGGAGAAGCTGCCTTGCATAACAACATGATCTATGGTCTCGTAGCGCCCGGATATAATATGGCAGAAGTGGTTGTAAATCAGCTAACCGGAGATGGTAGCGCCAGTTTTACGGGAAATGATATGTCTACAAAACTCAAGCTGATAGGCATAGATGTAGCCAGTTTCGGCGACCCCTTTGGTGACAATGTGCCCTGCAAGCCGATTATATTCGAAAATAAAAATCAAGGATTCTATAAGCGTATCAATGTTTCCGAAGACGGAAAGCGACTGATGGGGGGCGTCCTTGTGGGTGATGTGAGTGACTACAATATGCTCAGACAGATCATGCAAAATGGCCTTGCATTGCCTCCCCAGCCGGAAGATCTCATACTGGGGAGTCGTGGCGAATCATCTGGAGATGCCATTGCCAACTTGCCTGACGAAGCGCAGGTTTGCTCATGTGAGAATGTTACAAAGGGAGCCATAGCAAATATCATTAAAGAGCATCAGCTTGAAAATATTGAGCAAGTAAGGTCGTGCACTAAAGCGGGCACTGGTTGCGGGGCCTGTTCTCCGATGGTGGCAGACATTTTCAACGAAACCCTAAAATCCATGGGAAAAACGGTCAGAAAGGTGCTTTGCGAACACTTTGACCATACCAGGCAGGAACTGTTTGATCTGATCAAAATCAATAAGATCAAGCACTATGATGAGTTGCTGGACCGCCATGGTTCTGGCGATGGGTGCGAGACCTGTAAACCTGCTGTAGCATCTATGCTTGCGAGTATTTGGAACGACCTTATTGTGGAGCAGGACACTATTCAGGATACTAATGATCGTTTTCTGGCCAATATTCAAAAGGGAGGCTCTTATTCCATCGTTCCCCGGGTGCCCGGGGGAGAGATCACCCCTGAAAAACTCATAGTACTTGGCGAAGTTGCTAAGAAATATGACCTGTATGCCAAGATAACAGGAGGGCAGCGGATAGATCTCTTTGGCGCACGTATAGATCAGCTTCCGGTGATATGGGAAGAATTGATTGCAGCCGGATTTGAAAGTGGCCACGCGTATGGCAAAGCCTTGAGAACGGTCAAGAGTTGTGTGGGATCCACCTGGTGCAGGTTTGGGCTGCATGATTCGGTATCCTTTGCTATAGACGTGGAAAACAGGTATAAAGGCCTAAGAGCTCCGCACAAAATAAAAGGTGCGGTTTCTGGCTGTAGAAGAGAGTGTGCCGAGGCTCAAAGCAAGGATTTTGGCATCATCGCCACTGAAAAGGGCTGGAACCTATACGTCTGTGGCAACGGTGGAGCTAACCCACAACATGCGAAGCTTCTGGCTACTGATATAGACACAGAGTCCTGTGTCCGCTACCTTGATCGTTTCTTGATGTTTTACATCAAAACAGCCGAACCGCTCAACCGTACATCCACCTGGCTGAATAAAATGGAGGGGGGCATTGAGTACCTGAAGGATGTAGTGGTGAATGACATTCTTGGTATTGGTGAGCAGTTAGAAGATGAAATGAAGTATATGATAAATACGTACAAATGTGAATGGAAAGAAGTTGTAAATAATGAGGGATTGCGATCTAAATTCCGCCATTTTATCAACTCTGAGGAGCCTGATCCAACGCAGAAGTTTGATTTGATGCGGGGACAAAAGGTGCCTGTTGCTTAAACGGGCATATGAATTAGAATGAAAGTGAGCATAAACTTTAATTGAGTTGAAAATACGGGATGAACGATAACAGAATGAGCCTCAATACTCAATACTAACATCTCAATACTAAACATTATGATGATCGAAACTTTAGTTCAATATAAAACGGTCGAGCCAGCAGCAGTTAAGGTCTGGTACAAAGCAGCTAGAATTGAGGACTTTCCAGCAAATGGAGGCGCTTGTATCAGCTATAAAGGCCTGCAGGTTGCAGTATTCAACTTTTCACGCAGACAGGAATGGTACGCAACACAAAATCTTTGTCCTCATAAAATGCAGATGATACTTTCCAGGGGTATGATCGGTTCACAATCCGGTGAAGCCAAAGTGGCCTGTCCTTACCATAAAAAGACATTTTCTCTAAAAACAGGTAAAAATCTTAACGGGAGCGAGTGTGGACTGGCCACCTACCCGGTAAAAATTGAAGATGGATTTGTGTTTGTTGGTTTTGAGTATTAATAATTAACACACCCCCTGCTATTGGACCGCTCAATGCTATTAAGATGTCATCCAGAGGTAACCAACAACTTCAGTTGATTTTGTGGATAATGACAAATTAACCGACCGGCCTTGAGAAAATGGCGTTAAGAATTTCAATGCCACACGTACATGTTATAAATCACAC
>NZ_AMZN01000039.1 GCF_000331535.1 Fulvivirga imtechensis AK7 | reverse complement strand
CTTACAAAGGAAATAGTTCGGTTTATAAAAAATCATTACACTAGAAGGTTTTCTTCTCACTTTTGGGAGCATAAGTCTTTTGACTTTAACTGTAGTAAGTAAGCAGTATTCTACTGATGTAGTGGATACTTCATATTTACATTTATTGGGCAGTCTGGTAAAAAGATATAATTCTCTAAGCTTTGACGTTGCCATGTTAAGTCTTGGATCAGGGGGCTTTATCCTGGGTTATTTTTTATTTCAGTCAAGAGCAGTGCCCAGATGGATAGCCGTATTAGGTATCATTGGTAGTGTGCTTTTATTCGGCAGAAGTTTGGCTGTTTTGATGGGATATCCGCAAGGATTTGCTTTATTTCTGCCAATAACCTTATTTGAATTTATATTTCCCATATGGCTTATTATTAAAGGCTTTAATCAAAAGCTTCCAGATATTCAGTCAAGCGCGGTATAGCTTTTTCATAACATCAATAGTGAGGTGTCATGATTTTTGGATTTTATCCAAGGCGAAGCTTTAAAGCAGTGCCATGATTGAGGGAGCGGACGCCCCGCATGATAAGGATACTGTTTAGGCTTCCCTTGAAAATTAAAAGACCAACAGGCGGGCGGGACGTCCACGTGCAGCGCGGCCCGTTTGATGCATGTGGGTAAGCAGCCTTAAGGGCTGGTTTTGAGCGTTTAGCGGGGAGAACGGGCTTTGCACGTGGCACCCTTTTCTTTCCCAAAGGGATCTTCGGGGTTGTTTCGTCCCCGATTGAAACATCGGGATGAAAACCGGAGTAGAAACCTCAAAAAATGGCGAAACTGATGCATTTTGAGGTCACAACCACCAAACACCTGCAACTGAAGCTTCTCTAAAGCAGAAAAAACGCTTGTTTTCTAGAAAAAAGAATTATCAAGGACTCCCTGTTTAAGTGCAGGAAAAGGGCTGACAGGAGGGGAAAAAGATTGGAATGGAAAAATATGACTGAACCATTCCAATCTTAAGCTATAGCTATTTGATTGCTTCTATAGTCTTCGCTTCAGATGCCAACAGCTCATTAGCATCGTTCAAGCCAGCTTCAATAAAAGCATCAATTTCCGAATTGCGTACCAGGCCTTTATTAAGCAACACGCCAAGAGTGATCATAACACCGATACGGGTGCCTACCTTTTTAGCGGCTGTATTGAATAAGGGCTGTAATTCTTCATAGGAAACCCCTTCAGCAAGGTTCATGATACTTGCTCTGGCAGACGCCAGCTTGTCACCGGATAGATTAGTATATTTTTTGCTGATCTTCTGGATCTCATTGATAGCGCTTCTTTGTTCCTGTTGCTGGCTCTGAGCCGGCTTAGCCGCTGGATGATCATTCTGTTGCTCGGGTTTGGACTGCTGTTTTGCCCAGGTATCCCTCAAGCCTACTGTTTTATTAAATATCAAATGATCTGAAGTAGCATCTTTATCAAGGGTAAAATAGCCTAAACGCTGGAACTGGAACTTATCATCCAATTTCGCTTCTTTCAAAAAAGGCTCAACATATGCCTCTTTAATGATTTTCAGCGAGTCAGGGTTGACAAAATCCATAAAATCTTTGTCCCCATGGCTATCTGGCGCTTCATCAAGGAACAGGCGATCATACTCACGAACCTCTACTTTAACAGCATGCTTAATAGATACCCAGTGTAGCGTACCCTTCACTTTTCTCATACTCGCTTCAGTTCCGCTTCCAGACCTCGAATCCGGATCACAGGTACAATGGATCTCTGTGATATTACCGGCAGCATCTTTTACAACCGACTCACCTTTAATAATATAGGCGCTCTTCAACCGCACTTCATTGCCAATAGTGAGCCTGAAGAATTTATTGCCCGCCTCTTCCTTAAAATCTTCACGCTCTATATACAACTCACGAGAGAACGGAACCTCGTGCGTCCCACCGTTCGGATCTTCGGGGTTGTTTTCTGCGATCAACATCTCCTCTTTATCTTCGGGATAATTAGTGATCACTAACTTCACAGGATCCAAAACACCCATCACTCTCGTGGCGGTTTTATTCAGGTCTTCACGAATACAGAATTCCAGCAGCGATACATCAGTGACACTGTCGCGTTTGGAAATACCTGAAAGCTCACTGAATTTCCTGATCGATTCCGGGGTATATCCCCTGCGCCTCAAGCCTGAAATAGTCGGCATGCGTGGGTCGTCCCAGCCGGCAACGGTTTTGGTTTGCACCAATGCCAATAGCTTTCGCTTACTCATTACCGTATAGCTCAGGTTGCGTCTGGCAAATTCACGTTGTTTTGGCCTTAATTTGGTATCCTCATATATCTGGTCCAGGAACCAATCGTATAGTTCACGATGAGGCTTGAATTCCAGGGTACAGAGCGAGTGTGATATTTGCTCGATATAATCGGATTCTCCATGCGCCCAGTCATACATAGGGTAGATGCACCAATCATTTCCTGTTCGGTGATGCGCCTTATTTACTATCCGGTAGAGTAGGGGATCACGCATCAGCATGTTGGGTGAAGCCATATCTATTTTTGCACGCAACACATATCTGCCTGCCTCAAATTCACCATTCTTCATTCTTTCGAATAAGTCCAGATTTTCTTCCACACTTTGGCCTCTGTGAGGACTGGCTACGCCAGGTGTTGTGGGCGTTCCTTTTTGTTCAGCCATAGCTGCGGCAGATTGTCCGTCTACATAGGCTTTTCCTTTTTTGATCAATTCTACTGCCCAGTCGTACAACTGCTGAAAATAGTCAGAAGAATAACATACTTTATCCCATTTGAAGCCCAGCCATTCCACATCATATTTGATAGCATCTACGTACTCCTGTTCTTCTTTTGTGGGATTGGTGTCATCAAAACGCAGATTTACCGGTGCGTTATATTTTTCACCCAATCCAAAATTGAGGCAAATAGAAGCTGCATGGCCGATGTGCAGGTAGCCATTTGGCTCCGGAGGAAAGCGAAAGCGCAGTTTGTCCGGTGATAATCCGTTTGCCAGATCTTCTTCAATGAGTTGTTCTAAGAAATTAATAGATTTTACGTCTTCTGCCATAGTTCAAAAATTGAACTGCAAAATTACGGCAATTGGATATAAATACAACGGGTTGTGTGGATTTACAATACAACGTCATCCTGAGAGGGATTTTTTTGCTTCAAAAAACACAAAACGAGATGATATTTGTTTTCTTGATCAATAAGCCTGAATTTAATAAAAACCAGTGGTCATCCTGTCGGCGAAGAATCTTGCTAAACTCCTGAGCCACCTTCGGACATTTTAAGCCGACCGAAAGACTTTCCTGGCAAGCTTAGTAAGGTTCTTCGCTATCGCTCAGAATGACGTTGAAGTAAAGTTTTTTGGCTAAAATCTAATTTCATCATTCAATTTTATTGTTACTGCTACCCCACAATCCGAGGTCATCCTGAGGGACGAAGGATCTTGCTGAGCCCTGGATCTGTAAAACATAATTACTTGAAAATCAATTTGTTAATAGGGTTCTTCATAAGCAAATTTTTGTAGAGCACCGGAGAAAATATTAGGATCCCCTGATCGAAGGTGGAGACTGAGGCCATGCAGTATCAGGAAGCCGGGAGATTCGCGGATCTCAACTGTGCTTGCCAGTGTAGACCTTTTGTAAAGCGCCTGTAAACCTGTTGTAAATCACCATTTCTTGCTGTTAGGGATATATCCAGCTACGTTTGGGTATGTTAAATTTTAAAAAATATCAGAAATGAAAAAAATGAATTTAAAAAATCTAAAAGTACAGAGCTTTGTCACTTCGTTAGAGAAAGGAAATGAACAAACTGTAAAAGGAGGGGGCACAACTGATCTTGGTATTTTTACAGTTAATTGTACTCCCCGATGCGAGCATACAATTGCAGATGTGGGTTGCGGACTACGTACAGCCCTCCAGCAGGAGTGTTAAATTAAAACGGTGAAAAAGAAAGCCCATCTCAAAGGTAATAAGTTACCGCAAACGTAGTGAAGCAATTCTTTAATACTTTTGAGACCGCTTTCTTTTCTTTTTTCACCATATCGCGCAGAAGTATGCTCAATCCTCACACAAATCAGCAAACTGCCATTGATGTCTGCTCCAGATATGTGCTTTCAAATATCTTATCTGCATTGGCTGATTCAAAACCATCCCGGCGATGCGCTCGAGTGATCTTATCCTTTGGCAAATTCCTGAATTGAGGCAGAACAGATCGTTCGGCAAATTCCACATAGCTGCCGGAGATCTTCATAGTCTCGCCACCAGCAAAGGTCGCAGGTTGCATTTTAGACACTGAGCTGCTTTGTCTCAACAGGCCGTCCTCGCTGGTTTTTATTTTACCTCCCGAAGTATTCAATATTATGCCTATGGATTCCAGGAAAGTGTTGAATTCCTCCAGTGTATTATACCCTTCGGGCAGCTCGTGAATACTAATGGTATAATGGTTAAGGTAATACCTGTTGTAAATCACCCATGCTGCATATTCGCTTTCCTGTAGCAGGGTTTGGTAGTCCTCCAATATGGGTAGATCCCACAGGGGTTTATAGAAAAAAGCACCTACTTCATCAGAATTATCGAGATTGATGCTTTCTACAGGGCATTGCTGGATGGAGGCCACATACTTGCTGATGATCGACTGTGCCTTTAAAGACAGGTCATGAACCCTAAGCTCACTTATAAATATTCGCGGGTATTTTTCTGTCGGTGGCTCGTACCAAAAAGCATTGAGTTTCTTTTCAGCAAAATAATAAGGATCTCTCCTCTTATACCCATAGTGCAGAAAGATTTTCTCAAAGGAAGAGATGCCGAGGTGAGACACTCCTAAGGTACGGAATGCAATGTGATCGTTGATAATGTCGCTTTCATCGGAAATCATGCCGTTGATGATCATGGCATCACTTATCTTTTTTACTTCGGGCACGCTCTCCTTATAAGGAACAAACAGTGCATTCAAAATTTTATCTAACGAAGAGTTCTTGTCGAAATTCATATACAACTTTTAGTCTGCTATGGAAAACATTTTATATCAAATTCATTAACGCTACAAAATTATTTGGAAAAAAGATTATATTCAATTAACAATTTGAATAGAATGATAAGCATAACTAATCAATTAGAAATCCGACACTTCGAATATTTCCTGGTTTTGGCGGAGACTTTGCATTACGGCAAGGCCGCTGAGCGACTTTTTATTACTCAGTCTGCTTTAAGTCAGCAAATCCAGCGTCTGGAAATGGTATTAGGACATGAGCTTTTTGTCAGAACCAACCGTAAAGTCAGTCTTAGTCATGCGGGGGAGCTGCTAAAAGAGGAAGCAGAGGCTATACTCACGCAGTTGAAAAGGAGTATGGAGCAATGGCAATTCCGCGTTGAGGGAGGTGAAGGCATTGTGAGGATTGGTTTTGTGGGTTCTGCCATGCAGGTTTACCTGCCAAAAATCCTGAAGGAGTTCACGGCTAAATATCCTAAGATCAGATTTTACCTGAAAGAGTTGAATAATAAGGATCAGCTACATGCGCTGGATAAAAAGGAGTTGGATATTGGTTTTGTAAGGGCTAATATTCTTATGGCCAACCTGCAAAGCCTGCCAGTTTTCAAAGAGAACCTGACGCTGGTACTTCCGGAAAACCATGCCATCACCGAGCAAAATTTTGTCGATATGGGGCAATTGGCAGAGGAGTCATACATTCTATTTCCCAACGAAAGCAGCCAGATGTTTTACGGGCAGATCATGACCCTTTGCAAGGAACACGGCTTTATCCCCAGAATTTCACACCAGTCTATACACGGACCCACCATCTTTAAGCTGGTAGAGAGTGGCCTGGGTATTTCAATAGTGCCGAATTCCCTGGTGGATAGGTATAACTACAAAGTGAAATATATTGAGTTGAAAAACATTGCACACAAAACCGAGTTGTTTGCTGCCTGGAATAAGTATAACGACAACACAGCGCTTGCTTATCTGCTTGGCATATTGAAAGGAGGGTAGTGTCCTCTGATAATTGTAAAATGATTGCGTCACGTTTTAAGAACATCACCGCGAGGTACGAAGCGGTCCCCCATATCCCTGTAAGGTCATGGTAGTAATAACTTACCAAAATAGCTGTATTGCAAACATTCGACCGGAGATATTTGATTTTCGTAGGGTATTATTTGAATTCTGTTATTTATCCTGTTTTTAAACCGTCTACTTTATTAACTTAAGGACAGCAATTAATAAAACCGACCAGTATGGCTAATTTCAATCTCAATATTAACGGAAAACAACACCAGGTCGATGTAGACCCTGCAACACCTTTGCTATGGGTTCTGAGGGATCATCTCGACCTCCAGGGCACCAAGTACGGATGTGGTGTAGCCATGTGTGGGGCATGTACAGTCCATCTCAATGGAACAGCCATCCGCTCATGTCAGCTTCCGGTTTCTGCTATAGGCAATGGCAGTATCACCACAATTGAAGGGTTGTCAGCAACGGGTGATCACCCGGTACAGAGGGCCTGGCTGGAGCAGGACGTACCACAGTGCGGCTATTGCCAGGCAGGCCAGATCATGAGCGCAGCAGCGCTTTTAGAGGCTAATCCACAGCCGTCTGATGAACAGATAGAGGAGGCTATGAGCGGAAACATTTGCAGATGTGGTACTTACGTCAGGATTAAACAAGCTATCAAAACGGCTTCAACACTTAAAAACAGCGCCTCATGACACTACTTAAAACAAAAATAGGCAGACGATCTTTTTTAAAAACCTCAACAGCGATAGGTGGTGGGTTGATGTTAAGCTTCAGTTGGTTAGCTGCTTGTGTTTCTGATCCCAAGCGTGTGTTAACTATGCCTGAAGAATGGTTTAGCCTTAATGGATACTTAAAAATAGGAGAGAACGGCCTCGTTACCATCATATCTCCAAACCCGGAAATAGGGCAGAATGTGAAGACCTCTATGCCTATGATAGTGGCTGATGAACTGGATGTAGATTGGACAAATGTGATCGTAGAGCAAGGCCCGCTCAACACGGATATATTTACCCGGCAGCTTGCCGGAGGTAGTCAGTCCATCAGGCAGGGATGGCAGGGACTGAGGATGGCCGGAGCGACTGCCCGCAGGATGTTGAGAGAGGCTGCAGCGAAGGCGTGGCAGGTACCAGTAGAGGAGGTTACTACCAAAGAGGGCATGCTGCTTCATGAAAAAAGCGGGAAAAATGCTACTTATGGCGAAATGGCTTCTGCTGCCGCCAATATCCCGGTACCGGAAGAAGTAGAACTGAAAAATGCTGATGATTTCAAAATAATAGGCACTCCCAGAAAAAACGTTGACGGTCTTAAAATAGTGACAGGCGAGCCTCTTTTCGGTTTAGATTACCGCAGAGAAGGGATGCTCACTGCTATGGTCATTCATCCACCGGCTTTCGGCATGAAACTGAAATCACTGGACGATAACGAGGCGCGTAATATGCCTGGTATTAAAGACATCTTCACTTTTAAGCCGTATGAAGATGGCCATGTTAAAAACATGTTCGATGCCAGCGCCTTTACCGAACTAATAGCCGTTGTAGGTAACTCGACCTGGGAAGTAATGAATGCTAAAAAGGCTGTGAAAGCGCAGTGGGAGCCATTTGAGGAATATGCAGATGAATTTTCTCATTATTCGGACCCCTCGCGAAAAATAGCGAAGCGACAGCCGGCCGGACTTGAAAGCTCTGCCCGGCATGCAGAGATCATTGCAGAATATTCTTCCAAGCCTGGAAATGTTGTACGAAGGGATGGTAATCCTGAATTAGCATTTAAGCAAGCTGCTAAAGTAATTGAGAGTCAATATTTTACTCCATTCCACGCGCACAACTGCATGGAGCCCCTTAACTTTTTTGCTAATGTAACTGCCGATAAAGCAGAACTGGTGGGCCCGATACAAACTCCTGAGTTTATGGAAAAAAGTGTTGCTGCCCGACTTGGTCTCCCTCTTGAAAAAGTGGATATCCAAATGACGCGCATGGGTGGCGGCTTTGGAAGAAAGTTGTACGGACACTATGGAGTGGAAGCTGCAGTCATTTCACAAAAAATGAACGCTCCCGTTAAGCTGATCTACACGCGTGAAGATGACATGACACATGGCACCTACAGCCCGGCTTTCCATGCATTGTATCGTGCTGCTTTGGATGAAAACAACAACCTTATAGGTTTCCATGTGCGTGCCGGAGGCATTCCCGAAAGCCCGCTTTTTGCCAATCGTTTTCCCGCCGGGGCTGTAGATAACTATCTTGCAGAAGAGTGGTCATATGATTCAAACATCAGTGTGGGAGCTTTCAGAGCGCCACGGTCCAACTTTATGGCCGCAGCGGAGCAGTCCTTTTTGGATGAGGTAGCAGAAGCAGCAGGAAAAGATCCTATCAAGTTCCGTCTTGAGCTTTTTGAACGCGCCAAAAACAACCCTGTAGGTGAAAACAATGACTATGATGCGAGCCGCTATGCCGGTGTATTAGAATTGGTGAGAGATAAGTCAAACTGGTCTGAGGTACAGCCAGGAATGCATAGGGGAGTAGCGGCCTATTATTGCCACAACAGCTATGTGGCCCAGGTGGTGGATCTGGAAATGAAAAATGGCAAACCGGTAATACAAAAAGTGCATTGCGCGGTGGATTGTGGTATAGTTGTCAACCCATTGGCAGCAGCTAACCTTGTAGAAGGTGGAACGGTGGATGGCATCGGCCATGCCATGTATAACAGTGGCATTACATTCTCCGAAGGTAAGCCTGATCACAGCAACTTCAATACCCATCAATGGATAAGGCACAGAGACGCGCCAAGGGCCATCGATGTGCATTTTGTGCAAAACAACACCGACCCGACAGGATTAGGTGAGCCACCATTCCCACCGGTAATGGGAGCAGTGGCCAATGCGCTATATCATGCAACTAAGAAGCGATATTATAATCAGCCATATTTAGGGTAAGCGAGTATGTATTTTCTCCTCTAAGCTTAAAGGCGTACTAAAGCCCATGGCTATCCGGACGTACCCTGAGGCATCCAACAACTTTTTAGTTGATTTTGTGTATAATGACATTATGCCAGGATTAACCACAGAGGAAGCGGAGGAAGCAACAGAAATCATAAACCACCACGTCATCCTGGAATTGACGGTTGTGGGCGGATCGAAATTCATTGACTATCAGTATGTAATGAAAACTGGTCATTGGTGGACACGAATAAACTTGCCAGGAAGTATAGATCAAATGCTTAGTAAGATGCCTCCAAAGTCGGCATGACCATCTTTTTTATTGGAGTCAGACCTTAATTAACGTGAGTTCGATATAAAATGCTTAAAAAAGGGCATCCAACAACTTCAGTTGATTTTGTGGCTAATGACATTATGCCAGCATTAACCACAGAGGAAGCAGAGGAGCAACAGAAATCATAAACCACCACGTCATCCTGGAATTGACGGTTGTGGGCGGATCGAATAATTCATTGACTATCAGTATGTAATGAAAACTTGTCATCGGTAAGCACCGGGGGAACTTGCTGAGAAGCATATAGATTAAACGGCTTAGTAAGATGCCTCCAAAGTCGGCATGACCATCTTTTTTATTGGAGTCAGATCTTAAATAGTGCCTCTAAGACAACTCTAAATGACGTTTTCTTAGGGACACTAACTAAAGAGCATTGATGGGGTGACTACCAAGGCCGTCTGAGATTACTCTTTAGCTGACTTCTCCAGTGTCAAGTAACGAAAAAATGCACCGGATATGGCGTATAATGTTGCAAAAAAACCATTTACACCTATGATCTCGGCCACAGAGCTACCGGGATATTCGTGCATATTGGCAGATAGAGCAATTATTGCCACCAACACAAGAGTGCTTGCCGTAACGTACATTGCACGTTCCATACCAGCCGTACTGAAGTGTGAGGAAATGACGCCTATGATGCATACCGCAACCACGCCTATATACATCAGGTTACCCCAGTGAGGCCCTGCGCCAATGAGTCCAACAGCAAGGTTCGCCCAAATCATCAGAAAAGTGGTGCACAGTGCTAATGCCACTCCGGCCTTGTAAATAAGACTGCTGCCAAACCTGGAGATCAGTACATATGAAAGACCTATGCCAAATATAAGAACACCCATAATGATAAAGTCGCCCACTTTCCAGTCTACTTCATCGGTAAACTGCATGGCTAAAGCCGGCACCATTAATAAGGCTGCTGTTGCCAGTGCCACCCGAAGGATCGAGGGGGTTATTGTCTTTTGTTTTTCCATAGTTGTTGTTTTGTTTGTTTAAAAGTACTTTGTATTTGAAAGTAAAAACCTAAAAAAATTCGGATGCCGATGTGCGGTTTTCATGCGCCAACAAAGGAATAACTTACGTCTGACCATCTGCGGCTTTTTTAAAATGTCCTATTACCACAAGGGTACCCCGTTTGATAGAATTTCTGTTGCTTATATTCATTTGTTTGATTGAAGGTTTGGTAAATTTATAGAAAGTACTTTGAAATTCAAAGTTATGCTAGATATATTTCCATTTGTCATAGATGAACAGCCGGAGAAAACTATTCATTGCTGTCTCTGGAAAACTTGTGAATTAATCATCCATTGTGGATGAAGAGTGGTAATCACGCTGTGTAGGTGTGTGTTAAGGGGGGATCCCTTCGATTCTTACTGATGACAAATATTTTTTAAAACACTAATCCTATCCTACCGCCAGTGTAAGTAACATAGCAAATGTGCAGGGTTATTTCCTATATTTGTTTGCTGTGAAAAACAAGCTATTCTCCATAATGCTGATCGGTATGCTTTCATTACCGCTAATCGGAACCTATTCCTGGTTGCGGTATCAAAAGCATATGGTCAGACGTGAGGTAAAGCAAAGGATTATTAGGGGAATAGACCCTTCTGAATTGGTACGCCTTACATTTACCATCGAAGAAAGCAAAACGGCCCTGTACTGGGAGCACTCCGGGGAATTTGAATATAATGGTCAGATGTATGATGTGGTAGACGCAGATACCGTTGGTAATACGGTTACATTCTTGTGCTGGTGGGACCACGCAGAAACAGAATTGAATATAAAACTGGATGAATTAACGCGAATAGCACTGGACTCCAATAAGGATCATCAACAGCAAAAGAAAAATCTTATAGAAAATATAGAACTGAAGTATCTCAGAAGCCAGTTTACCAGCAAGTTATCTGCGACATTTATAGTAGTTGAATATCATATGCATTATAATTGGTCTTATTTCTCAATAAGCCTGCAACCTTCAATTCCCCCACCGAGATCTGCTTAGTACATATCATTTCAAATCAACACAAACAAGTTGAATTTATTGAGTATTTAGACGGCATCGCTTCAGTCAACTGGGTGCATACCTCCAAATCTCCATACTGAGAACTTAATTAGTATCTATAAGAAAACTCCAGCCATCATCGAGCCTATCCCGGGTTTGCCACGGGGAGGAATCGATTGCCGCACTTTGTTACCGATGACGATAAGTTGTGAGTTTTCTTACAGACACTAATTATTAAAAGAGTTAGTCTGAGTATTGAGCAGAAAAAGGCATACCAGGGATAGGTGAATGCCCAAATCTCAATCCTTATACTAACATCATAATACTAAAAACATATGCACATGAAATGACCATAAGGCTAAGCCATATCAACTGAAGATGAATATTGAGAAATTTTCTAGTGTTGAGTTAAGTGTACTGTGCCGTATAAGTTGCAGTTATTTTTGTTCCAGGCAACGCAAAAAATATGAGCATAGCCATAGCTACGTAAGTATTTTTTAAGGCAGCATGGGACAAAAAGAACAAAGCTTGGTATGGCTAAAGTATGCTTAACTTAACACTAGTTGTAAAGGCAGAGTTTAAGGACTTTGGTTATTCCATCCCGAAGCAAGTTAAGCAAGCTAGGGACAAGTTGTGTCAACTTAAAATCAATTATATACACATGAGAGTAGGTATTGCATTGTGGTTGCTGTTAGGTTGGGCAAGTGTGGCCTATGCACAAACAGCGACCATTATAGATCAGCACACGGGTAAACCCCTGGAGGGGGCTGTGCTGATCAGCGAAAGTCCACGTGCATCTGTAGTGACTAACGCTCAAGGGCAGGCCGAAATGGCGGTTTTTAAAGGTTCCGGAGAAATTCATATCCGATACATCGGGTATAAAACACATATTCAAAGCTATAATGAAATGGCTGAATCCGGTTTTAAGATCAAGCTGGAGCTGTCCAGTTTGAGTCTTGACCATGTGGTTGTTTCCGCTACCAGATGGAGGCAGGTTTCCGGGAACATTCCGTCCAAAATCATCTCCATTTCCCCCGAGGAAGTCGCCATCCAAAATCCACAAACAGCAGCGGACTTACTGGGTGTTTCGGGTAAAGTGTACATTCAAAAGAGTCAGCAGGGTGGCGGCAGCCCTATGATAAGAGGGTTTGCTACCAACAGGCTGATCTATACTGTTGACGGGATACGAATGAACAACGCCATTTTCAGAGGTGGAAACCTGCAAAATGTGATCAATTTAGATCCGTTTGCTGTTGAAAACACCGAAGTGATGTTTGGTCCCGGGTCGGTTATATATGGCAGCGATGCTATTGGCGGAGTAATGAGCTTTCAGATGCTCACCCCACAGATGTCATTAACGGACGAACCTTTGGTAACGGGGAAAGCACTAATGCGGTATTCATCAGCCAATAAGGAGCAAACCGGACACCTCGATGTTAATGTCGGTTGGAAGCAGTGGGCTTTGGTCACCAGCTTCAGCTCCTGGGATTTTGATCATCTGAGGCAGGGCAGTAATGGACCGGATGATTATCTCAAAACCATCTACCCACAGCGGCAGGATAGCGTAGACATTGTGATCACACAGGACGACCCGCTTTTGCAGATCCCATCGGCCTATTCGCAGATCAATATGATGCAGAAAGTGCGTTTTCAACCCAATGAGAACTGGGATTTCCAATATGGTTTTCACTATTCCAGCACCTCACCCTACGGCAGGTACGACAGGCATAACAGGTTTCGAAATGGCACCTTACAATACGGTGAATGGAGCTATGGCCCTCAATCGTGGATGATGAATAATTTGTCGGTTTCCTATCAGGGAAACAATACCATCTTTGATCAGTTGAGTTTGCGAACGGCCCAGCAGGCGTTTGAGGAAAGTCGCATCGACAGGGCGTTAAATGGCGATGAGCGCACTACTAATACGGAAAACGTTGATGCTTATTCGATAAATATCGATTTAACGAAAAATATCGGACCAAAACACATACTTTATTATGGAGTGGAGTATGTACTCAACGATGTGACCTCTGAAGGAATGGTGACGGACATTACCACGGGAAAGGATCATAGCGGCCCATCGCGATACCCGGAAGCCACCTGGACTTCTATGGCAGCATACGTGAATAGTGAATTCAGGGTATCTGACGAGCTCACATTCCAGGGAGGAGTGCGTTACAACCAATTTAAGCTCGATGCGGATTTCAGCAACAACACCACTTTTTTTCCTTTTCCCTTTACTACTGCTCAGATCAACAGCGGAGCCCTGACCGGTAGTTTAGGTGGCGTCTACCGGCCTTCGGAAAGCTGGGTCATCCAAGCCAACTTTGGCACGGCCTTCCGCTCTCCCAATGTGGATGATATAGGAAAAGTATTTGACTCAGAACCTGGGACTGTTACTGTTCCGAATCCCGGTCTAAAAGCGGAGTATGCCTACAACATGGACTTAGGTATCGCTAAAGTTTTTGACGAGGCGGTAAAAGTTGATATTACCGGCTACTACACGACTCTGCAAAATGCGCTGGTCAGAAGAAATTTTCAGCTTGAAGGCCAGGACAGTATTTTTTACAGTGGTGCCTTAAGCCAGGTACAGGCCATACAAAATGCCGCTGTCGCCCATGTTTATGGCCTTCAGGCTGGGGTGGAAGTGAAGTTTCCGGCCGGATTCTCCATTTTATCCGATTTGAACTACCAGGTGGGTAAAGAAGAGCTGGATGATGGTACTATCAGCCCGTCTCGACATGCGGCTCCCTTGTTTGGCTTTAGCCGGCTACGTTATAAAAACGCTAATCTTACGCTTGAGTTCAATGCGATGTACCAGGGAGAAAGGAGTTTTGCTGATCTCGCTGTAGAAGAACGAGGTAAAGATGAGATCTACGCTAAAGATAGGAATGGAAACAACTACTCCCCGTCATGGTATACCCTTAATTTAAAGGCGATGTATAAGCTTACTGAATCGTTCAGCATAAGCGGTGGCGTGGAAAATCTGACGGATCAGCGATACCGTTCTTATAGTTCCGGTATTTCAGGTGCGGGTAGGAATGTTACACTTTCTTTAAGAGCTGATTTCTGATTTTATCCAAAATCCTCCATACTACAAGTAGGACTATTTTTTACATATATCGACCCAACAACCACTAGGCCCCGGACGGTTTTTCCGGGGCCTTTCTACGAATACAAAAAATCACGCATCGTACTGACATTTGCGCAACCCAATAAAGAAATATCCAGGGATCCACTGAAAAGGGCAGAAGTCAAAGTATCTGGCAGTGTCAATATCATTGAACATACTCTCAAATGATTTCTCTTGCTTTCCACAACCTTATACTTTATCTTGCGTTATACTTTCATATTCTATGTATTATAAAACCAAAGTAAAATAGTAAAATCTCTGATATGATATCGAAGAACCTTACAGCGGCAACAACACGACCTATTATACTAAGCATTCTCAAACAAGGGAGTAGTTATGGATACCTGATTATCAAAAAGATCAAGGAAATGTCGGGTGGCAGAATGGAATTTTCGGATGGCATGCTTTATCCCGTGCTTCATCGACTTGAAAAGGACGGTCTAATTCAATCAAATTGGACTGTTAGTGACGATACCAGGCCTCGCAAATACTACGAGATAACCGAGGCAGGGAAGCAGGCGCTGATTGAAGAGAAAGAGCAGTGGCAGCAGGTTCATGCAGTGCTGGAAAAACTTTGGAATGTTAAACCCTCAACTTCATAATAGCGATGTTCGATCTTGAGAAGGCAATAAGCCAATGGCTCAGGTCTTTTAGAAAATACCGGGCCTTTGATCATGGTTCTGTCCGTGAAATGGAGCTACACTTGCGAGACCACATCGATGACCTCATAGCTGATGGAATTTCGGAAAAAGAAGCCTTTGAAACTGCTGTAAAAGAGTTTGGAGACATTAAACAAATGGCTTTTGATGAATTCCAGACGCAGAAAAGAAAGCCCACCATAACATCTTTAATTCAAACTGCCATGTTTAAGAATTATTCGCTGATCACCCTCAGGAGCATGATGAAAAATCCGGTTAGCTCCCTTATCAACTTGTTTGGCCTTTCTATAGCCATCGGGTTAAGTGTATTTGCTTATGCCTTTGCCCAGTGGGTTTACAGCACAGATCAGTTCCATGAATTCAAAGACGAAGTACATCTGATTACCTATTCAGCCAATAGTGATGGCAATCTGCAGGTCTATGGACAGACACCCCGGCCCTTGGGCGAAATGCTGAAGCAGGATTTCCCGCAAATACAGAAAGTATGCCGCCTAGAAGATCGGAATGTAGTGGTAAAGTATGAAGATAACGTATATCACGAGCGGGTGCGTTTCACTGATCATGAGTTTCTGGAAATGTTTACCTTTCCTTTGAAATGGGGTAATGCAGGTTCATTGGCAGATATAAATAGCATCATTTTGAGCGAGGAGATATCTGTTAAATATTTTGGCGATCAAAATCCTGTCGGCCTTGATATACTTTTGAAGTTCGATGAAACAAGAAGTAAAGTCTTTAAAATAACGGGGGTTGCTGAGAAGTTCCCTGTTGCAAAAACGATAGCTTTCGGCTTCCTTATAAATTTTCAAAACCTGTCTGCAGTTGATCAGGATTATAACTTTCATGACTGGACAAAGCTGGTTAATGCTACATTTATTCAAATTAAGGATCCTCAGCATCTTCATGAGATCTCTGAAGGAATGGAGAAATACAAGTTGATCCAAAACGAAGCTACAGGGCACCGGATGGCAATCTCGTCATTTGGCCTGGAACCTTTTGCCACCCTGCACAAAAATTCAGATGACATAAAAAATCATATTACCCGTAGTTCTTCCAGTAACTATAGCTCTATAGTGTACCTGGTATGTGTTGCAGGGTTTATATTGCTACTATCCTGTATTAACTACATCAATATTGCCATTGTTTCGGCAGCAAAAAGACTGAAGGAACTAGGGATAAGAAAAACAATAGGGGCATCGAAAGCAAACATAATTATCCAATTTCTAACCGAAAACATTGTCATCACGTTATTTGCTTTGGTTTTAGGGCTGGCCCTGGGAATGACCCTGTTTATTCCATGGTTTGAGGGGATGTGGGGGTTCAGTATGGGATTTTCTCTGGCCCGTGGCAAGGTTTGGGCTTTCCTGGCAGCCATTGTTATTATCACAGGCCTTATTTCCGGAAGCTACCCGGCCTTTTA
The DNA here is from genome assembly GCF_000331535.1 of Fulvivirga imtechensis AK7. Taxonomy (GTDB): domain Bacteria; phylum Bacteroidota; class Bacteroidia; order Cytophagales; family Cyclobacteriaceae; genus Fulvivirga; species Fulvivirga imtechensis. Next base: position 81,254 of record NZ_AMZN01000039.1, on the reverse strand, counting down.
CATTTCTAAATTTCAGGTGACCAGCATATTAAAAGGGAGCTTAAAATTTGGGAGAAAAAATACCCTGACAAAAGCATTTCTTGGAGTTCAGTTGGTTGTGGCCACTATATTTATTACACTGTCGGTTGCCTTTACCCTAAACACAAATTACCTGAAAAAGAGAAGCTGGGGCTACGAAAACAGGGAAGTGATTTATGTGGCTGTACAGGATCAGGCTGCCTTTGAAAAAATGCAGGCAGCAATGGCTCAGGATCCAAACGTCATCTCTGTCTCCGGCTCCAGCCATCATGTGGGGAGAAAGCATAAAACTACAATTATAGAATTTCCGGACCGCCAGTTCGAGGTCAACGAGCTCGCTGTAGGTGATAATTATGTACAAACACTTGGGCTTACCATAAAAAGTGGTCGTGGCTTTAACTCGGATAGTGAAAGTGATAAGCGGGCGGTTCTTGTTAATGAAACGTTCGTAAAAAATATGACGCTGCAACAGCCGATCGGGCAGGTGTTCAGGATCGACAGCACCCAATTTGAGATTATTGGCGTGGTCAGGGATTTTCATAGCTATAACTTTGCCGAAAAAGTAAATCCGACAATTTTAAGGGTTGCCGGGAAGGAGGACTATGCTTTTCTATCGATGAGAATTACCAAAGGCACTGAGCATGATGTCTATAAAAATGCACAAAGCCAATGGGTACAACTCTATCCCGAAATTCCGTTTAACGGAGGTTATCAGGAAGATGCATGGGGAGCCTACTATGAAACCATAGACAACTATGCAGAAGTATGGACACTATTTGCTTCCATAGCGATCATACTTGCCATTCTGGGACTTTATGGGCTCGTTAAGCTTAATGTAGAAGGAAGAATAAGAGAATTTAGCATCAAAAAGGTGTTGGGTGCAGGGTTGCCAGGCATAGTGGACGGAATCTGCAGACAATATGTACTTCTGCTGGCGATTGCCATTACAATCGGCGCACCGACAAGTTACTTCCTGGTAAAAATGATTTTCGGAATGGCCTATGCGTATCATATGCCGTTAACCTTTGAAGTCATTCTTCTCGGAATCGTTGTGCTGATAGTAGCCATCATCTTTACGATCGGCACCCAGATAAGGAAAGTGATGATCTCAAACCCAGTAGAAGGACTGAGGGTGGAGTAATTGGATCTGGCGTTTCAAACGCGGATATTAAAATATAGTTATCCTTATGTATATCAATGAAGTAATTACTCAGGCAAAGGCCAGATCTTTAAAAAAAACAGCAAGATTAGCAGGGGTGCTGTACCTGATAAGTGCGGTTTTCGCTCCCTTTAGTTTAATCTATGTCCCATCTAAAATAATTGTTTCCGGAGATTCAACCGCAACAGCTGAAAGAATGCTGGCAAATGAAATGCTATTCCGGACAAGTATTGCACTGAGTATTTTGAGCATAATACTCTTCTTGTTTGTGGCCCTGGTACAGTATAAGCTGTTTGAGGGTGTAAATAGGAATTTGGCCAGTGTTATGGCTCTGCTGGTTATTATTCAGGTTCCCGTTGGTTTTGTTATTGACATCCTTGGGATTACCTCATTGATCATATTCAAAGGTGAGATCATGAATGATATGGTGTCTGGTGAAAGACATTCTATTGCAATGTTATTACTGAAGATGAGTAGTAATGGGAATTTCATTTTAATGACACTTTGGGGACTCTGGCTAATACCGTTTGGTCAACTTGTTTTCCGGTCAGGATTCATTCCAAGGATAATAGGAATTTATCTGATTGTAAATGGCATAACTTACATCATCACTTCATATACTTTCATTTTGTTTCCTGAGTACAAAATACTGATTGATAGATACTCTTTTCCTCTTCTACTGGGAGAACCTGTGATCATGCTCTGGTTTTTAATTGTTGGTGTCAGAATAAAAAAACAAACTAACCCGGCAATAGAACTAAAAACAAATGTGACATGACATAGAATAGGGTAAAACAAATTGTAAAATTTTTCGGTACTTAAATATGGAAGTCTCGCTTGATTCAAACATTAAAACCGCCAGGCTAGCGGGGATATTGTACATCATTCTGGTATTAGTGGCTGTCTATGGCATGGGGTATGTGCCATCAAAGATTATTATGCGTCAGGATGCGGCAGCCACAGCTCAAAACATGCTTTCACATGAGTTTCTTTACCGTACCGGCATACTCTGCCACCTCATTAGCACCACGCTTATTGCCATTATGGTGCTGATGCTCTACCGCCTCTTTAATCCGGTAAACAGGCATCTTTCGCGACTGATGGTCACACCAGTGCTTGTACAGGTGCCAATAGTGCTTATCGTGGAGTGCTTCCACATTGCAGCACTTATGATTCTCAAAAGCGAAATACCCTCATCGATGGATCTTACCCAGAAGCAGGAGTTTTCTTATTTTATGCTGCGCATGCATGGCTACGGCATTGGTGCATCCCAGCTCTTCTGGGGGTTATGGTTGCTTCCTTTTGGTATGCTGGTGAACAGGTCGGGTTTTATTCCGAAGTTTTTTGGCATACTGCTCATTATCAACGGGATAGGATATGTTGCCGAAGCTTGTGCGTATATCCTCCTGCAGCGACCTGATTATTTGATGGTTCGCCAATTCGCCAGGCTCACTTTTGTGGGTCTTCCACTAACTATGCTCTGGTTTCTCATCAAGGGTGTTCGAACCAATTCTACCAGGATGGTGTAACTCTAAATTAGGAAGCCTGGTATCCACACCTGGCGTTTTAACCCCTCACAATTGCCGCATATACACTTCAAGAGGCATGATATTGTTCGCGACATTTGTATCATAACAAAAAAACAAACGATATGAATAAGCACATCATAACTAATGTCTCAGCAGTTATTACTTTGATTGTTCTAGTAGCAGGGATAATGTCCTGCCAACCGACTGCAAAGGAAGATCAACACCCTTTGACTGCTCAAAAAGATACGATTGCCAGTCAGAATTCACAGCCTGGCCAAAGCGGTTATGCAGATGTAAACGGCTTAAAAATGTACTACGAAGTGTATGGTCAGGGTAAACCTATTGTACTGATTCACGGCTCTTTTATGAACATACCTATGAACTGGTCGCACATCATCCCGGAGTTATCCAAGGACCGCAAAGTAATAGTAGCGGAAATGCAAGGCCACGGCCGCACAAAAGACATCTCTCGTGAACTTAGCTACGAAGGCATGGCAGATGACGTTTCCGGTCTGCTAATGCACCTCAAAATAGACAGTGCCGACATATTGGGATACAGCATGGGAGGGGGAGTAGCCTTTCAGGTGGCAGTGCGCCATCCGGAGCAGGTACGAAGACTCGTGATCTTGTCAGGCACCTATGCCCATGATGGCTGGTGGCCGGATGTAGAGGCCAGCTTTGGCGCCATCACTGCAGATATGTTTAAGGGCTCACCAATAGAAAAGCAATATGACAGTCTTGGCAACGACCCGGCCCGCTTCCCTGAATTTGTAAAAAAGGTCATGAGCATAGACCTGGAGCCTTATGATTGGACTGAGGATGTAAAAAACATCCAAGCCCCCGTATTCATAGCCCTTGGAGATGCCGATGGTATACGGTATGAACATGCCCTGGAGCTGTTTCGCGCCAAAGGTGGTGGCAAAATGGGGGATATCCATGGGCTGCCTAAATCCAGGCTAGCCATTTTGCCGGGTACAACTCATATCGGCATGATGCAGCGGACGGATTTGCTGATCCCTATGGTCACCGACTTTCTGGATTCTGATCTAAATGCGAAGCCGCCTACTTTTTAAGGGACGGAAGTCTATTCTCTACGTTTTGGCAGGAACGGAACCCAATGCTATTGTGTATCTACGCCTGCCTAACAACACTCCGGAGATAAGAAGAGTAGAATTGTTAATTTGCTTAGCCAGATGTAGTTGTCTATTATTGTATAAATAATACTTTTCCTATGTTCGGTGGATCTGATTTTCCTAAATCACTTAATGAAGACCTTTTTGATTCCTGGTTGGAAGATGGCCGGCAGAGCAACCTCGGATATCATTACCTGCTGATCATCTGGGATGAAGTTGAGTCTGATTATCAGCCGGTTTACTTAGAAAGCCGTGACGAGCTGGATACCTATGCTAAACAGCAAAATTTAAGCAGCCGGGAAACGCTCGTAGCTGCTTATGATTTATACTCCGAGTCCAGGGTTATCTAAAAAAACCGGATCACATAAACTGGAAGTTTTACATTCAAAATAAATGATCCTCAACTATTTTCTTGCAATCAATGGAGTCCGGGAGATTACCAAACATCCATCCTGCGGAATTTTCCTCTAGCCTGGATTGGCAATAGGCTTCTGCAATATGATCCCGGCCTGATTTGATTAGCGCTGCTGCCTGTGCTGCTTTTGCTAACTGCTCTACAAAATGTCTTGCCTGCCTTTCAGATAACTGATTATGATTTGAACTTAGTTTTTCAATAAAGCTATCATAGGTAGACAAATTTCCCTTTGCAGACCCTAATTCACCAATTAACGCATCTAATGCTGCTGGTGACCTTGTGACCGCGCGAATTACATCCAGGCATTGAACATTACCGCTACCTTCCCATATTGCATTTACAGGTGCTTCCCGATATAATCGTGATAATACGCCACTTTCGACATAACCATTTCCGCCCAGACATTCCATGGCTTCCCCCAGAAAGGGGATACTGCGTTTGGTAGTCCAGTACTTCCCAATCGGAGTTAAAAGCCGTAGCAGCAGCTTTTCTTCTTCCTTTGCACTATTTTCCAGGCAAAGCGCTGTTCGATATGTCATCGCCAGCGTTGCTTCCGATTCCAGGCATAGATCCGCAACAACGTTTTGCATTAATGGTTGGTCGACCAGAAAATGGCCGAAAGTCTTTCGGTGTTGAATATGGTGAAGCACTTCCGTAAGCCCTCTACGCATTAGTGCTGAAGAGCCAATCATACAATCATACCGTGTTAATGCGACCATCTCCAAAATAACAGATACACCCCTGCCTTCTTCGCCCATTAACCATGCCTGAGCGCTATCAAACTCAATTTCCGATGAAGCATTGGAACGGTTACCGAGCTTATCCTTCAGCCGTTGAATGCGGAAGTGATTTTTGGTGCCGTCAGGAAGCCACCGGGGTAACAAAAAGCAGGAGATTCCATGGGCTGTTTGAGCCAAAGTTAAAAAAGCGTCACTCATGGGAGCGGAACAGAACCATTTATGACCTGTTAGCTGATATAATGTTCCGGAACCACTTTTGTTGACAGGCCTGGCTTCGGTAGTGTTGGCCCTTACATCAGAGCCCCCCTGCTTTTCGGTCATGGCCATACCGATGGTTAATCCCCGTTTTTCGAAATAGGGTTTGTTTGAAGGATCATAGTCTCTTGAAAGGATCTGTGGTATCCACTCTTCAGCTTTTGGGAGATACTTTTGTATGGCGGGCATGCACGAGAATGTCATGGTGATTGGGCAGCAGGTACCTGCTTCGTTTTGAGCATGCAAGTAAAACAATGCCAGACGGACAAGGTGGGCCCCCGGTTGCGGCTCAGCCCAGGGCAGGGCATGTAAACTATTCTTTATTCCCTGGGTCATCAATTCATGATAGGCAGGGTGAAAATCGACTTCATCTATTCTGAAGCCACGGGCGTTATGTGACTCAAACACAGGGGTGTATTTATTGGCTAGCCTTCCATTTTCTATCATCTGCCTTGTACCTACCATGTTACCGTAATCCCTTACCGTTGCCAACCCCCAATCAGCATGAGAGTGCTTTAGCATCAGTTGCAGTGGCTTGTCAATTTCGAAAAGATTTATATCCTCAAGAATTGGACTTTGATTGAATACCTCGTGCGTTTCCATGTTTTATTTTTTAAAGTGTTACCAGTCATAAAATACTAACATTTATAACAATACTAAAGGGCATCATTCTTTTCATTTAAGACAGCTTCCCTTTTTTATGCTAACACGGGAAAGAAGACCAGCAATCTTCCAGTCCCGAATTTGGTTAGTCAGATGCAGTTATCTAAATTGCCATCAGTTCAGTGAAATAATACTTTTCTGTGTTTGATGGTTCTGATTTTCCTAAATCCCTGAATGAGGAGCTTTTTAATTCGTGGTTAGAAAACGGTAGGCAGAGCAATCTTGGCTACCATTATCTGCTGGTCCTTTGGGATGAATTCGAGTATGATTATCAGCCTGCATATGTGGAGAGTCGCGATGAGCTGGACAAGTACATTAAGAATAGCAATTTAAGTAGCCGGGAATCGCTTGTATTCGGAGTCCAGGGTAATTTGAAAACGCATCCTTTGACATAGCACAGTGAAGTGAGATGTGGCGGAGTATTTTTAGCTTCTCCGAATGCAGCTCCATATCAGATTCACCATCAATGACTGACAAAAGTCATTGTAGTTTTTACAAACACTAATTATAATTAGGTTTGTAAGAAAACTCTAAGTGGCTTTAAGAAAACGTTCCCGCCAAAGGGCGGGACGAAGTCCCAAAAAGCGGAGCGTACTGAGGTACGTGAGCATTTTTGGGGCGAGCGTAACGCATACATTGACGTTTTCTTAGAGACACTAATTAAGTGCGCCATGTCAAGTTTCAGAATTAGGCCCCGGTTTAAACAGCTCATCAAGGCACATCACGGAGATATAGAACAAAAGATCCGAATGGCTTTAGCCAATGAAAAGCAATTCGTTTTTAAGTACCTTCCAGGCCATATTTACATCAGAATTCATCCTGATGGTCGTCATTTTTGGTCGCCACAATTGCATTTAACCTTCGAGCAAGAAGCCGAATATGTGGTTATACGGGGCTTGTACGGTCCTAACCCCTCTCTCTGGGCCGTTTTCTTTTTCGGATATGTGATCTTAGGATTATTGGCGCTTTTTATCGGGGCATGGGGCTTTAGCTTATGGAGCCTAGGAAAGGATGCCTCTATGCTCTGGGGCATTCCCGTATTAGGGGGGCTGGCATTGCTATTGTACCTGGCCAGCCAGGCCGGACAAAAGCTTGGAGCCCAGCAAATGTTTGATATACACCACTTTTATGAGCAAACGGTTAATGGCAGGGTGTTAGTTAGCTGACTAGTGTGATGATCCACTAAATTCATTTACTATTTCACCCTCTTTTTCTATTATGTTGCGTTAAAATTTGAAATCATAACATGCACTACACTGGTCAATTGCCCCTTTATTCCTGATAGATAGAAATAATATGTGCAACTTTTCCACCTCGGTCTGTTTTTGTGTAAGCGCCTTACGTTCCTGATCTAAAGGTCCTCCTTTCAATTCATCCAACTGAAGTGAAAGTTTATACATCATATCTTCCAACGCCTCAAGTAATAGGGCTTTGTATTGGGAGTCTATTTTTATCATATTCTAAAATAGAGAATATTTTAAAAACTTGTTTGATTCCGCAACAGCAAAAACACGCATCGAGAGTAATACTCAGCAAAGTTAGCATGTGTCCCACCACACCAATTCTGGAATTCGTAGCCCGGTGATGTAAAACATTCAGCATAGCCTTAATCGGTGAGCCATCCAAATTTGCTGATCCCATTAAAAAAAGTCAGCTTTGAGCCTGTATGTTGGAATTACATAAGGAAATACTTGTGACCACTGGCGCTTCAACCATCATCCGGGCACAATCAGTACAAACGCTGTGGAGTGGTTATGGGGAGATAAAGCGTTATTTTTTAGAGGGTGGCAACTACCCGAGCGTAATAGTCAAACACATTCAATTGCCGAATGGAAATAAACACCCAAGAGGTTGGAATACACCTTTATCACATCAGCGAAAGCTTAATAGAGAGGAGATGGTATAAAGACTTTGCCCGCCGGACGAATGAGTTTTGCAGAGTCCCGCATAGCTACCACACCGTGGTAAAAGGAAACGAACTATTGCTGATCATGGAGGATTTGAATGCAAGCGGATACCATATCCGCCTTGATCCGGATGAGGTTACCCTGGAAAATGCCAAAAATTGCCTTACCTGGCTAGCAAATTTTCATGCCAGATTCATGGGAGTAGCACCCCTGGGGCTATGGCCGGTAGGTGCTTACTGGCATCTGGATACACGCCCCGATGAATGGGAACGCATGGAGAATGTATCGTTAAAACATGCGGCGAAAGATATAGATGATCGATTACAAAGGGCCAAATATCAAACAATCGTTCATGGAGATGCTAAACTGGCCAATTTTTGCTTTAGCGAAACCAGCGCGGTAGCAGCAGTAGACTTCCAGTATGTGGGAAAAGGGTGTGGAATGAAAGATGTTGCTTATTTTATCAGTAGTTGTTTCGATGAAGAAGCTTCTGCTATCCATGAAAGTGAGTTGCTCGGTCATTACTTCAAACAACTTGAAGTAACATTAGATAATAAGATTGATTATCAGCAGGTTAAAGATGAATGGAGCTTATTATACCCTTATGCCTGGGCGGATTTCTATCGATTTCTTGATGGTTGGAGTCCGGGGCACTGGAAGATGCATGATTATAGCAAGCGACTGACTCAGCAGGTGATTGACGAATTAACAATCAAATGACTTTGCAGGAAAAGGATTTAAGATTGCTTTGCCGGAAAGCAACCTCTGCAGCATTAGCAGCGGGCCAATATATACAGTCCCGGTTTGCCAAATATAATACGAAAACACACAAAGAGGGTGGTAATTCCCTGGCTTCTCGGATAGTAACAGATATAGACGTAAGGGCTCAGGAAATAATATTCAGAAGCTTACACAATACTATCCAGTCCTATGGTTTAGGATTACTGGCAGAGGAGGGTGCTGACGATCAGTCCAGAGTTGAGAAATCTTATTTCTGGTGTATTGACCCGATGGATGGTACCCTTCCTTTTACCGAAGGACGGACAGGTTATGCTGTTTCCATTGCACTGATTACAAATTCAGGAGATCCTGTAATTGGTGTGGTGTATGTGCCCGATTTAGAGTTATGTTATACATCCATTAAAGGATGGGGTGTCTGGTTAAATGACGAACCATTCGCTCGCGCAAATACGATTGCAAATGATACCATACACGTATACATGGACAGGAGTTTCCAGTCTGAAGATTATTTTCAAATAATTACTAACCACTTGAATGAATGGGCAACACATCTCAAGGCCCGAATACACTACCACTCCGGCTTTGGGGCTGTTAGAAACGCTTTAGGGGTAATGAACTCTGGTGCTGGTTGTTATTTTAAATTTCCTAAAAAACTAAAAGGAGGGGGCAGTATTTGGGACTATGCCGCAACACGGTTGTTTTTTGAAGAACTGGGATTGCATGTATCTGATTCTCGTGGCAAACGACTTCATCTCAATAATCCGGAAACCACCTTTATGCATGACGTAGGCATTCTATATACGACTCATGGCGATTTGGCGGATTGTATTATCACTTTGGGACAGAAATTGGAGTTCAGGAGGTGTCCTGATCGGTAGGATCGATTCTTCCAACTTTAATTCAGCCAGTTTTTCGTAACCTTTTACCCGCTTTCTCTGTCTGATATATAACAATATGAAGACATTAAAAAAGATAGGAATATTTGTTTCGCTGGCCCTGATTCTGGGCTTTGTTTTATTTGCCGTCAATCAGATTATATCTTTTCATGCTAACCTTACCACGGTCAATGAAACTCTGGCATGGCTGATTACGGGTTTTATCAGTGTCACTGTTTGTCTGTTGTTGCTCATACCTTTTGTTTTGATCGCCAGGTTGCCTAAGTCAGTTACTTTTCCTGACAATTATGAAGAGGAAGCTCAATATCATGCCGTATTAAAATATCGACTATCCAGAAATAGGCTGGTGAAAAAGGCTGGCCTTGATATAGCTACTGAAGAGGGCATGAAGCAGGCGCTGGAATTGCTAAACAGGGAAGCACACACCGTCATCAAGCAGACGGCTAAAAGTGTATTCTTAACTACCGCTATTTCGCAAAACGGTAAGCTTGATGCTCTGACGGTATTCATTACGCAAAGCAGGATGATCTGGAGGGTCGCCCATATTTATTGGCAGCGGCCATCCATCAGGGACATGATCAAGCTTTATGGCAATGTGGGAGCTACAGCCCTGATTGCTTCGGAGCTGGATGAAATCGATATTACCCGGCAGGTAGAGCCTATCATTAATGCCGTGCTTCGCAGCCCGGGAAGGTCTATCCCTGTTATTGGCCATGCCGCACACATCATAACTGATAGCCTTTTAGAGGGCTCCACCAATGCTTTCCTGACGTTAAGAGTGGGCATTGTAACCCAGCGCTATTGTGGTTCGTGGGATATAGCTGATCGCAAAACCATTAGAAAGAACTCATTCATTACCGCCTCCGGTTTATTGAAAAACTTAGTCCTCGAATCTTCCGGGAAGGTAGTCACCAGTGTGATGTCTGCAATAAAAAATGCTGGTAAAAACACTCTCAAATCAGGTGTGAGAGGAGTGACTGGTATTTTTAAAAGAAATAAAGGGTCAGAAGCTATTGATCCTTCCGCTTGATCCAGCGAGGGGGTTTTTTCGCATTCTTCGTGCCTCCCCGAGGCAAGTTAGGCAAGTTCGGGACAGCAGAAAGACCTTAGAAAGAGATGTTTTAGGTCTGTTTTGGATACGAATACAATTTAATCGGTTCTATTATATCGGTTACTTTCTATTCAGCCCATACAGCATTTCTTGTATTTCTTACCGCTTCCGCAATAACATGGGTCGTTTCGTCCGGGTACTTTCTCTTTAATGTAAGGCTTCGAGTCAGAAAAGAGCGGCCATAGGGTTGATGAAGGAAGATAATGGTCAGGGTTTTCCAAAAAATCAAAGTAGCCTCCATCGTCATAAAAGAGGTGTTCGTGCTGTATCAGGTGGTCCTTCCAAGACCCTTCGCGCTTTAGACACAAGGGTTTTGAAAATTCCGGATCCAATGTCAGTTCACCCTCCAGAACTTGGATGGCCTCATTTACTTCAACTAAATTATGCTGACGCCATTCATCATCATGAGAAATTTGCAGATCTTTAAGCTTCCTTTTCAATACCGGAAGTCCTTCTGAGATCTGCAAATCAGCAATAGTGCCAGCTAATGTATCATACCAGGAAAGGTCGTCACGCTCAAGAAGTGCAAGCAAACGTGCTTTGTATATAGCAGCATCACAGAAATAAAAAACGTCAAACAGGTAAAATATGTACGGCATTGCACGATTGTCCGCATCCTTTTCCATTGCATCCAACACCTTTTTTGATGTCAGTTCAGGATACTTCTGAGCCAGCTTTCCGATCAGGTACTGCCCCTGATCGTGCAGCCAGTCTGAACCCCAACTACCTTCGTACAACTTAATCACCGGATCAATCAACTCTTCGCACAGATGGCCTTCAGCAGCCACAGTATACCAAAACGGAACATCCGTGTCATCTTTCGGACGATTTGCCAAAGCCATCAAAATAGCTGCGGTAGCCTCTTCCGAGGAATCATTTTGCAAGTATTCGATGGCTGAAAATGGCACACCTTTTACACAACCATCAAGTATAGCCAGCGCATCTTGCAGCCGTGTTATCTCCAGAGGTGAGTCGGGAAGGTGATCGAGATTATATGCATAGCGATCTTCCATGTGGTCGATCTCATATTTCAGTTCATAAAACCACTCTACCGATAAGGCTTGTAGTATCATGTTATTCGCCTCTTTTTTATCAAAGCCAAGGCCACACAAGCGTTCTGAAGTCCGAAATTCTACGCTTTTCGGTTCTTCCAGTGCGATTCCCAACCAGTCTTCCATATCTTCACGTATGTATTCGCTCCGGAGAACATCTTCAGGACAAGAATATTTGCTCAACTCATCATACTCATTTTCAAAACCTTCATCCGGATAGTTGTCTGGTTCATTTTCTGAAAGATTTGCAAAAATTTCACTAGCTTCGTCATAAATTTCCTCACACTGTTCGGCATAATCCTGCAACAAACTGTTAGCCCTGTTGCAATCAAAAAATTCAGAATTCCAATCTTCGCCCAGCCATTCCATTACATAATCATATTCAGGATGGCCCCTGTCGGCCAAAATACTGATCATTTCCCGGTAAGCCAGAATGCCCCCAGAATCTTCCGGTGGACATGCACCTTCACCTTCGATACAAACAGGGAGGGGCTGATCTTTCTCTTTTGATAGAACCTTTTCCAATCGGATGACATGCTCCCAGTGGTCGCCAAAATCATATACATAAATGAATCGGGATTTCTCTTTAGTAACTAATTCATCCAGTAACGTATCCATACTATCCCTTTCCAAAGGGTTGTTGCCCTCATCGATAGCATCCTGAAAATCATAAACTTTGGTATTACCCACGGTAAACTCATACAGGTGGTCACTTTCCCAGCCCATAGCAAGCTGTATGATGTCATGAAGTTCTTCAAACGTTGCGTCTGCCGTAACCTGTATTCTGCGCCAGATTTTAGGGTCACTATCTCTGAGTTCTATATGAAATTGATAGATATTGATCATTAGATCAAAATTAAGGTATTTAACAACAAGAAAGATAGTGTATGGCTAAAATTTCAACTGACGCTGTCACTTTAAAACAGCACCTGATAATCAGCCTGTAATGAATGATTTTTGGCAGAAGATTATAAAGTTAGGCAAGGGTCAATGGACGGAGCTAATCGTCTCATCAAATAGTTAACGGTTATTAAGGAACGAAATAATTGATAATTTTCTATAATTGTGTTGCTGGCAGGCTTTGGTGACACTTGGATTGATACTCCGCCTTTTTTTATTGAAAAAAGTAATTCTTGCATATATGTACTGGATCATGTTAAGCGAACGATCTGATGAATATGAAGTATCAATAGATCATGTTCCTCCTGTAATTGACGAAAATGACTGGCGATTTGATGAAGGGGAGAAGGTTTCTATTGATCTGCCTGTAATACCAATTCCGTTCCGGATGAACCCTGATGAGATCCTGACAGATAACATAGTGGCATTTGGTGTACGTGGGCTGTTGGTAAATGAAAAAAAAAAACGATTTTTGATCGTCTTGCACCGGAACAGATGCAGTTTTTTCCTGCAAAGTTGATCGATGAAGGTAATCAAAAGATTTTAGCACCGTATTGGATCGCTAATGTTGTTAATAGATTTAATTGTGTAGACCAGGAGCAGTCCGAACTGGAGTATTTTAGGGATGGTACTATTGAATTTATTGATAAGCTTAAGTTAAGAGTTCTGAAAGCAAAAGAATGCGGGGATATTTTCAGAATGGCTGAATTCCTTCCTCTTCTCGTGGTAAGCGACAGGCTGAAAGCGGGGCTGGAAGGAGCCGGAATTTCAGGTTTTACTTTTTATAAACCGGAAGATTTTTCACTTTAAGGTTTAGAAATTGCGAGGTCGAAAAATGATACTAAAACTTTAAACCGCACCAATTCAATCAGCCGCTGAACCCTGTTTTCATGACAAAAACCTCCTCCACCCAGATGTCTCCTGATGAGGGAAGGACCCTGTTAATAACGAAGGCAATTCTTTTGAATCTCAGGAAGTCCCCCCCCAGGTGGCCATCGCTGAGTGTCCGGGATGACGAGGTTGTGGTTCTATATTTTTCGTAGCCCAGCAGATGAAGTTCTCAAGATATGTAATTATCTTTCCTCATCGTGCATCACCATTTTATCATTTATAAGCCGTCCGGGTATATCTCACAATTTGTGAGGAATGAAGGCAAAAGACGAAATAAGAAACTGCTGGGAGAACTATTCGATTTCCCTGAAAGTACCATGGCTATCGGTAGATTAGATGAAAATTCTGAAGGCCTGTTGCTTTTGACTACCGATGGTCAGATAAGCGAACTGGTTCGAAGCAAGAATGTCGAAAAAGAGTATTACGTGCAGGTTAATGGAGAAATAACTCATCAGGCTATCCTGAAGCTGCGGGAAGGTGTAGAGATAGGCCTGGGAAGAGGCAAAAAATATCAGACACTACCTTGTAAAGTGTCGCTTTTAAAAACAGCTCCGGATCTTAAACCTGTGGTAAGAATAAGAGGGGAGAGGCACGGTCCCACCAGTTGGTTATCAATCACCATTAATGAAGGTAAATTCAGACAAATTCGTAAAATGACTGCCGCTGTAGGTTTTCCCACCTTAAGACTGATCAGGATTCGCATCGGGAACATTGAATTGCCTAAAATGGAGGCTGGTGAAGTTATAAAAGTGGATGGATTTGACTATGAGTGAAATTGCAGTCTGTTAACAGCAAATTCAACTGAACGGAGAACCCAATATGGCTTTGCGTGATTGCTATATGTGCTTGTTATATAATGTTCACTGCATTATATTTAAGATAGCTTGAGTTCAAGGGTTACGGGTAGATAGATAGTTTGTGCATTAGCCTCTTAGTAACTCCATTCGTGTTTCCTTGTAGTTATATCAGGAGGAGGGCGAATTTGTACGGCTATTGAATGATTCTTTGTTGGTTTGAGTTATATTTGATATAAGGCAAGTGCAGGTGAAATTAGAAACAGGCTTATTGATAGATTGATGGCAACCAGCAACTCAGATTATCTAAAGGCCTTCGAAAAAATAATTGATTCTTCAAATATTCAGGAAGCTTCGATTGCTTTGACTGAAGAACAGAAGATAATGTTAGCAATGAGTGATGAGGATATTCAAACGGGTATGCTGATAGATCAAGATTCTCTGAATAAGCAAGAAGTTGGATGGCTCAACGAAAAATAGTCTGAACTCAAACAGCCGCCAGACAAAGAAGAAGCCATTTTAGAACACTGGGTTAATCCCAATGAATCAAATACCTATTCCATCAAATTACTGCATCTTAGTAATGAAAAGGCAGGAGTAATTGCTCAAAACCCAAAATTATACAGAAAAGTAGATTTTTCTGAGACTCGAATGGTGACAATGGGCCTCTTCAGCATACTGGCCTCCTTTTTTTCGGACTTCATCCCGCTCTTTAGCTGGAATGTTTTCTTACAGACACTTAGAATTTTATTTCAAGCTCTACTTATATTTGTTTAGCAATGGCACTCCAACTTATTTTCTGATGTATTAAAATAATCCTAGCTATGACTACAACATTCAAAAAACTAAACTATAAAGATCAAAAAGAGATATGTATTATTAACCATCCTGCCGAATTTAACGATGAGGTTGAGGCCATGAAAGGAACAACTGATATAAAAACCGATCCAGGTAAGTGTGAGGAGATTGATTTTGTTCTGGTGTTCGTTAAATCAATTGCTGAGGTTGATGCTGTTGTTCCCGACATCGATAAGAAGCTAAAGGGAGATGGTATAGTATGGTTTGCTTACCCCAAGGGAACTTCTAAAAAGTATAAAGTGAATATTAACAGAGACAATGGCTGGCAGTCGCTGGGTAAGTATGGCTATGAAGGCGTACGTGCCGTGGCTATTGACGAAGATTGGAGCGCTTTACGTTTCAGAAGAGTAACATTCATCAAGAAAATGACCCGTAGCTTTGCCATGAGTGACGAGGGTAAAAATAAAGCCCGAAAGTCATGAGTAATGTTAGGGTTGGAAGTTCGAAATTGAACAAAAGAAATTTACTGATTTTTTGCGATCAGCACACAGGATAACAATGGAAGGTGATCAGATATTGACCACCTTCGCATTTTTAAAATCAGCTTGCCCTTTCACTTTTTTTAGATTCCTCAGCCCCAAAAAAGGCTTTAACCAATTAAGATTCCGGATAATTTCGTAGTTGGTAAAGCATCCTACTGCTGTAAAAGCAATAACAGCCACGAACTTAGCGCCCACAGGCATCTCCAGCGGCAGAATAAGATACGTACCCAGGTACAACCATACCATATGGACAATATAAACCGGATATGCGGCCTGACTTAAGACATGTAACACTTTACTTTTCCTGTTCAGATGTTTGTAACCCAAGCCAAATACACCAAAGATCCAATGCAAAGTTTCTACCGGCAGAAGGATTTCAGGCCCCTTCAGATCAAATGCAATAAGTCTGACCAAAAACAGGGCTATTCCCGTACCCAGATAGACCCAACGCCATTTCAATACTGTCGGCCAAAAGGTCTCACCACCTACCATACAGCAGAAACCAGCAATGAAACACAGAAATCCGAGAACGAACCCATGCCAGGTGAGGGCATAGAGCTCGTATGGTTCGGGACGGATCAGTACAGTCTCCAATACAAAAGGTATAGCCAAAACAAATAGGCTTAGTGGGTTACAAAACAGTCGTTGCAACCAAATTTTTACCCTGCTGCCTTCCTTCCCTTTAAGGTAGATGAACAGCGGTGATAACAGCAATACATAAATGGAAATGTTACCAAGAAACCACAGATGTGCCGGCCCTGGAATCCAGGCCATGTCCTGGTTGTAATAGTGCTGCCATAACAGTTGGTGAATGGGAACGATGAATAGCAATCCAAAAATAAAAGGTAGAAATATCCTCCCTGCACGTTCAAGAAGGAGTGATTTTAGGTTGCGCTTTTGTATGGCAAACCATACGCCCATACCGGAGACAAAGAACAGGAGAGGAATTCTCCAAACATTCAGGGCCGACATAGGTATCCAAATAGATTCCAGCGACTCAGGGCTCTGCATAAAGCCAATGAAAACACCCCAAGGTTGAAACACAATAGCTATGTGGTAGATCAACAGCAAGCCAATGGCAATCACCCTTAGCCAGTCGATGTCATATCTTCTGTTATCCATCATTCTTACTTTTTCAACATTTCGGCAATCACCGGATGCGCCTTTTTCAGTTGATCATAATCAAGCTTGAGCCCGAGAGGCCCCAAGTCCTTGCCGAGCTGATCATATATAGGCTTTAATGTTTCGAATGGTGTATTCGCCACCTCCAGGGCAGTGCTTCCGAAATTGTTTTTTACATTCTTGTCCGCACCTGCTTTCAGCAATGCCTCGACCAGTTCAGTTCGACCAAAAAATGTGGCCACATGAAGAGGAGTGGAGCCTTCATTGTTTGGTGCATTAAGGTCAGCGCCACCTTCAATTAATGCCTTGCCGGCTTCCGTTCTGTTGAATGTTGCTGTTATAGTTAGTGGAGTTGACCCCCATTGGTCTTTTTGGTTGAGGTCAGTACCAGCCGCTATATGCTCCTGCACGGCTTTTGTATTTCCCATGAAGGCAGCCTCATGAATACTTATTCCGGGCGCTTTGGCGGTAGACTGCTTGTCAGATGCTCCCATTTCCTGGCTGTTCCCACTACAAGCTGCAATTAATGATATGACTAATGCAGCCAGCACTCCTTTAATTGTTAAATTTTGCATGATTTTTCTGATTTAAAATTTATTCTACAAAGTTGTGGTAAAGGGAATGGCGCTGCTAATCACGAAAAAAGCAAAATATATAAGGTTTGAGTATTTAATATTAATTATGATGCAAGGGTATAAATTATGATGCAAAACCTGTTTTTATTCGTACTTTGGGATTTTATTTTGATTATAATTTTCAGCACTTTTGGCAAGTGGAGAGAAAGCCAGTGTCGACACTAAATCGCAGTTGTAACAGAATCTTTGCTGTGATTTATTCCAGTAACCTTTAGCGGCTAATACCATAAACAATGCAAAGTTCGTCACCATTTCTGCAGCGCATTACTGAGCTTATTGAGGAAAATATCGCCAACGAACAGTTTGGCGTTTCCGAGCTGGCTGACGCCATGAATATGAGCCGGTCTAACCTGCTGCGCAAGGTTCAAAAAGAAACGAGCGCCTCCGTCAGCCAATTCATCCGTCAGGTGAGGCTTAACAGGGCTATGGAAATGCTGAAAACCGATGTTTTTACAGTTTCCGAGATATCCTATAAGGTGGGCTTCAGCAGTACGTCCTATTTTATTAAATGCTTTCGGGAACAATACGGCTATACCCCGGGGGAGGCCAGCCAGCAAGACGTTAACTGTGCTGCTGCAGAAAACTCTACCATAGCTCAGCCTAAGCATAACAGCAGGTACAGGTGGATAGCCATAAGTGCAGGCATAATATTGCTTGCTCTGGCGGCAATATTCTTTTTTAACAATGCGAAACACAGTCCATATCGGCCTGATAAGTCAATTGCTGTACTGCCATTTGTTAATAATAGCAGTGACTCCATCAATGTGTATATTATCAATGGAGTGATGGAATCTGTGCTTGGGCACCTTCAGAAGATTGAAGACCTGAGGGTAGTAAGTCGCACATCTGTGGAGAAATATCGGAGTACTACCAAAAGCATTCCGGAAATCACCGAAGAATTGAATGTCGGCTATATTGTAGAAGGTAGTGGGCAGAAGGTTGGTGATGAGATCCGCCTGAATATTCAGTTGATTGATGCTGCAGGCGACCGGCATTTATGGGCGGAAGAATATCACCGCAATCTGGGAGACATTTTTGATCTGCAGGTCGAAGTAGCTAAAAGTATCGCGCAAAGGATTGAGGTCATCATCACCCCGGAGGAAGAAGAGCGGATACGAAAAGTACCAACCAATGATATGGTAGCATATGATTATTTCCTTAAAGGTATAAATGAGCTGAATAAAGACACAAAAGAGGGTATGTTTGAGGCCATAAAATGGTTGGAAAAAGCTGTCGGACAGGATAAAAACTTTGCTTTGGCTTATGCAACTATTGCTATAGCCTATTACTATCTCGATGCTTTTCAGATCCAAAAAAAGTACCTGTCACAGTTGAACTACTACGCTGACCAGGCGCTGCTGATCGATACTCACCTCGGTGAGGCATTGATAGCCAAGTCATTTTACTATTTAAATATTCGCGATTATGAGCGGGCGCTTCCTTACCTGGAGAAAGCATTAGAATACAATCCCAATTCTGCCCTGGTGTTCAATCATCTTTCTAATTACTACGCTATGTACGTTCCCAATACGGCCAGATACCTGGAATATGCACTTAAAGGAGTACAATTGGATATCAACTCACAAGATTCTTTAACCGCAAGTTATACCTATCTTCATATTAGCAATGCGCTAATTCAGGCGGGTTTTATCAACGAAGCAGAACACTATATTAACAAATCACTCATTTATAATCCTAAGAACATCTTTTCCGACTATGTGAAAGCATATATCCTTTACGCCAGGGACAATGATATTGCCAGATTGAAAAAGCGCTTACTGAATACGTTGGCCAGGGATACTACAAGGTTGGATGTACTACAGGAAGTGGCCAAGGTCTGCTATTACAATCAGGATTATGAGTTGGCTTACGAGTACTATAGTAAGTTTCTTGCCGTCAAAGATTCGCTGAAGCTGGACATATACCCTGCAGAGTACGCCAAAATAGCTGTGGTTCATGACAAGTTGGGCATGCATAAAAAAGCCGATAATTATCTGCAGCTATTCAAAGATTTTGTAGATAATGATAAATCTATCTACAAGCATATCAGTCTGGCCAGCTACTATTCTTACAAAGGAGATATGGACAGGGCCCTGGAAGAATTTAAACGCTTTGTAAAGGAAGATGACTACTTCTACTGGGTGCTGTTGTTTCAGGATGATCCAATGATTGAAAATATGAATGGTCATCCGGAGTTCGATCGGTTGTGCGCTCTGTTGAAAGAAAAATTCTGGGAAAGACACGAACGGATCAAACAAGTGCTTAGAGAGAAGAGGCTTTTGCTGCCGGGTGAAGCCGGATAGTGCAGACAGCCTGTTTTGAAGGGCGAAGCGCTGGACGCTGAGTGCAGAGCGATTGATGCTTTTTTTTCAATAAAGCTTGACGTTAAGGCATTGTAAGTATTGTCAAAATGTGATCTCAAAATTTTGGCTCAGGATCATTTGGCATTAACAACTGCCGGTATACCCATATCATAAGCCAGGATCCAGTAGTCCTTATCATTGTACTGGAAGTTTCCAATCACTCTCCAGCCCAGCTTGTCGACATGAGCTTTGAGTGAGCGTACGTTTACCTTATTAATAAAGGTGGCAGTGAGGGGATATCGCTTAGCCATGTGCTGTCTCATGAATTCAAACAAGGACAGAAGTAACCCTGAGCCCCGGTACGAGACATCTATGCAGATCGGACCATACTGGAAGCTACTCTCTATACTGACAGTGCTTCCCTTAAATGTTAAGCCTGGGAAGAGAGATGTCATATAAGGGAAGATAGGCCATTGACTATAGAATTCCCAACTCCCTGCAAAGATGTAAGCCACTACCTTCCCTTCATCAACAGCTATAAATAGCGCCTGATCTGATATGACGGCTTCTACCTGTTGCGGGGTAAATGGTGTGGTAACAAAACCATTCTTCCGTTCGCTTTCGGCGAGGCTATCATAAAGATAAAGTTGCTGGAGTGCCAGAACACCTTCTATATCGGCAATATTTGCAATTCTTATTTCCATATATATAAGGAGTAAATAGCTGAAAGTACCTTTGCTCAGGAATGATAACAGATGTTGTGGCTCTGATTATACACTTCAGTCCTTCCGGCTTCCAGCTACTTCAGTACCGAAGACTTCCTCACCACCAACTCAGTTTTCAGGATCTTGGTCTCCGGCTCAATCACCTGATCCTTCTTAGCTTCTATCTCTCTGATCAGAAGGTGGGCCGCTTCCTGTCCCATTTCAAAGCCTGGCTGAGATACTGTGGTAATGGTCGGTTCCGTTAGAGCGGTAAATCTCCAATTACTAAAACCTACAATACCAATATCACCAGGTATTTTCAGTCCATATTCCTTTATAGTGATCATAGCTCCAAGCGCAGCGATGTCTGTATTTGCAAAGATCGCATCAGGCCGGTTTTTCATAGCCATCAGTTCTTTGGTAAGTTCTTTGGCTAAGGTTTCATCATTGGAGGCATTTTCCTGTAGTATAAGATTTTCATCAATAGGCAGGCCATGATCTTCCAACGCCTTTTTATATCCCTCCAGTCGCTGCCGAAACATCGTAAGGCTGTATGGGCCTGCCAGGTGTGCTATTCTTTTATACCCTTGCTCGATCAGGTGTTTGGTGGCCTGATAGCTTCCGTCAAAGTCATCAACAACTACCTTGCTGCAATTGATGGAATCGCACACCCTGTCATAGAATACCATGGGTATACCACGGGTATGAAGCGATTCAAGATGCTTGTAGTCTGTCGTCTCTCTCGACATAGACACCAGAATACCGTCCACCCTGTTATTAAATAAGGCCTGAGTATCCATCACCTCCCTTTCATACGATTCATTACTCTGGGCTACAATTACACTATAGCCGGCCGCATAGGCCACATCTTCTATACCACTGATCACAGTAGAGAAAAAGAAATGCTCTATCTGGGGGATCACCACACCTATTGTATTTGTTTTACTGCTCCTCAGGCTCAAAGCGATGCTGTTGGGCTGATAGTTCAGCTTTTCAGCTAGTTCTCTTACCTGTTTCTTCGTTTTTGGGCTAATATCAGGATGGTCTTTAAGCGCCCTCGACACGGTGGACGGTGAAATGTCCAACTCTCGTGCAATATCCTTAATGGTGATCTGATTACTCTTCATGTGTATATATTGACTTTCAAACGTCACAACCAGTTCCGGAGCCTCCCAATGTTATTGAGTTAAAAAGAATATCTTCTAAAAAGCGTAGTCATCTCGCCTGAGCCGCCTCAGGAACCCTAGGGGATAAATCAATGCATTCTCAAAGCCGTTACTTTATGCATGGATCCTCCAAAGTTGGGTGACACCTTAATTTAATAACATTCCGGAGCCTCCGGAGAGTAGTCTTATTTAGAACCTTATCCGTACCTGACCACCACAATGTGATGACAGGTTGATGTAAGTTGCTTCTGACTATTCCATAAATTGTTCAATGCTAATACTTTTGGAACAAACTTCCAAGCCCTAGCAAAATCATGGTACCGATAACATAAGTCGTCTGCCTTATTTTTATCAAAAATGTTCTGATACCAATTGATCCTTAAAGTTATACATTTTTTGCAAACGTTTGCGATTACGTTTTCGTTAAAAAACGCTTTTTTTTCTTAGGAACTATGAGTATTTTATCACTATTATTGGTAGACGAGTTAAGACATAAATTAATTTTTACGCTTAAAAACTAACCCCTTATGAAGAAGTATTTACTATTATTTGCGGTCATGCTGGCCAGCTTCGGTGGCTTGCTGGCACAACGCACAATCACAGGAAAAGTCACCGACTCCAGCGATGGCTCGGCTTTGCCTGGTGTTAACATTTTGGTGCGAGGCACTAACACCGGTACAGTCACGGATATCAATGGAAGCTACTCTATTAGTGTGAGTGGAGATAATCCGGTATTGATATTTTCCTTTATTGGCTATGCACAGGAAGAAGTGCAGGTCGGACAACGAAGTGTAATTGACGTTGCTCTTGAAACGGATATTACTCAACTATCCGAGGTTGTTGTTATTGGTTATGGTCAGACCACTGTAAAAGATGCTACCGGAGCCGTGGCAGCAGTGACTTCTGAGGATTTTAACGGAGGGATAATTTCTTCTCCCGAACAACTGATTCAAGGTAAGACTTCAGGAGTTCAAATAACTACTACCAGCGGATCCCCTGGTTCAGGTGTACAGTTAAGAATTCGAGGTACAAGCTCGATACGTTCTAATAATAATCCACTTTTTGTTGTGGACGGTGTTCCTTTAAGTGGTGGCACCCAACCATCTTCCGCGGATGTAGGTTTTGGAACTCAGCAAGATACTAACCCTTTGAACTTTATAAATCCAAGTGATATTGAAAGTATTAGCATTCTGAAAGATGCTTCTGCAACTTCCATTTATGGTTCGAGAGGTGCTAATGGTGTGGTTATAATAACCACTAAGAGTGGTAAAGGAAATAGAGGTACTTTTGATTTTGGTTCGAGTGTAAGTATTGCTAAACCCGCTAATGAATATGATCTATTAGGTAGAGAACAGTTTTTAGCAGGGGTGGAGCAATTTGGTGGTGATCCTGTTGTTCAGGATCATGGTTCCGATACAGACTGGCAAGATTATATCACCAGAACATCGGTATCGCACAAACAAAATTTATCTTATGCTAAAGGTTTTCAAACAGCGTCTGTACGTGCTTCATTAGGTTATGAAGATCAGCAAGGTGTTATGGAGAACTCTTTTATGAAGAGATTGACTGGAAGAATTAATGCTTCTAAGTCATTATTTAATGATAAACTGAATATAGATTTATCAACTACATATTCCAATGTTAAAAGAGAGGATCCTCCTATCAGTGGTAACGCCGGTTTTGCAGGAGACATATTGGGAGCAGCATATTCCGCCAATCCAACTTGGCCAACAGACCCTGATTATAATACTGGAGGTCAAAGAAGCCCAGCTAATATGTTGGAGTATTATAGAAGCACTGGGACAACAAATAGGTTTTTAACTAATCTTTCCGCTGACTACAAATTAACTGATGCATTAACAGCTAAGGCAACTTATGGTATTGACTATTCAAAGGGAGAACGATATACTTTGATTTCAGGCAATGCGCGAAATGCAGGAGATGGGGTTCAGGATTTCGGTCAGGGACAATTGAATGAAAATCGTACGATTAGCAATCTTCTTGAGATGACTCTAAATTACACTAAGCAGGTTGGAATGGTTAAGGTTGAAGTAGTGGGGGGCTATTCTGTTCAGAGCTTTAGAAATGATTATTTCTGGGCATCCGCTAGAGGATTCACAGATTATACTAGTTTTAGCGCTATGGAAAATGAACTGCGTGATTCTTATGAAGCGGCCGACGATGCTGCTTCGGCACTTTACGAGGACTACAACAACTGGGGTGTTACTAATGATTTGAGAGATGCTGCCCAAACAACAGGTGGTTTTGTAAGCGGTATTAACCTTGGTGAGGGAACCCTTCAGCAAAGTTATTTTAATAGACCTGCGGGTGTAACTGTTGATGCTATAGCTGCAAATTTTTATGATCAAACAGACTATATTCAATCTTATTTCGGAAGAGGTAATTTTTCAATATCTGACAAATATTTAATCACCGCTACCTTACGAATTGATGGGTCATCAAAGTTTGGTAAAGATAATCGATATGGAATATTCCCTTCTGGTGCAGTTGCCTGGAAACTTCATGAAGAAAACTTCATGCCTGATTTTTTCAATACCTTTAAACTTAGAGTGGGGTATGGTATAGTAGGTAACCAGGATGGTCTTGGATATGGCGAATTTATCAGAAGAGAAAGATATGCAGATGTAAGTGTTGGTTCAGCACGTCAAATAGGTTTGCCTGGCACAACTACTCAAGGTTCTGTCAATCCAGAATTAAAATGGGAGACTACTTCTCAGACGAGTATCGGAATTGACTTTGGAATTTTAGATGAAAAAGTTAGTGGTAGCTTGGATTATTATGTAAAGAATACTACGGATTTGCTACTTAGACGTAATGCTGCCCAACCAGCGGTTGCCACGCAAATATTTGATAACCTAGATGCAACTGTTCAAAACAAGGGCTGGGAATTAGGCCTTACGTATCTTGCTGTTGATAGATCAGAAGCCTCTTTCAGCATCAGTGGAAATGTTTCTCACAACAAAAATGAAGTTCAGGATTTTGCAGGAGTTTTAGATGCAGGTACTATATATGGTCAGGGATTGACTGGTGCGTATGCTCAGAGATTAGCCGGGGGATACCCCTTATTTTCCTATCACTTAAGAGAGTTTGAAGGATTTGATGATAACGGCCAACCTATTGGCGATAATCAAACATTTGTAGGGAAATCTGCTTTACCAACCTGGAATGTTGGATTTTCTTTAAATGCTCGTTATGAAGCATTTGACTTAGCCATGTATTTTTCAGGTCAATATGGTCATTATATTTACAATAATACAAAAAATGCATTCTTTACAGCTGGTTCAATAAATAATGCCCGGAACGTAACTCCCGATGTATTGACAAGTGGAGAGTCAGGAACAGCTGAAGCTGCAGTTTCAACCAGATTTCTGGAAAAGGGAGACTTTTTAAGAATGCAAAATTTTAATTTGGGTTACAACGTCCCTATGAAAGAGGCTGGTTTTATCAAAAATTTGAGATTATATTTTAATGCTCAAAACCTGTTTGTAATTACTGATTACACTGGATTGGATCCGGAAGTAAGCACAAGTCCTGCTGATGATGGTCTGTTGAACGGGCTTCCGACCGCTGGTATTGATTATGCGGCATATCCCCGACCAAGGACGTTTACAATAGGATTAAATGCATCTTTTTGATATAACTATTTAAAATAGATAAACATGACTAATAATATAACAATCAAAAACAGACTTTTGATATCAGCAGTGCTACTTAGCTTCCTGTTATCTTCATGTAGTCTGGACATTGATGAGACAGATTCATTGATAACTGAAGGTGGCTCTTCAGTTTTTAACGGGGTTGAGAATCCCGCTGGGTCTGTTGATAACCTGTACAACAACATTTCAGGTCAGATAGCATCTCAAGAAGAAATGTATGCTTTAAGTGAGGTAACATCAGATATATTGCTTGTACCTACTAGAGGTACTGACTGGGGAGATAATGGGGTTTGGAGAACTTTACATGCACACACGTGGGGACCAACGCACCGAGATATTGTAAATGTTTGGAATAATAAGAATGGCGCGGTTTTAAGAGCTACAGAAGTCATTGACCCTTTGAGTAAAGCCACAGTGGAGCAGGTTGCTCATGCTAAATTTGTTAGGGCATATAATATGTGGATAATTATGGATTATTATGGTCAGGTTCCATTTAGGAATCCTACTGATGGTCCCGATGTTATCCCTACAGTTTACAATCGTTCAGAGGCTTATGATTTAATTGTACAGGACTTAAATGATGCAATTGCTGGTTTGCCTGCCAGCAACCCAACGTCCGACAATAAAACCAGGGCTGTAAAGGCAACCGCCAGATTTTTACTTGCTAAAGTAAAGTTGAACGCTGAAGTATATCTTGGCTCGTACGGAGCTAATGATTTACAAGATGTCATTGACCTGGTTGACCAAATTGAAGCCGATGGATATTCTTTGGTAGGAGGTTCGTACTTTGATCTTTTTGTTGGGCCAACATTCACCAATTCGGACGTTATATGGAATGTAACTGCGGATGTAGGCACTAAGATGTGGAGTGCTTTACATTACAATCAGGCGCACCCGGAAAATGGAGGTGGTGGATGGAATGGATTCACTACTCTAGCTGAGTTTTATGATAAATTCGAGGGACCCACTAATGACAATTCCATCGGTTCAGGTCAGGAAGAAAGACGCGGGTACACCCACACATTAGCTTCAACTAATGCTGATAACCAAGGTTTTGGATATGGTTTCCAACTAGGTCAAATGTATGGCTGGAGAGATGGTGCGGCAGTACCATTAGAAACCCGAACAGGCGCTCCACTTGCGTTTACTAAAGAACTACCAGGTCTTGTGGGTAATAATGAAGTAACGGGAATGAGATTACTGAAATATTCGCCAGCTAATGGAGCCTTTACTTCGGGAACTGTTTTAGCAAGATTCGCTGATGCGCATTTAATGAGAGCTGAGGCCATGCTAAGATTGGGAAATACTGGTGGTGCACTTGCAGAGGTTAATGAACTTAGGGCCTTAAGAGAGAATACTCCACCACTGTCTTCATTGGATGAGCAAGGCTTACTTGACGAGAGAGGAAGAGAACTTTATCAGGAATATGTTAGAAGAAATGATATGATCCGTTTTGGGGTATTTGATGATGCATGGGAATTTAAAGAGGCTGGTGATGGACATACCAATCTATTCCCTATTCCTGCAAGCGCATTACTCTCTAATCCAAATTTGGTGCAAAACGAAGGTTATTAACCTGTTTATTTTTGAAACTTTAAATTTATATAAAAGGAGGGCGCTAGCCCTCTTTTTTATAGTATTTTGGGACAACAATATTTTTTTATGCATAATAAACGCAATCCGTAACTGATAATTATGAAATTAGTATGGAATATGAATTTTAGTCATTTAATTCATTTTTTGACTCATCAGCTATCTTTAAAATGACAAGAAAGAGTATTTAATGAGAATTAATGTAATATGGCAAAACTGTTAGCAGTATGAAGAGATTGATATTAAGAAACGGACTGAAATATGTCTTGATATTCTTTGGTTTATTTGGTTGTTCTGAAAATCTTAGAGAATCAATCAAACAGAAGGGAGATGGTTTATTTGTCAAGTTATCTGCAGACCAAACAGGTATTTCATTTGTCAATGGAATTGAAAATCAACGGAATTTCAACATTTTCAAGTATAGAAATTTTTACAATGGTGGAGGGGTGGCCATAGGAGATATAAATAATGACGGGTTGCCCGATATATACTTTACTGCTAATATGAAAAAGAATCGTCTTTATCTTAATAAAGGTGATTTCAAATTTGAAGATATAACAGATTCAGCAGGCGTTGGTGGTAATAAGCCCTGGAGCACCGGTGTGGTAATGGTGGATATAAACGGAGATGGTCTTTTAGATATCTACGTCAGCAATGCTGGAAATATGGAGGGAAATAATCATGATAATGATCTTTATATCAATAATGGGGATTTAACATTCACTGAAAAAGCCAGTGAGTATAATCTGGCGAAAAGTGGATTTTCTACACATGCTGCATTTTTTGATTATGACAAGGACGGCGATTTGGATGCTTATTTATTAAATAATAGTAATATTCCAGTAAGCAGCCTGGGCTACGCTTCTGACAGAGAAAAAAGGGCCAGTGAATGGGAAGATGTACCTGAAATTTTCAGAGGGGTTGGTGATGTTCTACTACGAAACGATAACGGTAAATTTGTTGATGTTAGTGAAGAAGCTGGTATTTATGGCAGTTTGATAGGTTTTGGTTTAGGTGTGTTTGTATGCGACATAAATAATGATACATATCCGGATATATATGTTTCCAATGATTTTTATGAAAGGGACTATTTATATATAAATCAGAAGGATGGAACCTTTTCAGAAGAAATAAAGAACTGGACTTCGCACTTATGTTTGTCAGCAATGGGTGTAGATATGGCAGACATTAACAATGACGGATTGAACGATATATTCGTTACTGATATGATGCCGGAGAAAGACCAAAGGATCAAAAGTGTAATGGAATTTGAAAGCTATGATGTTTTCAAGCTGAAGCAAGGGAGAGATTTTTACCAGCAGTATATTCAAAATACCTTGCAGCTAAATAATGGGAATAATACGTTTTCAGAAGTTGCCTATTACAGTGGCGTTGCCAAAACAGACTGGAGTTGGGCCGGTTTGATGTTTGATATGGATAATGATGGGTACAAAGATATTTATGTCACTAATGGAATTATTCATGATTTAACTGATATTGACTTTGTTGATTTTTTTGCCAATGAGGTAATCCAAAACACGGTATTAACTGGGGAGAAGAAAGAAATAAGCTCCATAATTGACAAGATGCCATCGGTACCGCTTCCTAACTACGCGTACAAAAATAACCAAGACCTTACATTTAAAAATGCTACCAATGAGTGGGGCTTGGAAATCCCGAGTTTTTCTAATGGGTGTGCTTATGGAGACCTGGATGGAGACGGTGATCTAGATCTGGTGGTGAATAATGTAAACATGGAAGCTTTTATTTTTGAAAACAGAAGTAGCCAATTAACAGATAACAACTTTTTACAAATTCAATTAAAAGGCATGGGGGGTAATACCTTTGCCATAGGAACTGCTGTTAAATTATTTGTAGGAGGCTTCACTATATTACAAGAGCAGATGCCATCCCGTGGATTTCAATCATCAATGGATTACCTAATGACTATTGGATTAGGTGCCCATGAGACTGTAGACTCTATCTCAGTACTATGGCCTGATAATAAGATTACAACGTTAAAAAATATAAAGGCAAATCAAAAGATATTACTTAACCAAAGTGAAGCAACAGAGTATAAGCCACGCGTGAAAAAGAAACAAAAGGGGCAATTTTTGACAGAAGTCGATCAGCCTTTAATGGAATCTCATAAAGAAGATGCGTTTGATGATTTTGATCAGGAGGGCCTTATTTATAAACAGGTGTCAAAGGAGGGACCTGCACTGGCTGTTGGAGATATTGATAATGATGGAAATGAAGATGTTTTTGTCGGTGGGGCAAAAGGCCAGCCAGGCAGTATTTATAAACATACTGAAAACGGGAAATTGAGGCTTTTGAAAAGCCGGTGCTTCCTAGATGATGCGGGGTTTGAAGATACAGCAGCAGCATTTTTTGATGTAGATGGCGATGGAGATTTGGATTTGGTAGTAGGGTCCGGGGGAAACTCCAGTGCTGATAAAGATAATTATCAAACTCGTCTGTATCTGAACAATGGCAAAGGAGAATTTACAAGATCTCAGAGCAATTTACCTTTTGCCAAAACAAATATTTCCGTAATAGCACCTAATGATTTTGATTCAGACGGGGATATTGACTTATTTATTGGTTCAAGAAGTGTCCCGGGTATTTATGGAATTGATCCTCAACATTTATTCTTAATAAACAATGGCGATGGTACTTTCACCGATGGTACTGAGAGGTATGCCTATGATCTAAAAGGTGCCGGAATGGTCACTGATGCAAAATGGGTGGACATTGATAATGATAACAAGGATGACCTGGTTATTATATCGGAGTGGGGCGCTCCGCTAATTATGAAGAACTCAGGCAGAAGGCTAAGTAAATTGGATAGCAACCTGGATTCACTAAATGGGTTTTGGGGAGGCCTCGAGACTTCTGATTTGGATGGTGATGGCGATGTGGATTTGATTTTGGGTAATATTGGATCGAATGTTCCTTATTTGGCAACACAGGAGAATCCGATGAAGTTGTGGATCAATGATTTTGATGGAAACGGCACAATTGAACAAATAACAACTTCTTATTTCACTAATGGGGATTATCCGATTCATATGAGGAAGGAGTTGACAGCTCAATTACCAGGCTTGAAAAAGCAAAATTTAAAGGCATCGGATTATGCAAAAAGAACTATACAGGAACTCTTTCAACCTGATGTAATCGACAATTCTGTAGTAAAAACCGCTAATATCTCTGAATCAGTTATTGCAGTTAATAAAGGAAATGGGAAATTTTCGATCATTAAGTTGCCCCCTAAAGTACAGTGGTCAAATGTTTCTGCAATAGCTTGTACCGACATCAACAGTGATGGAAACATGGATCTTATCATGGGTGGCAATAAATTTGAAATGAAACCTCAATTTTCACGTCAGGATGCGAGTTATGGCCATGTTTTAATTGGTAATGGAAAACTTGACTTTACGTGGAAAAATTATTCTGAAAGTGGCTTTTTTATTCGGGATGAAATAAGGCACTTAAAGTCTTTTTTTGACAAAAATGGAAGCAGATATATAATCGCTGCCATTAATAATGGCATACCAATAATTTTCACTTCGAATAGACAAGAATAATACGATTTTATGAAAAGGGCTATTGAGAGTTTTGTGATATTGACTTTGTTTTTTGTGGGCTGCAAAGACCAGGATCAACTATTTATAAAACTAGACAATGAGAGATCAGGAATTGATTTTAAAAACAAATTAACCCAATCTGAAGATTTTAATATCATTGATTATCTATACTTTTATAATGGTGGCGGTGTCGCCATCGGAGATATTAACGGAGATGGGTTACCCGATTTATTCTTTTCAGGAAACCAGGTAAAGAATAAGTTATATTTAAACAAAGGGAATCTTCAATTTGAAGACATTACGGAGCAGGCCGGTGTTTCAGGTAATAGTTCGTGGAATACTGGCAGTGTTATGGCTGATGTAAACGGAGACGGTTTATTAGACATTTATGTATGTGCCGTGGTAGGATTGAAGAATTTAGGAGGTCATAATGAGCTGTTCATTAATAATGGCGATAATACTTTTACTGAACGTTCTAAAGAGTTTGGCCTGGATTTCGATTCCTTTTCCTCATCTGCAGTTTTTTTAGATTATGATTTAGATGGCGATTTAGATATCTATTTGCTTAATCATGCTGTGCATACACCTGAATCTTTCGGTCATGCCAAACAAAGAAATGTCAGGAAATATGAAACCGGGGATAAGCTATTAAGAAATGACGGCAATAAGTTCGTAGATGTAAGCGAAGAGGCCGGTATTTATGGTGGAATTAATGGGTATGGGTTGGGAATAGCCGTTGCTGATTTTAACCTTGATGGATATCCTGATATCTATGTCGGAAATGATTTCCATGAGGACGATTACTATTATATTAATAATGGTGATGGCACGTTTCGGGAGCAATTAAGAGAATCATTCACATATTCCAGTCGATTTTCGATGGGCAACGATGTAGCTGACATTAACCATGATGGGTTCCCGGACCTGATAAGTTTGGATATGTTGCCTGAAGATGAAGTTATTTTAAAGCGATCGGAGAGTGACGAAGGTATCCATACACTTAATATGAAGGTGAATCAATTTGGCTACTATTACCAGTTTGAAAGAAATATGTTGCAAATTAATCAAGGTAATGGTCGGTTTATTGAAACCGGATTAATGAGCAATGTAGCAGCAACAGATTGGAGTTGGAGCGCCTTATTTGCTGATTATGATCAAGATGGGCATCAGGATGTTTTTATTTCTAATGGAATACCCCGTAGACCAAATGACTTGGATTATATCAAATATGTGTCCAGTGAACAAGTCGTGGATATTATTGGTGCTACCAAAATTGTAGATGAAAAGGCAATGTCACTTATGCCTTCAGGCAAAATTCAGAACTATATTTATAAAGGTTCGGGCGATTTTTTATTCCATAATATGTCAGATCAATGGCTACCGGCAGAAAATACCTGCTCTACCGCAACGGGACTGGCGGATTTGGACAATGATGGTGATTTAGACATTATAGTTAGCAATGTGGATCAACCGGTTAGTATTTATATTAATCAAACAAATGAGAAGTTCAACTATCTCAAAATTAAACTTGACTATCTTAACCCGAATAAATATGGAATAGGCACAAAGCTCTATGTGTATAGCGAAGGCCTTATGCAGTACAAAGAGATGTATACGGTGCGTGGTTTTCAGTCCTCTTCAGAACCTGTTATTCACTTTGGTTTTGGAAAAAGGGCGAAGATCGACTCATTAGTAGTGATCTGGCCGAATTCTGAAGTTCAGAAATATTATGATGTCTCTGTTAACCAAACTCTTGAAATAGAAAAAAAAGATAATTTGGCTAAATTTTCATATGAAAATTTAAAGAAGCAAGCTCCGCTGTTCTTGCCTATTGATCCTGGTCAATTTGGATTGGACTATACTCATACCGAGGATAATTATACGGACTTTGATAGAACGAAATTACTGCCTTATCAGCAATCTGACAGAGGCCCCGCTACAGCCATCGGAGATATTAACAACGATGGGTTAATGGATATTTTCTTTGGTGGATCAAAGAGAATTGCAAGTGAGATTTTTATCCAAAACGATTCTGGTTTTGAATCCGCGCATTTCCCAATTATAAGAGCGGATTCCATAAAAGAAGATATTGAGGCTGTTATGGATGATTTTAACAATGATGGCAAAACTGATTTAATAATAGCAAGTGGCGGAGCAGATTTCTACAATGACTCACCGCCATTGCTGGATACCTACTATGTATCTTCAGAAAGTGATCAGTTGATCCGAAAAGATATTCCTGATTATTTTGAGAATGCCTCATGTATTAGGGTAAGTGATTTTGACGGAGACGGTGATAAGGATGTTTTTATAGGCAATCAATCCGTATCAAATGATTTTGGAAGTATGCCAAAATCATATTTATTACTCAATAATGGAGGTACATTCACATCCATCCAGCAGGATTTATTTCATAATATTGGAATGGTCACGGATGCCGTTTGGACAGATTTCAATAATGATGGTGCGGTGGATTTAATTGTTGTTGGAGAATGGATGAGTCCGATATTTCTAAAAAATGATAATGGTACCTTTGTTAAAGAAGAAAGGCTGTCAGCTCCATTAAATGGGCTATGGCAGTCTATTACGGCTTTTGATATTGATAAAGATGGAGATCAGGATTATATTATTGGTAATTGGGGACTTAATTCAAAGTTTCGGGCTACAGAGAAGTACCCTATGAAGATGTATTACAATGATTTTGACAATAATGGAAAATCAGAAACGGTGATTGCTATAGAAAAGAATGGAAATTATTATCCTTTAGATTCTTATGATGTTTTGGCTGGTCAAATCATTAGCCTGCATAAAAAATTTACATCCTATAAAGATTTTGCAGGTAAAACTATAGATGAAATATTTACTAAAGACCAGTTGAAAAATTCTAAACTCTATAGTATCCAAACACTTGCATCAGGTTACTTAAGTAATGAAAATGGAAAATTTGAATTTGTGGCATTTGATAATCATCTTCAGGTGGCACCTATTATTTGCCAATTAAAGTATGACTTTGATGCTAATGGAGAAGATGAAGTTTTGCTGGGAGGTAATTACTTTGGAATGAAACCTTTACATGGAAGATATGGATCATTTGAAGGAGCCTTGATTAAAAGTGATGAGGATATTATACTAGGAGTTGATCTTGGCCTAAACTTATATAATAGATCAATTCGACATTTTAATATTATCCCTTTTAATAAAGAAAATTATCTTTTAGTTACTATTAATAATGGGGGGGTCCAACTCTATAAATTGCATAACTAGAATGCAGAAAATTTTAATGCCAGCATTGGTAGTGGGAATTTTAGCGTTGGGATTATATATTTTTATAATCCCATATCAATTCGTTATTAAATTTAAAGCTAAAACAACTCCTGGCGATATCATTCAAACTATTCGACTATGGGATCGAAAGTATATGAATTATACAGTTGTTAAGATTGATTCAGTAAACAAATTGTATCAAAGAATCAAGTTGGATAAGAGTGATTACTTTTTCACATGGAGGTTTGAGTTAGATAGCGATTCAATTACTCATGTTCGGGTAGAAGTTTCTGAGCCATCAAATTCTATAAAAAACAAGTTACTAGTTCCCTTCACAAAAACAAAAATGGAAGAGGATTCAGAAATACTTGTAAAAGAATTTTATGATGTACTTAACTCTCATTTAGAAATTACAAAAGTTACGATCGAGGGGGAGAATGAGAATATTAATTCTTTTTGTGCCTGTCGAAATTTAAAAACGGCTCAAATTGATAAGGCTCAGGGAATGATGAAGGATTATGATGTATTGACTTCATTTGTTTCTGAGTTTGATCTTACGCTAGATGGACCCCCAATTGTAAGAGTAGAAAAATGGAATCATGAAAAAGGAACATTGGAGTTTGATTTTTGCTTTCCGATAGTACAAACAGACTCCCTTCCCAAAGTCAAAGAAATTGACTATAAACTCATTAAAAAAACTAAAGCACTAAAGGCCATATATTATGGGAATTATATTACATCAGATAGAGCGTGGTATGCATTGGTTAACTTTGCCAATAGGAATAACTATAAAGTTGATGGTTTGCCGATTGAATACTTTCACAGTAATCCAACGTTAGGAGCGAACCAACAGGATTGGAAAGCAGAGGTATATTTGCCAATTGAGTGATATGATAGTTGCTATTTTATATAACATGAATAATTGTATTAAAACAGAAAAAGACTCATGAAGATTAGCGTAATTGGTTTTGTAATATTCTTCCCTATCGTTGTTTATGCCCAGGACTTCAATAGGTCCCCCTGGCATATCGTAGCTGACGATATCAATCCCAATAATTATTATGGCGTGACAGTAGCCAATGGCATGGTAGGGATAGTGTCATCTCCGGAGCCTATGAAAGTGACAGACGTGGTACTCAATGGCGTGTATGATTATTATCAGCGAGGTAGGGTGTCCAACATCTTAAAAACATTCAATCATGTGAATATGAACCTGGATGTGGATGGAAGTAGGGTTTCACGAAAGAACATTACTAATTATAAGCAGGTGCTGGATATGAAGCAGGCTGCACTCACCACAACATTTGATGTTGGGGACAAAGCGAGTGTAGAACACACTATGATGTCTCTTAGACATTTGCCCTATACCGCCCTGACAATAATAAGAATAAAGGCGAAAAAGGCAGTACAAATCACTCCGATGAGCGTGATTGAAGCCCCCAATCATCTCGTAGATGTACGGAATTATTACAGTGAAATAGATCGTCCGCATGTGAAGATACCGTTGCTGACCTCGGTGGGCAATAGCCCTTCAGGAAAACATAAAGTGGCAGCAAGTAACAGCTTTATTTTCAGTGAGAAACATGGTGAAGAACCTGACTTGATCCACGAAGATTGGGATTACAATATGCACCTGGCTAAATTCCACAAAAAACTCAAAGCAGGCGAAACTTATGAATTTGCCGTGGTCTCATCGGCAGTTTCCAGTGAGCACTATGAAGACCCGCATAATGAGGCCGAACGGTTAACTATCTTCGCTATGTTAGAGGGTACCGACCGGCTACTGAAGCGCCACCACGCGGCATGGGGTGAATTATGGGATAGCGATATTGTAATTACCGGTGATCTGCAAGTGCAAAAGGATGTGCGATCTGCTTTATACCACCTGTACTCATTTGCAAGAAAAGGCACTGCATATAGTTTGTCGCCTATGGGTCTATCCGGGCTTGGGTACAACGGCCATGTTTTCTGGGACACGGAGCTGTGGATGTACCCTCCGATATTGATGTTACAGCCTGAAATCGCTAAATCTTTACTCGAGTATAGGTTCCAGAGACTGGAAGCAGCGAAACAGAATGCCTTTGCTCATGGCTACAGTGGCGCTATGTACCCGTGGGAGTCTTCTGATGATGGGTCAGAAGATACTCCGGTTTGGGCATTGACCGGTCCTTTTCAGCATCACATCAGTGGTGATGTAGGTTGGGCCTTTTGGAAATATTATCAGGTGACAAAAGATAAGGAATGGCTAAAATCAAGAGGATATCCCGTGCTTAAAGAGGTAGCTGATTTTTGGACTAGTCGCGTGGAAAGAAATGGTCCAGGGCGATACGATATTAATAACGTAATAGGGGCGAACGAATGGCAGGAGAATATTGATAATAATGCTTTTACTAACGGCATGGCCAAAGTTACGCTGCAATATGCTACGCAAGCGGCAAAAGAGTTGGGCCTGGAACCTGATGCTGATTGGATGCATGTAGCTGAAAATATTCCTATATTGAAGTTTCCTGACGGTACTACCAAGGAAAACGCCACCTATGACGGGGTGGATATCAAGCAGGCTGATGTTAACCTTTTGGCATTTCCTCTTGATGTAATTGCTGACGAAGAGCAGATAAGAAAGGATCTAAAGTATTATGAGCCAAGAATGGCCGCTGATGGTCCTGCGATGGGGCAATCGGTACTGGCTGCCCTCTACGCCCGATTAGGTGAACTGGATAAGTCATATGAACTGTTTCTGAAGAGCTACAGACCAAATGAGGTGCCACCATTTGGAGTAATATCAGAAACTGCAGGTGGAACAAACCCTTATTTTGCTACAGGGGCGGGAGGAATGCTTCAGGCAGTGCTTTCCGGATTTGGTGGACTTGAAATAACCGATGAAGGAATTGTTCAAAAAGAAAAGAGGATACCCAAGCAGTGGAAATCCCTGGAAATAAAAGGGTGGAAAAAATAAAAAACACACCCCACCAATAGTTCAAGTCTTTAGCGCAGCGATGACTTGGACTTACGATGCTCTAAGTCTTCAGACTTAGGTGAGTAAATATAGAACGTAAGTCTGAAGACTTACAAAATAATAGGCACAAGTGACGCTACCGCTTAACACTTGCGCCAGTGTAAGGGTGAAATAAAAAGCACCTGCCATAGTTCAAGTCTTTAGCGCAGCGATGACTTTGACTTATAATACACTAAGTCTTCAGACTTAGATTAACACTTGTGCCGGTAACTAGTAAATGATGAGTAGGAAATATAAATTCAGAGATCAGGATAAATTATATTTCGTAACATTCAGCGTTGTTGATTGGGTCGATGTTTTTACACGAAGGATTTATAAGGATATACTCATTGATAGCATGAGGTATTGCCAGGAGAATAAAGCTTTAGAACTATATGCATATTGCATTATGACTAACCATGCTCACATGATTATCGGACAGGCGGGGGGTGCGAATATTGAGCATATTGTTCGCGATATGAAAAAATATACTTCATTTGAAATTACTTCTGCCATTGAAAGCAATGACAGGGAGAGTAGGAAGGACTGGATGCTAAGGATGTTTGAATACAATGGACGTAAAAATCCAAACAACAAGAAATATCAATTCTGGCAACAGCATAATCAGCCTCTGGAATTAAATACCAATGAGCTAATGCAGCAAAAATTGGATTATATTCATCAAAATCCAGTAAAGACAGGTATTGTGTTGTCGCCAGAGGAATATCTATATAGCAGTGCTAAAAACTACTATGGCTTAGCACATGAGGCTTTGTTAGATGTGATAATTATTGAATAAAAGTAAGTCTGAAGACTTACAAAATAATAGGCACAAGTGACGCTACCGCTTAACACTTGCGCCAATGTGGGGGTGAAAATAAAAATCACCTTGTAATAGTTCAAGTCTTTAGCGCAGCGGTGACTTGGGCTTATAATGCACTAAGTCTTCAGACTTAGGTTAGTAATTATGGGACGTAAGTCTGACGACTTACTGAATAATAGGCACAAGTGATATTAGTCAAGCACTTGAGCCAGTAATTTTTTGAGGTATGGAAAACACAGGCAAAATGAAAGGAATTTTTAAAAAGGCTTTACTGATCGTACTCGCATCAGGCACGATTGCTTGCGAATCATCTAAGCAAGATGTTGATATCGAGGCAGACAGATTACATGCATCCATGCAGAAAATCACGGATATAATTGTTCATGACATATTCTCTCCACCGGTTGCAAGTCGTATCTATGCTTATTCAAGCATCACAGCATATGAAATTCTGGCTAAGAACGACTCATCCTATAGGTCTTTGGCGGGGCAACTCACGGGCCTGGAGCCAATACCCGATCCTACGGCTCCGATAGATTATGATGTTGCGGCCATTGATGCTGCTATTTTGATGGGAAAAAAATTGATTTTCTCTGAGGAAAAAATGGAGGAATACCGTCAGGAATGGCATAAGGAATTGACAAATAAGGGTTTAGATGAAGAAATATTCAACAATTCGCTGGCATATGCCCAACAGGTAGTTGACCACATCACTGCGTGGTCAGGAAAGGATAATTATAAAGAGACCCGAACATTTCAAAAATATACTATTACCGATCAGCAAGCCACCTGGCAACCTACTCCGCCAGCTTATATGGAAGCCATAGAGCCTCATTGGAGTAAGATAAGACCCTTCGCCATAGATTCTTGTAATCAATTTACTCCGGAACGTCCTACCAAATTTGATATGACTGAAGGTAGTGATTTTTATAAAGAGGTTTACGAAGTTTATGAAACGGGCAAGAATCTTGATCCTGAAAAGAGAGAAATAGCCAGCTTCTGGGATTGTAATCCATATGTGATGAATGTTCATGGCCATGTGATGTTTGCCACCAAGAAGGTTACCCCTGGTGGCCACTGGATGGGGATTGCCAAAATTGCATGTCAGAAAGAAGATGCAAGCCTAATGAAAAGCGCTCAGGCATATGCTCTCACCTCTATCGCTCTCGCTGATGGCTTCATCAGTTGTTGGGATGAAAAGTATCGAAGCAACCTTATCCGTCCTGAAACGGTGATCAATAAGTTCCTGGATGAAAATTGGGCGCCTTTACTTCAAACACCTCCATTCCCTGAATATACGAGCGGGCACAGTGTGATCTCGAGTGCAGCAGGGGTTGCGTTGACCTCCATTTTCGGAGAGCCGTTCCATTTTGTGGATAGCACTGAAGTGAGATATGGGCTTACAGCACGGGAATTCAATTCCTTCTCAGAAGCATCCGATGAAGCGGCTATTAGCAGGTTGTATGGGGGAATTCATTATATGCCCGCTATAGAAAATGGCGTTGTTCAGGGTAAGGCCCTGGGGCAGTACATCATCAGCAAGATACAAATGACCCATGATGACAAGCCTATGATTGATTCAACTCAAACCGTGGCAACAAAAGAATAAGAAGCTAACGATCATATAACCCCTGATTTATGAAATTATACAATAGACTTGTAACACTAGTTATACTAATCATAGCATCAGCTTGTGGTTCAGCTACCGTTGAAACAGAAACAGCAGGCGCTTATGACTTCTATCAATCGGAACTGTTTAAGGAAGTGCAACTTTCAGGTATATTTCCTGATTCAAAGACCTTTGTTGATTGTACGCCAAAGCAACCGCTTACGAAGATCAACGACCAATACATTGCAGGTAAAGACCAGGAGGGTTTTCAGCTTAAAGAATTTGTATTGAAGCATTTTGAACTGCCTAAAAACCCTGAAACAGGTTTTGTATCAGACACAGCGGCAAGTATGCAGCAACATATTGTTAAACTCTGGCCTGTACTCACCCGCCAACCGGATGAGTATGATCCATTGTCTTCTCTAATTCTGCTACAGGAATCATATATTGTTCCGGGCGGAAGATTCAGAGAGATCTATTACTGGGATAGCTATTTTACTATGGAAGGGCTGGTGGAATCCGGGCAGGAACAAATGGCGGTAAACATGGTGAACAATTTTTCATTGCTAATAGATACCCTTGGTTTCATACCAAATGGTAATCGCAACTATTATCTTGGCAGATCACAGCCACCTTTTTATGCTTTGATGGTTGACCTGGTGGCTTCAGACAACAGAGATATGTATAGCCGCTATTTGCCTAGATTAGTAAAGGAGTATGAGTTTTGGATGAGTGGGGCTGACAACTTATCTCAGCAAAATCCGGCTATCAAAAGGGTAGTGCTTATGCCAGATGGAAGTATTTTAAACAGATATTGGGATAACTTCGATCTTCCAAGACCTGAGTCATTCAAGGAGGACTATGAATTGGTGAATGAAAACAGCCTTGATCCATCAACAACATACAGGCATTTACGGGCAGGAGCAGAGTCTGGCTGGGATTACAGCAGCCGTTGGTTTAAAGACCAGAATTCACTTATGACTATCCATACCACAGACATAGTTCCTATTGACCTGAATACCCTGTTGTATTATCTGGAATTGAAAATTGCGCAGGGTTACAACTGGAATGAAGATCTTGAAACCGCCAAGGCATACCTGGAAAAAGCTGATAAGCGTAAAGCTGCTATTAACAAGTATTTATGGGATGACACTGCTCAATTCTTTGTAGATTACGATTATATAGAAGAAGCGCCAACAGGTGTGCTTTCCTTAGCTGGCGCATACCCTTTATTTTTCAGGGTCGCGTCAAAAGCTCAGGCCAGGCCGGTGGTAGATCGGTTGCTAAGTGACTTTTTGAAAGCCGGAGGTTTTGTTACCACGCTAAACGAGACAGGTCAGCAGTGGGATGCTCCAAACGGGTGGGCTCCATTGCAATGGCTGACCATCAACGGGCTATATAACTATGGCTATGGAGATGAAGGAAATGATGCCGCTGAAAAGTGGCTTAAGCGCAATAGAGAGGTGTATGAGGCAACTGGTAAGATGATGGAAAAGTATAACGTGGTTGATACTACGCTATTGGCCGGTGGCGGAGAATACCCGTTGCAAGATGGGTTTGGATGGACAAACGGAGTGGCTATTGCCCTGGAGAAGATATTGGAAAATAAAGAGAAAGTGTTATTAGAGGAAGTTATCGAATAATAAGATTTCCGGTGACCGATGGCTGTTGGCCAATTATTGGTCACCGGCTGCTCAATGTTGTTAAGTTCATTTATTAGCTTTTTCTTTGCTGATTCTGATTACTCTTTATTATATTATAAAATAAGGTTGTCTGGCCAAACCAGCAACAAGAAACCAGATGCCAGAAACAAGCAACAAGAAAAACTAATATCCTACAGCAAGCGAAACCCCAAATGAGGTGTTGAAAGATTCATGAGGCTCCAGCGATACAATTCCCATCTTGTTATTCAAAGCATCAATGTTGCAGGTCATGGGTTCTATGGCAACACAATTCCTTTCAGGGGTGTATACCTGCAGATAGGGGATGGTGCTTACGTCTCGCCAGATATCCAGCCCTATCTTTCCATTTTTTAATGTGGCCATATTCTTTTGCTGATCAATAAGGGCGAAACAATCATCAAGGCATAGTTTCCCGACCCCCTTGAAGTGAGTAAGGGCGGTATATTCATTGATATTTCCGGATGGCAATGCGCGTTCATCAAGCTCTATTTGATCAACTTTACTAATTTTCAGCTTCACATTTTCCCATCCCGGCAGAGTGAAATAGGGATGCCACCCAAGTCCAAATGGCATCGGTTCACTACTGTTATTGCATACTTCAATGGCAATAGAAAATATACCCGGAGCTT
This sequence comes from Fulvivirga imtechensis AK7, assembly GCF_000331535.1. GTDB lineage: Bacteria > Bacteroidota > Bacteroidia > Cytophagales > Cyclobacteriaceae > Fulvivirga > Fulvivirga imtechensis. The sequence goes on along the minus strand of NZ_AMZN01000039.1, from coordinate 39,921 downwards.
TTAGTGTGTAAGTAATTAATAATTCAAATTGAAATGGATAGTAATGCAGTTGAGTATTATGTTTGTAGCTCAACCGTATCTCTGCTTCATCTTCAGTAGTATTGACTGCTACCACATCAAACAACTTATCAGCGATAAACCCATGAATGGCATTGTTGCGTTCCCTTTCATTCACAGGAAACTGGAATGTACTTCCATTAATTGAAAAAGAGCCGTCCTTTAAGCGGTTTGGAAAAGGAAAAAGGAGCGCACTTTTGTAATACTGATCATTGGCAATATCATCGGCCGGCTGAAAACCATCTATAACTTCAATGCCTGAATCCTTCGTGGTAGAGAATTTCAGGCTATTTAATCTGGCGCCAAACCCCGGAATAACTTCAAAGCCTGTCTGGGTTTCCGGATTGTACAATTTTGCTACGGTATAATCTCCCAGTTTATACTGTGTAAATACAAACATTTCCTATAGTTATTATTTCGATTATTTTATCCCTGCGTATTATTATCTCTCTTCCCGAGCTTAAAAAGCTCCCTTCCAAATCTTGCTCATCGGGAGCAAACTGTGCTGGTGTGTGAATGGAACTTGGGCACCAATATAGATGGAAATTTTCGGATAAATTGAAGTGTAAACCCTATATTTTTCCGCAAACGATTGCATCAGGATTATAATAACACATCTCCAATGACTGCTTATTTAGTGTTTGTAAGAAAACTCTAAGCGGCTTTAAGGAAAAGTTCCTGTCAAAGAGCGGGACGAAGTCCCAAAAAGCGGAGCGTACTAAGGTAAGAGAGCATTTTTGGGACAAGCGTAACGCAGACATTGACGTTTTCTTGGAGACACTATTTAACGTGAGTTCGATATAGCAGAACCGATTAAATTGCATTCGTATCTAAAAACAGACCTAAAAAACCTCTTTAAGGTCATTCTGCCTGGCCCGAACTTGCCTAACTTGCCTCGGGAAGGCACGAAGAATCTTACTAAGTTCAAGGATACTATTAACAACTTAGGAAGATCCTTCTCCCGAAAGCCTTTTTTAAAGCCTTTTTCAGGATAGGATGACTGCTTTTTTTAAGCATTTTATATAGAACTCACGTTATTTATGTTATCATTTGAGCCTCTGATTTTTCCTGGAGTATTAACTGTTTTAGTTCAATATTAATGTGGCAGCAGAGGGATTTTATCAATTGCTTTTGGTAAATTAACTGCCATGTCTGTATATCTAGGTGAATTTCTCGGAACAATGCTCCTCATCATATTGGGAGGTGGCGTAGTGGCCGGTGCAGTTTTAAAAGGTACTAAATCAGAAGGCGCCGGCTGGTTAGTAATAGTTGTAGCCTGGGGCCTTGCGGTAGCTTTCGCTATTTATGCGGTGGGCAATATCAGCGCTGCCCATATCAACCCGGCAGTCACGCTGGCATTGGCCTTTATCGGGGAGTTTCCCTGGGAAATGGTTCCTGGATATGTTATTTCACAGACACTGGGCGCTCTTGCGGGCGCTTCATTAGTATGGCTGCATTACCTGCCTCATTGGGGCAATACTGATGACCCTGCTGCAAAGCTGGCCGTATTCAGTACGGCTCCGGCAGCGCGGTGCTTTGCCTCAAACTTCATAAGCGAGATGATAGCTACCATGATCCTGGTGATGGGGATCCTTTTTGTGGGCGCTAACGAATTTACTGAAGGGCTGAACCCACTGGTTATTGGCGGATTGGTCATGGTTATTGGCCTGGGGCTGGGAGGAACCACTGGCTTTGCGATTAATCCTGCCAGGGATCTGGGACCACGCATTGCGCACTGGTTGCTCCCGATAAAGGGTAAAGGCAGCTCAGATTTTGCCTATGCCTGGATACCGGTGGCAGGTCCAATACTGGGAGGGATGCTTGGGGCGGCTTTGTATAAAATTTTTTTTCAGCAAGAGTATACAATCGCATATGGCGTGGTTAGCGCTATTTCAGTATTCGCAACCATATATGCGGTAATTGTCAATTATAAAACAAAGATCGGCACATAGAAGGCTTAAAAAATGAGGGAAAAATATATAATAGCACTAGATCAGGGCACCACCAGTTCTCGGGCTGTACTCTTTGATCAGAATGGTAGCCTTATAGCCATTGAACAGAAGGAGTTCACGCAGTACTTTCCAAAACCGGGGTGGGTGGAGCATGACCCTGAAGAGATATGGCAAACACAGCAGAATGTATTAATCGATCTGATCAAACGCCAAAAGATAGAGGCATCGCAAATAGCAGCCCTTGGTATCACCAACCAACGGGAAACCACAATAGTATGGGATAAAAATACAGGAAAACCTATTCACCGGGCCATCGTATGGCAGGATAAACGGACTAGTGACATTTGTACCAGGCTAAAACAACAAGGTTGGGAAGATCAGGTCAGGGAAAGGACAGGCCTGGTGATCGATGCTTATTTTTCAGCTACAAAGGTGCAATGGCTACTGGATAACGTGGAAGGTGCACGTGAAAAGGCTGAGCAAGGTGGCTTACTTTTCGGGACAGTAGACAGTTGGCTGGTTTGGAAACTGACTGAGGGTAGACAACATGTTACCGACTATACCAATGCCTCTCGTACAATGATCTATGATATCAGAAAACTTCAATGGGATGAAGAGTTGGCCGCTCTTTTTAACATTCCAGCCTCTATGCTTCCTGAAGTCAAGCCTTCAGCGGCTCATTTTGGCATATGGCATTATAATGGGTATGATATTCCCATTACCGGGATAGCGGGGGATCAACAGGCAGCATTGTTTGGTCAGGCTTGCACAGAGCCAGGTACAGCTAAAAACACCTATGGCACAGGCTGCTTCATGTTAATGAATACCGGGGAAAAACTGCAATTGTCGAAAAACGGACTTATTACCACTATTGCCTACGGTATCGAAGGTAAGGTGAATTACGCTCTTGAAGGTAGTATCTTTGTTGCAGGTGCGGCCATACAATGGTTGAGAGACGGACTGAAACTGATTGCTGATAGTGCGGAAACAGAAGCACTTGCAGAGCAGGTAAAGGATAGTCATGATGTGTATGTAGTGCCTGCCTTTGCAGGATTAGGGGCTCCGTATTGGGATATGTACTCAAGGGGAGCCATATTTGGGCTTACACGGGATACTGGTATCGGTCACATCGCTAAAGCCACATTGGATTCCCTGGCTTATCAGACACGTGATATTTTAGAGGCTATGCAAAAAGATTCAGGAGTAGAACTGACGTCTTTAAAGGTTGACGGAGGAGCTGTGGCCAACAACTATTTGATGCAGTTTCAGGCTGATATTCAGGGGGTCGAGGTAGTGAGGCCGGTAGTGATCGAGTCAACAGCTCAGGGCGCTGCCTATCTGGCGGGTATAGGCGCCGGGTTATGGAAACGCCAGGACCTGGAAAAGTTGCAAAAGATCGATCAGGTGTTCAAACCAGCACTGAATGAAGAAAGTCGTCAAAAGCTATATCTAAAATGGCAGAATGCTGTTAAAAGAACAATGAACTGGGCAGAAGAAACCGAATGACCTCACTCTCCGCATTGCACCGACCTGAAGTCTTGCAGCGCCTGCAGTCAACTCACTTCGACCTGCTGGTGATCGGTGGGGGTATTACAGGAGTTGGGATAGCCCTAGATGCAGCCTCCAGGGGTTTGAAAACTGCCCTGATCGAGAAAGAAGACTTTTCCTCGGGAACCAGTAGCCGTTCTACCAAACTTATTCATGGAGGGCTTCGGTACTTAAAGCAATTTGAGATAGCATTAGTAAGAGAAGTAGGCAGGGAGCGTGCTATTGTTCACAGGTTGGCTCCACACCTGGTTACTTCTGAAAAAATGCTGTTACCACTCATTAAGGGCGGGACTTTTGGTAAACTACTAACATCCTTCGGCCTGATGGTGTATGATATTCTCGCTGGGGTAGAAACCATAGACCAGCGCAGGATGCTTACCAGGGAGGAGACGCTGAAGCGCGAGCCACTACTCGATGCGGATAATCTGGAGGGTGGCGGGCTTTATGCAGAATACAGAACAGATGATGCCCGGCTTACAATTGAAGTGATGAAAACCGCTGTCAGGTATGGCGCGACCTGTGTAAATTATACAGTAGCTGAGGATTTTATTTATAAAAATGAAAAGGTCAGTGGGGCTAAAGTAAAGGACATACTGACGGGTAAAACTTTTTCAATTACGGCTTCTCTGATCGTGAGCGCAGCCGGCCCTTGGGTTGATGAGTTGCGCGATAAGGATCATTCACTGCAGGGTAAAAGATTACACCTGACAAAAGGGGTACATATCGTAATACCCCACGAAAGATTTCCTGTCGGTCAGGCCATTTATTTTGATGTGCGCGATGGCAGGATGGTATTTGCTATCCCAAGGGGCAAGGTGACTTATATTGGCACTACTGATACCGACTTTACAGGGGATAAAGATCATGTGGTTACAGACCAACAGGATGTGAATTATCTGTTGGACGCAGCTAACAATGCTTTTCCATCTTTAAAGCTTGCTACAGATGATGTAGTGTCCAGTTGGGCGGGCTTGCGTCCGCTTATCCACGAAGAGGGAAAATCAGCTTCAGAACTCTCCCGAAAGGATGAAATTTTTATATCAAAAAGTGGATTGATCTCCATAGCCGGGGGCAAACTCACCGGCTATAGAAAGATGGCCGAGCGTGTGGTGGATAGAGTGGTGAAGCAATATGTGAAAGAGAACCCTCACAAGACGTTAAAGGATTGCTTTACAGATAAAATTGTACTTGAAGGAGGGGATTTTGCTGATGCCAGGGACGTAAGATCGTATTGCCATTCAATAGCCAAAGAGCATGAGCTGGAAGAAATTGATGCAGCCTACCTTGTCGGTAACTATGGGAAACAAAGTGGAAAAATCCTGGATCAATGGCAGAATGGACACTTAATTGATGCTGAGGCTGATTTTTGCATCAATCAGGAAATGGCAACAACATTATGCGACTTTTTTATCAGGCGTACGGGCAGACTGTATTTCGATATAGAAAGTGTAAAGGAGCATTACAAGCGCGTGGCAGAACATATGAGATCTGCTTTTGGTTGGGATAATAAAAGATATAAAATCGAAGTATTTCACCTGGAAGAGGCGCTGTATGATGCTTCTCATTTTAAACCTGTATAATCCATTGATACTGTATGAAAAAAAACTGGTGGAAGGAAAGCATAGTATACCAGATATATCCCAGAAGTTTTAAAGATTCAAATAAAGATGGTATTGGTGATATCCCTGGCATTATAGAAAAGCTGGATTATATCAGCTCGCTGGGGGTAGATGTGATATGGGTTTGTCCTGTTTATAAATCTCCAAATGACGATAATGGATACGATATCAGCGACTACCGCGATATTATGAATGAATTCGGGACTATGACTGACTTCGACAAGTTACTAACCGAAGTACACCTGCGGGACATGAAGCTGGTAATGGACCTGGTACCCAATCACAGTTCTGACGAGCATTTCTGGTTTCAGGAGTCGCGTAAGTCAAAAGATAACCCTTATAGAGACTACTATTATTGGAGACCCGGTTATCAGGGTGGACCACCCAATAACTGGCCTTCATTTTTTGGAGGCAGTGTTTGGCAATATGATGAAATTACTGAGGAATACTACCTGCACCTGTTTTCAAAAAAACAGCCTGATCTCAATTGGGAGAATCCAAAGGTAAGGCAGGAGATCTATGATATCATGAGATTCTGGTTCGACAAGGGAATAGATGGCTTCCGAATGGATGTGATCTCCCTTATCTCCAAAAGAATAGATTTCCCTGATGCTGATATTAATCAATTCAATGAGATCATCACCAGGTACTATGCCAATGGTCCGCGTGTACATGAGTTTTTGAAGGAAATGCATGACAGAGTGCTTTGTGAGTATGATATCATGACAGTGGGCGAGGGGCCGGGTATCGATCTGGCCAATGGCGCTGAATATGTTGGTGAGTCAAGAGGGCAACTGAATATGATCTTTCATTTCGGGCATATGTTCATTGACAATGGGCCCGGCGGTAAGTACGATAAGATACAGTGGCTATTGCCTGATTTCAAAAGGGTGTTCAATGAATGGGACGAATTACTCAAAGAAGATGGTTGGGGCAGCATCTTTCTTGGTAATCATGATTTCCCTCGCATTGTATCCAGGTTTGGCAACGACAGGGAATATTGGAAGGAGTCTGCCAAGCTGTTAGCCACCTTACTGCTATCACTTCGAGGCACCACCTATACCTATCAGGGCGATGAGATCGGCATGACCAATGTAGCACACCTCTCGATAGAAGACTATAGGGATATAGAAACGCTTAACAGTTGGAAAGAAGCCGAGGCAGCAGGCAGACCAATGGATGATTTCCTGAAGATCGTACACCTGAACAGCAGAGACAATGCACGTACACCGATGCAATGGGATGATAGTACATATGGAGGCTTTTCACTGGAACAACCCTGGATAAAAGTAAACCCCAACTATAACAATATTAATGTGGCCAGTCAGGAAGAAGATCCTGATTCTATTCTGAACTATTATAGAAAGATGATCCGTTTCAGGAAGAGCAATCCTGCCTTGGTCTATGGCGACTACAAATGCCACCTGAAAGAAGATCCGAATCTTTTTGTTTACGAGCGATGGGATGACCAGAAGCATTTCCTCATACTGCTGAACTTCACTGATCATGAAATAGAATACCAAGAAGAAATAAAAGGCAGGCTGGAGTTAAAAATCAATAACTACAATACAAGGAACAAAAGCATGTGGCTGAGACCCTGGGAAGCAAAGATATTTGAAGTTATAAATAGCTGATTTTAATCATTTTGCATAAATATAATTCAAGTAAAATTATATCTAATTTAGACGTACCTAAACTATTGAAAAAGTATCCTAAACCCAAAACAAAGAATAGAAGTTATACCCCGAACTGAGGAAGACCCTTCGTTCCTCAGGGTGACTAGCTTGGTGGCGAGTGTCATAGTTGGAAAACCTAGAATGGTCTTCATTTAGGGCATTCTGAACGATAGTGAAGAAACTTACTAAGACTAATAAAGCGCACCTCCTATCCACAAATCGGCTTCACACCACTTTTTCCTTATTCAAAATGGCTGCAAACCTCTGGCGATCTGCTGTTGTAACTCATCGGAGGCTGCCACTAACGGAAGCCTGACGTGGTTATCGCAAACACCCATCATCTTTAGCACCTGTTTAATGCCTACCGGGTTGCTCTCCACATACATCAACGGATTAATGTCCAATAGCTGAAAAGCTGCCTCAGAGGCTTTCCTGAAGTCATTATTAAAAGCAGCGTCTTTCATCATTTTAAATACATCGGCAAACGCATTGGCTAAAACAGAAATAACACCAACTGCGCCCATAGAGTACAACGGTACCGTGAGCATATCGTCACCTGATATTAGCATGAAATCATCCTGTTTGTCGCGACTGATCAGCATGATTTGTTCCAAGTTTCCGGAGGCTTCCTTTACACCAATAATATTTTTATGCTTTGCCAGGCGTAAAGTAGTAGCTGCGCTGATATTGGAAGCTGTTCTTCCCGGTACATTGTATAGGATAACAGGAACCGGAGACTGGTCTGCTATTGCCATATAATGCTGATATATACCCTCTTGGGATGGTTTGTTATAATAAGGGCTAACTGATAGAATAGCATCAACTCCACTGAGATCTGTATGTTTTATAGTATCAATAACAGCCTGGGTATTGTTGCCACCAATGCCGTAGACGATGGGAAGCTTGTGAGGGTTATTTTCTTTGACAAATTTGAGAATGTCGGCTTTCTCACCCGAGGTCACCGTGGCTGACTCTCCGGTAGTACCTTGAACTACATAATAATCCGTGCCCTTTTCCGCTGTGAACTTCAGCAGGTTATTCAGGCCATCATAGTCTACTTTTCCACTGTTCTCGAAGGGAGTAACCAATGCTACGCCCGTTCCATGCAACTTCAACATTAGCTTAACAATTTTGTATATCTGTACATTTCACTAGCCAGCTCCTGTGTGCTACCATTAGTTGTCTGGATCATTAATTCGCAAACAGCGCTGTTTTCATCATCAAACTTCCCAATCCTGCACCTGGCCTTACTCATAGCAAGTATGTTCTTGATGAGGGGGTTGCTTACGGTATCCATATAAAAGAGAAAATCAAACGGTTTTTGAGCGAACTCCATCACCTGACTTGCTGTAAAGTTACCCCAGAAGGAAATATCTTTTACAGTAAAAAAGTCAAAAAGAAATTCAAAATTTTGGTGCCCCTTTGGTAAAAAAGCTAACACCTGGGTCTTTTTACCATCTTTTTCCAGTTGTTTGATGAATTTTTTTATTGTTTCATGCTTTTTAAGGTCTTCTATGGAGAAAATAATACCAATGCTCCGAGCCTCGCTATAGCTGATACTTCTACGAACGACTGTATTATTCGTTACCAGTGATCTGGTTTTGTAAGAAAGTATTTTCTTGTTCAGCATACCCTACTTTATCAAAGCATCAAATTCGGCTTCGGAAATGATATTTACCCCCAGTTGCTCAGCTTTTTCCCTTTTTGCCGGCCCCATTTTATCTCCTGCCACCAAGTAATCAAGCCTGCCGGAAATGGCAGAAATAACCTTTCCTCCATGATCCTGAATAGCAGCCTTTAATTCATCCCGGCTATAGTTATCAAAGACTCCCGAAATTACGAAAGTTTTTCCTTCCAAAACATCAGACACCTGAGTATTCTCACTTTCAGCTACTTCCATACTCACCCCCGCAGCTTTCAAACGCTCTACTTCTTCAACATTAGATGGATCTTCGAAGAACCGGATAATGCTGGATGCTATCCTTTCTCCAATTTCAGGTACTGCTATCAGTGTGTCAAAGTCTGCAACAATTATATTGTCAATATTCTTAAAATGAGAAGCTAATTTTTCCGCCACTGTTTTGCCTACGTATCGAATACCCAATGCAAACAAGACATTCGCGAAAGGGGTATCTTTTGACAGCTCTATCCCTTTTAACAGGTTATTGGAGCTAAGCTCTTTAAAGCCTTCCAGTTGATAGACATCATCAAAACTAAGATCATACAGGTCGGCCGGGCTTTTTACCAGTCCTTTTTCATAAAGCAGGTGTATTGTTCTTTCTCCCAAGGAGTTGATATCCATGGCCTTTCGTTGGATGAAGTGTTCTATGCGGCCCTTGATCTGAGGCGGACAACCTTTCGTGTTCCGACAGTAGTGTACGGCTTCTCCTTCATAACGATCCAATTCGCTGCCACATGCAGGACACCTCTTGATATAGTTGACCGGCTTCAATTCAGGAGTGCGGGCAGTCAGATCCACACCTGTTACTTTAGGAATGATCTCGCCACCCTTTTCCACGAACACCATATCCCCCACACGAAGGTCGAGCCGCTGAATTTCATTAGCATTGTGCAAAGAAGCTCTTTTGACTGTAGTTCCGGCAAGCAAGACGGGTTCCAGTTCAGCCACTGGTGTGATGGCGCCTGTTCGGCCCACCTGGTAGGTAATGCCTTTCAATGTAGTAACAGCATTTTCCGACTTGTATTTATATGCCATTGCCCATCTCGGACTTTTGGCTGTGAAGCCGAGCTGCTCCTGCTGGGCGATGCTGTTCACCTTTATAACAATACCATCAGTGATCAATGGAAGCTCAAGTCTTTTGTGTTCCCATTCATTGATGTAGTCCAGCACTTCTCCGATATTAGTACATTTTCGAAAAGTTTTTGATACGTTGAATCCCAGTTTTATGAGTTTTTCTATCGCTTCGGAGTGAGTTTTTACACCAATATTCTCACCTGCCATTGAGTACAGGTAGCAATCTAGCTTCCGTTTTGCTACAGCAGCGGAATCCTGCATTTTTAAGGTTCCTGAGGTAGTGTTTCTGGCATTGGCATAGGGCTCTTCGCCAACTTCTATACGATCTTTGTTTAACCGCACAAACACGTGATTCGGCATGAATGCTTCACCACGGGCCTCAAATTCCAGTGGATAATCACCTTTTAATCTTAGAGGAATACTTCTTATTGTTTTGACATTATTGGTAATATCATCACCACGCACACCATCACCTCTGGTGACACCACGGACCAGAACGCCATTTTCATAGGTCAAACTGAGAGCGACACCGTCAAATTTTAGCTCACAAAAATATTCGTAAGATTGTCCTTGTAGTCCCTTTGCCACCCTGCGATCAAAATCTTCCAACTCTTCTTTTGAGTAGCTATTGCTCAGGGAGAGCATCGGGGTCTTATGATATACGGTATCAAACGCTTTGGTTACCGTTCCTCCTACACGCTGACTGGGAGAGTCGGGATATTTATATTCCGGAAATTGATCTTCAAGCTTGATAAGCTTCTCCAGAAGCATATCAAATTCATAATCAGATATTTCTGAGGTATCATGAAGATAATATTGCTCGTTATAGTAGTTGATCTTTTTGGTAAGTTCGGCTATTTCTTGATGTGCTTCTTCCTTAGTCATGTCGTACTTGTAAAAGCCGTAAATCTAATCAAAGAATGTATAAAATGGAAGGTCTTATTTTGCAGCCTTGAAATGATCATGTAACCCAGAGGAAGCGGAGTAGTGCGATGAAAAAAGATCCTACTAAGGTGCTCAATGCAAATTTCTTAGTAGGGTCTTCCGCATAACTTATTTAGTGTTTGTACGAAAACGTTCCCGACAAAGCGTGGAGAAGTTTCAAAAAGTGGCTCGTACTGAGGTACGAGAGTATTTTTGGAACGTGTGCACACGGACATTGACGTTTTCTTTCAGACACTACTTAGTACCAGTTATTTAGTGGTATGCTGAAAAGCTTTCATTTTTTCACTCAGTACTATGCTATTATTAGACCGATCAATATCCGCCATTCTATCGGTTGGATCTATCTCAATGCTTTTAATCTTTGATGCACGGTTATTGATCTTTAAAATATATTCGGGATGCGTCCAGGGCCAGGCTTCTTTGGTAATACGCTGCACATCCATATTTTCCACCTCTTTAGCGCCTCTCATGATCTTTAGCGGGATATAATGGATCTCTTTTGAGCCATCTTCATATTCTACATACAGGTCAACAGGCATCATCATTTCGCCAATACGCTCCAGCGTAACATAGGTAGCATCATCACTTCCAATGACGGTCTTTATTCCGTAGTCTATCTGATCAGTAGTGTAAACGAATTTTTCCAGGTACCAATCAAGTTGTATGTCTGAAACCTTCTCCATAATACGAATAAAATCAATAGAGGTAGGATGTTTGAACTTCCAGGTATTAAAATACCTTTTCATGCCTTTCATAAAAGTTTCCTGTCCAATGACATAACTCAACTGATGCAGGAATACAGCGCCTTTGGAGTAGGAGTTGATACCATACGAGCGGTTGGAGTGATACATATCAGCATGAGTAGTCAGCGGCTCTTCTTTGCCACTATTGGCCATAAAGAAATAGCCCTGATACGACCCTGCATGGGGGTTCCTGTCACTGTCAGGGTCTAGCAGGTGCTTTATCACCACGTCAGAGGCATAAGAGGTAAAACCTTCATCCATCCACGGATAAAGACTTTCATTGGTCGCCAGCACCCCCTGGTACCAACTATGAAGTAGCTCATGTATGGCAACCCCAAGCAGACTGTTAAAATTTCTGTTTCCGGTGATCAGCGTAGCCATAGGATATTCCATACCTCCGTCACCACCCTGGATGAAGGTGTATTGATCGTATGGATACTTTCCAAAGTTATCGTTTAGAAATTGGATGGCCTTGACCATTAACTCAGGAAGCTTTGCCCAGTTTTCTCTATTCCCTTCGGTTTCCTGGTACAGAAAGTGAAGAGTAGGACCACCAGGTACCTGCGCGGTCGTATGCTTGTAATCAGGATCTGCTGCCCATGCAAAATCATGTACATTAGGCGCTTTGAAGTGCCAGGTAAGAGGCTTATCCGATTTGTTCACCTCTGTGCCTTCCTTCTGATAACCATATCCTGTTTTTTGTGGGTTTTGTAAGTATCCTGTTCCTCCAATGATATAGTTGGGATCAATGGTGATCTTAACATCAAAATCGCTCCAAACTCCATGGAATTCCCTGCCGATGTATGGGTTGGTATGCCAACCGAGGTAGTCGTACTCGCTTAACTTAGGATACCACTGGGTCATAGAGTAGGAGATACCTTCGTCACTATCTCGTCCTGTTCTCCTGATCTGAAGCGGCACCTGAGCTTCAAAGTCCATATCGAAAGTAGTCTTGGCTCCCGGTAGTATAGGTTTGTTCAATGTTACCTCGAGGATAGTGCCATCAATACGGTAAGAAACATTTTTACCATCTTGCTTCAGGGAGTTGATGTGCTGATAGCCGATCTCATTGTCCTTCAATTGAGAAATACGGTCGCCCACTCTTCTGTCCGGATCCTCTATATTAAGAGATCTGACGTCCATCATACTTCCCGGCTGAAAAGCATTATAATAAAGGTGGTAGTAAGCTTTTGTAAGGGTATCAGGAGAGTTGTTATGGTAGACCAGCTTTTGCTTGCCTTTAAACCGGTGAGTATTCACATCCATATCGATTTCCATGGTGTATTCTGCCCTTTGCTGCCAATAGCCTGTGGAAGTGGGTTGGGCCGCTGCGGCAAAAGGCAAGACCAGCAAAATACTAAGTATCCATCTTTTGTAAGTGTGCATATATAGGTTTTTAATATGTTCTGAATAGCGACCAAAATATCAAATTTGATGTTATAATCAAACCTGATTGTGAAGGATGGTCAATCCTCCAGCTCCCCGAGAGTTTGAGAAAGGTCCTCCTCGGTTCTTCTAAGCTTCTTTTTGCATTCCTTTATTAGTGTTGCGGCACGTTTAACAAGTGCCGAAAGCTCATCAATGTCGGGCTCACCACTTTCTATCTTCTGAATGATGTTTTCTATTTCTTCTAATGATTCTTTGTAGGTGACGTACTTATTGCTCATTTCTTATCTTTGTGACTTTCAACTTTACTGGTAATTATTTTATCAGCGGTTTCCGTGGTTAATTCGTCTCCTGATTTAACCTCACTTTTGCTCAAAAGTTTGCCGTTAACGGTAGTAATACTATAACCCCTGCGTAAAATAGCTTGAGGATCAAGCAGTTGTAATGATTTTTCAGCCAGGTCCAACTGCCTGGACTGGCTGGCGATAAAATCTTTATATCCTCTTCGGAGTTGATCTGTACAGTTATTCAACTTGTATTCGGCCTGGGCCATTTTTTCACGGCTGATGGCTTTCAGGTGATATCCGAGGGTGCTTAGCTTCTGGTTTTGAAGGTTAAGCACATTACGGGTGTGGTGGTAGATCCGGGCATAGTAGTCGTCCAGTTGCTCTTCGAAGGCCCTGATACCGCTGATCAAAAATTCAGCTACAGCAGTTGGTGTTTTCATTCTGGTATGTGCCACCATGTCGGCAATAGTTTCATCGCGCTCATGACCAATACCGGTGATAACGGGCAGAGGAAACTGCGCTATGTGAGAGGCAAGTTCATAATCATCAAAGCAATCAAGATCTATCTGGCTGCCACCACCTCTGATTATGATCAGAGCATCGTAGTCTTGCATACCCTGGTGCACCTGCAGCATAGCGTTGATCATGGAGCCACAGGCTTTCTCTCCCTGCATCAACGCTTTAAACAGCTTTACATGAAAAGTATAGCCATAACTGTTGTTGTGCAACTGGTCCATGAAATCACCGAAACCGGCTGCAGTGGGAGAGCTGATAACGGCTATACGTTGAGGAGCTATTGGCAGGCGATGCTCCCTGTTCATATCATATACACCATCCTTGATCAGTTGTTCTACGATCTTTTTTCTGCGTTGTGCGCGCTCACCCAAGGTGTAATTGGCATCTATGTCTTTGATATTGACACTGATGCTATACAATTCATGAAACTGAACCGCTACATTGCATAGTACCTTAAGTCCTGGCCGCAAAGGCTGTCCGGTAATGCCTTCAAACCAGGTGGAGAGGTTTCGATAGGTGTAAGCCCAGATGGTTCCCCTCATTTTTGCTATCACACGGTCATCCTCTTTTTCCAGCAGCTCCAGGTAGCAGTGGCCATTTTGATTGGTACGCATTTCGCCTATTTCAGCAATCACCCAGTATGATGGGTCGAGTTGAGTATCCAGTGTTTCTCTGATGAGTTTGTTAAGGCCAAATAAGGTTAGATGTTCCATATTAAGAACATCAAAATTATCTAATTAAGGTGAGTTCGATATAGTAGAACCGATTAAATTGTATTCGGTATCCAAAAAATAACCTAAAAACCTCTTTTTAAGGTCCTTCTGTCTGTCCCGAACTTGCCTAACTTGCCTCGGGAAGGCACGAAGAATCTTACTAAGTTCACGGGTACTATTTATAACCCGAAAGCCTTCCGCCATATTCAAGCATTCTATAGAATTACCTGGACGTGTTGACTGCCGTTTTAACCCTTTGCCAAGCTGCAACAATTTAGCATGCGTTGATAACCCGGGAAGGATTTCAAATTTCTCTAAGTGTTTCTATCAAGCCGGCATTTTTCCCTTTAAACCTTACGATGAGCAGTGGGTCTTTCATGTTGTCATGAACCATCTTTTCTGCAAGGCTACCCAGGAATAAGGCGGCCGCGGCAGTTCTTCCTTTGGCCCCGATAATAATGACATCCGGCTTGACCTCTGCCGCAAGGTCATAGATATCGCTTGCCAGATTGTCATTGGTATCTAAAGAGTAGACATCGGTAATTTTTATACCACGGGGATTGATCTTTTTGAAGAATTTATCAAACGCTTCCTTAGCATTCTTCTTCATTATTTCAGCAAAGTCTTCGAATGACTTTCCTGTGTAGTGATAGCCCGTAGGAACACTGTAAACGTTTTGACATATAATCTCTCCTTTACCACCGGTTCGTACTGCAAAATCGATTGTTTGCTCAAGCGCCAGCTTGGAGTAGTTGGAGAAGTCAATGGGAACCAGGAATTTATCGACTTTTGGTTCGGCATTTTCAGGAACGATCAGCAGGTTGCAACTGGCCCTTCTTGCCAGACGTACTGTTGTTACCCCTGTGCCAGGCAGCGTTTTTTTCTGACCTATAATGATCAGGTCGGTTTTAGCCTTCTCAGCCAGCTCCAATAGCATGGGTGGCTGCCCTTTTTTGACCAGATAAGTGACCTTTACCTTCTTCTTAGGCTGAAAGTTGGCTCTCACCACCTCCTTGATCTTGTTTTTACGCTCACTAATGGCATTTTCTATAATATCCGGAAATTCCTTTTTTACCTCCTTGGGGATATTCAGGTTGCGGATAATGTTAACAAATGTCACTTTTTCGGCAGAGGTATGGTCAACCAGAAATGAAGCATATTTAACCAGGGTGGGGTCTAGTTCTGAAGTGTCAAGTCCTACTAATAAATTCTTAAATGGTTCCATAGGTTTACGATTGCGCCTGCAAAATTAGGCCAAAGTAATACTATAAAAATAATATTACCACTTAATTTCTTATTCAATTTTAATTAATTCATCAGCCAGCATTTCCACCTGCTCTTTGGAGTGGGTGGGGAAGTTGGCAATCCGGATATGCTGCTCCTTAAATTTGCTGTATCCACTGCCAATAACAAGTCCTTTTTCTGAAAGTTTTGAAATAATGCCAGCGCTTGGGTTAGTACTTTTTGCTACAAGCGTGGTCTTAGATTGGTGTTCCCGGTTGGAGACAAAAGCCGATAGCACGGGTGACTGATCAAAGGCCTGGTACAGTACTGCTGCTTTATACTCTGTTTCACGTCTGATCTGATCTATGCCTTTTTTTAGCATATCTTCGGCTACTTTACCTAATAAATATACTCCCAATACATTTGGTGTCTCAGGAGTTTGATTTTTTGCAGCTTTTTCCATTAAAGCCGGAAGGCTGTGGTAAGACCCTATAACCAGCCCTTCATTCATCAGTTTCTCCGCCTTTTCAAAGCACCTGTTGTTGACCACCCATACCCCCAGACCAGCCGGCAAACCGAAGCACTTTTGTACGGAAAAGTAAGCGGTGTCTACCAGCGAATAGTCAATGTTGATATAAGGAGTGGACGATACCACATCTACCGCAATCAACTGATTTGGAAACGCCTTTCTTATAGTATAAATATCCTCGACAGGCTGGGCTGCGCCTGTACTGGTTTCATTCTGGGTAATCGCAATCAGCTCTGTCGTTTCGGGGATGAGCAGCTTTTCCACATCCACCACCAGCCCTTCTTTCACTTCATTGGACAGCGCATTGATGTTATAGTTTTGCGCGATTTCATGAAAACGTTTGGAAAAAGCCCCATTTACAAAATGAAAAGATTCAGTACGGACCAGGTTCTGTATGATCCTTTCCCAGACCTCTGTTGCAGATGAAGTAAAAAAGACATGGTAGTCTGCCGGTAGTTGCAGTAGCTGGCGTACACCCTCAACAGCAGCAGCATGTATATTTTCATACGCTCTACCACGATGAGATAAGGATGGTACGCTCTCTTTTAAAGCTGTCTTTATATGTTCTTCAACAGTAAAGTATAGTTGCGAAGGACCAGGAGTGAAGTAGAATTTTCTCATAATCAGTGTGATGCTTTAAACTGACGCCAAAATTAGTTAACACATTTCATATTGAAATAATATAAGTGTGATTATTCGTAATGGTAGCTTAACCCCGGGGACAATTTAGAGTAATAGTCACTACCTACATTTGTATCGTATGGGTTTTATAAAGATACCCTATGGGTTTAGGTTGAAATAAAACTTTTTAGGGTATCTTTTTTCACTTTACTTTTCATGAAGGAATATAAACGCCCCGTAGATGTAGTAGTAATATCAGATGTACACCTGGGCACCTACGGCTGTCATGCCGAAGACCTGCTCCGCTACCTCAAAACAATCAGGCCAAAAAAGATCATTCTTAATGGCGACATTATAGACATCTGGCAGTTTAGCAAACGCTATTGGCCTAATGCCCATATGCAGATCATCAAATACATTACCAGTATGCTGAGCAAAGGAACAGAGGTGGTGTATATCACTGGTAATCATGATGAAATGCTGCGCAAGTTTGTTGGTTTTAAACTGGGGGGCTTTTCTATTGAAAATAAGATCGTACTGGAACTGGATGGCAAAAAAGCCTGGATCTTTCATGGTGACGTTTTTGATGTTACCATGCAGTATTCCAAATGGCTGGCCAGGCTCGGCGCCATCGGCTATGATACCTTAATACTCGTCAATACATTCGCCAATTTTATATTAAAAACCCTTGGCAGAGGGAAAATATCCTTATCTAAAAGAATAAAAGACAGTGTAAAATCCGCTGTGAAGTTCATCAATGATTTTGAAACCACTGCCGCAGACATAGCCATTAGCAATGGATATGATTATGTATTGTGCGGACACATACATCACCCTGACATACGAACTATTCGAACAGAGAAAGGGGAGGTGGTGTACTTAAATTCCGGTGACTGGGTTGAAAACCTCACTGCGCTGGAGTATAGCAATAAAGAGTGGAACATTTACAACTTTTCTACTGATATGGTAGCAAAAACGGTAAAACTGAGCAAACGGGGAAAAGCCTCTCTCAATAATGAAGATATTTTTAAAGACATGATCAACGAATTTTTAATGGTAAAATGACACGTATTTTATATGCCATCCAGGGTACCGGCAATGGTCATATCAGCAGGGCTATGGATGTAGCCCCGGAACTCGAAAAATATGGACAGGTGGACTACCTGGTGAGTGGAGCGCAAGTAGATATAGCCTTGCCACAAACCGTAAGGTACAAGTCAAAGGGTCTGAGCTTTTATTTCGGAAAAAATGGAGGGATCAATTTTTTAAAAACCTTTACCAACAATTCTTCAACAACGCTCTACAGAGAGGTCCGGGACTTTCCCATCGATAATTACGATCTGATCATCAACGACTTCGAACCCATTACCGCCTGGTCTGCAAAGTTAAACGGGAAAAAGTGTGTGGCGCTTAGCCACCAAAGCGCTTTGTTGTCAGATAAATGCCCAAAACCTAAGTCAAAAGATGTAGTGGGTAAAATGATATTGAAAAACTATGCCCCAGCTTCTAAGCACTATGGTTTCCATTTCAATGCCTTTGACAGCAACATCCACACCCCGGTGATCAGGAAGGCTATCAGGAGTATGGATGTGCAAAACCACGGGCATTACACCGTCTATTTACCGGCCTATAGCGACCATAGAATTATTGAAATACTGAGCCAGGTGAGGAGTGTGAAATGGGAGGTATTCTCCAAACATAGTCAGAAAGCCTATGAAATCGGAAATATCAATTTATCTCCGGTCAGCAACCAGGCTTTCGTGAAGAGCATGGTTTCCTCGGAAGGGGTGCTGTGTGGTGCTGGCTTTGAAACACCTGCCGAGGCTTTGTTTTTAGGGAAAAAGCTTATGGTGATACCGATGCGTGGTCAGTATGAGCAACATTGCAATGCCGCTGCTCTTCAGGAAATGGGCATTCCGGTAGTAAAAAAACTAAAAGGCTCATCCATTGAAAAGATAAAGAATTGGGTGAAAGACGGAGAAGCGATCCAGGTAAACTATCCTGACGAATTGGAAAAAATTGTGGCTGGTGTTATAGAAACGGAGGTGGGAAAATGAGTAGAGAAATATCTCATAAAATATTGATCATAGACGATGATAAAGACATACTTGACCTGCTGAAATACAACCTGAAAAAGGAAGGGTATGAAGTAATGGTAGAGCGCAAAGCCTCTAAATCTCTGGAGGTCGCCAGGAAATTTCAACCGGACCTGATCATACTGGATATCATGATGCCTGAGGTTAACGGGATAGATGTGTGCAAGATGTTAAGAGAGATCCCGGATTTTAACAAGACCTATATATTCTTTCTTACCGCTAAGTCGGACAAAGGTCTGCAGTCGCTGGCTTTAGGAACAGGGGGTGATGACTACATAGAAAAAATTACCGGACTCAGGGCTTTGATGCACAAGGTATCTACAGTATTAAAAAAGGACCTGGTGATCAGCAAGAGGATAAAGAAGATCCATTTGGGAGATCTTTCGCTTGAGCGGGATAAAAACATGATCTCCTACAAGAACAGGGTAATTATTCTGCCAAAAGATGAATTTGAATTGCTGTATTTTTTTGCTCAAAATCCAAAAAAGGTCATCACACAAAATAGTCTGCTCAATAACATATGGGGGTCAGACGTCTATATATTCAGCAAGTCTGTCGATGCATACATAGCCAGTATCTGTCAAAAGGTAGGTACGCACCTGATTACCAGGACGAATAAGGGGCAGTATAAGCTGGTAACCTCATAGTGATTTACGATTTTTGATTTACGATTTACGAATCTATAAGGCGTACAGTCATCTCGCCAGTCCCGAGCTTGCCCTCAGGAATCCAATCCCATGCAAGCCAGGGACTGACTTCAATAAAAAGGTTTGTCATGCCGACTTTGGAGGTATCTTACTAAGACTTTTATCCACATATTCTTAGTAAGTTCCCTCTTTCATCGGGATGACAGCCCTTAACGTAACCGCATTGATTTACGATTTATGAATTACGAATTGGAATTGCATATTATGGGTGAGCGGGATTCCGATCTCTTTCGCGGTAAGCCAGCAAGAGGTCCCGGCTTGAAGTTGGCACGGTGAGGCCCAGTTTCTCGAATAGTTGTGTTGCCGCTATTGCCACAGGAACGTTAGCGTAGTATTGATCACGAGCAAAATGGATATACTTTAATACTTTGAAACCGTCAAACCATTGAAAAAAATGTCTTGAAAAGGTTTCAGGAGATGCTGAATGGCGATTGATCCTTTCTACATGATTCTCAATATCATTGCTTTGAAGAAACCCTCTGAGTGACTCTGGAAGAGATTGCATCAGATCAAAAAAGGCCTTTGGGGTTACTTGATACAGGTTGGCGACCGTATCCAGGAATTGCTTCAGGTCCTCGAAAATTTCAGGTGCATAGGTGTGCAATTGCCGACTGACCAACCAGTCATTGACTGCCTTGCCGGTTCCGAAAGGTACACGATCTGACCGCCTTGGTGAAGGGATCACGCGTGTATTGTTTATTTCACCAAAATTGCCCAGCGGAATGATCTTGTGCAGGAAGTAAAAATCTTCGCCAGCTTTGCGTCTGTTCATTCCACCCTGCTTTTGGTATGCAGCGCTTCTCACCGCCATACTCGAACCAATGGTTTCATAGGCATATGGAAAACCGGCATATCGCAGTGCATTCACATAATACCTGAGAAAGAGTTCGTAATCAATAATCGCCTCATAAATATCCTTTTCATAATCGCCCTCCAGTGGGTGTTCGAAATATATTGAACAGCCGGGTGCGTGTGGGTTCTTCCTGAAAAAATTATAGATAGCCTGCAAGTAATCGACTTCGCATATGCTGTCAGCGTCAAAACAAACGATCACACCTTCAGGCTTCTTCCAATATTCAAAGCGCCTGACGGCTTCATCCATGGCTATTTTACGGGCCAGGCCCACACCCGCATGCTTTCCGGGCAGATCGTTTTTGTAAAGGATATAGAACCTGAGATACTCAGTAGAATGAAGTGCAGCCCATGCCGTGGCTTCTTCAAAGGTGCGCTTGTTTTGGGCCGAAACAGTTGGAGATGCCTCTATGGATTCGTTGATCACCACGATTACTTCCGTATATACGGCATCGGTGATACATTGCCTGAGAGATTGCAGACTGCGGATCAACTGCGGCTCGTTATAGCAGGGAATAGTAACAATGAGGTCGAGCTGAGGGTGGGGGAGATCAGTGATAAGCTGTTCCCCATAAGCATATCTGGTGAGATAAAGATTGTTGTTTATGGCGCCAATCTGTTGATCTTCCATGAGTTATCCTTCAGTGTATAAACGATCCTGTCGTGAAGTCTGCTGGGCCTGCCTTGCCAGAATTCTACTACAAAAGGCCTCACCAGGTAGCCGCCCCACTGCTCAGGCTTGGGCAATACCTCCTGATCTTTATACTTTTCAGCCAATACTGCTTCACGTTCTTCGAGGATCTTTCTGCTTTCTATAACAGTACTTTGAGGAGAGGTCCAGGCACCGATCTGGCTGCTTTTGGGGCGGGTCTGGAAATATTTTTCCGATTCTTCTTTACTGATCTTTTCTACCGTGCCCTGCACCCGTACCTGCCTCTCCAGCTCCGGCCAGAAAAAGTTAAGTGCACATACGGGATTAGCTTCCAGTTGCTTACCCTTGCTGCTCTGATAGTTGGAATAAAATACAAACCCCTTTTCGTTAACCTCTTTTAGTAGCATTATTCTCGAGGCAGGGATGCCATCCGCGCTGCTGGTAGCCAGATTCATAGCTGTTGGCTCTGTTACCTTGGCATCTAAGGCTTCTTCAAGCCAGGTTTTAAACTGATCAATGGGATCATGATGTACATCTTGTTCACTTAATGAATGTCTGGCATACTCCAGTCTGATGTTGGCGAGACTCTTTTGCATAGCTGTTAATTTTTGTGGTCAAATTTAAAATCTTTGATCATTATTAGGCTAAGGATTTTTAATAAATAAATCTTTTCCTTTTAATTGAGGATTGAACGAAATTGTAATGAGTACCTGGTCGTGAGTCGCTGGTCTTGAGCAAGAGATTTCTCGATACTGATACGAATTTCTAAATACTGAAAAAAATATGAAGTTAAGCATAGAACTGGCATGTAAAAGCAGTCAAGCCTGGATTGATACAGTGATGAACGACTTTGATTCGTTCCTTCAGGATCATGCAAATTGTGAGCGAAAGGCTTCTGCCATGGCCATGAGTTTTGTAGCTAAATATCCTGACCGGGTGGAGATCATTCCTGAGCTGATCGAAACCGGGATCGAGGAACTTGAACATTTCAAGGCCGTATACAGCGTTATGGAGAAGCGCGGGGTGAAGTTACCTGCTGAAATGGGACAAGATATATATGTAAAGCAACTGATAGATCACTGCCGGTCAGGACGCGAAGATCGCTTCATGGACCGATTGCTATTGGCTTCCATCGTAGAATGCCGCGGAGCAGAACGCTTTAGAATGGTATACGAAGCGCTGGAACCTGGTGAGCTGAAAAGCTTTTACCATAACTTGTGGGCCTCAGAGGCCAAGCATGGTAATATTTTTGTCAAGATGGCTTTAATTTATTTTGATAGGGATAGTACTTACAAACGACTGGAAGAATTAAACTTAATAGAGGCTGAGGTGTTATCATCTTTACCTCTTCAACCCGCATTGCATTAATATGGATTATTTTAAATTTAACAATAATCAGAAGCCGGAAAAAGGGAGTTTGCTCATTTCAGAACCATTCCTTCCTGATCCGAATTTTGAAAGGACAGTTGTGTTGCTTTGTGAACACAGCAGCGAAGGATCATTCGGCTTTGTGTTGAATAAGGTTTCGGCTGTTACGCTTGAAGAAATCATGGAAGATGTCAACAGCTTCAACGAACCGGTGTACATAGGCGGACCGGTTCAGCAGGATACACTGCATTTTATTCATCGTGCGAACTATTTGGAAGGTGGTGTAGAAGTGAGCCCGGGATTGTATTGGGGTGGTAATTTTGAACAGTTGATGATCCTTATCGACACCAAACAGATCAAAGCTGAGGACTTCAGGTTTTTTATTGGCTATTCCGGATGGGGTGCCGGACAACTGGAAGATGAGCTAAAAACGGATTCATGGATTGTGGCTAACCATGCTACTCCCGACCTGGTTTTCGAAGAAGATGGAGAAAATCTTTGGAGAGCAGTGTTAAAACAATTGGGAGGCAGGTATAACATATATTCAAATTATCCAACTGACCCACGTTTAAATTGAATGATTTTATTATTTTTACAGTTATAGAGGTTGAATACTGGTACAAATGGATAAAGAGAAGGACATCAAGGAAATAGAAAATTTAGATACTGACAGCCAGGATGTTGATGAACAGCAGAAGGTATCTCAGGAAAAGTCTGCCGAAATCGAGGAACAGACTTCCGGGGAAAAGGATACTGCTGAGGAAACAACTAAAGAGGTTGTAGCCGATACTTCCGGGCAAAGTCAGGAACAGTCATTGGATTCAGAAGTAGATCTGGGCGAAAAGGACAGCGAGGAAGAAGACGAGGAAGAGCATGACGAAGAAATAGATTATTCTAACTTTTCTAAAGAAGAATTTGTAGAGCTGATAAAATCATTGGCCAAAGACGATAATGTTCAAAAAGCTGAGCGTGTAGCTCGTGAGATCAAGCCTCTTTTCGATGAGATAAAGGAGAAGGAGCGGGGTGAAGCACTCGAAAGGTTTGTTGCAGACGGTGGTGCGGAGGAAGATTTTGACTTCAAATATGATGAGCTCACCACCCGCTTTGATGCTAATTATAAACTCATCAGAGACAGGCGTGCTCAGTTTGTAAAGGCCAAGGAAGAGCAAAAAGAGGCTAATCTTAAAAAGAAACAGGCTATCCTTGAAAAGCTTCGTGAATTTGTTGACTCAGAAGAGACCAATATCAGCTTCAATGAGTTTAAAAACCTACAAAACGAGTGGAAGGATGTGGGCCCGGTACCAGGGGCATATGCCAAAACACTTTGGGCAAACTACAATGCTCTTGTAGATCGTTTTTACGACAACAGAAGTATATATTTCGAACTAAAAGAGCTCGACAGGAAGAAAAACCTGGAGTCGAAGATTGAGCTATGTGAACGCGCTGAAAAGCTGGTGGAGCATGAAAACCTGAAAGAAGCCATAAAAGAGCTCAATGAGCTGCACCATGAATTCAAGCACATCGGCCCTGTGCCACAAGAAGAGCAGGAGCCCCTGTGGCAGCGTTTTAAGGGCGCTTCTGATGCCGTTTACGCACGGAGGAAGGAGTTCGTGGAGCAATTGAAATCGGAACTGGAGGAAAACCTTAAGGTAAAAGAGCAGCTTGCCGAAGAGGTGCAGCCATTTGCATCATTTGACTCTGATCGCATCAAGGAGTGGAACGCCAAGACCAAAGAGATACTGGATGTGCAGAAGAAATGGGAAGCAGTGGGTGGGTTGCCTCGCGCTAAGGCCAAGGTAGTAAACAAGAAGTTCTGGGGTACCTTTAAAACATTCTTTAACAATAAAAGTGCCTTCTTTAAAAAGCTTGATGCACAGCGGGAAGGAAACCTGGAAAAGAAGAAGGAGCTGGTAAACAGAGCAGTGGAAATCAAAGACAGTATTGACTGGCAAAAAACGGCTGATGAGTTTAAGCGGCTGCAGCGGGAGTGGAAAGAGATCGGCCCGGTACCTGAAAAATACAGAGAGTCTGTTTATAAGGAATTCAAAGAGGCTGCAGACCATTTCTTTGATAAAAAAAGGTCTAAAAATAACGAGGTAGAGAAGGAATTCGAAGAAAACCTGAAGAGGAAAGAAAACATCTGTGATCAGATAGAAAAGATGGCAGTAGAAAAATCTGACGACCTTGAAAAGTTCAGAGACCTTCAGGATGAGTATCTCGACATTGGATTTGTACCGCGCAAGAGCATATCGAAAATAAAGAGCCGCTACTCAGAAGTAGTTGATAAATTCATCAATGGCATGGAGGGGCTTTCCAATGAAGATCGCCAGCAGATCCGCATAGAAAACCAGGTAAACAAACTGCTCAGCGGACCGAATGCAGATCAAAAGATTCACCGAAAGGAGCAGGCGATCAGAAAGCAGATCAACAAGGTAGAACATGATATTGCTCTGTGGAAAAACAACCTTGAGTTCTTTGCTGATTCGAAAACAGCCGACAAATTGAAAGACGAATTTAACTCTAAAATTAAGTCTGCCAACAACGAATTAAAGAACCTGAAACAGCAGTTGAGAGTGATCAGAACAGTGTCTGACTAAAAAAGTAAAAAAAATTTTTTAGCGAAGGTTTGCATTTAAAATATCGTGCATTACATTTGCAGTCCCTTACGGTAACAACCACTCAAAAGTGAGGAGAAGTTAACCAATAAAGGGTTTGATTAATAAAAGAAGCCTCCATAGCTCAGCTGGCCAGAGCAACTGACTTGTAATCAGTAGGTCGTTGGTTCGAATCCGACTGGGGGCTCTGATAAGCCTTGTAAACGAATAATTTGCAAGGTTTTTTTGTTGCTAACCTTGTTAGGGAAAATTGCTCTGCGTCATGACTATCTCTAGTGCGCATCACTCTCCAAAGACAATTCACACTCAAATCTTCGAAACGTTTACTGAATCATCAAAGTTTAGATAAAGCTACTCCATTTTTCGCATCCGAATTGTTAGAAAATCCTTGTTTCTATTAAGTAGATTTGTACGAAAAGAATTTGGCGTACAGATTAAAAACAAGAAAACCTGATACAAGCACCCAATACCTGATCAGTTTAATGCTTATCGTATTGGTGACGATTACCTGTTACTTTTTAGCCAATCTTATAGGCTACAGGGAAGTAGCCCTTGTGCTACTACTCGTAGTCTCTATTCTGGCAATGCTCTTTGACATTTTCCCGGTACTTACCGCTGCAGTCTTAAGTGCCCTTATCTGGAATTACTTTTTTATCCCGCCCACACATACTTTTCATGTTGGAACTCCCGAAGATGTACTACTTTTTTTGATGTATTTCGTTATTGCCCTGATCAACATCGTGCTGACTTCCAAGATCAGGAATTTTGAAAGGAAGGCAAGAGACAAAGAGGGTAGAGAAAAGACCATTACACTGTATAATACCCTTATCAATTCGTTGTCGCATGAATTGCGAACACCTATATCCACCATTGTGGGTGCCGTTGATACTATTCGGGAAAATGACACCAAGCTTTCAGAAGAAGATAAAGCAGAGCTTATTAATGAAATCGAAATTGCGGGTTTCAGACTCAACAGACAGGTTGAAAATCTTCTGAATATGAGTCGATTGGAAGCAGGCGTACTTCAGCCTAAACTCGATTGGTGCGATGTAAATGAACTGATGCATACAGTCATCCGAAATTACCGGGATAGTGCTACAGACTATAAGATATATTTTGAACAGAATGAAAATTTGCCTTTATTCAAAATTGACAGGGGACTGATAGAACAGGCGCTGAATAACATTCTCCACAACGCCCTGCACTACACTCCCAAGGGATCATCGATCGAACTAAGAGTATTCCAGAGTGATAGCGGTTGCGTGTTTTCAATTTCCGATAATGGCAAAGGTATATCCGAAAGTGATGCTGCTTTTATTTTTGATAAGTTTTATCGAGGTGCCCGGTTTTCTACCGGAGGGTCAGGCTTGGGTCTTTCTATTGCCAAAGGCTTCACTGAAGCGCACAACGGAACGATAAGATTAAAAAATAAAAAGGCCGGTGGTGCCGAATTTATTATTGAGCTCCCTGCGAAAAGCATGTTTGTAACCGATGATGAATTAAAGGATGAACAAGGCTGAAATACTCATTATAGATGATGAACCGCAGATCCGTAAGCTTTTACGAATTACATTAGAAAGCAATCAATATAAGGTTGTACAGGCCGCCTCCGGAAAGGAGGGCCTGGTAGCGGCCGCTAATCATCCACCCGAGTTGATCTTGCTGGACATAGGTCTGCCGGATAAAGATGGGCATCAGGTGCTAGCGGAATTGCGAGAGTGGTATCATAAGCCCATAATTATTCTGTCCGTAAAGGACAGTGAGCAGGATATCATTTCCGCTCTGGATAATGGTGCAACTGATTATATTACCAAGCCGTTCAGGTCTGGAGAATTGTTGGCTCGAATACGTTCAGCGATACGTTTGGGGCAGAATATGCATTTACAGGAACCCTTGATAACAGCAGGAGATTTGCAGGTTGATCTTATAGCAAGGGTAGTAAAGCGAAATGCTGAAATTGTTAAACTGACCTCAACAGAGTACAACTTACTTGCCCTTTTTGTCAAGAATGCAGGTAGGGTACTTACGCATCAATACATTTTAAAGGAGATTTGGGGCGTTGGCTATCAATCCGAAACACAGTACTTAAGGGTATTCGTTGCTCAACTGAGGAAAAAGATAGAGGACAACCCCAATAATCCCCGGCATATTATCACTGAAAGTGGCGTAGGCTATCGCTTTAGCTAGGTCTTTATAAAATCTTTATATCCACATCATTTTTTTTATCCTTCCCTTATATCATATCAACTTACTTTGCCTATATAATCCTTCTCCCTGATTGGAAGGGAATAGCTGATGGTGTTAAGTAACGATGTTGTGCGAATGAAATTGAGAGGACGTACTGTGGTTCACACTCGCCCCCGAACCAATGGCTTATGAGACTAAACTACAAAGTCATATTTAATCTTCTGGGGCTGTTATTGATTTTCAATGGCCTTTTTATGTGGTTATGTCTTCCATTTTCAATGTACTATCATGAAGATGTCAGGCCAATATTCATTTCCGGGGCCATAACGGCAGGGGTCGGACTTTTTGTTTGGCTCGTAACAAGGAAGACCAGGAATAAAGAACTAAAGAAAAGAGATGGTTTTTTGGTAGTATCGCTTGGGTGGATATTAATGTCGGTATTTGGAACTCTTCCATTTTTACTTTCGGGTCATATCGATAATTTCACCGATGCATTCTTCGAAACAGTGTCTGGCTACACTACAACCGGGGCTTCCATTCTCAATAATATAGAAGCGCTACCTTACGGCCTGCTATTTTGGAGAAGTACCACACAATGGGTAGGAGGAATGGGTATAATTGTTTTGGCCCTGGCGATACTGCCGACATTGGGGATAGGAGGTATGCAATTGTTTGCTGCAGAAGCTTCAGGAGTAACACATGACAAACTCAAGCCAAAAATCAAGGACACAGCCAGCCGTCTATGGTCAATTTATCTTGGACTTACTATTCTGGAAACGGTCATCCTAATGTTTGGAGGGATGACTTTTTATGATGCTTTAAGCCACTCGTTTACAACTATGGCGAGTGGGGGCTTTTCTCCTAAAAACAATAGTGTTGCCTACTATGATTCACCATTTATACAATATACCATCATTGTGTTTATGATCATTGCCGGCACTAACTTTTCACTGTTGTACTTCTTTTTTAAGGGAAAGTTCAAGAAAATATTTGCTAATGAGGAGTTTCGGGTATACATACTAATCATTGTGGTGGTGTCTCTGGTAACAACGGTGATAGTATTTTCACAGACATGGAATGAGTTTGAGAAGGCATTTCGCGATGCCCTGTTTCAGGTAGTTTCAATTATTTCGTCTACCGGATTCGCTACTGCTGACTACACTACATGGACATCTCTTGTCTCTTTCATATTCCTGTTGCTTATGCTTTCGGGGGCATCTGCAGGTTCTACATCAGGGGGGATCAAAGTGATTCGATTTACCCTACTTCTAAAAAATAGCTTTTTGGCTGTAAAAAGGCAGTTGCATCCTTCTGCGGTCATGCCTGTTAGAATCAGTGGACGTGCTGTTAAGGAGGATACCATGTTCAATGTCATGGCTTTCGTTATCCTCTATTTAACGATATTCGTTTTTGGTGTGTTTATTCTCACCTTTACGGGAAACGACATTGTAACCTCTTTGGGAGCAGTAGCTACTTGTCAGGGAAATATAGGCCCTGGTTTGGGTACAGTTGGCCCGGTAAATAATTTTGCGCACCTCAATGATATAAGCAAATGGACGCTGTCAATAGTGATGATCCTTGGCCGTCTGGAGCTATTTACTATATTGGTTTTACTGACACCAAATTACTGGCGAGGCTTGTAGGGCTTACTAATCAATTATACCAGGTCGGCATCTTATCACCCAGCTTCTCTTGCGCTACTCCATACCAGTAAGTCATCTCATCCAGGCGGTTGAGGTTTTCACAAAGCACCGCCATATTGTAAGCAGCCCGGCCTGCTATTTTTGATTCTTCTGATCTGGTTAGTGGTAAAAGTTCATTTTCAACCTCTGCCCAATGGCCCATTTGGTATGCCTTGTAAGCTCTGCTGAACCCTTTGGTATGGTAAAATTCACGTTGTTCAACAACTGATACCGGATAGAATTTGTGTATGAACTTCCTGCCCAATTCGTCAGAAATGAGCTTGGCATTTTTGTCTGCCTTACCCATCGATGGTCCCACGGCCAGAAGTCCGCTGATCACAGACCTTTTATCGTGCTGGATCCTCAACTCATCGCGATAGCGATCCAATACCTGTCCGTATCGGTTATACATCCCGATGTAGGTCTCCACCACCAGGTCGTAGTAGGCCGTTCGTTCCTTAGTGCCATCCTCTAACTTCACCACGTCAACTTCCTGGTCAAAGTAAAGATTATATGCATCCAGAGTCAGCAGATACCCTTTATTGTGGATCGTACAAAGCTGTTCTGCACGTGTGGCACTCAGATCATTAGCCGGTTCTACGGGCGCTGTATTACCTATAATAGTATCAGCCAGGGTAAGGTGAAAGTATCTGCTGGTATCAAAGCCGGCACTAAGTCCCTGCAAAAAGGCATTATGTCCAAGCTTAAAAACTTCTACCTTGTTATCGTTATTAAAAGGTAGGCTGTCGGCATTGAATCTGCTGATGAAAAGGAAGTCTCCCTTGTTATCAGGTAAGCGAATTTCAGGTGGAAGTGTCTTACTCACCGGTACAAAGGTGCTGCATGATGCCATTATAATGGCCAAAGCAAGCAATAATAGAGGTCTCATGGTATGGTTGATCGAAATTCAAAAGGTTAATTTCGAGCAAATAACCCGAAAAGCAAATGAAGTTCCTGACAATTTTAAATGAAACCGCCTATCGCTCCGCTCTCTGCCCTTCGCCCTTCGCCGGGTCAAGTACCGGGAAAGCTTAGCGCCTGATCGGACTTCCTCAACAGTACGGTTTGCCAAACTTTCAGAAGTTTAGTAAAGCATCCCTGAAGTTTTTGCCTTAAGCACATTGAATGTAAAATGGATGTCTACCCTCAGCACTCAGCGCTTATCGCTCCGCCTCGTTATCTGTTTAAACTGCTAATATCACGGTTTTCCGTGATGTTTTATTAGGCTTTTTGGTAGTAGGTTTGTTTTGTAAAATCAAAATCAATTAAAAACCAAACTAAAAACGCATGAAAAAGTTTAAAATCGAAAAGATCAAAGTGGAAAGCTTCGTTACCGAAATGGAAACTAAGCAAAGTGAGACAGTAAAGGTAATGGGTGGAGCTTCAGCAACTGTATGCGGTAAAAATGAATGCCCTACGGTAATTACATTCGGCTACTGGACGCATTGCTGTGGTGACTCTGGATATTACTGCGAAGCATAATCTGATCTTGAAGCCGGCTCAGAGAATTTCCATCACTTTGGGTGTCATTTCTGGCATTTGTTACTTTGGTTTAGGTTGAAAGTAAACATGCTCAGGCAGGCAGTCCCTGCTTTGGGACGGCTTCTTTTTACGAATTATCTGTCAGTGGTATCAGCGCAGTGAAGGTGCTACCTATTCTTTCCGTACTATCTACCAATACTTTTCCATCCAGTCGCTCTACTGCCAAACGCACTATATGCAGCCCCAGCCCACTGCCTTTTGAGGCTTCGGTGCCTTTGTAAAACATATCAAATATACGGTGCATACGACTTTCATGTATGCCTATGCCATTGTCTTTAACCTTTATGGATAACCCCTCTCTGGTGCGATTGATCAACACAGCTACTTCAGGAGAATCACGATATGGAGCGGTGAATACAATTGCATTCTCCAAAAGCTTTTCCATGATGAGTTCAAGCAGGTAAAGATGAGACTGACATTCCTTGATATTAAGTTGACTAACCATGTTGACTTTGTTGGCGAAATCGGGGTTTTGCGCTTGTAAGCGTGCGAAGATTTTTTTTAGCAGGGCCGGGAAATTTACCGGGGCCGTTTGTAAAGGCCCTTCGATAATATTGGTCAACTGATCAAGGTCATATATCAGGTGATCGGCTTTTCTGGCTGATTGTTCTATATGGGTGACCATTAGCGGCATATCTTTATCATGCCTGTTCATCTGCATAAGCGCTGTAAGTCCAAGAATTGATTTGACAGGCCCTCTTAAGTCGTGTGATGCTTTATAAAAGAATAGCTTCAGGTCCTGGTTAGCATTGCGAAGCTCAGCTATCTTATTATTCAGATGCTTTTCATACTGTCTGCTTAAAGCAAATATTAACAGCGCTGATAGTACCACAAAGGTCCATCCTTTGTATGTCTGCAGTTCGCGTATTACGTGCTTATCATCGAAAAAAGTATCTACAGCCACATCCGATAATAAAATCCATGTAGCGCCAATAATAAAATATATCGTGGCAATTCTTAATGAAGGCCTCATTTTAGGCATTGGCTATCGTCTGTTAAGTCTTAGAATAACTGCCACAAATTACCCGCTATTATGCTCCTTTATAAAGGGTATGTAATATTATATGTGGTTTTAAATAAAGATCCATTACAGAATATATACTCCGGGAATCCACTCATGATGCTTCAACAAACCTCTGTTAACCCTGCGGCCTCAGCTTGTTATTGTTGCGAGAGAAGGGGCTTACCAAGGTCAACTGCACCCATGAGTATTTAGCATCACTCACTGTTGTAACTTCAACCCGTTTACCGTGACCATATTATGCCCTGACACCCGCACTTTTAGGCGTCAGCCAATGACTCAGATCCCTGTTGAGCATAGTTCCCAGTTGAGTGATATCTTCTTGATAGATTTCGTTTGTTATCTGATCGTGCAAAGCAGGGGAGAGTTTGGGCTGCTCCAGGTTCCTGTTTTGAAGGTTGTTGACCATCTTTTGGAGCCAAATATTTTCCTTGGCTTTATTATAGATGGTTGTTGGCGCCATTTTCTTGATCATTACCTTAAAAACACTGTTGTGACCCAGGGTTCTGTCATAAAATCTATTTTTGATGATCCCGGATTTATTGTACTTAACCGAATCATTGATGGTTTTCAATGGCTCCACCCCCAAAAAGTTAAAGATGTCTTTCATCAGGGCCAGCGAATCTTTTCTCAGATCATCATTTAAATATACCCTGATATTTTCATGAGGAAATAATTCATAATACCGCGACAGGTTTTTATAATAGAATCCCTCTTTTACAAGATCATTGCGTTGCCACCAGATAGAATTTCTATCAAGTACATCGTTGAAGTTTTCTGATGGCAGGCGCTTGTCTCTTGCAAGATGTAAATAACGTGAATATAGTCGCTCCGTTGGCTGGCGGAGGATGGCAATGAGCTTAACATCCGGAATGTAGTGTTTGATACGTTCAGCGGCATGTTCTACTGTCAGATAGGTATTGGAGGTTTCGCCTTTAAGCTGGTCTGCTTTGGCCTCCTTGAAAAGCTCCTGGTAGTCTGTAAGATTGGTAACGGATTGTTTATAATGCCTTAATACATATTTATCCATTTTATCCGTTGATACATTGTCATAGGCGAAAAAATTGGGTTCCTTTACCTTGCTAAAAAATAGCCCGGGATGTTGCTTGAGATAGTTATCCAATGAGGTAGTTCCTGACTTACCCGCTCCAATAATTAAAAAATCGGGCAACAATTGTTTATCAGACATAGCTGTTTAAGTAATTGATCGTGAAAAGTTTAGTTAAAACTATTTTAAATTAACCAAAAAGGATGAAGTTTGTTAAAGGAACAGAATGATTTAACCCAAAAGCCTTTTGAGTATTTGGCAAAGGGCTATCACGTCTCAAATTTATGAAAATAATGTTAGGATTTATATTTATAATTTTCTCATTTGTTCTGTATCATAACCCGCTTGCACAGCAGGTCGGGTACGATGAAATTTCACGTAAGGATAAGCCTGCTTTTGATGAATTCCTGGGCGTTAATTCGGTACGGGAATCAACGATAGAGATGATCCGGGATCAGTATCGCGTGGCTACGTACCATAGGATATTTGCTATGGATGCTTACCTGTTTACCGGTGAAGAGATTGTGGTTGACAGGAGGGGTAATAACCTAAAGGTTGATCTATCTATACCTCATGATGAATATCCCAACGATAAAATGGGATTTAACCCTTCAAAAGGGGCCGGTGGTTTTAACTTCGATGAATTTTTGCTTCGAATGAAGGAGAATGGTCTGCATTCCATTCCGGTTTTAGCTCGTAATCTACTGTATGCCAATGTGCCAGAGAATAATATTATTAACGTATGGCAATTGCCATACGACAACGGTGGTAACCCTGAGGACCCCATGTCGTACAAGGCATACTCCTCATTTTTATACCAGTTTGCCGCTCGCTATGGAAAGAATAAGTTCAGGAACGAAGGTGGCACCATAGACCCTGCCACCCTTAAGCTCACCGATTCCAACGAGCCAAAAGCAGGTTTGGATCTCGTTTACGCCATAGAGCCTGGTAATGAGATGGATAAAGACTGGATTACTGATAAAGAGCAGATGACACCCCCGCGCATGGCGGCCTTTTTATCTGCCGCTATTGACGGACATATGGGGCAAATGGGGCCTGGCCATGGTATACGCACTGCAGACCCCGAAATGAAAATACTATTTCCCGGACCGATAGATATAAAGCCTGATTATATACTGGCTGTGAGGGATGAAATATTGAAATTACGGGCCAACGCTAAAGAATTGGGATATCCGGTAAACCCTTTTGAGAATTTTGTGATGACCGCACATATCTATCCCTTCAAAGGAGGCCGTGCTCAGAAAGGAGAGGGGGGTGAAGTGATTGAAAACACCGATATAGTGACCAAATCACTGGAATTTGTTGCAAAAATGAAGGAGGCCTTTGATGGCTGTGAGGTGTACCTGACCGAAATAGGCTATGACAAAGTGGTGAATGCCCACAGTCAACTGGGGACCCCGGCAACCCTCTCCGACCCGGTAGGTTCGCATCAGATCAGTACGTACTCACAGGCCAAGCATATCAGCCGTCTGATCATGAATGTTTTCGCTACCGGATATGACAAAATGTTTCTCTTCACCCTTAAAGATCCTGCTATGATCGGTCATAGTGGCTACAAAGTAAAATTTAGCACTTCAGGGCTGATCCGAAAAAACGGTGTAAAAGATCACTCATGGTTTGCTGTCAATACTATGAGACACCGGCTAAAGGGCTTTGTTTTCGATTCTCTGGAAGAGCAGGGAGACCTGAGAGTTATGCGCCTGAAAAACGGAGAAAAAATGGCTGTCGTTACCTGGTTGACCTCGAACAGCGATGCCACCTGGAAAGGCTATACGCTGGACCTTGGGGATAATTATAATAAAATAAAGCTCATCAAACTTGAGGATAATCAGCCTTTAGGGAGGGAGTCGCTTCTTGCCGAAGACAGCGAGACAGTTGAGCTTACAGTAGAAGAATTTCCTAAAATTGTGATTGCTGAAAATTAATTAACACAGTCAACATCTATCAATCCTCCTATTGGTTATTTTTTTGAATATATTGCAAAAATTATTGTTGCTTAAGTTTTAAACCTAGATATGAATAAAGAAAGTGCGCCCGCAAAACCCTGGGCCAAAGTATTGAGAAAAATGCTGGGACAGCGTTTGTACAGTGATATCAGAGCTAACTTTTTATTCAGGTCCTCCGACAGCCCCTTCCCTCTATACCCGGACACACCCTTTAATCCACATTGGGATCATTTCCTCAATGCAGATGCTAAGAGCAGTGGCGCGGCTACGGGGTCCATGGTTTATATAGTTTCGCCTACCCAACGAAGTGGCACCAACTTTCTGGGTAATCTCCTGGAGAGGCACCCTCAATTGCAAGCCCCGTATGGCGCTGAGCTGCCCATGGAGCAGTGCCTGTATTCATACAGCCATTTTATAAAAAACTACTGCTATAAAACGGTGAGCACATGGAAGAAATGGGTAGAAGGGGGCGATGAAAGACTGGAAAAACATGCCAAAATGCTGATGAAACACATGGGTGACGGGCTCATATCATACTTCAAAGGCTTTATAGAAAAAGATTGTACACTGCTAATGAAAACGCCCGATGCCGGTAATTTGGACAACTTTTTCCACATGTTTCCGGAGGCAAAAGTGGTTATTCTCATCAGAGATGGCAGAGATACCATGGAGTCATTTTCCAAATCGTGGGGTGGCTCAGGGGCATTTCGGCAGATGAGCCAGCGCTGGTCACAACGAGTAGATACTATTCTGAAGTTTCAACAACAGGCGGACGAGGCCGGGTATTCCGACCAGCACATGGTAGTAACCTATGAGCGCCTCAACGAAAATACCCCGGAAGAACTCAAGCGTATTTTTAATTTCCTTCATATAAATCCAGCACTATATCCCTGGGATCAGGTCGAAGAAGTGCCGATATTAGGATCTTCAGCCTATAAA
Source organism: Fulvivirga imtechensis AK7 (assembly GCF_000331535.1). GTDB lineage: Bacteria > Bacteroidota > Bacteroidia > Cytophagales > Cyclobacteriaceae > Fulvivirga > Fulvivirga imtechensis. The sequence goes on along the minus strand of NZ_AMZN01000039.1, from coordinate 4,674 downwards.
GGGGATGATCAGCAGGTGCATTGGAAACCAATCGAGAAGACGAAGGAATTTAAACCAAATCAAAAATGGGTAAGCTGGAGCAGTAAGAAAAAGGCAACTTTCAAAGCGGCTGCAGGTAAGAACCTGGTGAAGCTTGGTTTTGCTAATAACAACGATTGGTAATTGGCTATGTTTAAAAAAATATTCGGATCATACTGGTTTAAATCAGGATCCCTTACTTTACTCAACAGGGTTTCAATTACTGCGTTTGGCTTACTCAATTTCTTTTTCCTTATACGGGTGCTAAACCAGAACGATTTTGGAATATGGGTTGTCTTTTTATCGGTAACAGCTCTTTCCGAATCTATACGAAATGCTTTTATTTACAACCCGCTGCTCAGGTATCTCAACTCCGAGGATGAAAAGAACAGAGATGATATTATCAGCGCCTCACTGGTACTCAACCTTATCGCAGCGACTATCATCTCCGTAATATTCGTAGGCGTGGCTTTTACCATCAATTTTATGATGGATGCACCACCATTGCGGAACATGCTGCTCATCAGCATTATCGCTATCTACGGATTTACGTGGTTTGCCCATTTTAGCTTCCTGCAACAGGCTAATTTTAGATTTGCAGGCACCTTTTTTAGTACTTTTCTACAGAAGTTCACCCTCTTTGCTTATATCCTCTATGTCTATATTTTTGATGTGGATACTTCCCTGTACCTGCTGGCGCTGGTATACAGCCTGGGGTATGTGCTCAGCTCCACAAGTGCTTATATATTTGCCAGAAATGAGCGAGCCTTCAATAAAAACTTTAATCGCGTATGGCTATCGAGATTGTTTCATTATGGAAAATATACTCTTGGTACAAATGTGAGTACTATGCTGAACAAATCCACCAAGGAATGGTTTCTTGCCGGTATGATAGGTAATGCGGCGGTAGCTATTTTTTCTCCCGCAGTGAGGGTAGCCAATCTTTTTCAGATACCTCTTGATGCTATAGCTTCGGTTTTCTACCCGGAGATGATCAACAGGGTGAAAAATGAAGGGTTTCAGGCTGCGAAGTATCTTTATGAAAAGTCTGTGGCCATGATATTGGTAGTAACGGTTCCTGGAGTGCTGCTGGTATTTTTTCTGGCTAAATACATAGTGCTTTTCATAGCGGGACCTGACTATCCTGCGTCCATACCGGTTTTACAGATCATGGCTTTTTATGGTATTTTTGAGCCCTTTCAAAGGCAATTCGGAGTTACGCTTAACGCCATTGGTAAAGCACATATTAACTTTTATTTCATTATACTCAGCTCTATTCTTGGTATTATCATCACCTATTTTTCCATTAGATATTATGGCATAATAGGGGCTGCTTATGGTACGTTAATAACATATTCACTTGCGGCAGTGGTGATACAGTACATTCTTTATAAACAAATTGGAGTGAATACGCTTAATATATTTAAGTTTAGTGGTCAGGCTATCCGGCAGGGATATGAGACGGTAATAAAATCAACAGCAAAAAAGCTTTTATAAATGATTGAGCCTGAAGAAGATAAAGACAGTGGGAAGAAGGTGATTACCAGTGTATATAAGGTGATCGTTCTTGGCTTTATGGCTATGGTATATCTTCTGATCTTTCTGAAATTAATGTTCTTTTAGCTAAGTAATTATGAGACAGTGGCTATTTGATAGGATCGTTGTAGAGAAGTTTAACAACTTCTTTGGCTTGCTGATACTGTTGATACTCAGCCTGGCCGCGGTTGTAGCCATTATACATATGGGTGTAAAAGGGGGAGTGATGATATTTTCCCTGATTGTAGGTGTGCCCGTAGTGCTTTATAGTCTGGGGAATACACGCTTTGCCTACATGGTATTGATCGTGTTCACCACCTTCATGGCCTTTATCACACGGCTTTTCTCAATAGATGTTCCCTTTGGGGTCGGTATCGATGCCTTTCTGCTCTTGCTGCTCTTTGGAACTATTGTAGAGTATATCTTTTCCCAAAACAGAGCTTCGATAGCAAAGGAATTTTCATTTACCAACCCCATATCCATCGCTATCATTGTATGGACGGCCTACCTGTTGCTGCAGGTGGGAAATCCCTCCGGTACCTTGTCCGGGTATATGTTTGGATTAAGGAATATACTACGCGGATTGGTGACGTTCATTATAGCACAGCGTGTTTTTACCCGGCTGAGCTTCGTGCATTTCTTTGTTACATTCTTTATAGCGCTGGGGGTTATTATTGCTATATATGGCATTTACCAGGAGTTTGCCGGATTGCCTTCTTTTGATCTGAAGTGGGCAACGCTGACAAAGGAACGGATCAATCTTTTGTTTATCCAGGGTAAGTGGAGAAAATGGTCTGTATTGTCGGACCCCGCGATCTTTGGCCTGCTGATGAGCTTTGGAGGTATTGTGGCCTGCCTGATGGCGTTGGGGCCATTTACCTGGAGGAAAAAACTATTCTTCGTCTGCTCTGGATTACTAATGCTGCTGGCCATGTTCTTTTCAGGAACACGAACCGCCTATGTAATGATCCCGATTGCACTGGGTACCTATGTGATCATTAATATTGCCAAAGTAAAAACATTGGTTTTTGCCTGCTTGTCAGCGCTGATATTCATCATCATCTATTTCGGGCCTTTCTATGCCAAGCCTATTGTCCGGTTCAGATCGGCTTTTAATCCCTCCGAAGATGCCTCAATGAACCTTCGTGAATATAACCGCGAGCGTATCAGGCCTTATGTGCATAGTCACCCGATAGGTGGGGGGCTCACGACAACGGGAGGATATGGCGAAAGGTTTTCCCCGGGGCATCCTTTATCCGGATTTCCACCTGACGGAGGATTCATGAAAACACTGCTTGAAACAGGATGGATAGGACTTTTGTTAGAAATGGGCGTTTATTTTACTATTTTGGCAGTTGGTATGTCCAACTATTATAATTCCCGTGACCCGGTGATAAAAACCTACTACGCGGCATTTGCCGTAAGCTTTTTTGCTTTGACCATAGCCCTATATGCCAAAGAAAATATTACACAATTTCCTTTGAACTTCATACTTTATGGTATTTTTGTCATGATGTATAAGTTGAAAAAGTTTGATTCCGGTTTAATCTCAAAACATAATTATAAATGAAAAAACTAATCGTACTGTTAATGATCTTCTTACCGCAGCTCATTCATGCTCAGAAGGTTGACTACAATGCTGTGATCTTACCTGATAATGTTACGGATATCAGCTTTGCAGAAAAGCTGGTAAGACTGGCCTGGAGAAATAATCCGGCCAATGATATACTGGTGCATGAACGGGAAATTTCGGATCTGGAGATCAAACAAGCACGCTGGCAGTGGCTTGACGACTTCAGGGTGCAGGGTAACCTCAACGAATTTGTACTGAATGAAGACGCTGACGTGGCCGGCCGGGCTGCTTTTTTTCCAAAATACAATATTACCGGCCAGATCCGGTTAAGCTACTTCGTAGGACTTCCTATTGAGGTTAAGAAAAAGAAACAGGAAGCGCTGATAGCAAAGTCGAACCAAGACCTTCAAAAACTGGCTATCAGGGCAGAAGTGCTGACTCGCTATGAAACGTACCTGATGCGTAGAGAGCTTTTAAAAATACAGACAGAAATACTGGAAGATATCTACGCTTCGCTTTCTATAGCAGAGCAAAAATTCAAAAACGGGGAGATCACACTCGACATTTACAACAGGGAACTGGACAGGTACAATGTCCAGAAGGTAAGACAGGTGACTGCTCAAGGTGAATTCAACATCTCCAAAGTGGCGGTAGAGGAGATGATCGGTGTGAAGATGGAGGATGTGCAGTGATTTAGATGTTAAACGTGAGATGTTAGATTTGAGATTGCTTGTAGCATAAAGCCTACAGCTTGAAGCTTATTGGTGCAGAGTGATCTGCACCTTTTTTATTTATGATTGACGAATGACGAATGACGATTTGGGATTTTCAGAATGACTATATGCTTGTAGCCCGAGGCTTACAGCTTAAAGCTCCGCTTCCTCAAACACTTACCGTTTTGCAGCGTTGTAAAGGCGAATGAAGAAGCTAAATATAGCAGATTGGTTTTCTGTGTACCGCATTGCGGCATTGCCTGTGATCATTGTAGCTATTCTTCTGGATAAAAGGACGATGACTGGCTGGCTGCTGATCATCAGCTTTTTGACGGATGCCATTGACGGCTATCTGGCAAGAAAGAAGAAGATAACTTCCAGAAGAGGGGCGAGGTTGGATTCTGCTGGTGATGCCCTGACTTTTTTGGTGGGAATTTTTGGAGTTTACATATTTGGACTGGAAAAAATATTCCAGCATTTCTATGTTATCAGTGTTGCACTCAGCTTGTACCTTTTTCAATTGATCCTTGGTTTTATCAGATATGGCAAGTCCAGCAGCTTGCACACTTATTCTGCTAAAACGGCCGCTGTATTGCAAGCCACTTTCCTCGTTATTTTTTATTTGCATGAATGGGTGCCCTGGTTGTTTTGGATAGCTATTATCATCAGTATCATTGAAACCATTGAAGAGATCATTATTATTTTTATTCTGCCAAAATGGGAAACTGATGTAAAAGGACTTTACTGGGTGCTTAAAAGAAGATAGTTTTTATGACTAACTGATTATTAATTAACGTGAGTTCGATATAAAGATACTAATCAGAGGGGCAAAAT
>NZ_AMZN01000038.1 GCF_000331535.1 Fulvivirga imtechensis AK7 | reverse complement strand
ATGTATTCCGGAAGGTGCTTGGATAAATGATCCCTCAGCTCTGAAGATGAAAGCGCTTCTTTGGACACATAATACCCCACAAGGTACTTGTCTCCTTCCCTTTCTTTAGCCAGCACCACTGCTTCCCTGATAGCCTCATGTGAAGTGAGATGGCTCTCTATCTCTCCTAACTCTATACGGAAACCACGGATCTTCACCTGGTGGTCTATTCTGCCAAGGTACTCGATATTACCGTCTGGCAACCAACGTGCCAGGTCTCCCGTCTTATATACCTTTTCCCCAGGCTTGAATGGGTTCGGTATGAACTTATCTGAGGTTAGCTCAGGAAGTTTAAAATATCCTTTTGCCAGACCCACCCCTCCAAGACATAATTCTCCGGAGACTCCAGGAGCACATAACTTTCCATTTTTGTCCAGAATATAGGCATTCATATTTGAAATAGACTTGCCAATAGGAATAATTCTATAGCTACTGCCTTCTATCGGATAATAAATACATCCTATACTGGCCTCGGTAGGTCCGTAGAGATTGGTCAATCGTATATTTGGACATAGTTTTCGGAATTTATTAACAGTACTTACCGAGATAGCCTCACCTCCTATCACAATGTCAAACAGACTAACAAATGTCCCCTGAGAAGTACTACTCTCGAGCTCTCTCACTAAATCATTGAATAAAGAGGGCACAAAGTCAGTCATTGTAACCTCATGAGCATTTAAAAGCTCAGAAAAATATTCCAAATCCAAGGGTTTATCTTCTGAAGGAATAATTGTTTTTCCTCCATTGATTAATGGCCAGAATAGCTGCCAAAGTGAGCTGTCAAATATATGCTTGGTGGTCCTTAACACTGAGCGAGACGAAGCCTGTCCAAAATAATCGTTCATCCACATGAAGCGATTGTATATCCCTCTCTCCGTTAAGAGTACCCCCTTAGGTCTACCTGTAGTACCTGAAGTATGAAACATCACCATGAGTGAGTCGGGATCGACTAAACTTCCAAGGTTGTCTGGGCTTGACCCTACCTCTAAATGATTCACAAGGAATAGTTCAGATTTTATCTCTGACTCCGCGAGAGAACTGAAGCCCCCTTGGTTGACCAGCACTACAGGTGCATCCAACCCATTAAGAACCTCTTTCAGCCGTGCTGCGGGCCAGTAGATGCTGATGGGAGCACAACATGCTCCGATCTTACGGATTGCTAAAAAGGAAACTACATATTCTATCCCTCTGGACATTACTAGTGGAACTGTATGATGAGGTTCTATACCTCTCTCAAGCAGCTTTCGGGCAAGAAAGTTGGCCTTACCATTAAGTTGCGAATAACTGAAGATAGTTCCCTCAAATACCAGACTTGGATGATCTGGATTCTCAGCTACCTGTGCTTCAAATAATTCAACGATGGTTTCTGAAATAGAATAATCTGCTGTAGTATCATTGTATTGATGTAGTAATATTTTTCTCTCTTCAAAGGATAAAATATCAATCTCTGACAGCTTCTGATCAAAATCAGTAGTTACTGCTTCTACTATCCGCTCAAAATAGGTAATGAACCTGTCTATCGTTGCCGCGCTGAACAGGTCCGTGGAATACCCAATGCTGACATATAATAAACCTTCTTCCGACTCGCCTGCTACAAGGGTAAGGTCAAATTTGGTGATGTCATGACCACTATTATGGGCATGAAGCGTCAGCCCGGGGATCATCAGCTCCTCCCGATCGATGTTGATATAGGAAAACATCACATCGAACAAAGGATTGCGGCTGGTATCTCTCGGTAGGCTCAGCTCCTCTATCAGCTCTTCATACTGGTAAGCCTGGTTCTCAAAACAATTCAACGTCTTCTCCTTCACCTCTGACA
>NZ_AMZN01000037.1 GCF_000331535.1 Fulvivirga imtechensis AK7 | reverse complement strand
TGTATTGCACAACTTGTCATTGGTACTTTGGAGGGATCTATGCATAAGTAACTGCTCCAAAGGTGCATGAATCTCTCCCTTGGGGTCGAGATGACTGTGCTTCTTAGAAGATATTTTTCTTAACTTAATAACATTGAGAGCCCCTCCGGAGAGGCAGGTGCGATGACGACAAGAGTTTTTTTAATCCCTCCCGACTCCCTCTGTTGATAGAAAATTAAATGGTTACTAGTCAGCCACTCGCAATTTGAAGCTTAACACTGTATCGTAAGGAGTGTTTAAACATAAACATTCATCACAAAAACAAAGAAGGATATGAAAGCAGTGAGATATCATAAACCAAAAGACGTAAAGGTGGATACTGTAGATGACCCCAAACTGGAGCACGAAAGAGATGCCATAATCAAAGTTACTGAAACAGCCATTTGCGGATCCGATTTACATATTTATAACGGCAAGATCCCTCAACTTTCCAATATGATAGTCGGTCATGAATTCATGGGCGAGGTAGTTGAATTGGGAAAACAGGTAACTAATCTTAAGGTCGGAGACCGTGTGGTGGTGCCATTTCCTGTTAGTTGTGGAAGCTGCTTTTTTTGCCAGCATAACCTCTATCCACATTGTGAAAACTCTAACGAGAAGCATTATGGTCCTGAGGGAGCCCTGATGGATCAAAAAGGAGCCGGCTTGTTCGGTTATACTGATTTGTACGGAGGTTATGCGGGTGGTCAGGCAGAATATGTACGCATACCTTATGCCGATGTGGGCCCACGCAGGGTGCCGGATGCTCTTACCGATGATCAGGTACTTTTCCTGACTGATATCTTTCCTACTGGCTACATAGCTGTAGACTGGGCCAATTTAAAAGGAGGTGAAACAGTGGCGGTTTTTGGCTGCGGACCAGTAGGTATAATGGCGCAAAAGTCTGCCTGGCTACATGGCGCTGGTAGAGTGATTGGCATTGATATTCAGCCTTATCGCCTGGAAAAGGCTAAGAAGGTTGCAAATTCTTTGGTGATCAACGCTGCAGAGCAGGATGTGGTCGGCATCATCCGTGATATGACCGAGGGCAGGGGAGCTGATGTATGTATTGATGCCGTTGGTATGGAGGCTGATAGAAATACGCTGGAGAAAGTAGTGAACACTGTAACCGGACAGGTAGGCACTACCAATGTTTTGGAAAGCTGCTTCAGTACCGTGCGCAGAGGTGGTGTGGTGTCGGTAGTAGGCGTTTATGGATCTCATTATCACAACTTTCCTCTCAGTCAGTTTTTTGATAAGGGATTGACACTCAAGGCGGGGCAGGTTCCCGTTCAGGCGTATATCGATAAATTAATCAGACTGGTTGAAGAGGAAAAAGTGGTATTGGAAGATATCATTACTCATAAACTGCCCCTTTCGGAGGCTCCGCATGCTTATGAGATCTTTAACAATAAAAAAGATGATTGTCTGAAGGTAGTGTTAACACCCTAATGTCGCTGAACGCAACCAATAAATAGTTTTACTCCAAACGGTAACTAATTCCTTGTATTAAGCACCAAGTCAAAAAACAAAAACTAAGAATTATGGCGCAGGCATCATTTCAAGTTCAAACCTACCAGTATTATAACTGGTCTTCCAGATCAATAGGGAAGACGAACCTGATATTGAAAGGGGCATCAGGAGAGCGATGTTCGGTATGGTTTTATGAAGATCCAGATGAAGAGCTCCCTCATGCTACCAAATCTGGAAACAATTATTCGTTCTATTATCACCATTATCAGTTGGAGCACCTGATAGACATGCTCAGGAACGAAAAACCCATATATGTGTATTTCAATGATGATAATGGCTGGAACAACTCCAGAATATCAACTACCGATGAACCTGTTGGTGAAGGGGAAGAAAGCTAATATATGGAAGTAAGAGGTTGCCTCGAAAAAGCTCTGATGCCATCCTGAACCTGATATAGGAACCCTTGTTTCCATACATGGGGATCCCAATCAAGTGCGGAATGACAACCTGACTTTAGAAGACAGCCTCTTAACACAATGTTATTTCATTGCATAGTAGCATTGAACTATGCAGGATTCAAAACCTGTTTCATAGCACGCAATAGTGTTACCTCCTTTTACTGTGTTTCGCTCACCAACCTGAAGATCGGTAACGAAACTTTTTACTTTCAGGTCCTTGATGGACAATTTGCTTTTCATGGCCTTTAAAATCTAGTTCTCCCTATTTACAGGTTTAGGGTTTTACCTACATTTTTAAATTGAAAAGAATAACTGAATAAAGCCATCCCTGATATCCACCATTTTAACTTCTAACGGCATTTGGCTAACCGGTATCAGCTATCCCCTTTCGGCAACTTTTTTGATCTCCTTTAAGATCCCATCCCAGCCCCCCTCTGACTGCGTGTCCTGGTACCGCTTTTCCCCGTTAGCCACTTTAGCAAAGTCTCCCTGAGTGATATTTAGTCTTGTATTACCATTCTCCGAAGTCAATCTATAGGTTACAGTGGTATAATTCTCCGGAATATCTTCGATGTCCGCGTTAGGGTCGATGGTGGTGTATGCCAGGTATTGACAGGGCTCGATGGCTTTTACCTCGCCCTTTACCGCTACTATTTCCTTACCATCAAAAACACCCTTCCACAACACCGGGCTACCCACCTTCCAGTCGGATAGTACCTCACAGCCAAACATATATTGCTTTGTACGCTCGGGGCTAGTCAAAGTATTCCAAACCTTACCGGGTTCTGCATCGATAATGATCTCACCTTTTACAATTAATTCATTTTCCATAGGACTCATTTTGTTAGGATTATTAAAAATTTCATAACAAAGAAAAAAGGAATGTGTGACACCCTTATGTCAGTAGATATTTGGAGAGCAACTAAAAATTTTCAGGAACGCTTTAACAAATTTATATAGAACAATAGTCCTACCAACGCTGCCACACCCGCGCTGCCCCACCACAGTATCTCAAAGCCACTATTAGCCACCACACGCGTGCCAAGATAAGGCGCCAGCATAAAAGCTGTTGCCCAGCTTAATGAATACAGCCCCAGGTAGCTACCCTGTTTACCCTTTCCTGCAGTATTGATGACATGTGTCACCATAAATGGCATGGCCATGATCTCTGCAAAACTAAGAACAAACATAGCCACCACAAGTAACAAGACCCCTCCCGCCAGGTTGAGCATTGCATACGATACACCACACAGCATGGTACCTGCGACAATCATTTTCAAAATTGAAACCCTCTTTTCAAAATAATGAACCAGTATCATCTCAAAAAGAAAAACGATAAGCCCGTTCAGTCCCAGTAAGAGTCCTATTGTGCCCTCTGATAATTGATGAGCTTCCCGGTAAAACAAAGGAAGTGTGTTAAACAGTTGAAAAAAAACAATCGCATAGCCTGCGACCAGGAATACAAACAACAAAAAAGAAAGATCCCGGTACGGTGAACTGTGCTTTAATGCCTCACCTGCACCGGCTACCTGTTTTACTTTTCTCGGAGTTTTATTTCTAAAATAGAAAAAGAAAAAAATACCTGCTGAGATACAGGTAAGCCCATCGGCATAGAACAGTAGCTCATACGAATATGTAGCTAACATACCACCCACAGCAGGTCCCACGGAAAAGCCCAGGTTGATGGCCATCCGGTTCAGCGAATAAGAACGCGTCAGGTTTTCCGGCTTGGAGTAAGAGGCAACGGATGCCATGTTGGCTGGCCTTAAGCACTCCACTGTAAGGCTAACAATGAAAACTGCAGGTATAAGCCACTCAAATTCTGTGATCTGAGGCAAAAACAGGAAAAATACCCCTCCTACTACCAGGCTCAGAAATTGAACATAGTAATTGCCAATCTTGTCGGACAACCATCCGCCCAGCAATGATCCTGCCATGGCTCCCAGCCCGTATGCAGCCAGAACAACCCCAACCTCCTTAATGCCAAACTTGAGTGATTGCGTAAGATAAATGCTTAAAAATGGAAGCACCATTGATCCAGCCCTGTTGATGAGCATGACCAATGCCAGCGCCCAGGCTGCATCAGACAGCCCGCCATAAGCCTGCTTGTAAAGGCGGATGACCTGTTTCATTTTGAAGTTTAAATTATTGGTTACGCTAAGTGGGGTGAAGAGGTTGCCGGTTTTTTGAGTTGGGGGAGGGAATTTTCTTTTTGTGAATGAAGTATCGTCCATTTACTACAATGGCACCTACGTCAACTTGGGTTCGACATAGTGGTACCGATTTAAGGTATGCATATCAGAATAACAGGCCAAAAAAAACCTTTTAAGGTCATTCTACCTGTCCCGAAGTTCAAGGGTACTATCAACAACTTAGGAAGATCCTTCCTTCGTACCAATGACAAGTTTTCATTATATGCTGATAGTCAGATAACTATTCAATTCCCCACTACCATCATCCCGGACATAACGCAGTGAAGATCCGGGATCTCCTCGCTTCTGGCTGTGACTGAACTTCAGCCTCTGCCACCTGATTGGGGGGATCCTGAATATTTTCTCCGTTGCTCTACGAAAATTCCAGGATGACGTAGTGGTTTTTGATTTCTGTTGCTCCTCTGCTTCCTTTGTGGTTAATGATGGTGTAATGTCATTATCCACAAGATCAACTAAAAAGTTGTTGGATACCTCCCCGAGGCAAGTTCGGGGCAGGCAGGATGACCGCCTATTTTCAGGCATTTTATATCGAACTCAAGTTATCTTAATCCCTCCCATTAGTAAGCAACAAAAACGCCTGCTGATCCTCTCTAATAATTAGCGTTGCACTATCTGATCCGCCATCTCCTCCAAAATAAGACATTGCTTTCTCATTGGAGCATCGATCAACCTCGGAATAGCAAAAATCTGTATTTGCTGTGAATAACTTCCACTGTTGACCCTGGGTCAATTTTTTTAAGAAAATTTCTAACAATTCGGTTTGCCATAGACTCTTCTATAGGAGTGTTATAAAGACTCCAAAAATTATATGGGTTACCTTCAACAGTTAACATAGCTTTCAAGTACTTTAATGCTCCTTCAAGAGATAACTCAGATAGTTTAATACGGAAGTTGCGTTTCACTAAATATTGCATAACCAGAGGCTCATTTTGCTGATAGTTTCGCCAGCCTCGAATCAAATCTTGCTCAAGTACTTGTACTATGAAATTACTAGATGTTATAAATTTAAACAGTTCGTCTGCCGCCTTTTCGCGACTTTTAAAGCAAACTGATGTATTTAGAAGAAATGTGTTACTATTCAACACGGTGTCGACACCATCTAAAAAAGCTTTGATATCAACACTCTTTATATCCACTTTTCCTAATTTATTCCTAAAGCTTCAGCTCCAAAGTCAGGTAAAAAGTCCTGCCATCGGCCGGGATGATGCCGGGGCCGGGGTAGCCTGAGGCTCTGCGGGTGAAATAATGGTTATCGGTGAGGTTGTTGACGCTGGCTTCCAGCTTAGCGAATTTATAGCGGTAGCTGGCGGAAAGGTCCATAACGTAGTAGGTGGGAATGATCCCGGACACTGCGCTCGGATCCAAAGTTGCATTGGTAGCATCGGTAAAGTGCTCCTGTACGTAGGAGTACTGGTAGGTGATTTTAAAGTTCTTATTGATATAAGAAAGTCCTGTGCGGGCACTTAGTGGCGGCACGAGCTCCACCTTTTTTCCTGCTATTACCTTATCCATGGCAGGATCATTACTGGAAAGATATTCAGCGTGAATAGCGGAGACATTCACAAAGAGGTTCAGTTGACTATTATTGTTAAGGCCAAACATATCCAACAGATCTGCTTCACCAAAAGCTTCTATTCCTGTGCTGAAGGCATCAGAAATATTTCCCCTGAAACGGTAAAGTCGCACATTGACCTCATCCTTCTTTTGAATGGCGCTGATACGGTCGTTATATCTAAGATAAAACACACTAACATCATAATTGAACTTACCCGCTTTGTTGCCTCTCAACCCAAGGTCAAAATTGTACCCAAATTCGTCCTTGATATTTTCATCCACCACCAGGTTAGGGTTTGTTACTCGTATATCATTAAAGTTGATAGACTTATAATTTTGCGAGAAGTTGGCGTATAACTCCTTATTTTTCAGCTTATAGCTCAACCCGACACCAAAGAATATAAATGCTCTCTCTCTCCCTTTCGACTCGCTTACATTGAAGGTAGAATCTACAGCCAGACCAGTATTAGGGTCTTTAACAAGAATAGCATCCTTATAATAACCCTTAGCCCCCGTATAGATACGTTCGAACCTTGCCCCAGGCGTCACACTAAATTTTTCAGTAATATCGAAGATATTTTCCGCAAAAATGGAAATGTTTTCACTGGGGAGATTAAAGTCTGATCCCTCGAGATCATCAGGGTTGCGGAAGTCGAAGTGAGGTTCTGAGGTCGCATCTGCATTGCCTTGCTTTCTATCGGTAAAACCGTTGTAGTACCTGGCTCCCACTAAAGCCACTGCATGCTGACGGCCTATCGTATAGTTGTAGATAAGCCTCCCTTCGCTACCGAAATTGTTAAAATCATCAGAAAAAAGGTCTCGCGGCATTTCAAGGTCATCAATACGATCTATCCTTCCCAGGTTACCCAATGCATCTCTTCCTCCCAGCAAGGCAAAATTCCTGAGGTTAAACTTCAGCCTATCGTTGATTTTATAATCGATAATGTTGGCCATCAGGTTCCAGTTTACCTGAAACCAATTCCTTCCACGAATAGACTGCCTGGGATCATCAGCAAAAAAATAATCATTCAATCCTCCCGGTTGCTGTGCCAGGTAGTCCATGAACGTGTATTCGAACTTTACACTGAGCTTGTGCGAAGGGCTGTATTTTACGGACGCGTAAGCCATTTTCGAATCAAACTGACTATTTTCCCTCCAGCCGTCACCTTGTTTATACTGAAAGAACGTATAGTAGTTCCATGCCCCAACAGTACCCCCAACGCTGTTGAAAGTGCTAAGAAAACCATATGAGCCTACAGTATTTCTTGTCGTTACTTGAGCTTTTTTATCTTCCGGCCCCTCTTTCAGTACAAAATTGAGCAAGCCCCCGAATTGTGTCCCATATTGTAATGAGGCAGCTCCCCGAACCACTTCAATACGGTCCAACGCTTCAGTCGAGGGTGTATAGTAGCTTTCCGGGTATCCAAGTGCGTCAGCGCTAATATCATATCCATTTTGTCGCACATTGAAATTAGCGGTTCTGCTTGGATCAAGGCCCCTGGCGCCAATGCCTAATTGCAATCCTGCCCCATCGCTTTCCCAAATGTTGAGTCCGGGTACTTTTGCATACACCTGGCGACTGTTGTTCACCGCCAGGTTAGCAGTAATATCATTTAATTCAATCACCTCATTCTTCTTGCCTTCATAAATGGCAGCTCCCTCAACCGATTGCAACCTGCGGATGCCGGTAGTAGCTTCCCTCTCACTTTTAATCACCACATTATCAAGCTCAGTTGAAAAATCCTGCAGTTCAAAGTCAACCAGCAATGTCATTTTGCCCTCATCCAGTATTATCTCTCGTGTTGCAGTAGCTTTACCCATATAGAAGACTGCCAGGGCATATGTGCCATAGGGCACATTCGTCAGTTTATAACGTCCTTTATTATCAGTGTAGGTCAGGTAAGCAGTATTTTGAAGAAATACATCTGCTCCTTCCACCGCTTCGCCTTTATCGGTAACTACTGTACCACTAATGGTGACTTGTGCCAAAGCAACCTGCACAGAAGAAAGCAGCGTTAGTGTAAAAAAAATGTATTTCTTAATCCCTTTCATTACTTGCTATAAGACAAAATCCAATTTTTATGGTGAAATCCTTCTTTTTCTTTTGTGAGATCTATCTTGGGATCTATCAAAAGACGGCTGCCCCTGCCATTCAATGTAACATAGGCCTCCACGCGTATTTCCGGGTTTTTAACTCCCTGCTTTATGTATTCCCGCTCCAAAAACTGAGCATACTGTAAAATCATGTCTGGCTGCGTTGACATCTGTTTCTCCTGCATTGGAGTCAGATAATCATGTGCATAGGCCTCCCAACTGCGGCCGTTTTCAGGGTCGGTGATGTGAAAAATGGTATATCCAGCCTTTTCCATCAGCATTACCCGCCACGAAAAGCGATAACCCTGCTCTGTCCAGAAAAGCTCCCCCGGGTACAGCAGAAAGCGCCACGGCAACAGTATTTGTATAAGCAGAAAAACTGCAAAAAAACTTACCACAAGCTTACTCCCTACCGGAGCCGTTGAATTCCTGTTTCTCGCGATTGCTGCTTCCCTATAAACTCTGAGCCGCTGCAAAACTCGTATGATATTTTGAATAAAACGCTGATGAAAATCAGGTTTGAAAAAAATTAATGTAGCCAGGATCATGATGAATGGAAACATGCCGATAGGAAACAGCAACCATGTGAGAATATGAAAGGCTACTACAGCCAAATAAGCAAATGTCCTGGTTTTACCGTTGAACAACAAAAATGGGATGGAGAGATCGTAAACAGCGCCAAACCAGCTAAAGAAATACGCCACCCACAACTTGTCCAAAAACCCGCCTATTACAGGCAGATGAGTGTGAGGCAAAAGCCACATTCGCAATGGCAAAGCCTCAACCAACCAATCATAATTGAGTTTGGCTACCCCGGCATAGAAATACACCACGGCCAATTGAAGCTGAATGATCAGTACACACCAATAGGGTATTTTGTCCAGTTTTAACGCTGGCTTGCGCAGTACATCCAGTGAAAATCCTCGATGTGCAGGCAGGAACACCATCACCAGACTCACGAGACTCACAAAATAATAATGATTCAGGTAGTTGGTCTTGTCTATCAGTTCTACATAGGTAAAAGCTACAAAAAACAAGGCGGCGGAAATTCTGTAGAAAGACCCCAGCATCACGCCAAGCGCTGACAGCGCCATAATGACGAATAATGAATAAATACCTGCTTCTCCTAAAGGTTTTATCCACTCAAAACCGTAATAGGGAAAATAAAATTTTGGATCGAGATACTGTGTCCGTACCCACCCATTGAGCATAAACCTGATCACACTAACGAACATGACAAAGCCAAAAAGCACCCTGAAAACTGCTAAGGGTGCTATTGAGAATGGCTTATAAATGCTATCGTTAAGCTTTTTGATCATGATCAGTCACCATCATTATCCTGATATGTGATCAGTACACCGAGGGCAGAAGGCATATCTGCTTTTAATAAGACTACCAATGCCTGAAGCTCCTGATAGGCTTCATTGGCAGGGCCGGGATTAGTCTCCACCGTTTCTGAATACGGAGAAGGTATTTCACCCACCTCTTTAATGGCCAATTCAAACTGATCTTTGATCACATCGGCCAAAGTACCCTCTTGCGCGTTGATGGCATCAAGGTATTCATACAGGCCGGTTACATCTTCTTCGGGACCTATACCCATATAAAAATCTCTGATAGCCTTCAGGTTTTCCAGCGCCAGCGAAATGGAAATACCACTATAGTAGGCCTCCACATTGGCTGGAATCGGAATTCCATTGGAACGCTTGCCGAGTGGAATGCCTATTTTCTTGTCACGGGCTACCCGCTCGAAGTATTTATTCAATTCATTGACTATTAATCCAACACTGCTGCCCACATCTGTGCCATCCTTATTGATGAATGACTGTCGATAAGTGCCGGACCAGGCAGACGCAACATCATGCACCCTTTTCACTATGTCTTCCATCACCGCCTGTATATAGGCTCTCCTGTTGTCTGCGTTTGCATCATTTGTAAACATATCTACCACACCGGCCTCCGTATTTGCCACCCCGTAAAGTAAGTAGTCGATGGCCGGAAAACCTTTTTGACTTTGTGCATCACTGGTAGAAAAATCATATGTACCGGTAGCTATATTATTATCGATCCCGACCTTAGAAGCCGGAAAAGAATTCAATGAACTTATCAGGAAAGCATCGAAGGCCGGTCCAAAGTCCCAAAAGGAAGCTCTTTGCCAGGCATGGTAAGCTGCTTCGAATGCTGTTCGTGCATTACTGAGTGTAGTTGTAGTAGGATCAGCTACAAAAGCATTCATAGCTGCATCTAATGTAGTAGTTGTTTTATTGAGTGTATCATAGGCTGGAATAATGACATTATCAGCCAATTCTTCCAGCATCAATTGACGATCAAATCCGGGAGTTACACTCCCGGAGTCGTCATTCTTACATCCAATAGCGGTAAGTATGGCTAATAATGTTATTGTCGAAAATAGATTTTTCATTATTACAGCTCGTCTTTTACTGGCTCAAGTTCAGGATATACACTTACCAGGGTAGTTTTAGCATTTTGCAAACCAGCAACGGTAGCAGTCCAAAAATCACCCTCAGTACCAAAATCAGAATTTTTTATCTGGCTTAACTGTTCTTCGGTAATTTTCCTTACAGGGCTGTACTCCAGCGCCTTAACAAAAGCATAAGCTTCAGACAATACATGCAGGAAATCTCCTTGATTTTGACCGAAGTAATCAAGCGCTTCATTAATATAGTGAACGGCAGTGCCAGCAGCTACCAACTCATGTGCTTCATAAATAATTTCCTTTTGCTCATTTTTGATATCATACCTTTTGGCCACAATAGCTGCCCTTCCGGTGAGATAAGCATCCATCAATGTTTTGTTAGTACCTAATAATGCATCACGACCATTGGTATAGTTGGCCCAAAATCTTTTATACTCATCCGGCAACACAGGATTCCCGTTAGGAAAATCGGTGGGCACACCCCAGTAACCAAAGGCTTCGTCCCAGTGATGCTCCATTTTTGTATAGTTCTTACCACTTTCCAAATTGGTATTATCTACATCATCGCCTGTCTTGGCGTCAGAAAGGTATGAATTATAGATTTGGCTGTAGAAAACAGCTCCCATTAAGCCTTTTTCAATAAGTTGAGTAAATTCCTGTCCCTTTTCGTTCACCAGTATTGTTTTACCAGAACCTCTGGCAATGCGACCGGCTACACCGGCAGCAGCATCTCCCTTGGTGCTTGCAATAGCTGCTGCGTCAAAAAGCTCTTCAAAGGTTTTTTTCTCAGTTTCAAAGGTTTTATCCTTCAACTGCTTAGTAGATGCATTAAGCGCTGGATCCTCAAAAGGAGAATTTTCATTAGAATACATGTTCAATAGTTTTTGCAATTCGAGCGTCTCTCCTGCATCGCCAGTTGATAAGTAGGCCTTCATTTCTGAAACCATATTTAAACGGTCTGTCTGTCCCTGAAAGTTAACAGTAGACTGCCCATCTCTGGTAAATTCATAGGTTTGGGGAACTTCCAAGGTAGGTTGTGCATCATCATCATCGCCACAAGAGAAGAGTGTTCCAACAATTAGCAAGCTTAATAGTAGTTTATATTTCATCGTCTTTGAGTGAATATTATATTTATTTAGACTTGGTTTAAATAATGATGCAAATATAGCAGCCGCTTTTTACTCGTCAAACTTATTTAGATTAATTTTAAATAAATTCAAAATTCAGCGTTTCGTGTCTGATGTTTGATGTCTTTTGAACTTCCCTGATTAGGATTACTGGTAGTTGCTTGCACTTGTGCCTACTGCTTCTGCTGATTGCCTACTGGTTTGTATCTATGTTAAGGGCTAACTGTTAATTGTTAATTGTTAGTGGTTGCTTACTGGTCGAGGACTGCAGCCGATTGGTCTGTTTGGTATTTATTTGCTGCTTGAAGCTTAGAGCTTTCGGCTACACTGCTCCACTTGCCCACTGCTTCTGCCGATTGATCTAAGGCGAAAGCTTTACTAGTCCTTCCAGGCTTAGTAAAGCCGGCTTTTGTTACTTAGTGACTTTAAGAAAACACCAATGTCTGCGTTACGCTCGCCCCAAAAATGCTCACGTACCTCAGTGCGCTCCGCTTTTTGGCACTTCACAAGCGTTGACCTTGACGTTTTCTTAAAGCCATTTGGAGTTTTCTTATAGACACTACTTAATATTCATGCCCCAAGATGTTTGGTTACATACAGCTTGAAGCTTAAAGCTTGCGGCTATACCGCTTACCTACTGCCAACTGGTTAAGTTTGACATAGAATTAAAACTGTGAACTGTGAATTGAGAACTAAAAAACTGTTACATCACTTCGCCACTACCTGCATCAAGATGCCACAAAGCCAGGCACCGTAGGTACCAAGGGCGTAGCCTAAAACAGCTAAAAGCACCCCAACCGGAGCTAGTGAAGGATGGAAGGCGGCCGCTAAAACAGGTGCTGAGGCTGCTCCTCCGATGTTGGCTTTACTTCCAACTGCCAGAAAGAAATAAGGAGCATGGATCAACCTAGCCACAATGATCAGCAGCGCTGCATGAATAATCATCCATACCAGTCCGACCAAAAAGAAGCCGGGGTTTTCCAAAATGGCCAGCACATCCATCTTCATGCCTATAGACGCTACAAGAATAAATATAAAAACAGTACCTATCTTGGAAGCTCCTGCACCCTCTAACTGGCGTAATTTTGTAAATGAGAATATAACTCCGATGGCTGTTGAAATAACCACAATCCAGAAAAACTGGGAATCAAGGCTGAAGTTTTTAAGATAGGGAGCATTTTCACCTATATAGGGTGCTACAATATCAGCAATGAAATGAGCAAAACCTGTGGCGCCAAACCCAATGGCAAGTATGATCATAAAATCTGCCAAAGTAGGGATCTTAGCTATGCTAAGGCTATATGCCTCCATTTTATCCTTTAACGTTGTGATGGCAGAATTATCGGCTTTGAAAAAATGATCGATCCTATCCGTCCGGCCTATTCCCAGCAATAAGGCAGCCATCCATAATTCCGCCACTATTACGTCCACTGTTATACTAACTGAAAACAGGGTATCGGTAGGTTGAAAAAGCTCATACATAGCCGCCTGATTAGCGCTCCCCCCTATCCAGCTACCTGCTATGGTGGTCATCCCTCTCCAGACAGCATCAGGACCGATACCCCCAACAAATTCAGGATTAATTGCTGAAACAATAAGTATGGCCAGTGGCCCGCCTATGACCACACCTATTGTTGCCGTAAAGAACATGACCAACGCTTTTGGCCCCAATCTTATTACTTCCTTTAAGTCCACACTTAGCGTCAGCAAAACCAGGCAAGCGGGTAGAAGATATCTCGATGCAACAAAATATAGCTTCGACTCCTCAGCATCCACCAGACCAAATGTATTCAGTAATGAAGGCAGAAAATAACACAGCAGAATAGTGGGAATAACTTTGTAAAACTTCTGCCATCCCGGGTTTTTACTTGCCGCTGTTTTGAAAATAATGGCTAGCAAAGTCATTAAAATGCCAAAAATAACAGCATCGTTAGTAAAAAAAGGTTCAAAATGTTCTTCCTTCATCACGTTTTGGAGTTTATAGATTTCCCAAACTAATGCATATTAGGCAAGAATTACAAATTGCTTTTTAATTCCTTCACCACCTCAACCAGCTCAGAAAGCATCATGGCAGTCGCTCCCCACACTGTTTTACCAGCTATGTCAAAGAATGGTGCATTTAGACTGTAAGATCCACGAACAAGTATGTCTTTTCTTTTTACTGTTGATTTTTTAACCAGGAGCGACAAGGGAGTTTCCACCAATTCCTTCACTTCGTATGGGTCAATATTAAATTGAGGCTTTTTTTCGGTGAAACCTACAACAGGTGTTACGCGAAAGTTGCTAGGAGGAATGTAAAGATCTGTCAGTCTCCCGATAACGGCTATGTCAGACATATTAACCCCGATCTCTTCGCTGGTTTCCCTTAACGCGGTGTGTTCCAGGTCCAGATCCCCTTCCTCCCATTTCCCCCCTGGAAAGCTTACCTGGCCACCATGCGTACCTCCGTAGTCATGTCGCTGTGTCAGTGGGAGGTATATCTCACCATCAGATGGATAAAACAGAATCAACACGCCCCCTAAGCGAGCATTATTCTGGTTGAGGTCAAACCGTGAGTTGATACTTTCTACAGGCATCATCAATTTCTGAGCCTCTGCCCCGGGCAATGGCCTTTTGAGCCTCCCCTCCAAATTTTTCACAAATTCCTTAATCACGATACTTTTTAAAAGCGTCCCTGTTGGTTAGTTCTACATATGATTTACCGGTAACCGGCTCTCCACCCATAGTTCCTACTACAGAGCACATTCCCTCCCAATAATACAGCTTATATAATGAGGTAAATCCTACTCCCAATTCCTGGTTAGGCATCCTGGCTTCTATTGTTACATCTAAATCAAGCTTATCAATGGCCAATTTCCACTTCACCGGGTAAATAGCCTTCGACTTACCACTTTTCCAAAAATCAAGCTCTATAAGCTTAATATCTTTCTTATCAATAGAGATTACCTCATTATTGCTGGTATAGTAGCTGCCGCCATAAAGCACATTATTATCACCAAAATGATGCAACCTGTATAGCATCAGCTCCTCTTTTGGCTGGTCCAACTGAATTGATATCCAATCCCAGGCCACCTGCTTCTGCCACACGCCTACGCAATTCCACTGTCTGTCATACCATAGCTCCCCGGCTACCTCAACAGAATCACCATTGATATAGAGTCTCCCCGTTGCCTGCAGCCTTGGGTAGGAATAGTATCCGGCTTTGGTGTATTCTCCATACGTTTCATAGCCAGTGCCATTGTGAAGCAGCACTGGCTTGCTTGGTTCTGTCGACAATGTAATAGCTACTTTCTGTTTGGCCATGTTTGCTTCGATTGTATACTTTCCTTCTGCGCCTTGTAAAATATGTGATCTGTTCTTGTCGTTAATAGCCAGATAAACCGGCAACTCAGGCTGAAGCAGGCTATCTTGCTTTTCAATTTTGTAGTCATGAAGGAACAAATTATTGGCAGGATCAGTCACTGCAAAATTGGTCATCAGGTAATCATGCTTATTTCTGGGGTTAAAATGAAATACAACATACTCAACTCCATATTCTTTGCCGGAGTGAACATCGCTGAGGTGCCCCGTGAAATACCACCACTCCAGCGAATTTTTAAAATGCAATGCTTCGTCCTGCGGGGGGCCAGCTTCATTATTGTAGATGTCATTGCCGCTGTAAGGCGTAAATTTGCAAGATAACAGCCCCAGGAGGCAGATTAATGGCAGTTTTTTCATCACCTGTTTAAACATCATTAAAAATAAGATGTTTGTAGAATAAATAGTATTTTGCCTACTCAAAGTAATAGTTACGCTCAAAGAATGTTTAAATCAGCGGCTTGCATTCTACTTTTTGCTTTAATATTCCAGACCTCACATGCTCAGGAAACCATTATAAATTGTACAGATTCTGTTTTTTGTGTGCCAGGTGTAGTAGGCCTTCCGCGCTCCAAAGGTATTGTAATTAAGCGAGAACTCGTCAGGGACTACCTCATTCGATCGGAATCAGACGGAGGCAAAGCCTCAGCAGAAATCAGGAGAAACAGAAGATGGGAGTTTAAATTAAGAGCCCCGATCATATTAAAAGATGGTTTTAAAATGGCTGCAGGTATCAAGTATTATGTTGAAGAGTTTAATTTTGAAAACCCCGAATCTCTTAATTTTCCTTTCTATCAAAACCTTGAGGATCGCTCACTCCGAAGCATACGAGGCGATATATTCATTGTAAAACCCACACTGACCAACAAGTATTATATCCTCCGGCTGAGTGGTGGCCTCAATGGTGACTATAGTTCCGAATCTTTCGCCAAGAGCGACTTTTTTAAGTTTTCCATCTCATCACTCATGGGCTGGAAAAAGAATGACTATGTATCCTATGCATTCGGTGTGGCCTTTAGCTATGGCTTTGGCCGCAGGTCTGTTTATCCCATAATAGTTTACAATAAAAGTTTTAATAATAAATGGGGTATTGAGTCAATACTCCCGGCAGAGATCAAACTGAGGTACAGTACACTCAATCAAAAAAACTATTTCTACGCCAAGGCCGAGCTTCATGGTGCCAACTACAGTGTACGACTGGACGAGGCAAAAGAAGACCTTGTATACCTTAATAAATCAGAAGTACGCTTCCTACTCTCCTGGGAGAGAGAAATTCATGACTGGTTATGGTTTGGCGTTGAAGGCGGCCTGCGTAGCAATATTAATT
Organism: Fulvivirga imtechensis AK7; assembly: GCF_000331535.1. Lineage (GTDB taxonomy): Bacteria > Bacteroidota > Bacteroidia > Cytophagales > Cyclobacteriaceae > Fulvivirga > Fulvivirga imtechensis. The sequence continues at coordinate 54,191 of NZ_AMZN01000037.1, read as the reverse complement.
TCGACCTTTCCAGCGATTCCTCCATACGCACTGATGTAGTCATTGAAAATAGCCTGAACCAGGCGTTGGTTTATAACTTCAGCATCTTTGTTGTACCCCCCAGGAAAATGCTGAAATAAGAAATCCGGCCATTTGCAATATAATATTCTATAAACCTTTGCATTAACAAAACGAAATACCATAAATAAGCTTCTTGTTCAGCTTTAATTTTCAATATAAAATTGATACCTTAAAGCTGCTAAAAAACACTAAAAACAACTTAACTATGAAGAAAACTTACACAACGCTCCTGGCGTTCTGTCTCAGCTTAGTGCTGTATCAGACAGGTCACGCTCAGGAGATCCAGGTCACCGGGAAGGTGACCGAAGCCATGACCGGTGAACCTATTGCCGGGGTGAATGTGATTCAAAAAGGAACTACCAGCGGCACCATTACCGATGGAAATGGAAGATATTCACTGACAGTTCCTACAGGATCAGTTCTTCAATTTTCATTTATCGGGTATTTAACTGAAGAAGTGACTGTAAATTCAGCCAACCTTGACGTAACTCTTAGTGAAGATATTACAAGTTTGGAAGAGGTGGTAATTTCCGGTTTGGCCACAACGATTAAACGTTCTAATTTGGCAAACTCCGTTGCAACCGTTTCTTCTAAGAAACTTACAGGCCTAACCAATCAGTCGACTATGGATGCCGCCCTTTACGGGAAGTTTAAAGGCGCTGATATCAGATCCAACTCCGGGGCTCCCGGCGGTGGCATTTCTATGCGTTTAAGGGGCGTAACATCCATTTTCGGAGATCAGCAGCCACTGTTTATCGTAGATGGTGTGTATGTTGACAACTCTTCAATTTCATTGGGAAATAACATCGTAAGTGAGGCTGCCGGTGGTGGAAATCCTTCTACCAACCAGGATGATGCGTCTAACAGAATCGCTGATATTGATCCTGAAGACATCGAAAATATCGAAATACTAAAAGGAGCGTCAGCCGCTGCCATCTATGGGTCACGAGCGGCCGGTGGTGTGGTAATTATTACTACAAAACGCGGAAAAAAAGGAGGTGATTCCAGAGTGTCATTTTCACAAATTGTGGGTTTCAGAAGTCCTACACAACTACTGGGTCTAAGGGATTGGGATCCTGCAGAAGCAGAGGCTATTGGTGGCCCCAGTGCAGCAGCGGCAGTAGCCAATGGTCAGCTAAGGGATTATGAGGCTGAACTATTCGATCATACCAGAGTTACCAACACTTCACGAATCACAGTATCAGGAGGTAGAGAAAATACGGATTACTTTCTTGGAGCTACTTATAAAAATGAACCCGGCTTGGTAGACAATACCGGTTATGAAAAAGGCTCATTCAGGCTCAATGTTGGACATAAGTTTAATGATTGGCTAGACATTTATGTAACTAATAATTATATTAATTCAACGTCTGACAGGGGTTTCTTCAACAATGGAAACGCTAACAGAACTATCGGATACGCGTTGGCCTTCACTTATCCTTGGGAAAACCTCTCTCCGGTAAACGGAGCATATCCACAGGGCGGAGCAGGCTCAAACGTTCTTGAAACAGTAGCTATTACCACAAACCGGGAAAATACTAACCGCTACATAGGAGGCGCAACCGCAAATGTGAAAATAATATCGAAGGAAAATAACCAACTCAAATTAGTTCTACAAGCAGGTTTGGATCAGTATACACTTAGAACTACAAGTATTTTTCCTCAACAGCTTTCGTACTTCAGAAATCCTACTTCATTAAGAGGTGTTTCGATTTCCGGAAGTACAATTACAACCAACTATAATTTGTCAGCTAACCTAGTTCATTCTTACTATCTGGATAACGGTCTAAGTTTTACTACTCAGTTAGGTAACTTTTTACAAGATTTTGATAGAAACACAGTAATCACTACTGCGACTGGACTTAATGGTTCTCAAACTAACTTGGGTCAATCAACCAATGTTGGTGTTCAGCAAATAGACCTACCACAAAGAGATAAGGGTTTCTTTGTTCAGGAAGAAGTAAACTATCAGGACAAAATTATTGCTACCTTAGGCATTAGAGGCGACAAATCCACTAACAACGGTGATGCCAATCAATTCTACTATTATCCAAAAGCAAGTTTGGCCATTAACCTCCATGAATTCAGCTTCTGGAATAGCACTACTATTACTAATGTCAAACCACGTATTGCGTATGGGCAGTCAGGGCGATTTGCTAACTTTAATGACAGGTTTAGCTTAACAAATCCTCAGCTAATTGGTATCAATTCAGGGGTAAGTCCTGCCAACCTTCGTGGCAACCAAGATGTTGGTCCGGAACGACAAATTGAGTTGGAATATGGAGCAGACTTAGGCTTCTTAAACAACCGGATCGCTCTTGACATTACTTTATACAAGAAAACAATGGAAGATGTATTACTACGTTTAAACACCCCTACATCTTCAGGTTTCACTGCAAGGGTGGACAATGCTGCAGAGTTAGTGAATAAAGGGATAGAACTGGGACTGGATGCCTACGTTATTCAGAATGCCTCTCTAAACTGGTCCACTACAATTAATTGGTGGAGAAACAGGTCAGAAGTAACCAGATTAGATGTTCCTGCATTTAATGAAGGTGGTTTTGCGGCTGCGCTTGGAACCATGAGGATTCAGGAAGGTAAAAGCGCCACACAAATTGTGGGCACATATATTCCTTCTGAATGCAACGGTTGCGATCCTGATGGGGATGGTTTCGCTGTTTATGGAGACGCTGAGCCGGACTTTCAAATGTCGTGGTTTAACCAGTTGAGTTATAAAAACTTTGACTTGAGCTTCTTGTTTCACTGGAAGCAGGGTGGTGACGCCATCAACTTAACTACGCTTCTGTATGATCTAGCTGGAACAACCTGGGATTATGATGATACTGGTTTGGATCCCGAAGGCGTGCTTACCAATGGTCAATATAGAGCCAGTCAGGCTTTCGCCAATCCTGATCCATTGATTGAAGATGCCGGATATATCAGACTTAGAGAGATAGGTTTGTACTATACACTTCCCAAGCAGTTAATCCCTCAGGTTTCTCAAATACGAGTAGGTGTATCGGGCAGAAATCTTATTAATATATTCGATTATAACAGCTACGATCCGGAAGCATCGAATTTCGGGAATAATGTACTGGCTAACAATGTGGAGGTAACGCCTTACCCTGCGTCCAAATTTATCAACTTCCACCTAAATGTTAATTTTTAAAAGATATCAACTATGAAAAATATACTTAATATATTATTGATAGTAGGTGCAGTAGTTTTCCTCTCTTCCTGCGAACTTGAAGAGATTAAAAATCCCAATGCCCCTACTTATGGTAGCTTCATTGAAAATCCGACCCAGGCTGATGCCCGGTTACTGGCAACTGGCCTGGAAGCCGTAATGAGAAATGATATCGGCTTTCATTATCAAACAGTTAGTATTATGGGGCGTGAATATTATGACCTCACAGGTGTGGACCCTCGATATACAGGAGAATTATTAAAAGGTCCATTGGATAATAATGGTTTTTTAACAACACGTTCTTTTGCAGCCTGGTACAAAATTGTACAAACGGCTAATCTTCTCATGCAATCTGCCGAACTGGCATCACCAGATTTCACTCAAGAACAAGAAAATAGTTATTTTGGGTATGCTAAAACGTTGAAAGCTTATGCCTTGTTAATGGTAGCGAACCGACAGTACACCAACGGCATACGGCTTGAGGTTTCGGACCCAGATAATTTGGGCCCATTAGTTACTTATAGTGTAGCATTAGAAGGTATTATGGATCTTCTTAACGAAGCTTATAATGAACTACAGAACTCGCCCGGCCAATTTGATTTTCCTTTAAGTTCAGGTTTTACCGGATTTAACACCCCTGAGACTTTTGCTGAATTTAATAGAGCCATAGCAGCAAGAGTTGCAATTTATCAAGGTAATAAGGCATTGGCCAGGACCCTGCTAAATGATTCATTCCTGGATTTGAATGGAGATTTAGATGAAGGGCCGGCTCATATTTTCGGAGGTCGAGTAGGTAACGATCTTCCTAACCCACTTTTTTACATACAAGACCAATCTGGACAGGAATATATGGTACACGATTCATGGCTGGCTGATGCAGAACCTGGAGACAACCGTGTAACCACAAAATCTGACCCATACGCTGGAGGCCCGGTAACCTTTGATAATCTCACAGCTACAAATCAGGTAAATCTCTACAGTAGCAATACAGATCCTGTTCCAATAATTCGCAATGAAGAGTTAATCCTTCTTTGGGCTGAAGCCAATATAGGATTTGACAATGCAGAGGCTGAAGACGCATTGAATGTAGTTAGAAATGCTGCTGGTATCGGAGACTATACCGGGGCTACTACAGATGATGCATTAGTTGATGAATTGTTACAACAAAGGAGATATTCTCTTTTTGGAGAAGGTCACAGATGGATTGATCTCAGAAGGTATGACAGACTAGATGAAATACCCACTGATCGTGCAGGTGATAATGTTTTAGAAGCATTCCCAACTCCGGTAACGGAGAATGAAACGTTGTAGTTAGTGTCTCTAAGAAAACTCTTGTCCTCATCGCGCCTGTCCCGGGCTTGCCACGGGGAGGAATCGAAGCGATCCCCTCTTAATGCACGTCAAAGAAGAGGGGATTGCCGCACTTCGTTCGCAATGACGATAAATTGTAAGTTTTCTTAGAGGCAATAGTTAGATTTTAGTATTTGACACATACAATAAAATGCCGAAGGATTTTTTTCTTCGGCATTTTTATTGTGTAACCTCCTTGCTCATCCTGATCAACGCATGCCCAGCAACATTCGATGAATAATCCGGATCAGAGATGTACCCTAACCTATTATAAAAGCTTTCAAGATAACGATGTGGGTATAGTTCAAATTTTGTCACTCCTTGTTCAACTCCATAGCGCTCGAGTGCTCTGACAATCTCTGATGCATATCCTCTACCTCGAAATTCCCGAAGCACAGCAATCCTTGCCAATACACCTTTTTTATTTTCAATTACCATTCTTCCTGTACCTGCAACCCTGCCATCTACATACAAGAGTATATTTAAAGCATGCTTATCTTCACCGTCTTTGTCCAGTTCCGCAGGTATACCCTGCTCTTTTGTAAAAACGCTATGCCTGATATCCCAGGCTATCTCCATTAATTCCACCTTATCTACATGGACTATTTCAATTTTTTCCGACATGCTGCTTTCTAGTATTTGATAATATGAATTAAGATAAGAACAATCCCCCTCAAAACCATGTTTTAAGAGAAAGGAGGTGGATGATGTTTCACAACAGAGAAGATGCTGCAAACCAACTGATAATAGCATTAAAGCAGTTTCGGCACGAAAATGCTGTAGTCTTGGCCATACCCAGGGGTGGCGTGCCATTGGGAAAAAAAATCTCCGAAGCACTACACTTTCCTCTAGACATAAGCCTTATCAAAAAAATAGGTCATCCTGCTAATAAAGAGTTTGCCATAGGCGCTGTGGGCCTAGAAGATGAGTTCTTCACGGAAACCGAACGAACAGTTTCGCGTGACTATGTTGATGAAGAAATAGACAAGGTAAGGGAAAAGCTACAGAAACGTTACCACCAATATATGGGAGACAGGCATCCTGTGAGTCTGAAAAATAAAACTGTAATTATTGTGGATGACGGAGTAGCGACTGGAAGTACATTGCTGGCCACTGTACAAATGGTGCAGCATCAGGATGCTGCCAAAATCATCGTTGCAGTGCCCGTTGGGGCACCGGCAGCCATCAGAAAATTAAGAACGGTGGCCGATGATGTTATTTGTCTGGAAACGCCCACCGATTTTAGAGCGGTAGGTCAGTTCTATGAAAATTTCGAGCAGGTTAATGACCGGGAAGTAATAGAAATGTTGCACTAAAAATAAAACCAATGGAGCATACAATGATCCGAGAGGAAGTTAAAATACCTTTACAGGAGGTGACTCTATCAGGCAACCTGGTAGTACCCGAAAATGCGATTGCCCTGGTGATATTTTCCCATGGATCAGGAAGTAGCCGGTTTAGTCCTAGGAACAATTTGGTTGCAGAACAGCTTCAAAAACGTGGCATAGCAACGCTCCTTTTCGATCTGCTGACCAAATATGAAGATGCTGTCTATGAAAACCGTTTTGATATCGATATGCTTACAGAAAGGTTAATAGCCGCCACACAATGGGTTAAGCAACAGGAGCACCTAAAAAAACTCCCCATGGGATACTTTGGAGCCAGTACCGGAGCAGCCTCTGCACTTATGGCGGCTTCAAAACTTGGCAAAGGCATTCAAGCCATAGTATCACGAGGGGGACGGCCCGATCTTGCATTACCTTTTCTTGACAAGGTAAAAGCTCCCACCCTGCTAATCGTTGGGGCGCTTGATACACCGGTAATAGAATACAACGAACAAGCATTAAAACAACTTACTGCTGTAAGTGAATTGAAAATTGTGGCAGGGGCAACACATTTATTTGAGGAAAGGGGTAAATTAGAAGAAGTGGCAGAGATGGCCGCGGCATGGTTTGAGAAGCATTTATAACACAATGCTTCCTGCAAGGCTACTCCACCGTAACCCTACCCGGCTTTATGAATATTAAAATATTAGGCACCAGGGCTAAGGTCAAAAAAAGCCTGTCGAACCACGCTAAGCATTCCGGTGTTTTAATTGACAATAAATTACTGTTGGATGTGGGTGAAAAGGAGTTTCTCGATTACAAGCCGGAATATATTCTGTTTAGTCACTTACATCCTGATCACGCCTGGTTTGTGGAAACAAACGAACAACTTCGAGTAGACATTCCTGTATATGCCCCCGAATTAAGTCGCTACATAGAAAAGGTGAATCTACTCCACTCACCCATTACCCTTGACGGATATAAAATCACTCCCATACCGACTCTTCATAGCATTAAAGTTAAATCAGTTGGGCTGCTCATAGAGTATGGGGGCAAGCGGCTGTACTATTCCGGAGACTTAGCCTGGATCGAAAAACAATACCATCCGCTTCTCCATGATCTGGATCTGGTGATCACCGAAGGTAGCTACATCAAGAAAAAGGGTGTGATCAGAAGAAAAGATGACCAGATCTATGGGCATCAGGGAATTCCCGACCTTATTACACTTTTTAGCAGGTTTTCACCAAAAATAATATTTATGCACCTGGGCACCTGGTTTATGAAAGATGCTAAAACAGGAATGCAGAAAATTATGGAGTTACAACCCAAAGGGGTGGAATTGGATGTAGCCAGCGATGGAAAGGAATATGAACTATAAACCACAGCGATCCAAAAACTGCTGAGGCAACTCCACATTATTTGCAACAGCCTTCCTCAAGCTTTTACAGCCTCCCTCTATATCACCTGCACCAATTTGAGCCTGTGCAAGAAGTAAGTGCCCCCGGTCAACATATGGATCGAGCACTAACGCCCGCTGCAACAGTCGGATAGCGTCTGTATAATTTCCCGAGAGATAATAATACCATCCCTTATTGCGGTAGGCCCAGGCATTATTAGGATCTATCGTAATGCTCCTGTCGATATCCGCCTTCGCTTTATCCAGCCTCCCTTGCAAAAGATAGACGAAACCTCTGTTATTAAGAAAATATGGCTGGCCAGGTTCATAGTTTAGCGCTTCATTCACGAGATCCAGAGCTTTGTCATAATCCTCTCTCTCTACTTCTATCAGCGCCAGTGCATTATAGGCATTGGGTTCAAGGGGAGATCTTTCCAAAGCCCGCTTCAGATCATTCTCCGCATCGTCCAACCTTCTGAGATAATACTTTACGGTACCCCGGTTGATAAGCGTCTCAGCATTACCGCTGTCTAATTTCCAGGCCTGATCAAAATCCGCTATGGCTTCCTCAAATTTTCGCATCTTAGCTTTGACAAGCCCCATACGAAAATACACTGTTGCAGAATCAGGAATACTCTTTTTTACATACTCGAGGTCATCAAGTGCGCGGTAAAGCTCATTAAGCTCATAGAAAGCATTCGCCCGGTTCATGTATGCATCCATATATTGTGGGTCGCACATCAAGACTTTGTCATACTCCAGCACTGCTTTGTTATACAGCCTTTGTTCGAAATATACGATCCCAAGATTATTTATAGCGGGCACATAACATGAGTCAAGATAAATCGCTTCCTTAAAGAACCGCATCGCATCTCGATGATTATGTTGCGTTAGAGCCTCATTACCCCTGATCAAAAACCTTTGTTTCTGTGTGTCACTACTTTTGCCACAACTATATAATAACGCTACAATAAAAAAGAAGTATAAAAGCCTCATGCCTTGAAAATTTTCGGCAAAAGTAATGCTTTTGTTATTGAGGAAAAAGAACTGGTCCTTAGTCACTGGTTAGAAGGGACGGACTGACTGACACAGACATCAGTTTTTTTTATACCTCTCGTGAATATCCGTCAGGCTACGATTTTACATTTCTGATCAATGACTTACCAAAGAATCACCCGCTTATCGCGGAGAAATTTTCCATTAGGTATATCTGGTGCTGTTGCCAGCCAAACAGCAGTTTCGGCTCCCTTTTCAACAGATCGGGGTGCATTTTTTCCTCCCATGCCCGTTCGTACCCATCCCGGGCACATGCTATTTACTGTGACTTCTCCACGGAGGTCCGCTGCCAATATCTGTGTCAAAGCATTTAGCGCTACCTTTGATATTCTATAGCCCGGGTAGCCGCCGCCCATGGAAGATACCGCCCCCATACCACTCGAAATATTCACAATACGACCATCGCTACTTTTCCTGATAAGAGGCAACAAAGCCTGCGTAAGCTCCATAATACCATAGAAATTAACATTTATCGTGTCTTGCATCAGGTCCATTGGTATGTTGGTACTATCATACCCCTGGTCCTGAGAGACGGCAGCATTGTTGATCAGTACGTCTACACGTTGATGCTCAGTCTTTATATCATCAATAAAATGACTAATACTTTCATGATCAGCCACATCCAACATCTTGAGTATGGTATCCAGTCCCTCAGCCTGTAGCTGTTGTTGTGCCCGCAAGCCTTTCTGAGGATCGCGGGCAGTAAGTATGACGCTATGCCCAAGAGTAGCCAATTGCCGACATATCTCGTACCCGATCCCGCGGTTACCGCCGGTCACAACAATAGTCTTACTCATCAATTATTTTTTAAGAAATTTAAAAGCCTGGTTCCATTGATTGCTTTTGAACCCTGGTATGCACCAAAGAATACAAAGCGGCTCTAATGCCCGAGCAGCCTCTACCGTACCCATGTCCTCCGTTTCCCATCCAAATTGATCCAGTATTGCTGCCACCTCCTGTTTTGCAGAATTATCGTTGCCGCATATGAACATGGTGGGCTTCATACCATCAAATTCCGGATCAACCATTAGGTGTGCACCCACGCTGTTGAAGGCTTTAACAAATTTAGCTTCTGCATGTTCGTTCTGAAGCCTTTCCATTAAGGAGTCGTCCAGGTTGGTGAAAAATTTAAGTACGCCATTCACAGGAGGAGCATCTGCTATGGGATTAGTAGCATCAATAACAATCTTATTCCTTAAATTGACAGCCTCTGCCTCCTGAAGCACCTTGTCAGCCACAGTTCCTTTTACTGCCAAAACGATAATCTCGCCAAAAGCCGCTGCTTCGGCAAAATCACCAACACTCCCTTTCCCCTGCACCTGGTCTAACCATTCTTCAAGTTTCACCGGATGGTTTGTACCGATCATTACCTGGTGCCCATACTTAATAAACCCGGCAGCCAGAGCCTGACCAACCGTTCCTGATCCCAAAATTCCAATTTTCTTTTTCATAGTATTAAAATTTAATTTGTATGTACAATCAATAATAAGAGTAAAAATTTTTATGCCAATTTTAAATAAGCTTCATAGCACATATTCGTTAATTTTCTGCTGTCCTCCTCTCCCAGAATAGCAACATATCGATGATATAAACTCTGCCAGGCTTCTACCAGCTTATCCTGTAGCTCCATACTCTTCTTTGTCGGCTGCACTCTGGTGGTACGACCTTCAGCGGTACGCTCCAGAAAGCCCTTATGCTCCAGTTTATCAATTAGTCTTGTTACCGTTGATGGGGTCAATTGCATTTTTATAGCTATGTCACCGGGTTGTATACCTGGATGCTCATTGACAATCATTAAAAGAAAAGCATAAGAAGGAGACATACCTGTAGGGCTAAAAGCTTCATCAGCCATTTTTGTTATCTGCCTGGCCAATGCACTAGCAGAATAGTACAGGCACCCACAATATTTGTTTTTGTTCTCCTCCATACATTGGCAAAGGTAGCATTAACATTTGTATGTACAAGCATTTTAAATAAAATTTTATTAGAGGCATAAAATTTGAGCAGTTTTTATGGATTTTTAAGCATTCGTTCATCTAGTAAATAAAATAAAAACATCCATGAAAAAGATAACGTTATTAACATTGCTATGGCTGACAGCGCTGTCAGCTTTTGCTCAACACCCTAATCCTTACCCCAACTATCCGATGATAAAGAAAATTGAAGTGCAAGGTTCGGCAGAAATGGAAGTTATCCCAGATGAAATCTATCTGAGGGTAGCTTTAAAAGAATATAAAGCTGATACAAAAAAGGTGAATATGGATAAGCTGGAAGCCCAATTGGTAAAAGCTATCGAACAGCTCGGTTTGCCAAAGGAAAACCTGCAGGTGGAGAATATCTATGGATATAATTGGGACTGGAGGAAAAAGAAAAGCGATGAGTTTTTGGCAACCAAAAGCTTCCGCCTGAAGCTGAAAGACGTAAAGATGATCAATAATCTTGTAGAAAAGCTTGATCCTGAAGGTGTTAATAGTATGAATATTGCTGAGGTGAGTCACTCAAAAATTAAAGAATTGAGAAATGACTTAAAGCTCCAGGCCCTTAAAGCTGCCAAGGAAAAGGCCAAATATCTGCTCGATGGCATTGGTGAAAAATTAGGTAGCGCTCTGGAGATCCAGGACATTGACTATGGCGACCAATATCCTATGTATGAAAGAGCCACTATGTCCTACGCTAAAGGATCAGCACAAGATGAAAGTTATCAGTCTGATCTTGAGTATAAAACCATTAAGCTGAAATCGCAAATAAGGGCGGTTTTTGAGATTGATTAAAATAGATAGGGTCTGCTTCATTAAAAAACAGACCCTATCCTTTTCGCTACATCCTCATTACTTAACCATTAATCTCAATAGGTTGCTTTGCTCATCCATAGTGATCTTGACGAGGTAAAAACCACTTTGCACACCATTGGAGATTTCTATCAAATTGACACCGGAAGATATTTCCCCGGAATATAGCTTCTGAACTTCACGTCCATTGATATCCAATAGTGTGATATCAACATCTCCGTGTTTTTTAGAAATAAATTCAATAACTCCTCCGGAACTGCCCATCGGATTAGGGTATATTTTTATATCCGCACCTGTGATCTCATCTTCTATAGCCGTTATTTCTTCGATGCTTACTTTAAATGAGTCTTCTGTTCTTCCGCAATCACTATCAAAAGCATAGACCGTCACTACCATTTCCCCCAATTGAACCGGGTTGATGGCAAGGATTGGGCCATATAGGTCTATCTGTGCCAACGTAGGGTTGTTAGTATAAAATCCATATGTGAGTTCCGCAGAAGATGAAAATACACCTTCCATATCGATTAACACTTTTCCATCATCGGGGTCTATGACTTGGTCGTCCACCGGTAGCTCAATTTCAGGAGGACTGGCAGATGCAGCTTCGCAAACATTTAATGACACAGGTATTTTTATCTTTGGTTTTTCAGGATCATTACTAATAAAGTGGATTATAGCTGAATACTCACCCGCTTCCAACTCGGCAGCATCGATACTAACACTATTCGTTCCGCTTGATGCTGGACCTATATTTCCTATATCGGAAGATAACTTAAGCCAGCTCGCTTCTACCACACCATCGTCTATCTCTGATATCGTTCCGTCCCATGTCGCCAGAAGCAAATTACTTCCATTATGCGCTATAGAATATGCCGGAATATAATTGGAGTTTACTGTAATCTCTTCCATCACAGTCATCTCTTGGTCTTCCAGGGCATAATGTATAATACGACCCAAATGCTCAAAATCTATCGCCCAGAAGGTTCCCCCATTATGAGAATCTACGTATACGCTACTATAAATATAACCTCCATAGGATGAATGAAAAGTGTCTGAAATAGTTCCTGTCACATCTAATTCATAAATGGTCGACTTATAGGAAAAGGCCTTACTTATAATGAGATGATCTCCATCCCAGGCAATTGTTGGATAATATTCGAAAGGGCAGCTAAAAGATCCGTGCTGGGTGCCATTACGATCATAAGCATAAACGTTTCCAACATAGTCACCAATCCAAAGATAAGTACCATCCCATGTTATGCTATATGGGTACAAATGTATGCCGAATCTACTAACTTCAGTTAAAGTAACGGGATCAAATTTTACCAATTCATTTGTTATATAGCTTATCACATACAAAAATCCATCTACATAAGCCATTCCCGTTGATCGTTCAATAAAATTATTGTTCACATTCAATGTATCACCAATACCCAATTGAGCAGCGTCAGATTTTGCCGATTGATACCTACTCATATCAGCAAAATATCCAACAGCCGGAACATCAGTTTGTCTGGCTCCACTGCTGGCTTCAGCTCCATAAGACACATACATTTCATACTGAAGTTCTCCATTTCCACTATTGAATATAGAAATATCTCTAGTGGAACTTTCTCCAACAACTAAACTCTCAAATATCTCACTTGGTGACAATGTAACCTGAGGTGGTTCCATTCCAAGGCCACTAAGAGAAATGGTAACCGTGGCATTTGTAGGATCATCACTTTCAAATGTCAAAGTACCAACGATTTCTGCTGCAGTCGTTGGATTAAAGGAGATCTTTAGCCATTGCCCCTCACCCATCTCTATATCCAAGGTATTTGAAGAGGCGATAAACTCCGCATGTGACGAGTTAATATTACTGATGTGTAATGTCTCCGTCCCATTATTAAAAATAAAAAGCGAGTCAGTCCTCTCCTGACCAATATATGTATCGTCAAGCGCCATCTCACTCAGCGAAAGTTCCATTAATGGAATGCCTGTAACTTCGAGAGTGACTGGAATAGTTATGCGCGGTGTAACCGGATCATTGCTATCCACGTTGATCTCAGCGTTATATATACCTCCAACTAATCCGGTAGCATCAAAATGGATTGAAAAAGAACTTGAACTCTGACTAGCTATTTGAGAAGATTGAGGATCAACAGTTAGCCAACTATAGATATTACCGGCCAGCCAATCAACGACCTGATTGGCAAACAAGCGATTATCTTCATCGTATATCGCTCCGTTTATCATTAGTTCATTGGCCATTAGCACAAATTTCCCAGCTCCAAGCTTTTCCACCACTACATGTCCATTCCCATCGTTGTCTTTAACTATTTCATTTGACGAGCCGCTATAATATCCACCATAAGAGAAAGAGTATATCCCTGAAATATTCGAAGTGATCGGGTGCACAGCCAGATCAGTAAAATAGTCATTGTAATAATTACTTAAGGAATTAAATACACTGCTCGTTTGCGCTATAACATAGTTAATATTAGTCTGGGAATCATGATCATCAGCCTCCATAATAAGATTTCCCCCTCTATCTACAAAATCAATAAGCATATCCAGATCAGATACACTAGCGTAGTATATATAGTCATTGACGATGACTATATCGTAAGCTGTCATATCGGATAATGGAAAGAATAGCTCAGTTACCGAAGCTCCTCTGGCACTTATATCCTGAATTAATATCGAATAATCACCGTAACCAAACACACCTACATTTATTCCGGTAAGGTCAGTTAATGTGGCTTCTAATCTTTGGGCAAAGATCTCAATTTGTTTGTCGCTATCCGGATCCTTCGCCTTCACCATTTTCTCACTTAATGTAAAAACGGAAGATCCGCTAACTTCCGCATAGTCGATACTATTTACAACATACAATTCACTATTCCCAGAATTTGAAATGGTTATAATCTGAGAAGATGTCCCTCCTGTATACAGAGCTTCTGTCAGTGATATAGGGTTGACATTGATTACAGGGGGTTCAACACCGTTTCCAATCAATCTTATTTGATATGGATCGTTGTTCGGATCATTGCTGCGTATCATAAGATCAGCACCAATAGAACCGGTGCTTACGGGACTAAAATCAATATTGACCAATAAGCTATCTCCGGGAACAACTGCCCCTGATCCCACACTAGTGACATATGCTGAATCATCCACACTGATGTCAGTTATCTCAAGATCTTCATTGCCAGTATTCTTCAAATAGAGTGAAAGTTGGGCTGACTGGTTAATAAATACATTCCCAAAATCTAGATTGGTAAAATTGCTTGTAATATGGGGGGCTCCCTCCACGTTTAATTCAGTAGCAACCGTAGTAGTTTCATCAGAAGCATTGCTGGTGATGAAGATGTTGCTGTTATATTGCCCAGGCTCCAGACCAGCAGCGTCAAAAAGAATATCAACAGCTTTCGTCTCTCCCGCTTCTACAGTACCGGAATGTTCTTCCAGAAATACTCCTCTTGTACCTGTGCTTATAGAAACAAATCGATCCATAACTCCCAGCATTACATCATTATCTATATAAGAACCGCTAGTACCGGCAAAAAGCAGGTAATACATCCGATCTATCCCTGTTAAACCATTTATTCTATGGTAGTCATCATTAGTATTAGTAGAAAACTCATGGTTGACGGAGCCATTATCTTCAACAATAATTAAATGATTAACAGAAGGGTCCCATGCATCATAGACCCTTTTGACAAAGCCCAGATAAGATTTACCATTTTTAACCAGACTAAGTACGGCTCCATCAACACTGCCAGAACCATCCGCACCTAAATTGCCTGTGATTTCAAAATAGGATTGCTCATTTAAATCCGTTGCAAGCACAAACAAACCCGGATATTTTGCCGTAAAGTAATGCTCATTGTTTAAATACGTACTTGTAGTTATTGCTTTATCATGATAATTGATATAACCCCCCACATCTGTGGCCAACTTATTGCCTCCATCATACATATCATTACCGCCATCCCAAATTTCATATCCGGTTTCCCCTTCACTAAAGCTATAGTAGTCCGGAATAAGCGCTGTTATAGTACTATGGCTGTTATTCAGGCTATCCAGCACAATCTGAAGATCTATGTCAGAAGACTGCTGAATGCTTCCAATTACCTGTTGAAGATCCACTCTTTCAAACTGACCCGCTGATAGCGCTTCATTTGTTACAGGTTTTATGCTTTTGTCGTGCGGTGTATCCAATCCTTTAAAAACAGCGCTTTGTTGCAATACCGTCATTGCCTTACTGAATGAAGTGCTTCCTAGTTCAAGAATGTACTCCAAAACACCCTCTCCGGTGTTGCTAATACTAATTTGCTGAACTTCAGATTCTCCGACATACAAATTAGAAGTTAAAGAAAGTGGTGCCACTTCCATTACCGGTACACCGGTAGTGGTAACATTTAGCACGTTGGAAATAGCTGATATGTTACTGAAATAATCGCGTGACCTGATAGCAAAATAGTAAGAGGTGTGAGGTGACAAATTTTCAAAAGTATATGTTTCCATACTTCCCTGAGACTGGGCAGCAAGACTACCAGCAAGGATCGCTGACTCAAAATTAGCCTCTGTAATTGGTGACAAACTATACCTTATTTCATATGAGCTGGCAGAATTATTATCCTCATCCGCCGGAGCTGTCCATGATACTGTGGCCTGGTCATGCCTTAGCTCGCTTGCAACTAAATCAGCTATCTGATCCGGAGCAATGCCATCATCTTGCAACAGCGCTGCAAAGGCATTTATCCTTCCTGTTCCTAATTGCCCTGAAAAAGAAGAATTTACGTCATCAATATCATCAGTTGTCTCTGTCAGCCTGAACCTTAATTGTGCCGGAGTAAACCCTGCACCTCCAAATTGCGAGACGATTAAAGCGGCGACCCCGGATACATGTGGACATGCCATTGATGTGCCTTGAAAAAATCCATAGTTATTATTGGGAAGTGTACTTAGTATACCTTGATTGGTTACAGCGGTTTCTCCTCCCGGTGCAGACACATCTACCCATGAACCATAATTAGAGTAGTAAGATTTTTGGTCATTATGGTTCGTTGACGCAACCGACAATACGGGCTCATAATATCCCGGATAGTAAGCCGCGCTAGAGTTACTATTTCCAGCCGCAAAGATCACTATTCCTCCTTGCATAGGACCTACCGGATTTCCATTCTCATCGAAACCAGCGTTAGCAATAAAATAATCTATAGCATCAAGTACAACTTGCTCATAATAACCGGAATAGGTATATCCCCAGCTATTTTGAGAAATAACTGCTCCATTATCTGCTGCATAGGCATATGACTCTGCAAACCCGCCAATACTATTACCAAAAACCTGACAGGACATTAACCTGGCCCCATCCCCCGAGCCACTGCCACCCGCTACACCTGCCACACCTATATTGTTGTTATTCACTGCCGCTACTGTACCTGCCACGTGTGTCCCATGATCATCAGCAAGGATGTTTCCTGTATTATCGGCCAGATTGTAGCCATATATATCATCAATATAACCATTACCGTCATCGTCTATTCCCGGAGTTCCATTAAGTTCTGCTAAGTTTATCCACATATTATCTGCAATGTCGGTATGATCAACATCAATGCCGCCATCATGAATGGAGATAACCACGTCAGAAGAGCCTTTTTGAAGGTCCCACGCTGAAAGCAACTTAATATCGGCCCCGGATGTACCTCCTGTTTGCGTTGTATTGTTATAATGCCACTGTTCGACTAACCTGGGATCGTTAGTAGTATAATTTTGACCTGTACCATCTGAAAAATTAGCAACAGGTTTGGAAAGAAATGGCAGCCCCGAAATCCCACCTCTGTGCTTGGAATAAAGAGGCTCAGCTTGCTGAATAGCAATACAACCGGAATAATTATTAAGTAATTTTTGTACCGAACTCGCTTTAGAGGCATCAAATCTCACCTCATACCAAAGATGCAGCCCAAACTTTTCTCTTCTTTCCCTGTACTTGCCTCCATCTGAAAAGACTCTTCTCAGCTCAAGGGCCCCAAACTGTTCATTAAGTGCGTCCAGAGAGCTCAAACCTGTCTTTACATACCCTTCAGAGGTCCTTGAAAAAGTAGATGGTTTGATCTCATTAATATAAGATCCATTGAATTTAATTCGAATTACATGCTCCTTTTCGTAAAGTTGCGCTTGCCCTTGAAGCAAACCAGGAACAAAAAAAACAAGAAATAAAATAAGTCTAAAGAAGCCAACCATTATTGTACTATTTTGTTAAAAATTTTAAAGGTTGCAATATAAAACAAAATCCATATATAACCTATAGTTATTTATATTTTTGATATTTACTGGAAAGCATCCCGATTTTCCTGACTTTAACCAGACGGCACGACTCTTGCCCCGTTTTTCTTAAAAGTACAGATGCTATGAACAAAAAATATCACATCGGATGCTCTGGTTTTTACTACAATGACTGGGTGGGTAAATTCTACCCGGAAGACCTTAAAAAAAAGAAGTGGCTGGAATACTATGCTGAAACTTTTGATACAGTGGAGATCAACAATTCATTTTATCGTATGCCTAAAGAGAGTACAGTTCAGGGGTGGTACGACCGAACTCCTCACAATTTTACTTTCACCTTAAAAGGAAGCAGGTATGTAACACACATCAAAAAGCTGAAAGAAGTATCAGAAAGTGTTGCTTATTTTTATCATCTGGCGGATATACTCAAAGAAAAGCTGGGAAGTGTACTATGGCAGCTTCCCCCAGGCCTCAAGAAAAATATGGAAAGACTGGAGGCATTTTGCAGGTTACTGACCCCGGAATACAAAAATGTAATTGAGTTCAGGCACCAGAGCTGGTTCGATGAAGAAGTATATGATATGCTCAGGAAATACAGAGTAGCTTATTGCATCATTTCCGCACCTCAGGATCTGCCTGAACATGTCATTTCCACAGCCAAACATGCCTATATGCGCTTTCACGGTAAAGATCACTGGTATAACTACTACTACTCTGATGAGGAGCTAAAGCAATGGGGTGAACTTCTGGGAAAGATGGAGGCCGATGAAGTGTTTATCTACTTCAACAACGACTACAATGCGAATGCGGTAAAAAATGGCAAAAAATTAACAGAGCTGCTGGCAACCGAGACAGCAGATACAAAATAATTTATTCACTTTTGCACACTGCTATATTGATCCTGCCGGAAGCAGGTTGCTTTTCAGCAGCAATTCCAATATTTCCACCTGCCAATATTACATTACTACCTTCTCCTGAAGCGGCAAGGTGGATCTTAACGCTACCATCAAAATTCCTCAGATAATCGTATTCAAAAACTGACTCATCCAGAAGCCTTGGCACAATAGTGATGCTTTCTCCTGCCTCCGCAGAAAGATCATTAAGTTGAGCTGCCAAATCAGCATCCGGAATGGATAAATTACCGTAATGAAGGTGAACAGGATGAAGAGCATTGCCACTAGTGCCGCTCACTCTCACCTCTATCTGTATAGACTTGTCCATTCTTTCACGAAATACCACAGTACCTTCAATTGGAAATTCTGAGGCTTGCAACAGGTCATAAACCATTTCCCGACCGGTAAACTCCTGATCTTCCCGGGTATTTTGCTCATCGCTACATGCTGTTGACAACATTGCAACAACAGCTAAACTAAAAAGGCAGGTAAAAATTCTCATGATTTTAAATGCTTGATATGAGTAAAGTTAAATATAAAACTTTTAGCGGATATAATTAGTTCATTAGAAAATAGGGAAAAGAAATATGTATATTTGGGAGTTTTCAAAATCAAAATATATGGTAAGGTTTGTATTTTTAACGCTGATCATTGCAATTATCAGTTGCACCGGTGGTACTACAACCGAATCTACTGAATCACAACCTTTAAACCAGAAATTGAAATTAAAAACCCTTGAAGGGGATGATATAGACCTGGAAGAATACAAGGGTAAAACTATTTTTATTAATTTTTGGGCAACATGGTGCAGGCCATGCATAATAGAGATGCCTTCAATTGAAAAGGCACAGACAAAACTGAAGGATAAAAACATTGTCTTTATAATGGCCTCCAATGAACCTCGCGGACAAATAAAAAATTTCATGCGATCACATCAATATGACTTTCACTATGCACAGTTGGATATGTCTCTCGAACAATTGAACATCCAGGGTCTGCCAACCACACTTATAATTAACTCCGAGGGCGAGGTAGTATTCTCTGAAATGGGAGCACGTGATTGGAACGCTGCTGAAAACATTCAATTGGTAACTCAATATATCGAATGAAATACCTGATCATCATATTTTTCTGCATTATTACAGCATGCAGCGATGCTGAAAAAACTTCATCACCAGTTTTAAAACACATCCCTGTTAAAACAGCGGGGTCCAGTGCTGAGCCGTTCCTTTGCACCGGACCGGATGGTAAAGTGTATCTATCCTGGATTGAACAAAAACAGGACACTAACTATCTCAGGTTCTCTACATTTAATAATGATCAGTGGTCTGAGCCACAAACTATTGCCTCAGGAACTGATTGGTTTGTCAACTGGGCAGACTATCCAACTTTATCAGCAGATAGCCGAGGTAATATTGTAGCTCATTTTCTGGCCATGAGCGGAGAAGGCACATATTCATATGATGTGTACTTGACGCATTCCAATGATAATGGCAAAAACTGGAATGCCCCATATATTCTTCACGATGACGGTAAAGAGGCCGAGCATGGTTTTGCTTCAATTATGCCGTACGGGGAAAACTTTTTCATAACCTGGCTGGATGGTCGGAATGCTGCTGATCAAACTCAACATACAGGATCGGGATCTGAGGGCCATAACATGGAGCATCATGGAGCCATGACCATAAGAGCTGCTGTTATTGATCCTGCAGGCGGTAAACTTAATGAATGGGAGTTGGATGACCGGGTGTGTGATTGCTGCCAGACAACAACTGCAATAACTGCAAATGGGCCGGTGGTGATATACCGTGACCGATCCGAAGAAGAAATCAGGGACATGTCCATCGTGCGGCTCATGGATGACAGCACCTGGACAGCCCCACAGCCGGTTCATAATGATGGCTGGAAAATAGCAGGATGCCCTGTAAACGGTCCGCGGGCGGCATCGTTAGGAAACAACATGGCCGTGGCCTGGTTTTCAGCCCCCGAGGGAAACGCACAGGTCAAAATTGCCTTTTCTCAGGATGGTGGCGCTTCCTTCACTGACCCTATACGTATAGATTCTGCAAAAACCGTAGGGCGTGTGGATGTAGTAATGCTAAATGAAAGTACAGCCGTGGTAAGCTACATGGAGGGTGCTGACATAAAGGTCGTGAAAGTCAGTCAAAATGGAACTAAAAGTAAGGCGGTGCTCGTTAGTTCATCATCAGAAGCACGGGCAAGTGGATTCCCTCAGATGACTAAAAGCGGTGATCATTTAATATTTGCCTGGACTGACAATGACAAAAAGGAAATTAAAACAGCAGTATTAAGCAAAATCTGATTTTTACTTTTACCGCTTGCCAAATTCACTCAAAATACTGATCTTTTATCCATCATAGAACATAAATTAGCTATTCAATAATTTTATATGAGTTATAAACCCCTCAGATTCTCAGGAAATCATCAAGTTGATTTTATTAAAACCCTTCGCTCGAGGGTAAATGGCTACTTTGAGAGTAATAAGATTTCAAAATATGGTAACGTGCATATGGTGATAAAAACTATTGCCATGCTAGCCATGTATATTATACCTTATTTGCTAATGATAGTTGGTGTTATTACTAATGTATGGGCGATTTTAGCCATGTGGATCGTCATGGGCATTGCCATGGCAGGCATTGGCTTTTCAATTATGCACGATGCCAATCATGGAGCCTATTCCAAAAACAAAAAAGTAAATAAGTATCTAGGTTATCTTATCAATATAGTTGGTGGAAGTGCCATCAATTGGAAAATTCAGCACAACGTTTTACACCATACCTACACCAACATAGATGGTATGGACGAAGACATAGATCCAGGAAAGCTCATGCGCCTGTCGCCTCATAAAAAGAGGTACATGCTTCACCGCATTCAGCATATCTATGGATGGGGACTGTATGGTCTGATGACTTTTTTATGGATAACCACCAAAGATTTCAGACAACTGTTCAGGTATAAAAATATGGGGCTCACTAAGTCACAAAACATAAATACCCAAGTGCAGTTGTTTAGACTAATTATAGCCAAAATTCTCTATTATGCCGTTTTTCTTGCCCTACCGATAGCGGTTCTAAATATCAACTGGTGGTTGGTACTTATCTTTTTTATAGCCATGCATTTCACAGCCGGCCTTATTCTTGGCTGTGTTTTTCAGCCCGCCCATGTTATGCCTACAGCCGATTTTCCCTTGCCGGACAAAGAGGGGAATCTTGAAAATGACTGGGCGGTACACCAACTATATACCACTACTAATTTTAGTCCGAATAGCAGACTACTTGGATGGTATGTTGGGGGTTTAAACTACCAGATCGAGCATCATTTGTTTCCTACTATATGCCACATACACTACAGGAAGATTGCAGGCATTGTAAAACAGACAGCCGAAGAATTTGGGCTACCCTACCATTCTCAGCCCAACTTCCTGCAAGCTATTTTAAACCACGCCAGAATGTTAAGAGACTTGGGCAAGTATGATGTGGCACCTGTAAAAACCTACGTTTAGTTGATATTTAACGGGTAATTCACTGGACATATTGTGGAATAAATGATCAGATCATTTTAACTCATTATGATCCGAAAAGTTGATCTATATCAAGACTACATGGCCTTGATACCTTTCTGTGTTTCTGCATAGCAATCAAAGGATTTCTGCATAAAGCATCGAATCCCCTGGTGTGTTTTTTGCGCCTTAAATCCATATGATCAAGTCGATTTTTCAAATCTTAAATCTTAGGAATTATGAGCAAAGTTAAGTTTGACAAGTTTGCACAGGAAGCTAATGAATTCATTAACGAACTGTCCGAAGAATTAGGACATCCTGAGAGTCAGGAGCAGACCCTAATAGCGCTTAGGTCGGTCATGCATGCTATTCGTGACAGAATAACCATTGCCGAATCATTCAACGTACTTGCCCAACTTCCGCTCCTTCTAAAAGGTATATATGTGGAAGATTGGAAATACCATGAAAAACCCAATAAGATCAGAAGCCTGGAGGAATTTAAGTCAGACATAAAATCACGACAGGAAAAATACGGAGAAACACGATTTGACTGGAGTTTGTCTACTGAAGAAATTGTGTCCAGGATGATAGGAAAGCTGCGCAAATATCTTGATGAAGGGCAGTTAAGACACATAGAGGACCAACTACCTGCTGAGGTCAAGCCATTGCTCCACGAGATGTAAGTCATTGGCTTTGGCGAGCCACTAAAAACAGTGGCACCGTATACGAACGGTCATGTTCCGGCATACCGGAAGCGTTCGACTTTTTAAAGATCAATGTTGCCGGCTGCGACCTGGAAACATGAAAAATAAGGTCAGCTTCAAATGTAACCCAGTCTTCCATCATCCAGTTACCTTTGGCTCGTGCTGATGCCTGAGCCAAGGGTTTATTATCCTCACCTTTGAGCACCACTGGAAATTCACCTTCAAAAAACCACATACCACGCGCCCTACCTCTTACTTTTACGGTAGAAGATACCTGGCTATCAGCCTGCGGCTCTTCCACTCGAATTAAATCATCAATTGGCCTTTTCTCCTTATCCCTGAAAAAATGAAGACTGCCTAATATCCTGTCCACCTGTTGCCGCTGATCACGTTTTACCTCACCATACCTCACCAAACGGTCGCCTCCTCCCATGGTGTTACAATGCACAAGGGTCTTTTCCTTTCCTGAAGCATCAAAACATTTAATATTAAATGCCCGCATTCCGATTTGAATAAAAATAAACCCTTCGTCAGACCATCCGGGTGGAGAGATCAGGGGTTTCAGCAGATAGCCCCATACGTTTCCATCATTGAGTTGGTACGCAACAGAGGCGTCCTGATCCACATCAAAAGAAACTGTCACATCAGTACCGGCTTCAAACAACTTAATCCTGTCTCCTACCGGTCTGTCAACACCGAATCCTTCAGGGAAAAAGGCGAGATACGATGCCTCAGGATCTTCATGAAGTTTTAATGGTAATTTCAGGCGTTCACCGGAGGTGTAATTGTAAACATTAATCACCGAACCCTTTTCACCCGAATTATTGAATATCCTCCAATTGTCAGGGTATTGAATCGAAAAATGATATCGTGAGTTTGAATACTCCTGCCATTTATAATCGACTGTATCGAGGTATGCCCCTGCACTGGTCATCCGACCCGTTGCCGAGGTACTTGGCGAATGTTCGGAATGATCACTGGAAAAATTGCAACCAATAGTGATCAGAAACAATAGGAATCCTGCCGGTAAAATGCTGCTCATATCTTGTGCAATTTTTTACTCACTTTTGTGTGTCACAGTCCTCTGTTATTTCTAGTGCTTTACTTTCCCTTTCTTTTGGCGGCTGATATTCCAATCTGCCAGTAGTAAAGCGACTCCGGCTGCCAAACCAAATAATAATAAAATATATGGCCAGGTATAGGTAAATTCATAGTCGCTGGTCATTGGGGCATCCGGGGCAAAAATCAGAAACAAGAGAAACAATAACACTGTAAGCCCAATAAATACAAAGCCTAAAACTTTCATGTGTATATAATTGATTTTAAGTTGCCACATGGAATAACCAAAGTCCTTGACTGCCTTTGCAACTTGAAAATTTCTCAATATTGATCTTCGGTTGGTATGGCTTAGGCATATGGTCATTTCATGGCGCCAGATATTTAGTTCTCCCCTTAAAGAGTGCATATTTCGTACCATATTGAGAGGCAGCAGATTTTATACGGACCCTTTTGAAGAAAGGGTGGCAACGGCCAAACCCATGGCGCCAAGTAATGCAAATGATAACCTCAAATCAGTCGCCCCGGCGACCAGGCCAATTACAGGCGGCCCTATTAGAAATCCAAAGAAGCCAAGAGTAGAAACAGAAGCCAGGGCTATCCCGGGAGATTGGATTTTTGATCGCCCCGCGGCGCTAAAAACCAATGGCACCACTGATGACACTCCAATACCTATGATAAAAAAACCTAAAAGGGAAGTTTCAAAATGCGGAAGCAAAACAGACAGAAAAAAGCCTGTAGCTGTGAATAAGCCACTGCCCACTAATATTTTTTTAAGTCCAAACCGGTACACAAGTTTGTCTGCTACAAACCTGGTTCCCGCCATAGATATCATAAAAACTGTATACCCAATACCAATCCAATCCTGCTTAACGGCAATGACTTTGTTGAAATATACCCCGCTCCAATCAAACATGGCCCCTTCGCACATCATTGAGCAAAAGGCAATAATCCCCAGTACGACCAACGACCTGTCGGGAAGTGAAAAAATAGGTTTGTCTTTATCAGTATTCACATCCTCCGGTAGCAAATATTTGACAGTGAATGCCAACACTATTGCTACAGCGCCGGCTATCATTAGATAATGAGTGCCCGGTGGTATTGATGCAGCGATCATGACAGCCCCAATCCCAGCCCCGGCAAATCCCGCTAAGCTCCACATACCATGAAATGTAGCCATAATATTTCGCTCATAGGCAGCCTCCACCCCCACCGCCTGGGTGTTAATGGAGATATTCAGCATATTGCCAAGCATACCAAACAAAAATAAAGCAGCGATAAGCGACCAAACTCCGGCAGAAAAGCCAATCGCCAGCAAAACCAAAGGATACAAAAAGGCTGAAAACACAACAACTGTCCGGCTGCCGGCTTTTGCCACCCAATACCCGGAAACAGGAACTGATAATAAAGATCCAATAGGTAATGCAAACAAAATACCTCCTAATTCGGCCTCAGATAGGGCTAATAGTTGCTGAATGGAGGGTATGCGTGAAGCCCAGCTCGCAAAACACAAGCCATAACAAAAGAAAATAATCCCGACTGCAACACGTGAAAATTTTATCGGCATTAAGATTGATTATTATATAAATATTTAAGCGCCTGCTCCCAGTCATTTACCCGCACTTCGTAATCCAGCGTCACGTTGTGACACGCAGTGTAAAGTATCCCCCTACCTTTGCAATAGTTGAGGTTTTTGAGGTGATCATCTATCATAAAATCAGTATCCACTACACTCTTGTCGCCACAGAAAATGATATTCCTCCAACTGATAAATGGAAAATGCTCATTCAACCATTCGTATTTTTCAGGAAGCGATTGAGGAAATTCCATTGCCGCAGATACAATAAACACATCAAAGTCACCGCTGAGCTTTTCCACCGCTTCCTGAGCGCCCTCCATTACCGGCGTATGCCTGAAAAAGCCCGGAGTATATAAAAATTGACGAACTCTTTCCTTTTCGGGAAAGCCCTCACCTTCAGGTTTACCATGAAGCCCTTCTTTTTTCACCAGCACACCATATTTCTCATAATACCATGATATAGCCTGACTTTCAATATCGGCAATCACATTGTCCATATCTATGGCGATTGATTTTCGTATCATTTTTGAAGAAATGTCTGTATTAGTTTGCAAATTATTGCAGTAAATATAAGGCATATATCGCATAATATTGCAAGTTATTACAAAATATTGCTTTATATTTGAGAAACAAATTCAAAACAGATGCTAAAGGAAGAGCGTTTTCAATTCATTCTTAGCAGGCTTGGTGCGGATAGCAAAGTACTTCTGAGTCAGTTGAGTGAAGAGTTAGGTGTATCTACTGACACTATCAGACGCGATATTAAAGAGTTGGATGATCAGGGGTTACTGAGAGCCGTCCGTGGTGGTGCGGTACCACACTCCCCGATACCCCATCATTTTAAAGATCGCATGAATTATAATCAGGAGTCTAAAATGATCATAGCCCGAAAGGCGCTGCAAAAATTGAAGAACGACCAGGTCGTAATATTTGATGCGGGCACATCGGCATTGGCAGTGGCCAGTATTTTACCGGAAGACCTCAGCATAACAGTAGTCACCAACAGCTTCCCAATCGTGACCATATTGGAAGACCATAAAAATGTGGAAGTCCTGTTTGCCGGAGGGCGACTTTTTAAGCAGTCTTTTGTAACTACTGGTCATGACACATTAAGATTTTTCCAAAACATAAAAGCTGACCTGTGTTTTCTGGGTATTTGCAGCATACACCCGTCACTTGGAGTTACCACACCAGACTATGAGGAAAGTGAAGTAAAAAAGGTTATCGTCAACTCCTCTCAGCAAATCGTTGCCCTCTCTTCCATAGAAAAACTCGAAACGGTAGAACCTTACTACATATGCCCGGCTACCCAAATAAACACTATTATCACCAACCAACCTGACGCCCCAAAGCTTAAGCCTTATATAAAAGAAGGAATCGAAATACTCTAGACCGGATTTCGTTAGTTTTCCATAGATAATCAAAAAATTAAGCACTATTTTACCCGCAAATTTTCAGCCTATGGAACTCGCCCTTATTGACTATATTATTATTATCTCCTTTTTCCTTATTTCTCTGGCCATCGGATTATGGTTCAGAAAAGAGGCCGGCAAGGATATTAGTCATTTCTTTTTAGGCGGCAGGAACCTGCCCTGGTATATCGCAGGTATCTCCATGGTGGCCACCACATTTGCCGCTGACACACCTTTGGCTGTTACAGAGCTCGTAGCACAGAATGGTGTAGCCGGAAACTGGCTTTGGTGGAACATGTTGGCTGGAGGCATGCTCACTACATTTTTCTTTGCCAAATACTGGAGGCGTGCCGATGTACTTACTGATATAGAATTTATTGAGCTGAGGTACAGCGGCAAAGCTGCCCGGTTTTTGCGTGGCTTCCGGGCGTTATACTTTGGAGTATTTATGAATGTGCTGATCATTGGGTGGGTAAACGTAGCGCTCATGTCGCTGCTTCAGATCTTTTTCGATATCCCACAAAATGAGCTTTTATGGTATGTAGCCGGGGCTATGCTCATAGTAGTAGTCTATTCAGCCATGTCCGGGCTTTTAGGGGTTGCTTTTACCGATGTTATCCAATTTGTAATAGCCATGACGGGGAGCATTATACTCGCCATTATAGTGGTAAATTCTGACAAGGTAGGGGGTATTGATAACCTGAAAGCCAGTTTACCCGAGGGAACATTAAATTTCTTCCCGAAAATAGGCTCTGAAGGGGGTGGTTCTATGCTCGCTTTGGGACTGGGGAGCTTTTTAGCATTCATTGGTTTCCAATGGTGGGCCAGTTGGTATCCCGGTGCAGAACCCGGAGGTGGCGGCTATATCGCACAGCGGATGATGAGCACAAAAACAGAAAAGGACGCGGTATATTCCACGCTATTCTTTCAGATTGCTCATTATTGTATTCGTCCCTGGCCATGGATCCTCGTTGCCTTATGTGCTATCATCTTATATCCTGAATTGAGCGCTACTGACAGTAAACTTGGTTACGTAATGGCCATGAAAGATTTCTTACCTACAGGTTTGAAGGGCCTGTTGCTGGTAGCATTTTTTGCCGCCTACATGAGTACTATTTCCACTCAGCTCAACTGGGGCACCAGTTATCTTATCAATGATTTTTATAAAAGATTCATTAGCCCACAGGCAGGTCAAAAGCAGTTTGTAATGGCCTCACGGATTGGCACCCTACTCCTGATGCTTATAGCACTGTTCGTCACCTCATTGATAAACACCATTTCAGGAGTATGGTCCTTTATTATAGAATGTGGAGCCGGACTTGGATTAGTAATGATCCTTAGATGGTACTGGTGGCGGATCAATGCCTGGAGCGAAATTGTAGCAACTGTAGCCCCTTTCATAGGTTATGGCCTATCAAAATTTGTATTTGTACAGCTTGATGAATCCTGGGGAAAAGGCCTGGGAGAGGACCCCAGAAGTTTTTTCTTTACGGTAGCATTTACCACAGTAGCATGGATTGTAGCCACATATGTAAGCAAGCCTACTGATGAAAAACACCTGAGAGCCTTTTTTGACAAAATTAAGCCTGACGGCAACTGGCGTCCTTTCCGGGCTGAAAAGCACGGTCAAAGGCTCATGAAGCTGATTATTTGCTGGTTAAGTGCTATCGCAATGGCATATTCTGCCTTATTTCTAACGGGGAGTTTCATTTTCAAAGAATGGAATGAAGGCATCATTTATTCCACCATCTGTATAGTATCTTTTGTAGTATTAAGATATACAGCCGGCAAAGTCCGTATTTTTTCTGATAAGCAGAGCTGACCAGCGTTTATTTGAGTTTCAATATCTTTTTCAGCTCTTTTCTTTTGATATCCAGCAGGCCGGCATCCGGCAATCTGCGGGTGAGCTCGCGCCAGTTTTCATTTTCACGAAACACACGTTCAAAAATAGGCAGCGCTTCCTCTATTCGATGATTATTCGCCAGGGTTACGGCTGTCCAGTATTGCATCTCAAGATTATGAGGAAACATAGATTGTGCTTTACCATATTCCTGTAGCGCCAGTGACATATCACCTACCTCCACTGCCAGATCTCCTTTATTCATATGCTCATATGCACGATATACTTTTAACAACCGCTTTAGCTCTTCTACAGGATTGGTATGGTCATCAACGCGCAAATTGATCATAGGGTCATCCCAGCTATTCTTTACCGGTTGCCCTTTTACCACCAAAAGAGCTGCTGATTGCTTACCCCTGATATCACCCCCCGCTTTTTCAGCGGCTTCCAGAGCAATGATCACCCGCTCAGCCAACGGCAAGCCACTGCTTTTTTCATATGCATCTGCCATGGCAGGCCAAACCTCTTTTGTAAGCATCATATTGGCCTGTACAGAATAATTTTCGCCCTGTTGATGGCCAGCATAGGCAATACACTTGTCCCCGGTATGTGTAGCCACATTCCCCCTGGCATCAACAATAGCCACCTGACGCACTTCCCTTCCCTCATCAGACCTAAGCAAGATCTTCAAAGCTTCATTGGCCGTTTTTCCATCCTTCAGTAGTTGTAAGCCCAGCGGACCAAACGATTTGTTAACGAATGACTGCGTGGCAACCACGCCCACACCTGCTTCACCCCAGCTAACAACCGTACCAACGGAAAACCAATGACTCTGAACACCAACCGCCATCTCTCCTGTTTCAGGATCTCTGGCCACAATGGAATAGGTATGGGAAAACGGTTCATTTTGAAGGTATACCTGGGCAAACAAAGCATCAGAGGCGCCAAGAATTAAAAGACATATAGCAATTTTTAACATACCTGGTAATTTGATGTTTAAGTAGTGTTTGTAAGAAAACTCTGAGTGGTTTTAAGAAAACGTCAAGGTCAAGGCTTGTGAATGCCAAAAAAGCGGAGCGTACTGAGGTACGTGAGCATTTTTGGGACAATCATAACGCAGACATTGGCATTTTCTTAGAGACACTAAGCATCTTCAAAAGATAGTTGAAATATATTTTAAAAATACATTTTAAGCGATTAAATAATACCATACTTTAAGGAGATTGCGTTAATTCGCAAAAGCATGCAGATACAAAAAAAAATATCCCTGAAACCTTTGAATACCTTTGGCCTGGAAGCTAAAGCAAAACTTTTTGTTGAAGTGTCCACTATTGATGAGCTTCGGGAAGCGCTAGCGTCCGATGAGGCCAGGGATAATGAGATTATGATCCTGGGAGGAGGAAGTAATATACTTCTCACGCAGGACTTTGATGGGCTGGTCATCAAAAACAGCATTAATGGCAAAGAAGTGATACATGAAACGGAAGATTTTGTGTTAGCAAAGATCGGTGCCGGAGAAAACTGGCATGAGTTCGTACGCTACGCCCTCGATCAGGAATGGGGAGGTATTGAAAACCTTTCTTTGATCCCAGGTACAGTAGGCGCTGCGCCAATGCAAAATATTGGCGCCTATGGTGTGGAGATCAAGGAAGTGTTCGAGTATTTGGAGGCTGTAAATATTGAATCGGGAGATATAGAAAAATTTAATAAAGACCAATGCCGCTTTGGTTACCGTGAAAGCATCTTTAAAAATAAGGCAAAAGGTAAGTATGTAATAGCCTATGTAGTACTGAAACTTACCAAACGTGAGCATCAGCTAAACACCTCTTATGGCGCTATATATCAGACACTTGAGGAAATGAAAGCTAAAAAGCCAACCATTCGCGACATCAGCGATGCAGTAACAAAAATAAGACAAAGCAAACTACCTGATCCTGCTAAAATTGGAAATGCGGGTAGTTTCTTTAAAAATCCGACAATTGATAAAATTCAATACGAAGAGTTGAAGACAGAATACCCTGATATACCTGGTTATGAACTGCCCGATGATAATGTTAAAGTTCCTGCTGCCTGGCTTATTGAACAGTGTGGATGGAAAGGTGTGCAAAGAGGTGAGATAGGAGTGCATAAAAACCAGGCGCTTGTATTGGTGAATTACGGAGGAGGAAAAGGTAGTGATCTAAAGGCTCTTGCTGAAGAAATTAAGGATTCGGTAATTAAGAAGTTTGGTATCGAGTTAAACCAGGAAGTCAACATTATTTAGTGGGGGTTCACTATAAAATAGTTTATAAGCCAGGTTATCCCGCCCGAATTTATGGCTATGGGACACGTCCATTGGGGGACATTATTTGAATGAGGCATTGTTGAGCATATCTATAGTATCAAGCAGTTTTTTGTCAAGCGTCCATAAGGCGTAGTCGTACTTGAGGGCTGCAGCGAGGATATAGCAATCTATCAACCCGATTCCCCTGGCGTATAGCTTATACCGGTTAGACAGTTGGCCTGCCTCAATAAATAATTCATGCTCATCTACCTTAGGCAAGTTAATCCAGAATTCTGTGATAATATTACGCTCACGCTTGTTTCTGACTCCCTGAAGGAGCTCTCCAAATATGGCCGATGAAGCTATAATATGGTCCTTTCTAAGATAGGGTATGAAAAGACCGGTGATATCGTTGTTTCCCTTCAGATATTCGATCCACACGGATGTATCCGCTATAATCACCTGTTTCTGTTTATTTTGCGGATACCATAAGCAGTGTAATCCTCGTTGAACTGCAAAGACTCTTTCTGCACCTGATCAATAAGATAATCTATTTTCCTGTGCGCCAGGTATGCCTTTAGGGCAATAATCAGACTTTCAGTAATATTCTTACCTCCTGTAGCCTTTTTCACTTCTTCAATAAGGTCCTCAGGTATAAGAGCTGTTATTTTCATAGGGTCAATATTTAAACTACACCAAAATACGATGACTTATCGTATAAACCAAACATCAACCCGAAAAGTTCTGAAAACAACAAGGACGTTTCTTAAGTCAAAGCGGTAGCATGAGAAATATTGCCGTGATAACGCTCTACCTCCACACCAAATTTTTCAAGGAAATCAACACCTTCATCACTTTCAATGCCTTTATATTCCGCATAAGAGTTGAGGTATATTACCTTGCTTACTCCCATAGTATAGATGATACGGGCGCATGCCAAACATGGCGCTAATGTTACATACAAAGTAGCTCCTTTCACTTCAGTCTTGTTCTTAACGGCATACAATAAGGCATTTTGCTCGGCATGGATAGCTAACGAGCAGCCACCTTTTGAATCACGCGGACAACCCTGCTCCGGCCATTCTTCATCACAGTTGTGTGTTCCTGCAGGGGGCCCGTTATAGCCGATAGAAATAATGCGGGTGTCTTTAGTTAAAACTGCACCTACATGGCGCATAATACAATGGGACCTTTTAGCCAGATTAACGGCTAATTCCATAAAAATATCGTCAAATTCCGGACGCCTCATACGTAACATCTTTGTGCTGTACTGCGGTATAATATTTGATAGAAAGTTGTGTATATTTATACACAACTAAAAGAAATTATACAAAATTATGAATTCAAAACTGCTATTCCTCACTTTTTTTATCGTCTTTTCTTTAATTCATATAAATACTATGGCTCAGGAAGCCATTACTCCACGACCCAGTCCCACCGCTATTGTTACCATGAAGTATGACGACACTTACGTAAAACTCACCTACAGCCAGCCTCACAAAAGGGGTCGCGATATTTTTGGAACACTTGTGCCATATGGCCATGTATGGCGAACTGGCGCGAATGAAGCTACGGAAATTACGCTAACTGGCAACGTACTTATGAATGGTGATACCCTCAAAGCCGGCACTTATTCTATATTCACTATTCCTCAAAAAGAAAAATGGACCATTATCATTAATGACGAACTGGGTCAATGGGGGTCCTATAACTATCACCAGGATTCTGACGTTATGCGTTTTGATGTACCTGTGGAAAAAACACAAAGTGTGGTGTGGGAACCTTTTACTATGGCTTTTGAACAAAAAAATGAAGAAGCAGCCCTGCTAATAATGTGGGATCAAACCAAAGTATCAATACCTATTCAGTTTTTAACTTTATAAAAAAATACCTTGAACATACTGATCATTGAGGATGAAGTTAAAGTAGCTAACCATTTAAAACAAGGCCTGGAAGAAAATGGCTATCAGGCCCATATAGCTTATGACGGAGCTATGGGGCTCAAACTTTATCAACAAAATAAGTATGATCTGATACTATTGGATGCCATCCTGCCCGGAAAAAATGGTTTTGAGCTATGTCAGGAGATAAGAAGATCAGACATTGACACTAAGATCATTATGCTTACAGCGCTGGGCACCACTGACGATAAAGTAGAAGGTCTTGAATCCGGTGCGGATGATTATGTAGTAAAACCGTTTGACTTCCGGGAACTGCTCGCCAGGATCAAAGTGGTGTGCAAACGTAAACCTACTCCTGACCGGCCCTCCCCCTCCATTAAAATAGCAGACCTGGAGTTGGACTTAAGTAAGAAGGTGGCAAAACGGAACCAACAAACTATTGACCTTACTGCCAAAGAATACTCGTTGTTAGAATTTCTTATGAGAAATAAAGGTCGTGTGCTTTCCCGGGTGGAGATCATTGAAAGGGTGTGGGAACTGGACTTTGATACAGGCACCAATGTGGTAGATGTTTATGTCAATATACTGCGGAAGAAGATCGATAAAAACTCTGACCGCAAGCTTATACATACACGGGTTGGAATGGGATATTACATCGATGATCGTGGATGAATATTAAATCAAAACTGGCGTACAGATTACTCCTGATGGTTAGCAGCATTTGGTTTGTTGCTTCTCTCTCCATTTACATCTTTTCAGCAGAATATCGTAAAGAAGAATTTTACAGGCGCCTGGAGTCCAAGGCCACTACTGCGGCCCGATTACTTATAGAGTTTGAAGAAGTAGATGCTGATCTTTTGAAAAAGATCGAATCGGCTAACCCCATACAGCTACCCTCTGAAAAAATTTCCATTTTTGATTACAACAATACTGAGATATTCAGCACCAATATTGATCCTGATATTGCCATCTCAAAAGATATTATGGATCAGATCAGGCTTGAAGGGCAGATCGATTGGCAACAAGGAGACATTGAAGTATTAGGACTGCTGTATACTGATCGGTATGAACGCTTTGTAGTGATAGCTGCTGCCAATGATATCTTCGGTAAAAGCAAGCTACAAAACCTTAGAAATATACTCATCATTGTGTTTTTATTATCTATTTTGATCGTAGCGCTGGTCGGGCGTATTTATGCAAGAAGTGCTTTGCAACCCATTTCCAATGTAATAGCCGAAGTAAATACTATTAGTGCAACAAATCTGGACAAGCGCATATCCGAGGGCAACAGTCAGGATGAAATAGCCCTTCTGGGCATTACCTTCAATCGGATGCTCGACCGTATCCAAAATGCCTTCAGAAGTCAGAGAAGCTTCATTTCAAATGCCTCACACGAGCTTCGTACTCCAATGACAGCTATTTTGTCACAAATAGACGTAAGCTTGCTTAAAGAAAGGGAAAAGCAGGATTACATAAAAACCTTGATTTCGGTAAGAGATGATGTGCGAAATTTAAATGAACTGACCACCAAGCTTCTTCTTCTGGCCAGAACGGAAGCGTTTAGTGAAAGCTTTAGTACCTTAAGAGTTGATACCATCATCTGGCAACTCATTTCAGAAGTAGCCCAACATCACCCCCACTATAAAATTAAAGTAGCGCTATCTCCTGATATTGATGATGAGCAACAACTCACCGTTGCAGGTAACGAGCAAATGTTGAAAAGCGTTTTTCTTAACATAATCGATAATGCCTGCAAATTTTCCGCAGACAATGAAGTCATCATATCAATAGCACCCTCTGATAAATACATAGGCATAGAGTTCAAAGACCAGGGAATTGGCATCCCTGATTCAGAATTAGAAAAAATTACCCAACCCTTCTTCCGGGCCAGTAATGCTGTAACCATTAGAGGGCATGGCATAGGCTTATCACTTGCAAAAAACATCATCGACATACATAGCGGTTCCATGACGATCACATCCACAGAAGGCGAAGGCGCCACCATAACTGTAAAGCTCGAAACGGTTTAAAATTTTAATTGCTTTTTAATCTCATTTTTATCCCACGTTAACAACCTGGTCGTTAATTCACATAAATATTATTCAATAAAAAAATGAAAACTTCAAAAGAAAAGATCATTGCAGGGGTAGTAACTGCAATGTTTTTCACCGCCCTTGGTTTCGCGCTCTTCTACTCGGCTGATAACAAAGCCCTGAATGAGAACCTTAAAAATGAAAAGCTTAAATCTGAAAAAATGCTCTCACAAAAGCTGGCACTAAATAAAGATATTGACAAGCTAAAATCAGAAATACAATCATACCAGGGAAAGAACAAACAACTGGATGGTAAGCTTGCCGATTTATATGCAAAGTTGACAGCAAAGGAAAACGAGCTAAACGCGCTAATGAAGCAAAGATCTTTAAATGAATCGAAACTTAAAAAGCAGATCAGCGATTTAAATGATTACAAAAAGCAGCTTCAGAATGAAATAAGTGGATTAAATGAATCGCTCGAAGATCTGAGATTTAAAAATTCATACCTTCAAAACACCGTTGCTTCATTAGAAAAAGCAAATAAGGAACTCAGCAAGAAAAATGATTTTCTGTCGAAGGTAGCTGGTGACAACTACGGAGTAGAGGCTCACAAAAAGAATGAGAAGCTCACCATCAATGCGCGTAAAACTAAAGCCATTGTTTTAGGATTCGATGTACCGGCCCATATGGCTGATAACTTGTCCCTTACAGTTACAACGCCAGTTGGCATAAAACACAACAATGCTACTTCAAGCGCTGTTACTTATCAAATTATTAATGAGGAGGAGCCCGTATTGTTAGCGTCCACCGACATGGTAGTTACAACCAATGGTCATTCAAAACGAGTGGCTTTAAGTTACAAACCCAAGGAAAAATTCAAAAAAGGCATCTATAAAATAGATATCCATCATGAAGGGACCTACCTTGGTAGCAGCCAAATAAGATTGAGATAAAAGCAAATTCACAGGTTTGCTCAACGGAGTTGCCTTGCTAAGCAGCTCCGTTCTTCATTTTATCACCCCACAAATTCTCCTGAAAAATTTGTATCTTTCTATAGCAAATCAACTTATTGATAGCTATGGAGAAAAAATACACCAGCTTAAAAGAGTTTTATCCCTTTTACCTCTCCGAACATAGCAATACTACATGTCGCATACTACATTTTATTGGTACTGCTCTAATTTTCGTTATTCTCTTCACAGCAATATTCACGCAAATTTGGTGGTTACTAATTCTTATTCCTTTTGTAGGTTACGGCTTCGCATGGGTAGGACATTTCTTTTTTGAAAAAAATAAGCCAGCTACATTTCAGTATCCGGGTTATAGCCTGGCTTCTGACTTTATTCTATTTTTTGACCTTTTAAAAGGGAAAAGGAAATTCAACCCGGAAAAAGAATCCGTTTAACAATAACCTCCTTCAATGGAAGCAAAAGCATCGCTGGACACATGGACGATTATTTTCCTGGTAGTAGGTATCCAGGGCTTATTCCTTGCTGTAATGATCTATATGCGAAGATCCGGGGTCAACTACCTGCTTGGCTCACTAATACTCACTTTTAGTCTTTGTCTGTTGTATTATGTAGCATTTTGGACGAGGTATGTGCAGTTTCTGCCGTTTCACGTGGGCATAACGCAAGGCTTCACCTACTTATTCGGACCACTGGCATATCTTTACATTCGATCAAATAAAAAGGAATTGGCCTTTAATGCCTGGCACCTGCTTCCATACATATTATTTGTAGTCTTCTTTTTTAGCCGGACCTACCTCCACCCATCGCTACAAACCAAAGCTATCACCATACAAGTTATTATCCAGAACCTCCATCTGCTGTCATACACAGCGTTGATTTTTCATTGGTTACAAAGGCAAAAAACTCTTCAGAATGGTATGCTTAAAGATTTCCTGTGGAAGAGAAAGGTCGCCTGGGCTTTCTTTGGATATGCATTAAGCTTTTTAGGCTATTACCTCCTGGTGTGGACAAGTACACTGAAGATAGAGTATGACTATGCCATATCATTTGCATCATCATTCTTCATCTATTTTATAGGTTATCAAGGTTTTCAACATCCGGATGTACTGAAGGTACAGGAGACGCCCAGGTATGATCGGTCTACGCTATCCGATTCTGCAGCAAGATCTATTCTGGCCACAATAAAAATGCATATGGCTACCCAAAAACCCTATTTGGATAGTGACCTGAAGCTTCAGCAACTTGCAGAACAGCTCTCCTTTTCAGCGCATCACATTTCCCAGGTAATTAATGATCTGGAGAAGCAAAATTTCTCTGACTTTATTAACATATACCGGGTCAATGCCGCACGGCAAATGCTTGCTGACCCTACAATGTGCGACAAAAAAATAATACATGTAGCTTATGACAGCGGCTTCAACAATAAAGCGTCTTTCAATAATGCATTTAAAAAATTTACAGGTCAGCCACCTTCGGAATACCGCAACAAACAATTAAACCCAAACGAGGCTCACTCTAACTAAATCAGGTAAAATATTATCGGATTTGCCCGATTTTCACTCCTATTGTCCTATCATAGCCTCAATAAGAGAGTCATGAGTATTTGATCTTGAGTATTGCGTGGAAAAGCAGCGATACGAACGGCAAAAAACAGAATTCTCCAGTCTCAATGACCACACTACCAATATCTTAAACTAATTGCACTCGCATGAAAAATATTCTAATAATAATACTCAGTACCGTTTATATAAGCCTCTTTGCCCAGGACATCAAAGAGACAGCAGATAAACATTTTAATGACCGGGATTGGGAAAAAGCAGCGACTGCCTTTGAGCAATATCTAAGGACAAATGCTACTGATTCGACAGCATGGTACAATCTGGCTTTTAGCAATATGAAGCTGAAGAAGTATGATGATGCCATCGCCTTTTATAATAAAGCTGAAGAATACAACTTTCCCATCTCCAATGTGAGCATCAACAGGGCTAAATCATATCTGCTTAAAGGCGACCGGGCTCAGGCAATAGCAGAATTAAAAAGCGGGGCAGAAAAAGGGGCTTCTGCGTATATACGACTAAGATCTGATATGGAATTTGATCCAATTCGTAACGACAAAGGTTTTGCCGAGGCCCTTGAAAAGTACAGGATAAACGCTTACCCCTGCCTGAGCAGCACGGATCATCGTCATCTGGACTTTTGGGTTGGAGAATGGGAAGTGTTCGCCAGAGGTGGCAAAGTTGGTGATAACTCCATAACTATAGCCAACGGAGGATGTGCCATTCACGAGAGCTATTCCACTTCACACAATTACTCCGGCCAAAGTATCAACTATTACGATCCGATAGACAAAAAGTGGCACCAACATTGGGTAGGAAGTGCAGGTGATGTTTATAACTACCTGGAAACAGCCAAAGACAATGGCATGCTTCGACTGGAGAGTAAATTTCAGAACCGCAACGGAGAAGTATCTCTTTCGCGCATGACCTTTACACTGCAAGGTGATGGCACCGTACGGCAATTAATGGAAAGCTCGACAGATGATGGAAAGACGTGGACAATTGCGTTTGATGGTTTGTATAAAAGGAAAAATGAATGATCTTTCTACGACTAACAACCATGCCACCTGGGCAACCAGAAAAAGCAATATGTCTCTCTGGTGATCTATACTAACAGTCCTGCACCTCGGCCAACTCTACCAAATGAATAACCTGCTCTTCAAATATTCGGCAGTGTTTTTACCGGTTATCCCTTCATACACGCAAAACATATACCTTGACAATCATAAATAACTGTCATTAAAGCCGGGCAGCTTTACCATTACCCTTCATATGAAATTCTATAAATCAACCCCGCTTTATCATCAGAAACTAACAATGAACCATCTGGCATCTGTAACACATCCACAGGCCTGCCCCACGCCTCCTGCTCCTGGTCATTCAACCATCCATCCGCAAACACTTCTGCCTCAGTTGCTCGCTCATTATTCACCTTTACGCGCATTAGCCTGTAGCCAATTTTTGATGACCTGTTCCACGAACCATGCTGCGCTACTATTATATCTCCTTTATAATCACTTGGAAACATATCACCTGTATAAAATTTCATCCCTAATGGAGCGGTATGAGCTGCAAAATTCCATGCAGGCTTTTTAAACTCACTGCATGGCCGCTTTTCTCCGAATTCCGGATCGCCAATATCGTTGCCATGGCAATACGGATAGCCAAAGTGTAGTCCTTTTTCCGGCGCCCTGTTCAGTTCGCAAGGAGGTATATTATCTCCCAACATGTCACGCCCATTGTCGGTAAACCACAAAGTTTTGGTTTCAGGATGCCAATCGAAACCTACTGTATTCCTCACCCCTTCTGCATAAATTTCCATGCCCGTTCCATCAGGTTTGATACGAGTAATAGAGGCATATATGGGTTTCTTACTTTCGCAAATGTTGCAAGGCGCACCTACAGGAACATACAACATCCCGTCTGGCCCAAAAGCAATATATTTCCAGCCATGATGGTGCTCCTTGGGATACTTGTCATACACTACATCCGGCTTTAACGGATTGGCCAGATTCGCCTCTATATCGTTAAACCTGAGGATGCGACTGACTTCTGCTACATAAAGGTCCCCTTCTTTAAATGCCACTCCATTCGGCATCTCAAGTCCGGAGGCCAGTATGTATTTTTCATCGGCCTTCCAGTCTCCGTTGTTATCTCTTACCGCATACACCTTATCTCCCGACCTGTTACCAACATAGATAACTCCAGCGGGGCTCATAGCCAATGAACGGGCATTATCAACTTCCGCAAATACATCGATTTTAAAACCATGTGGCAAGCTTATCCCATCAATGGGGTATTTAGAATAACTTGAACTGTCAGGAACGTTTTCTGCTTCTTTTGTATTATCTGAATTGTTCTTCCCGGTTGTTTCCGGTGAACTACAGGCAATGCCAAACAACATGACAAACATATATATAAGTGGTGCTTGTAAGAAAACTCTAAGTAGCTTTAAGAAACCGTTCCCGCCAAAGAGCGCGATAAAGCCCCAAAAAGTGGAGTCCCCTGTGGCAGAGCATTTTTTGGGCAAGCGTAAAGCAGGCATTGGCGTTTTCTTACAGA
The DNA here is from genome assembly GCF_000331535.1 of Fulvivirga imtechensis AK7. Classification (GTDB taxonomy): domain Bacteria; phylum Bacteroidota; class Bacteroidia; order Cytophagales; family Cyclobacteriaceae; genus Fulvivirga; species Fulvivirga imtechensis. The sequence goes on along the minus strand of NZ_AMZN01000037.1, from coordinate 14,459 downwards.
CACTAAGTATCATATTTTTCATTGTAATCAGGTTTTATCAAAAATTACACTTTTTGAATCGTATTGCCAAAGTATAAATCGTTTTGATTTTTTAATACTAATACAACAGGTAAATTTGCAGCCATGTTATCAATCACCAATCTTTCTTACTACATCGGGGGCAGGCCTCTCTATGAAGATGCCTCGCTACATATTAAACCTAAAGATAAAATTGGGCTTATTGGCCTCAATGGCACCGGCAAATCCACATTGTTAAAGCTCATAAACGGTGATTATAAGCAAGACAAAGGTGAGATCAGCAAAAGCAATGACTGCACAATAGGTTTTCTCAATCAGGATCTCTTATCCTATCAATCTGAAGACAGCATTCTCTCTGTAGCCATGCAGGCCTTTGGTGAAGCTGTTGAAACGCAGAAGGCAATAGATAAAATACTTAAGAAGCTGGAAACTGACTATTCGGATGACCTTGTCGAAAAGCTTACTAAGCTTCAGGAGAAGTTCGAGCGTTTGGAAGGCTACACTATGCAAGCCAAAGCCGAGGAAATACTGGAGGGGATTGGCTTTTCCACGCCAGACCTTCAAAGGCCATTAAAGGAATTTTCGGGAGGGTGGCGTATGCGGGTAATGCTCGCCAAACTGTTGTTGGAAAAACCATCACTTTTGATGCTGGATGAGCCCACCAACCACCTGGACCTACCCTCTATCGAATGGGTAGAAAATTACCTTAGAGGATATGAAGGAGCTGTGATTGTTGTTTCCCACGACAGGCAGTTTCTCAACAATACCGTATCAAAGATTGTAGAAGTTGCCAACCAGCAACTGGTAACTTATGAAGGTAATTATGACTATTTTCTACAGGAAAAGGAGCAACGGGCGGAAATTCAAAAAAATGCATTTGAAAACCAACAGCAAAAGATAAAACAGACTGAGCGGTTTATCGAAAAATTCCGTGCCAAAGCAACTAAAGCCCGGCAGGTGCAATCGCGTGTAAAAGCATTGGAAAGAATGGATGTGGTTGAAGACGTAATAGACGGAACTGCCACTGTAAATTTCAAATTCAACTTCAAACAGAAATCCGGCCGGCACGTCATCCGCCTGGAACATGTAAGTAAGTCATACGGAGACCTTAAAATATTAAAAGACACGTCAGCAAACATAGAAAGGGGTGATAAAATAGCGCTGATAGGCGCCAATGGTAAAGGTAAATCCACCCTGCTCAGAATTATAGCTGGCACTGAGCCCATTGAGGGAAAAAGAGAGGAAGGTTATAATGTAATCAAAGGGTTTTATGCACAGCACCAGCTCGAAGCGCTAAATGTTGACAATGAAATATTAGATGAACTCAAACAAGCGGGCGCCAATAAAACAGAATTAGAACTCAGACAAGTGTTAGGGTGCTTCCTCTTTAGCTCGGATGATGTATTCAAAAAAATAAAAGTACTCTCAGGAGGTGAAAAGTCACGAGTAGCGCTGGCGAAGACGCTTATTTCAGAATCAAATTTCTTGTTGCTTGATGAGCCTACCAACCACCTCGATTTCCAATCTGAAAATATATTAGCCCAGGCATTGCAACAATTTAAGGGTGCATTCATTACTGTATCTCACAATCGCCACTTCATCTCTAAAGTAGCCAATAAGATATGGTATATAGAAAACCATCAGATAAAAGAATATCCCGGAACCTATGAGGAATATATCTATTGGAAAAGCAAGAACCCTGAGGGGCAAAACAATAACGATCTTTCAAAACAATCGAAAGAGAAGAAGGTAAACAAACCCAAGCCTCAGAAAACCTCTGACAACGGCAATGATAAGCTTTTACAAAGTCATCAGAGGGACCTAACCAAAATTGAAGAGCGTATAACGGCATTAGAGAATGAAATAGCTCTTGCGGAAGAGGAAATGGCTGACCCTGCAGTCTTTGGCGACCCTGATAAGCTTTTTAAAGCAAATGATAAGTATGAACATCTCAAAACTCAACTAGACAGCCTCAACCAACAATGGGAAGCAAAAGCCGAAGAAATAGATCAGTTAGAGAATAGTTAGAGGACCAACCAAAATTTCTTAAAAAAAACTAAAAGTGCGCAAAAAATATGCTGCCGCACTTAGTCAATTAATCGGTAATGACTATATTAATATCATTATGATCAAAGTAACTACTACAGCAACAGCATATCTCAAAATCATCTTCCTTAATTGTAGTTCGTAAATCTTCATAAAAATTAAGTGAATGTTAATAGATTACATATTAATGAGGGTTACGCTCAAAAGGTAACTCTCTTTTTCATTATATTTTTAAAAACGGCACAAACTTAAACATTTATTTAGGAGATTTCTAAGATTATTTAAATATAAATTCCGAGTTTAAACAACATTCTGTTCATCGATCTCGATAATATTGTTTGTACTTCTCCACCCCAAATTCCCCACGTACTTCGCTCAGGGTATACTTCCCTTACTTTTTGCAAACTATATGCCAGTGACAGTTCCATGGGCCAAATTCCAATATTAAAAGTATGTCCGGCACCCAGTTTGAGGGCTACTCCCCCGCTTAATTTTTCATAGTCGCGTTCTGACTCCCTCCGTTGCCACGGTTTTCCGTAGCCAAAAGCTGCATACACAAATGCTCCACCATCCTTTCGGTCAAGATCGGTTTTATAATATACCAAAAAAGGCACACACCTAAAACGAAAATAGTTTTCAAAACCAATATTCACGCCCAATTGTGCCCATGGTTCAAGCTTATAATACGTCAGGACTGAAAAAGTCACCTGAGGATGAGACTGATTAACCCCATCTCCACCAACCAATACCCCTCCTTCAAAACCTATCTTCAGCCCACGCTCATAATCATTTTTATTAATAACATCCAGCACATGAGGAACAACAGCCGCTCTGTTCCGTCTGTTGAGCTTGATATGGTTGACCTCTAAATTATTGATCCGAAACAGGCTATTGTCGGTGCGAAAAAGGGTTGTATCCGGGGTGGCAGACACCACCTGTCCGTACAGGAGACTGCCATTTTTAAGGAATACCTTGTCATTTTGGGAAAAAGCATATAATTGCCACAACAGTAAGAGCCCGGCCAGAAAGAGTTTCTTAGTCTGCATCCGTAGATATTTTGATATGGCTCAGAAATTTAATATTGCTAATATCAGAGTAGTCATACTGGTACAGTCCGTCATCACCAATCATCATGGCCACATTGTTAAAAGGTATAACATCAAAAGCTCTGATATTTTTGTAGTGTGCCAGTAAATTTTGGGCTATTGCATCTACCCGAGCAGCATTATATATCTTGAGACCTTCAGTGCCATCACATATAAACAGCACATCGCCATCCTTACCCAAGCCATGCGGATTATACATTTCATATACGTGCAGTAGCTGGGGGCTACTAATATCCGATATATCAATAACCTCAAGCTGATTAGTAAATCCCTGACATTCAGTACCACTTCGCAACGTTACATAGGCATAATTGCCATCTACAACTACGGGGTCGCAACTGGTTACGTGGCGGTAGTTCGATACCTGTACCGGGTGCAGAGGATCGGAAATATCCATGATGAACATACCATTTTGAGCCCCAATAAACAGCTTATCGCCTATGGGGAAGAGCGTTTCAATACCCCAGTCTACAAGTACCTTTTCTGTCGGATGCATATCCGTAGCATTGCTTACATCTATAGGATAGAGATCCGTGGCATCAATGGCATATAGATGACCTTGCCCCAATGCAAAACGAGCCATAGACCCGCCAATGCCTGAAGCACCCGGTGACACCGCCAGATTAGCTTCAAACCGCATGTTATTATCTACCGCTATACCGGTTTCATACAGGTGCCAATCAGAAGACGCCTCACAATCGGACTCATACAAGTTGACCTGCTCCACCTCTTTCCAACCTGTAACTACGCCCAGTTCAGCCGTGGCATAAAAACCATAGGAATTATAACTGGCGAACAGATCCTTTAACCTGCCTACCTCTTTTGCATTATGGACATCGGTGATATCTATTGCCACAAGATCAACATAGCTGTCAGAAAAAAGTATGTGCCCTTTTACTGCCAGATCAAAAGCACCCGGAATATTGATAAAAGTTATATTTTGTGGCTGAGAAGGGTCTCTGTTGTCAATCACATGTACCCCCTGGTTAGGTTCATTGATAAATAAAAACCCATTATTATAAAACATTTTACCCGCCTGACTGATCTCCTGAGCCGGCAGGGTTGTCACAGCAGCTCTAATTTCAGCTAAAGGAGTATATACCGGCTCAAAGTAGGTGTATGTATTTTTTACATTGCACTTATCAGTGCATCCTACTAAGAGGCAGGAAACTAATGCCATGATCAGGAGTAGTATGGTCAACGACCGATTCACTCCGGATGACTTTCTACCGGGGCTTATACTTTTCATATGTCTATATTTTAGTATTGAGTATGAGATAGTTCAAAGATCGAAGTGCTTCATTGAAGTCACTCGACTATTAGTAACACTCTTTTTGCCTACTGCCTTTTTGCCAACTACCAATTATTCATCCAAGCCTGTCCCGAATCGATTATAATCGATTATAATCGATTATCGGGGCCTCCGGGATAGCCATAGGTTTATGCTCATTTCATTGGTGTAAACTTTAACTACACCTAAAAGACACGCTTTGGACAACAGGGGTTGGAAAAAGAGTCAACTTTTAGAAAATGTATTTAAACCTGAACCCAATTTCCAATACTGTCGGGCGACTTAAATAGCCCGCCTCGGACTTGGTAACAGAGTTTACCGATTGCCTAATTTGAGGTATTAAAGCAAGTTGATAGTGCGTACTCACCAGATAACTGACTTCGGAGCTCACAATAGCGCTCAACTGATAAGTATTGTAACGTGATCTGTCACCTGCAGGAATAGTTACCCCTTCAAAATTACCGGACTCGTCACTGACTTCGCTTTTTAACAGGATACTGTTGGCAACACCACCCAAAAGTGTAATTTGAATATCACGGTCCAGCACAATATATCCGGCCTGCACAGGTATAGAGATAAGTTCATAAGTATTATTAACATCGTACGGAGCTGTGAAAACTAATCTGTCTTCGTCTTTGATCTCCAAATGATTACTTAACGTTTTGGCCGTAGACCCCGCATTATTCACTGCAACATTTGATGTGCTGGTAGTTTGCTGCTGGATGTATGTTATACCGCTTTGCAGTACCCATTTTTCAAAAACCTGAACCCCCATGTTAACCCCCATATTTATTGCCTGGCCTTCTCTTTCATTTAAAAACGATGGGCTTCTTTCTGCCGATACCCCATCAAAAGTCTGCAAAAATTCCCTGTTGCCTGCAGCAGACGAAGATGTATTTGGGTCAAGACGCCCCGCTGAAAAACCAATACCCGCCCACAATTTTTTAGCGTTACTAGTCTTTTTTGTAGAGATATACCCATACCAGGGTACCATACGCAACTCAGCAAGCTGAATGGGTGACGTTTCTAAAAATGCAAATCTCCGGTCCACAGGCTGAGGCTCTGATCCCGATGTCCCTTTGTCTGCCTCAGAGGTTACTACAACACCCCCGTTCACACTTCCCATTTTTTGTGTTCCATTTTCTTCCTCACCTCCCGTTATCCCATTAGCCAACAGATCAGGTGATGACATACCAGGTGCCGGAGACACGTCTTTTTTATGATCATTGGCAGAAGAATATCTATTATCCGAAGGAGCCTGTAACTTTTCAGTTGCGTCTGCATACTGCCGGTGATTATCTTCATCTGATGCTACCATATTCTCCTTACCCGGTGCTGTTTCTACTTGGTTCTTTTCAGTTTCGGCGCTGGCCACCTGCTTCACATGGGTTGCATCGTTATTCAAATACATTCTGTATACCCCCACTCCTGCTACAGAAAGGGCAAATGCCACTGATGCCGCAGCCAGCAGTGTAAGCACCAGCAACCGTCTTTTATAGCTTGCCCCATCACCCATAGCCTGATCGATGTTATTCCAAACAGCAGGCGACACATCTGCTTCGGCCTCGGCAAATGCGCTCTCCCACTCTCTCTCGAAATCGGTTCTATCTTGCATTTCCATAACTAATACTTTCTTCTTTTTCAATTTTCTCCCGAAGAAGGCTCCTCGCCCTCGCATACTGGGATTTCGAAGTGCCTTCACTGATATCCAGCATCTCGGCAATTTCTTTATGAGAATATCCTTCTATGGCAAACAGGTTAAATATTACCTGGCAACCTGAAGGCAGATCCTGTATCAGCTTCAACAATTCCCGAAAGTGAAAACCTGCCAATGAAAAGCCTCCATCCTCTAAACAGGTCAATCCATTAACATCAACCATCGGGAATAAATACAGTTTACTTCGTTGATGATTTAGCGCAGTGTTGACTACCACCCTTTTGATCCAAAATTCCAGGCGTGAGTCGCCCCGGAAGGTTTTGATCTTATCAAAAATCTTAATAAAAGATTCCTGCAGAATATCTTCCGCTTCAAGATCCGACTTGGAGTAACGCATGGCAACCACTTTCATCTTTTTAGAAAAAAGATCGAAAAGACGCCTTTGCGACTTTCTATCACCTCTGCAACACCCCTCTATAAGGTCTTTTTCTGAATCCATTTACAACAAATGAGCACGTGCTATGTTTTGTAGACACTGCACAATTAACTTTGGTTGGAATACGTTACCTCGTATATCAAAATTAATCATAATTTTAATGCGTGATGATAAAATGGATCGCCTCAGCAATAATAATTTTTAGCCAATTCTCTTTTGGCAACGCTCCGGGAAATAAAACTTTTCCCCAGGAAAAAAAATTACTATACAAAGATGCCACCTACGAAATGGAGATACGAACGGTGCAGCTTTATCCAAACACCGGTAAGCCTAATGACATTTTACTACCTGCGGTCGCTCCGGTTGGGAACAATAGTCTCATGCTTGAATTTGATGACCTGGTTCAGTCTCCTGAAAACTACAAGGTAAAGATCATTCACTGCAACAGCGACTGGCGACCCTCCAGACTTCGCAACCTGGATTATCTATATGACTACAATGAGTACAATATCAATAACTATGAGTTATCAGTTGATACTAAAATTGCCTATGTCCATTATAGATTTAAGTTGCCCAACATAAAACTGCCCGGCAACTACCTGCTGGTGGCTTACAGGGGTTCAAATGAATCAGACATTATTCTCTCAAAGAGATTTATGCTATTCAATAATAATGTAAGCATTTCACTTACCAGTAGCCTTACCGGCCTCACCTCGGTGAACAGAATGAATCAGCAGTTGGATTTCAAGATTGACTATACAGATTTCCCTATTCAAAACCCTCTCGAAAGTATTCAAATAGTACTCAGACAAAATCAGCGCTGGGATAATGCCATTACGACACTTAAGCCAAATTTCATCAGAGAAAATATAAGTGAGCTAGAATACCGTTTTTTCAACTATGAAAATAATTTCAGTGCCGGCAATGAATTCCGTTTTTTTGACATGCGGTCGCTCAGGTACCCCGGCCAGAATGTACAGCGCGTACACCTCAACACGCGTCCCATTTCGGTGCAACTGATGACAGATCTGCCCAGGATATACCAGGTATATACACAATATGATGACCTGAACGGTGATTTTTTCATAGCCAATACTGACACGGGCAATGGTCCCGTGCAAAGTGACTATGTTACCACTTATTTCACATTGAAAGCAGACGAAATTGGTGGTGATGTGTATGTAGTAGGCAAAATGAACAATTGGGATCTAACCAATAAGATGAACTACGACAAGAAAACCGAAATGTACCACGGTGAAATGATCCTGAAACAAGGATATTACGACTATCAATACTTTATAAAAGGAGATACTTTAAAAAATAACTACTTTGAGGGTAACCACTTCGAAACAGAAAATGAATATGAAATATTCGTTTATTATAGCCCCCCCGCAAGCCGGGCAGATATGCTGATCGGATACAAACATATAACGCTGAATGCCACTAACTAACTAAATAGTGGCTTTTAGAAAACGTCAATATCTGCGTTATGCTTGTCCCAAAAATACTCTTCCCGGACAACTGTACCATAGCCGTCAAGCTAAGCATCCCGGAGGGATGGAATCCTTTGTAGCCTGGGGCATTGAGGCCCGCCGGGGAATGAGATTTCTTTCAGGAAGGATGTAAGAACCTGCATTATCAGCAATATTTACATTACCGCCCCATAAATATCGCTTGATCCCAAATATTGAAAAATCTCAACCAGACATGAAGGAAAAGAGTTGTGAATATAGCTGTTGATTTAGAGATCAGCCCATTAGGCATAGCTGAATTCATATTTCAGCACCCTGCTGTTAGGATTGGAGTGGGCTACATCCAGCATGCCAAACCCTTTGTGTGTAAACTGGCCAAGGCCACAGTGAAAGACAAACTCCTGTACCTCTTTGGCAGCATATAGTGTAAATGGAAAGGTGTACCCTCTTACCTCATACTTTACATCCTGGTCATAGACGGGGTAGATCCTGGCAAATTTCTTTTGTGCCGCAGCCAGCCTGGCAAGGTAGCTTTTGTCCGGCACAACCTGAAACTTATAAAAACTCACTATTTGCTCATCGGTAAACATCTCCGCTGCCTGCATTCTCCCAATAGTAGATTCGTAAAGCAGGTCAGAAAAAGCATCCGTATCCGGAGAAATAAATCGCTTGGCAGAACTATCGTTAAATGAGGAATTGAGTATGACCAGCGGTGATATACAGATAAATTTCAAAGATTCGCCTAACTCCACCTTTTCCTCCAACTCCACGGCCTCAGGCTGCAGGAATAGTCCACCCAGCTCCACCTGCTCGAACTCAAATAGATTCATGAGGAAGTAATCAATGAATTGCTTATTAGGGCTTGAAAAAACAAGTGTTACACGAGAAGAATAAAAGTGCAACCCTTTTCTACTCACTTTAGTTTGACCTTTAAGCCCGGAAAAATTGTAGAAAGAATACTTAATAAACTTTTCCTCACCACCCTTCATCAAAATTCCTTTGATCATTTGCGCAAGCAAATATTGGTGATGAAAAGGGACATGGCTCCCCCTATTCTTTAGAAGAAATATAATCCTGACTCTCAATTTGAAATAAAATTACCTAGACAAAAAATCAGGGCCAAAGGGATATAATCACTGTTTTATCTTAAAAAATTCTCGCGTCACCCCCTCTCCAAACAAACAGTTGTAACTTTAACTTTCAGCCAGATTGTTATCGTTATTCAAAAAAGTTATACAATATTTTAATAAAAATAACGTTAAATCGCCAATTCTAAAAATTCATGTAATAAAAAAATATTTTAAACATTAAATCTGAAGTGCATAATGTCTCCATCGCACACAATATATTCCTTTCCTTCGATGGCAATTTTACCGGCTTCTTTACAAGCCACTTCAGATTTATATTTTTGATAATTCTCTAATTTTATAACTTCAGCCTTAATAAAGCCCTTTTCAAAATCGGTATGGATAACCCCTGCCGCCTGCGGAGCCTTCCATCCTTTTTTAATGGTCCAGGCTCTTACCTCTTGTACTCCGGCAGTAAAATAGGTGATCAGGTTAAGTATGTTATAGGCAGCTTTGATCAGCTTATTCAAGCCTGACTCTTTTAGTCCATACTCTTCAAGGAACAGCGCCCGCTCTTCCGAGTCTTCAAGTTCTGCGATCTGGGCTTCAATAGAAGCCGACACCACAACCACTTCTGCATTCTCCCCTTTCACGGCTTGCTTCAGCATATTAGAGTATTCGTTACCGTCAGGCAGCGCTGTTTCTTCAACATTGGCCACATATATCACTGGTTTAGCCGTGAGCAGTTGAAGATCTGCAATGGCCTTCCTTTCTTCAGGGTCAAGCTCCAGTGTTCGTGCATTGTTTCCTGCCTCCAGATGCGTTTTGTACTGCTGCAATACCGAAAGGTCCTTTTTTGCCTTTGTATCTCCACTCTTGGCTACCTTTTCAATACGGGCTATCTTTTTATCGACAGATTCCAGATCTTTTAATTGTAATTCAGCATCTATCACCTCCTTATCAGCCACCGGGTCTACCTTCCCTTCTACATGCACAATGTTGTCATCGGCAAAGCAACGCACAACATGAGCGATTGCATCTACCTCTCTGATATTAGCCAAAAACTGGTTACCAAGCCCTTCTCCTTTGCTGGCACCCTTTACCAACCCGGCAATATCTACAAATTCAATGGTAGTAGGCAGCACTCTTTGCGGATTCACCAGTTCCTCGAGTATCTGAAGCCGCTCATCAGGTACGGTGATCACTCCAACGTTAGGCTCAATAGTACAAAACGGGAAATTGGCAGCTTCTGCCTTATTATTTGAGATCGCATTAAAAAGAGTGGACTTCCCAACATTGGGCAACCCTACTATACCACATTTCAGTGCCATGAAATTCTACTTTTTCTGAAGTTTAAAAATATTATAGCTTCTGTACCCTGAATATAGTTCAGAAATAGAGACCCTGATAACAGTATAAACAGGTATGGCAGCGATCATTCCGGGAATGCCCGCCAGCGAAGCGCCTGCAAATATAATTATAAATATTTCTAATGGATGTGCTTTTACACTTTTCGAAAAGATTAATGGCTGAAGGACAATGTTATCCACCAATTGGACAATGGCAAATACTGCTGCAATTTTAAGGATCAGGACCAGGTAATCCTGAGAATACACCAAATCGGTGCCTGTAGAAATACCAACGAGGATACCAAAAGTAGCTCCAAGAATTGGTCCCAGGTATGGTATCAGGTTGGCCACAGCAGCAAAAAGCGCTATAGTCAGAGCATATTTTATCCCCAGGATGCTCAACCCCAGAGAGGCAATGGTAAAAATGAAAAACATTTGGAACAGCAAACCGATGAGGTAGTTTGAAAGTAGTCGCTCTATCTTATTGTAAGCGGCAATGGTTACCTCAAAATACTTGTTTGGTATAAGTGATATCAACTTCTTGCGCATGGAACCCATTTCATATAGGAAGAAGAATGAAATAAAGCTCACCGCCAGAATACCCACAAAAAATTGCCCTGTAAAGGCCAGAATGTCATTTAAAACATTGCCGAATTTTACCTCAGAGATAACGGAAATAATGTTGTCTTTCAGGCTATTAACAATAAATCCCTCTGATTCGGTAGTAAGATCATTAGCAATTAAAAAATCTTCCAGCCGCTGTAGAGGCAGGGTCAGACGAGTATATAGATTTTCGTAGTTAATACCAGATATTACCTCTATCTGGTCCGATATAAGAGGGATGAACAAAATAACAAATGAAACGATAAGGAGTATCAATATGGCATAGGACAAGATCACTGCCAGCAACCGGGGTATCCTGATCCTAAATATCTGTGTATTAACTATATACTGGGTAAGTGGCCTTAAAATACTACTAACCACTATGGCTATAGCTATGTATATAAAAATGTCGAGAAATACCCATCCGAAGAAAACAACAAGGGCTAAAGATAGAATGATATAAAAAAATGTACGTCCTGGCATAAAACAAACATAATAAAAACCTTCTGAATTGTTGAGCTAATAACACATATGATCCGCTTATAGTCAAACGGAAAAAGTTGGAGGTGGTTTGAAAAGCCTGAGCAACTCATCGGATGCGTGTCTCCGCAAGGCCAATCACATCCGATAAATGACGCTTGTAAGTCCGAATCAGTGATCGGTTTTCAAAACCTCCCGAAAAATTCTCTTCCGGTGAGTCTCCCGCAAGCAGATATGGAGGCAGGTTCAGACTATGTCTTTAGTCCCTTCACAAAATTAATAGCTCAGGGATATTGCCACTATTAATCTTTAGTGAAATCAGCATTTTTTTAAACCAGGTTCCTTAATTTCGGGTATGACTAATTTGGATCAAGATATTTTAGATTGTCTTAATGACATTAAAGGCAAAGGCTCCTTTGCCTGTAGCAGTACGGAGCCCTTTATTTTTCCTGCCCTGGACGTGGAGGGAGTAGGTGAATTATCATATCCTATTAATAAACCTCAGGCTGTAGCATTGATAGATGTAGCACACAAAGCCGCCTTTGGAAAAGGAAGTCTTACCATTGTAGATAATAAGGTCAGGAGTGCCTGGGAGATAGATGCCGAAAAGCTGAAATTTAATGGGGATAAATGGGAAAAACTTATTCGAAGGATATTAGTCAATATTAAATCCGACCTGGGCATTGAAGAAGATGAAGTGGCTGCTCACCTTTATAAGATGCTTATTTACGAAAAAGGTGATTTCTTCCTGCCCCACAAGGATTCCGAAAAGGAAAAAGGAATGTTTGGCACGTTGATCATTGGTCTGCCGGCCCATCACAGTGGAGGCGAACTGTTGGTGAGTTTTGATGGAAAGCAAAAAGTGATACGGTTTGATTCCTGTTGTGATGATAGCGTTATACCTTACGCTGCTTTTTACTCCGACTGTGACCATGAGATCAAACCACTAACCTCCGGATACAGAGTAGTGTTGATCTATAATCTGATTCAAAAAAAGGCCGGAAAGCAAATACAATTGGAACCACTTCAAAAGTATGTTAACAAACTTGCCGGCTTATTAAAAGCGGATGAGCGCAATCCGGATATGACCCAAAAAATCATTTTATTGGGACATCAATATACACCTGAAAATTTCTCAGCCGAAAACCTGAAGCTAGATGATCGCTCCAGGGCTGAGGCGCTCCTGAGAGCAGCCGAACAAGCAGGGTATTATGCCAAAATGTGTCTGGTAACTTCCTATAAAGCCGGTATGCCAGCCTATGATGGATATGGGTATGGATATGATGAAGAGCCGGATGAGTATGCAACCATGGATGAAGTGTATGATGAATCGCTATATGTTGAGCATTGGCTAAGTGAAGGTGTCCCACCCCTAGGCAATATCCGGTTCGAAGAAAAAGATCTGCTGGTCCCATTCCATCTGGATGAAGGTGAGCCCATCGTAAAAGAAAGTACAGGCTATATGGGCAATTATGGTCCCGATATCATGTACTGGTATCATTATGGCGCGGTCATACTCTGGTCGGCTGAAATACATGAAAAATTGCTCCCTGAGCAAACCGCTGCCAATAAACTGGAATGGATCGCGTACTATAACAAACACAGGAACCAGTTGAATGAGAGAGAAATCTCCTTGTGTGAAATTATCCTGTCCGGCTCCCTTGATGACCAACATTACGAAAAAGCTGACTATAACATTATCATAGACTGGCTGATAGGTGAGAACGATACATCTTGCTTTCGCAGGATCGGAAACCGGTTGCTGAAGGAGCATTTTTTAGGAATAGATACTACACACTGGATAAAACTAGCTCGATTTTATCCAATGAAATACCTGGGGCACATATTTAACGAAGTAGGCCAGGAAGGTAACACAAAGATTATGACCCATCTGCTTTCCATATTGCATGCCCTGACTACATTACCGGAATGTAGCAGTGAGGTGTCGTTGTGTCTGAAGGCCCTCCCTGACTATTTTGCAAAGACAGATCTTAAAAAAGACAACCAGCCTGTGACTACTAAATCGCTTGAAGATCTACTGGCCCTTGAAGGCATGTTTCCTCAAAAAGAAACATGGGTAGAAGCAATGACAGCCATTCTCATGGCTCCCGGGGAAAGAAGCTATATCAATATGGTTTTATTAAATAAAGTCATGGCTTCAAAGAAACGAACCGCATTAGCATGTAAGCTACTATTGGTATGTCATGACAATTTACAGGATCGTGTAAATAATATGCCGCAACCACCGGCAGACTGGTCGCGCCTGGTACCTCAATCAAAACCATATGCCCAACAATGGAATTTATTGTCCGGTTTTATGCAGTCACCTGTTCAGCACACCTTCGATTATCGAACAAATATGCAAGAAAGAAAGCTGATGGAGTCAGCAATCAGCAGTGTAAAAGCAGATCTGACTATGGAAACAATAAAAAAGGGATCTCCTCATACTCTCCGCATCACAAAAACTCAGGCTACCTACAAGCAACAATTTAGGGAGTGGCAGGAAGACACGGAATTACTAAAAAAAGCAGCAAAAAAAGTAGAAGCTTTTGTCTGTCAACCAGAATGATTCTGAAGTTCATACTGACAGATTTTCAAAACCTGTCAGGTCTGGCAAAGTGAGTTCGTGGAGTCACAGAAAACGAGTAAAAGCTTCAGGCGTATTTAAGAATTGCTCTAGAACAGTAAAATGCTCGGTTTCCTCATAGTGTTTTTCTTCAATTATCTCATTGAATTCAAACAGTTGGCTATTCGGCAAGGTCATTAGAATCGGAGAATGGGAGGCGATTATAAATTGGCAATTTTGCCTGGTAGTCATGTCTTTGATAAGGTCCCAAAAAGTATCTTTTTGAGGGCAGGATAGCCGGCAGGCCGTTGAGCAATGGCGCCATGTGGCTAATTCGGTTCGAATAGTGCCACTCATTTCGGTGTGTT
>NZ_AMZN01000036.1 GCF_000331535.1 Fulvivirga imtechensis AK7 | reverse complement strand
CAGTCGAAGCTGTAAGGGCTGCTGAGGTCTTCACCCAGTTTAGCGCTTCCATTGAAGAACTCTACTTTTGCTACCGACCCGTCACTGTCAGAGGCGTTGGCCGCTATAGTTACGGAAGCACCAGCGTTGAAAGTGGCATTGTTGGCCGGACTGGTAATGCTTACCGAGGGCAGACTGTTTGGCGGAGGTGTGGAGCCACCGTATTCGTATGCACCTATATCAGGAGCGGATCCATCAAAAGTAAAACCAATATTCACCCCCGCATCTATCAATGGACTTCCTGCTTTTGGCACATAGTGAGGTTTGGGTCGGTCTCCGGTAGCCGTGATCATTGGATCACCGGTAAGGTTGCTGGAATAATTGCCGGGAACGCTACCAATGGCCATGTTAAAAAGCAGGTTATTGGTAACTGTCAATCCGCCCATAGAAGCACCGTTTTCCATATGAACAAGTTCATTGGGATAGTAACTGTAGGAGGTGTTTCTATTGATTATCAGGTTATTCTTAACGTTGACGTCCTTACTTGTTCCTCCGTACAGCCCGAGTACATTGACGGTCTTGTTGCCGGTAAACTCGATGGTATTGTTGTAAAAGTTCAAGTTATGCAAGCCTCCCTTTTCTGCACGGACAATGTCGCCAGGATACGTTCCCTGGATACCATAGAATACATTGTGGTGAATCTCCCAATTCTTCATTGCGTGGCCCCAGTTGGCAATGCCCCAGGTTCCTCTAATGAAATAGTTGTGATCCACCTCTACATCATGCATTGTCAGCTCTATAGCATAGCCTGAACCATTGGCCCTATTCCCGATGTCGATCACATTGTTGTATACGCGCAGAGCCTGAGTGCCTGTAGCGGGCTTGGTATCGTCATAAACAAGTGAAATGGTGTTGTCGATATAGGAGTTGTAGATCTCACACCGCACAGGGTTTACCATCCAGTACTCAATGGCAATGTTGGGCGCGGATCCGTTATCCCATAGGCCCCGGGGATTTACCGTGACCGTACAATCGTGGATCTTTGTGTCAATGAAATCGTTAAAGCCTGAAGGGCCAATGGCTTTTATACCATAGCCCGTGTCTTCATCAATGTAGCAGTTGTCTATCTCAACCCTGTTCAGGTTGCCTAAATTCAAGGCGCCCACTACGTAGCTGTTACTTCCCCATGCACAGTTGATCAGATCTGTATTGGTAATCCTGGAATCTTTTACATCCCAAAGCCAGATACCGTTGAAATTGGTTCCCGTTACTTTCACGCCATCTATAAGCACATAATTGCGATTCCTCACATAAATCCCACCATGCAGCTTTTTACCATCGCCATTAATGGTGAAGTTTTTCAAATGTTGGTTGCCATTGGTGGGGTTGGACGCGGTAAGGCTGATCAGGTATTTATCCGTAGCATAACCTGGTGACGCCGGGTAATGATGAAATGAAGATTGAGCTTTCAGGACGGTGTTATCCTTACCAGATCCTTCAATACTCACCCCAAGAGGTACCTCAACTAATCCATTTTCAATAAATGTTCCCGCAGATAATTTAATTACATGTCCCTGATTTGCAGGAACTTTGGAAACTGCATACCGGAGACTACGCCAGGGCTTTGATGCACTTCCATCTCCGCTGGCATCATCCCCATTCACATCAACATAATAAATTGCACCGGCAGCGCTTTGTATAAGCCATACCAAAAACACAAGAACAACACATACTCTTTTCATACTCTTATCTTACTACAAGGGTTTTAGGTGGACTGCGAGTCGATACACAGTATGCTACTATGGACCAGTCGCAGAAAAAATTAAAAAAACATATTGGTCCAGACGCGATGGTCTGAAGAAAAGAGGTGCGATGACCTTGAGCACAAAGGCTTTTGAATGACTGGACACGGTGGCCCGAAATGAAACCGACACGATGGTCAGAGGTTTTATTGCAGGAAGATCTATCCGCTTGTTACTTTATCAGAATAGTTCACCTACAGAAAAAAATGTTACGTGATCAAAAGTTTAAAAAATTTATCAATCTTCACGCGGTATCTCCAATTTTCGCCTTATCAGGCTTCTAAAAAAACCTGCTTTCGACAAGACCTCGAATATAGCGATAAAGCACATCATTTCAAAGGTGGAGCAAAATTAAATAATGACCAATGTTTGAAAAATTGATGACCGCCATCATCGTGAAGCAATACAGGTAAGCCTATTTTGCGTGACCAAACATGTGACGATGATGCAATTGGCTTTTGACGATATTTTCAAAAATAAAAGGGTGCTGGTGACCGGAAATACAGGGTTTAAAGGAAGCTGGTTAACCTTATGGCTGTCTATGCTTGGAGCAGAAGTATATGGTTATTCCCTTCAACCACCCACAAAGCCTTCGTTGTTCAGGATTCTAAACCTCAACAAACTGATTAACCATGAGGAGGCAGATATAAGGCACTTTAACCGGCTTAAGGGCACGATTAAAAAAGTAAAGCCGGATATTATATTCCATCTGGCGGCTCAATCTCTGGTCGGTGAATCTTATTTAACACCACTTGAGACTATTGAAGTCAATACTATGGGACCCGTGAATGTGATGGAAGCCGTACGTCAGCTAGGCGAGCCTACAGCCGTAGTAATGATCACTTCCGACAAATGTTATGAGAACAAAGAATGGTTGCACGGGTATCGGGAGACGGACCCTCTGGGAGGCTATGATCCCTATTCATCCAGCAAAGGGGCGGCTGAGGTATTGATCGCTTCCTGGAGAAATTCCTTTTTTCCGAGCGATCGTATTCCTGTGCATGGGGTTAGGTTGGCTTCCGCCAGGGCTGGCAATGTCATAGGAGGTGGCGATTGGGCCAAAGATCGCATTGTGCCTGATTGCATCAGAGATTTGGTAAAATGCGGTGTTATTGGCGTCAGAAACCCCCACGCCACCAGGCCATGGCAGCATGTACTGGAACCGTTGCACGGATACCTGCACCTCGGTGCTAAGCTGTTAAATGTCCAAAATAAAAATGTTGTTGACTATTGCGAGGCTTTTAATTTCGGTCCAGGGGTGAGTTCTAACAGAAGTGTTAAAGAGTTGGTGGAGAGTATCATCCAATACTGGGGCGGGGGCTCCTGGGAGTGGATCTCGCCCGGCATGGAAAACCATGAGGCTTCATTATTGAACCTTTCTGTCGATAAGGCCTTTCATAAGCTTCAATGGATAGCTAAATGGGATTTTGATACCACTGTGCAGCATACAGTGGAATGGTATGCGCATTGGAAGGATGGATCATCGGATCTGCCAGACCTGACAGAGCAACAAATAAAGGACTACGAGCTGGCGGAAAGTAGTAGCGCATCGGCTATTAAATTAGAAAAAGTAAAATCAATCTGAACTAAAAACCCGAATAACTATGAATTCTGATCATCGTTTGGAAAGCGCATGCAGGTTTTGCAGCACTCCTTTAACATATACATTTGTGGATTTGGGCATGTCCCCACTATGTCAGGACCATGTAAAGCCCTGGGAGCTTAAGGATATGGAACCATTCTACCCACTGCATGCCTATGTATGTGAAAATTGCTTCTTAGTGCAGTTGGAAGAGTTTGTGCCGCCTTCAAAGATATATGAAGACTATGCCTACTTTTCCTCATATTCAGACTCCTGGCTGAGGCATGTCAAAGATTACACCGAAAAAATGGCGAAACGTTTTAGCCTCACCTCCAAAAGTCAGGTGATAGAGCTGGCCAGCAATGACGGTTACCTGTTGCAATATTTCAGGGAGAAGAATATTCCTGTGCTGGGCATAGAACCGGCAGCCAATGTTGCGGAGTATGCGATCAGAAAAGGAATAAAAACCGAGATAAAGTTTTTTGGAAATGAAACCGTGTTTGAAATTATTATGAATCACGGGGAGGCAGATCTACTCATCGGGAACAACGTGCTGGCCCATGTCCCGGATATCAATGACTTTGTTTCTGCGATGAAAATACTGCTTAAACCGGAGGGTGTCATTACAATGGAGTTTCCTCACCTGTTGAAGCTGATCGATGGCAACCAGTTTGATACCGTTTACCACGAGCATTTTTCGTACCTGTCCTTTTCAAGTGTGGAACGCATTTTTTCCTACCATGGCTTAACACTCTTCGATGTTGAGGAGTTGCCTACCCATGGGGGTTCTCTGAGAATTTATGCCTGCCATAAAGGGGATAATTCCAAAAAAGTATCAACATCGGTGCGGGAGCTGAGAATGAAGGAGTTCAAGGCTGGTATGGAAACGATAGAGTATTACCAACAATTTACTGAAAGGGTGAAGGAAACAAAAAGGAACATCCTGGAGTTTCTCATTTCCGCAAAACGCAAAGGTAAATCCATAGCGGGATACGGAGCTCCCGGAAAGGGCAACACATTATTGAACTATTGCGGCATACGTACGGATTTTATAGACTATACGGTGGATCGCAACCCTCATAAACAAGGTAACTACCTGCCCGGAACGCTAATTCCCATTTATCATCCTGATATGATAATAAGAACAAAACCGGATTACGTATTTATCCTTCCGTGGAATCTGAAAGAAGAGATCATGGAAAATTTCTCATTTATTGGTGAATGGGGTGGAAAGTTTGTGGTGCCCATCCCGGAACTCCGGGTTTATGATCCGCGTGCAGTAGAAATGTCTGTTTAAGCAATCGCAGGTACGGTCTCCTAGGGAAGCGTTGATAATCAGGAAGTTCAATCGTTGAATTTTATATGCTTTTCCATAAGGCCTAAAACCATCGTTATTCGTTAACCGAATTGTGAACTTATTTATCAGAACAATTTGTTAACAAAATCGTAGATTATTTAAAACGAAAGCAGCGAGTGCGTCACAACAGAACGACCATAGCCAGGATACTATTAATTAGCTACTTTTTGGTAGCGGTAGGAACTGCCGGAGCACAGAGCCTGCTGCCTTCTTTATTTTCAAATATCGGCTGCAAAAAGCTGTTGCTAACAGAGAAAAGTACTACCGGACCTGTTTTCCAGGTTAACAATACACTGGATGAGGAGCATGAAATGCCGGAACTACCATTTTCAGATAACTTATCATTCTGTGGGTCACTATCTGTTTGTATAAAACCGGCTTTTACGTTTCCGCCAACATCTCATTTCACCGGAGATAGAAATTACTGCAGCTTTAAAGTATCAATATATAATCCACCTTTTCAAAACCGGGAGCCTGACCCACCCAGACATACTTTCTGTTAATCCACCTTTGGTGTAATTGAAGCCCTGTCTTCAAAAGTATTATTATTTTACATTTTAACAGAAAGAAAATGACTGACCAATTTTCAAGTAGGTTTACCATTACGCTGTTTCGTGTGATGGTGAGTCTCATTTTCATAGTTGCGGGTATCAATCACCTGCTCAGAACCGAGTTTGTATATCAAAAGCTGCAAAGCGCTACATTCGCCAGTGTGGCGGCAATGTTCGGCAATCCGCATTATTCAATCATTATTTCAGGAGTGGCCATGCTGGTAGGCGGTGTTTCATTTGCACTTGGGTTTAAAACCCGGCTGGCTGCCATAGGTCTTTTGATGGTGCTTCTGCCAATAACATTAATTGTTCAAGTGGGAAGCATCACTTCTATGGGGCCGCTATTTAAGAATATAGCCATTGCGGGGGGCTTATTATTTTTTATTGTGCACGATGCTGCCGGCTATCGTGTCGATAGCCTGATGGCTGTCAGGAAATGAATCAATAACTAGAAAAACAATTAAAATGACAATAAAGAAAAATATAAAAACGATAATAATGGGATTATTGATCGTTACCATGGGAGCGCTGTTTTACCAGGAGACACGAGCCATAAATAAAGAAACTACTGAAACTGGACCTCTTAAAGATGATTTCGGTATCTTGCTTAGAAAAGGAGAGCACTTAAAAGTAGCAGTGCGCACTGCAGAAGAGGTGCAGAACAATCCGAAGTTTAATCGAGGCAGGTTTGAGATCATCGTGTGTGGAAAAGAGGTGGAAAAGCTAAAAAAAGGGAGCGAATTGACCGATACATTAGAAAAAGCTAAAGAAATGGGTGTAGAAGTAAAAGCCTGCGGGATATCACTTCAGAAGTTTGGAGTCAGTACCTCTTCACTTCAGCCGGGCATAGAGGTAATCCCAAATGGTTTAATGAGGGCATTCGAGCTTGAAAAAGAGGGTTATTTAATGATCGAATTATAAAATAAAGAATCATGACTAAGAAAGTAAAAAAGAAATTCATAGAATACGGTGTCACAGGCACGCTGCTCTTAACTTTATTTTTAACCGGGCTACACACTGAAATTTTTGGTTTTATCCAGCGTGGAGTGTTGGCTTCGGGCGCCTTTCAACCGGATGTTGAAGAAACCAGTCCGGGAGTTGAAAATACGAACCCAAAAGCTGATTTTAGCATGTCGCTGATCAATTCCAAGGGTGAAACTGTGAGTATGGAGGAGTTTCGCGGAAAGGTTATTTTTATGAATCTATGGGCTACATGGTGCCCTCCGTGCATCGCGGAAATGCCTGGTATTAATGATCTTCATAATAGTATCAAGGATGACGACATCGTTTTTATTATGCTTTCGCTTGATCAGAGTTTTGATAAGGCAAAACAGTTTAAGGTGAAAAAGGGCTTCGATTTTGAAGTGTACAGACCAGCAGGTGGGATTCCTGAAATGTATTATAGCCAAAGTATACCTACTACCTATGTTATAGACGCCAAAGGTGGTTTGGCATTAACACATACCGGTATGGCAGACTATAATACCGATGAGTTTAGAGCTTTCTTAAAAAAGCTGAAATAACAGTATGTTGAAAGACCCGGATTGCTATTTCCGGGTCCTTTTTTATAAATTTGATATCGTTGCTACTGTCGCCAACTGCCTGGGCAGCAATACACTTTAAGAGTTGAACACCTCCTCTTCCAGCGAGTCCCACCTTACCATCCCGGTATTTCACCAGTGCATAAATCGTGAAATGTAATTCGTAGATATCCGAAGATGATATCAATCATCGGATACCTGATATTTTAATCATTGAATGCCCTTCCTGGCAATACTAATTTTAGTCATAATTCATCACCCCGGCTGAGAGTATCTCACAGTAAGTATTAAAAAAGTTACAAAACCTAAAATGCATTGCTATGAAAGTTGTTTTATTCTGTGGTGGTCAGGGTATGCGGTTACGCGAATATTCCGAAAAAATACCCAAGCCAATGGTCCCAATAGGCTACAGGCCCATCCTATGGCATATCATGAAGTACTACGCACATTTCGGTCATAAAGAATTCATCCTTTGCCTGGGCTATCAGGCGGATGCTATTAAAGACTACTTTGTGAAATACAGCGAATATGTTTCCAATGATTTTGTTTACTCAAAAGGGGGGAGTAACCTCAAATTGCTCAACAAGGATATAGACGACTGGACCATCACTTTCGTGGATACAGGGATGAGTTCTAACATCGGTCAGCGCCTGAAGGCTGTGGAAAAACACCTGGAAGGGGAGGAGATTTTCCTGGCCAATTACTCTGACGGACTTACCGACCTACCTTTGTTCGACATGATCGATCGGTTCGAAAATTCAGGTAAGACAGGTATTTTTTTGGCCTCTCAGCCCACCAGAAGCTTTCATATCGTTACTTTGGGGCAGAATAATCATGTCAGAGAGATCACCACCCTCGCCAATTCAGGGGTGCGTATCAATGCCGGGTATTTTATTTTCAGAAATGAGATATTCGACTATATCAATACAGGGGAAGAACTGGTAGAGCAGCCCTTCCAGCGGCTTATTGCTAATGATCAACTGATGGCATATCCCTATGACGGAATTTTCCTCACCATGGACACATTTAAAGAAAAGCAGATGCTGGATGACATGTATGCCAGAGGTGATACTCCGTGGGAGGTATGGCGAAGTTCTGAGTTTCAATATACCGCTTGATGTTACCACTCAGGTTCAACCAGCGTAGCGGGCTCAAAATTCTGTGCCTGGGCGCTCATTGCGATGATATTGAGATTGGTTGCGGTGGTACACTCTTGAAAATGGTCAATGAATATGCCATCGATCATGTAAAATGGATAATCTTCACATCAACCAATGACAGAGCCGAAGAGGCTATGAAAAGTGCGGAGTATTTCCTGATGGATGTTGCCCGAAAGGAGATCATTATCAAAAAATTTAAGGATACCGTGCTTCCTCAGCAGGCCTTAAAGGTAAAGGATTATTTTGAGCAGGTCAGGAAGACATATCAACCCGATATCATCTTCACACACTACCGCAACGATCTTCATCAGGATCACCGGTTATTAAATGAGCTCACATGGAATACTTTCAGAGATCAGTTTATCCTGGAGTATGAAATACAGAAGTATGATGGGGATCTGGGGAATCCTGGATTATACGTGCC
Organism: Fulvivirga imtechensis AK7; assembly: GCF_000331535.1. Taxonomy (GTDB): domain Bacteria; phylum Bacteroidota; class Bacteroidia; order Cytophagales; family Cyclobacteriaceae; genus Fulvivirga; species Fulvivirga imtechensis. The sequence goes on along the minus strand of NZ_AMZN01000036.1, from coordinate 27,939 downwards.
GCTGGATGATAAAATAGTGAATAAAAAAGTACGTGCAATTTTGGACAACTATTCTTCACAACGGTCCAGGCACTGGTTTGACGAAGAGACTTTTTATGCGCTTATGCGGCTACGTGGCGTGGAGTCTGCCTCTAAATATGCAGAGGCTTTTTATATGAGGAAAGGAATATTATAAAACCATTCAGAAAGTGATTTTCGAAGAGACAAAACTGAAAGGCGTATTTATCATCAAGCCGGAAAAGCTAGAGGATGAAAGAGGCTTTTTTGCCAGATCGTTTTGTCTAAAGGAGTTTGCCGAGCACGGACTGTTCCCTTTTATCGTTCAGTGCAACATTTCTTACAACAAGAGAAAGGGCACTTTCAGAGGTATGCATTTCCAGGCCCCGCCATTTGAAGAAGATAAGATTGTGAGTTGTACTCAGGGCAGTGTGCTTGACTATGTGGTAGACCTGCGGCTGGGCTCACCCACATTTAAACAGTGGATAGCCGTAGAGCTTTCGGCTGAGAACAGGAATATCCTGTATGTGCCTAAAACCTTCGCCCATGGGTTCATCACACTTACCAGTGATACACAGGTATTTTATCAGATGACGCAGTTTTATAACGCTGAGTCTGCAAGAGGCTTTCGGTGGGATGATCCCGCCTTTGATATTCAATTGCCCATCCCGGTGGAGGCGATTGCGGAGAAAGACAAAAGCTTTCCCCCGTTCGAATATCCTTCAATACTATTTTCATCCAGTTAAAAAATAAAAAACCATGAATGCTATTTACTTTGATCCCGATTTAACAGATAATGAACGAAGACAAGGCCTTTACCAGGGACGGCTATTCACCTATTCTCCTTCTGAAGCAACAAAGGCCTTTTGTAGCTTCACAGACGACCTGATACGTAAGGCTTTCGCAGGACTTGACCCTGAATATGCGCAATGGGAGCTGCCTGTAAACCGGTATGTGGAGATACTTAAAGCACTTAAGCCCGAGTTTATACATCACCTGAGGTCTAAAGAATTTATACAACAGATACTTCGTGAAAAGGGGTGCGACTTGGATAAAACATATTTCGATGTGCCCAGGCTGCGCACCTCCACCAGTGATGGCTACCTTACCTCCGGTATTGCATATGCTTTCCATCCGCACAGAGATACCTGGTATTCAGCTCCTATGAATCAGATCAATTGGTGGATGCCCATTTATGATATTACTGCTGAAAATGGTCTGTCTTTTCACCTGAAGTATTGGACGCGCCCCATTGAGAATGATTCTGTGGAGTTCAGCTATCAGGAGTGGATGCAGGCAAGCAGGAAAACATGCGCTGAAAATATCAATGCTGACACACGTTGGCAGCCTTCACCCCGGGAGCGGGTAGAGGTCGATTCCGAGCTGCGAATAGTTCCCGGCTCCGGAGGCATCATTTTGTTCTCGGCAGCACATTTACATGCTTCTGTGCCAAACACCTCAGGGAAGACCAGGTTTAGCATAGACTTCAGAACCATAAACATAGATGATGTGGTGGCCAGGAAGGGAGCCCCTAACATTGATACGGCTTGTAAAGACCTGACATTAGGTGACTTCATCCGTGCTTCGGATTTTTTACCCCTTCCGGAGGAGTTGGCCTATCAAACAGCTTAACAACTTAACCTTTTCCCTATGCAAACATTACAAGAGGTACTAAAAGAAACACCTGTAACCGGCCATGCCGTAGGTGTGGGGAAGGAGATGTATGCTCTGGCGGAGGAGCTGTACCCGCTATGCCGGAGTATTACCGGGGCAGGTACCAGGCGCACACTGGAGATAATAAAACGTCATATTCCTCTCGTGATCAGCAAGATCCCTTCGGGCACAAAAGTGTTTGACTGGGAAGTGCCGAAAGAATGGAATATCCGGGATGCTTACGTACTTGGCCTTCAGGGACAAAAGGTCATTGATTTTCAAAAATCAAATCTACATGTAGTCAATTATAGTAGTCCGGTGCATAAAAAGATGCCCCTTCAGGAGCTGCGTCAACACATTCATACGTTGCCGGAATATCCTGACTGGATACCCTACAGAACAACTTACTATAAGGAAGATTGGGGCTTTTGTATGTCACACAGGCAACTACAAGGCCTGGAGGAGGGTACTTATGATGTGTATATCGACTCATCGCTGGAGAACGGTTACCTGACCTTTGGAGAGCTTTTGGTGAAGGGAAAACAGAAGGAAGAGGTATTGATCTCCACTCATATCTGCCACCCCTCTCTCTGTAATGATAACTTATCAGGCATAAGCATGGTCACTTTCCTCGCCAAACATCTGATAGAGCGGAAAAACAGGTATTCTTACCGGTTTTTATTCATTCCTGGTACTATAGGTGCGATCACCTGGTTGTCTATCAATGAACTGAAGGTAGGAAGGATCCGGCATGGGTTGATAGCTGCTTTACTGGGCGATGCCGGGCCGTTTACGTATAAAAGATCCAGAAGGGGAGATGCGGAGATAGATCAGGTGGTGCAGTATGTGCTGGAGCGTAACGACAAGCGAAATAAGGTCATAGACTTCGTCCCCTATGGTTATGATGAGCGGCAATTTTGCTCTCCCGGTTTCGATATGCCGGTCGGCTGCCTGACCAGGACGCCCTATGGTGAATATCCAGAATATCATACCTCGGCAGATAATCTGGAATTCATCAGCGCCCATTCACTGGAAGGGTCTTTTGAGGTATACTCAGAGATCATAGACGTATTAGAGTCCAACAGAAAATATGTCAATTTACTTCCGAAATGCGAACCGCAACTGGGCAAGCGAGGCCTGTATGATACTATGGGAGGCAACAACGATGCCCACAAGTTTCAACTGGCGTTGTTATGGGTACTCAATATGTCTGAGGGTGAACACTCATTACTAGACATCGCGAGAAGATCTGCAATAGACTTTGAAACTCTGGCTGAGGCAGCATCTCAATTGGAAAAACGGGAATTAATTAAAGCAAGGGGAAAAAAGAGGGATCAATGAATATATTGCTGATACATAACTACTACCAACAAGCAGGGGGCGAAGACTATGTGTTTGAAACCGAAGGTAAGCTATTGTCTCGCCATGGCCATGCAGTACACTATCTTACGTTTGATAACGACACGATCCGTACCTGGAAAGATAAATTGGCGGCCGCTTTAGGTGTCATCTACAACCGAAAGAGCGCCAGGAGGCTGGAAAAAGAAATCAGATATTTTAATCCTGACATTATTCATGTTCATAATTTTCTGCCACTGGCTTCCCCTGCTGTTTTTATGGTAGCAAAGAAGTATGGTATTCCGGTTGTACTTACGCTGCACAATTACCGGTTGCTCTGTCCCGGAGCTACCCTCTTTTACCGTTTTTCTATCTATGAAAAGAGTATCAGGCGCATTTTTCCTATTGATGCCATCTGGAAAGGCGTTTACAGGAACTCAAAATTGCAAACAGCCGCAGTAGCGCTGATGACGGCATTTCACCGGCTGACAGGTACCTGGAAAAACAAAATTGATCGCTATATCGTACTTACAAATTTTGCACGTGATAAATTTGGACAATCTGTATTAGGTATACCTCAAAAAAAATTTGTTCTAAAACCCAATTTTGTTGGTGATAGCGGTAAGGGTGAGAAGAAACGAAACAATTTTTTCCTTTTTGCAGGCCGGTTGACCGTAGAAAAAGGGGTACATACCTTACTAAAGGCGGCACAACATGACGGTTTTAATCTTGCCATTATCGGAGACGGGCCCCTGAGGGGAATGGTGGAAGGGGCATCCAGGCTTTACCCCAATATCCGCTACATGGGTTTCAAAGCGAAGGGGGAGGTGCTATATTACCTGAAGCACTGCCGGGCGCTTATTTTTCCTTCTATCTTATATGAAACCTTTGGGATGACCATCATAGAGGCATTTTCTACTGCAACACCGGTTGTGGCCTCCCGGTTGGGCGCCATGAAGGAACTTGTTCAGGACGGTATTAACGGCCTCCTCTTCGAAGCTGGTAATTCTACTGATCTGGGGCGGGCAGTTAAGCAGTTGACGACTGATACTGGCCTGGAAAAATCCCTGTCAATAAATGCCAGGATCACCTTTCTCAGAAAATATACAGCTAAGATCAATTACAAAATTTTGCATGGCATCTATCAGGAGGTGATTAAGGATAAGAACCCTCTGGGGGTCAAAAAATCCGAACAACACCTTATTATCTCTGAATAAATAAAAGAATGACAAATCAGAACATAGTACAGGAGAGTCAAAAACCACTGGTAACCATCGGCATACCTACTTATAATGGGGGTACTTCTCTGAAGCGGGCCATACACTCCGCTTTGGATCAGGACTATGACCATCTTGAAATTCTTGTTGCCGATAATGGATCCACCGATCTGACCTCTGAGATATGTAGTGAACTGGTAAAGCTTTCTCCACAGATAAAGTATGTTCGACATCCTGAAAATTTAGGAATGTTGGCCAATTTTGAATTTCTTTTGCAAAATGCTTCGGGAGATTATTTCATGTGGCTGGCAGTGGATGATACTTTGGCCCGGCATACCGTAAGCGCGTGTGTAGATTTCCTTGAACAAAACAACAATTTTGTTCTCGCTTCCGGAGTTATAGAATACACTGTTAATGGGCAGAAAGCTGAGTTTGAGCACGGGTTCAACTTTTGCAACTCTTCACCGGTAGTTAGGGTGATGGGGTATTACCTCAAAGTCATGCATGGAGCTATGTACCACGGTATTATGCGCACAAAGGTGGCGCAACAGGTCGATATCAGGAGGGTAATCGGGAATGACTGGCATTTTGTGGCTAATATGGCTTTTTTAGGCAAGATCAGAAACCTTGACTTTGTAGGTTACCATAAGACCCTTGGGGGTGCTTCGCGCGACTTCAGGCACTACGCACGACTTATAGGGGAGTCTTCCTTTGCCGCTACACATCCACATTTTAAAATAGCCATAGATGCTTACAGAGAAGTCATGTCTCGTTCCGCTGTTTTTTCATCGCTCCCCGTTTTTACCCGCTTTTACCTGGCTGCAGGTGCTTTCATAGCAGTCCATTTGGGCTATTACGTTCGTATTTATCCCCTTGTAGTAGGCGGAAGGATCAAAAGAGGACTGAAAGCGGCTTTTTCCAGAGTATCCGATCTCTTTACCATTATTATGAGGACGAGGCTTTGAAGTATTTTTACTCAATCTCAAGCAGGATTACAGCGCCATAAGGAGGCAACCGCATCTCCCGGCTTACGGGTAACCCATTGAGATAAGCATATGAACCGGTCAGCTTACACGTCATTTCTTGTTGCGTGCCATTGTATAAAAGCCTGACCTTCTCCGTTTGTACAGGGGTTTGCATCTCGTGAACTTGAATATTTCTGAGATGCAAAGTTTGATCGGATTTGAAATTCAGGCGAGCCCTTTCACAGTTTATTGTGGGCTTAAAATAGAAAGTAACGTTTCTGAATATTGAATCACTCTTCAGACAATGATACTGTCCCAGAGCTTCCCATGGTGCTTCACTCATAAGCGGAACAAATTCGATTTCTCCGGGTTGTTTGGTATTCATCGTAACAGATAACCGATAGATCTTTTCTGTGTCAAAGGCTAAGCCTGTTCTATAGAGCAGTACCTCCTGTGCCTCTCCGGGGGCTGCCGTAATGGTGGCCGGGCTACTCCCCGTGTGCGTTACATTCAGAAATGTCTGGGCCGGCCAGGTAAACCAGTTTTCCCTCTCCATTTTTTCTGCTAAAAGTAGTTTCCCGCTTACCATCTTCCGTGGAAACGCTGTAGCTGAGGAACTAAGGTCTTTTGCGGCATGTTCCTGCCACTCCTGAAAGCTTAGCTGTGAATAGCCGTCACACAGATTGTCTGCTGAGGTATAGTAGATGTAGAATGAATTGGTGGCCAGCGTGGCGTAACTGTTCCTTTCAAAGGTAATAGCCTGCTCCATGTTTTTTTGGTCGGGGAAGTAAAGCAGTGCCGCATATTGATCTTCCCGGCCTGCCACCAGGATGTTATTCTCAGCAATAATGTTCCTGCTGATGAACTTATCAGCAGGTACGATGGCATCGCGCTTCACCACCAGTTGAGCTTTTTCACTATTTAAAAAATTGTTTCCGTTATTCATCAGCTTGTTGCCCTGGATTGAAATGTTGCCGGCATTGTGTATCAGAATACCGGAGCCTTCACAATAAGCTACGGTATTATCATTAATGGAAATACCCTGGGACAAGTCGTCAATGTAGATGCCCTGAGCATAGGATTCATGTGACTTGTGCAATGAAGGTGTTTTTGTTCCGATAATGATATTTTTGCTGATCGTATTGTTCCCGAAATCGTTGTTCCAGGTGTAAATTCCTCCTCCATCATCTTTTATAAGACAGAAGTTGCTGATGAGGTTGCACTGTACTGATGTATTACCCGTTCTGAAGTCGATAGCCGTATAGCCTGTGCTGTCAAAGGTGTTGTATTCGATCAAATGATCACGATCTCCTGCTCCGGTGATGTAAAAGCCGATATATGTTCCATTTCCACTGGCTCCACGTCCTGCATTAAGGCCCACCTTGCGTACAGTGTTACCGGTGAAGATAGCCTGATCGTTGTTTTGCCATTCCACACCATTATTGTGAATATCACTGATCACGTTGCTCCCAATATATATGTTTTCGGAAGAAATGACCTCCAGCCCATTATGAGAAATATTGGAAATGGTGGAGTTGGTGACAGCAATGTCTTTGCTATTCCTGATGCTCAACCCTGCTACCCGTTGTCCGAAAAAAACGAGACCATCGACTTCTATATAGCCTGATCCGGCAATGTGCAATCCGTAATTTAGTGTATTTACCTCGATGTTGAAGTTGTTTGGGTCAACTCCGTCCTGATAAAGAACTATTTCCTGACGCTTTTGGTCGTAAAACCATTCTCCTGGGCTATCTAAGGTGGCAATATGCTGTTGGATGAAATAATCGGTTTTTTGTGGTAAAGGATAACTTGCTGCTCCCTCAAAATAAAATGTACCATTCTCAAAGCGCTTCACAGCAAGCCTGTCCAGGGTCCACCTGCTGCTTTTAACCACCACCTCGGCCCCGGACCAATATCCGTTTTCCTGGTTAAGGCAGGTGGTGTCGCTGAGTTCGATTTTGGAAACACCTGGTGTACTTGCTGAAAGGTATCCGGTATTGGGATACCTGCCTAAAGACTGCCTTTTACCATCAATGAAAAGGTCTGCTGGAATGACACTGTCAGGCCAGTCTGCTTTCCACAGGTTATTTCCCAGAGACGTCCATTGTTTTAGATCGACAGTGCCTTTGATAATGGGTGGTATACCTGTTCCGTATGCTCCGATAAATATTTTCTTTTCAGGGTTACCCCATTTTTGCAGGTGTAGCGAACCTGTAAAAATGCTCCCTCTTTTCAGTAACACAGAGTCGCCCGGCTTGATGTAGAGAAGATGCAACTGTAGCTTTTGCAAGGTACGCCACGGACTATCTGAACTGGTTCCGCTGTTGTTGTCATCACCATTTTGCGCCAGGTAATAGCATTTGCCATGTACTTGCGGGCCGGACAGCAGGCAAAGGAAAATGGTTGCCAGCAGAATGATATATGTAGAGCGAGATTTCATGCTTTTGCGGCTAGGCCGTATTCGCCGGGTTTGACGAACGTGCGAACTTTTTCACAGGGGCTATCAACTGGTTTAGTGCATGCTTCAACACCAGCATCAGGAAATATGAATTGCCATAGAGATAGCGCTTCCACAGCCTCCTGGGCTCCAGGTAAAGTCGATAGACCCATTCCAGTGACAGGTTACGCATCCATAAAGGCAGCCTTTTTTCTTTACCGGCATAAACAGTGAAAGCCTGCCCCAGACCCAGCATACAGCTTTTTATTTTGTCCTGAAATTCTGCCATCCATTTTTCCTGCTTTGGGCAGCCCAGAGAGACAAAAAGCAGGTCGGGGTGTAAGCTGTTGATCCAGTGGGAGATCTCCTGCTTTTCTTCGGGTTCAAGAGGTCGAAAAGGAGGCGAATATTGACCTGCAACCCGAAGCCTTGGAAACTCCTGGCCTGCTCGCTCCCTCATGCTATTGAGTACCTCAGCGGTTGACCCATAGAAAAAAACTGATTTCCCCTGCCGCTCTGCCTCGCACAAGAGGATGGGCAGGAGGTCCATTCCACATATTCGTTTTTGTCTGATACCTTTGAAGACCTGTAGAAAAAGTGAAAGAGGTCTGCCGTCTGCAGCTACCAGCTCCGCATTGTTTACCGTGTCGCGGAATTCAGGATTACGGTAAGCTTCTATGAGCATATGCACATTAGCAAAGCAGATGTATGAAGAGTGATCAGCTTCTGTCAGGCGTATAACCTCCCGCACAAACGTCCGGGGTGTTGCTATAGAAATACCGGTTGAAAGGATCGTTTCCTTTTCCATAAGATGATCTTTTGTTATCGTAATTTTATTCAGTAAGCATGCTCATCACCTTTCACCATTTTCCGTACAGTTTGCAATATGATCTTCAGGTCCAGGAGCAAGCTCCAGTTTTCCATATAGGCTACATCGTATTCTACCCGTTTTTCCATCAACTCTATTTCTTTTACTTCTCCTCTGAAGCCGTTCACCTGGGCATAGCCGGTTATTCCGGGAGAAATAAAGTGTCTGACTTTATACTTGCGTATGCTTTTTGAGTACTCTTCAAGTTGGCTGAGCAGGTTAGGACGCGGCCCCACAACCGACATATCACCTAATAGTACATTGACGAACTGAGGCAATTCATCCAGGCTCGTTTTTCTCAGAAAAGCACCTACCCTGGTAATACGGGGGTCACCTTTCACGGCCATTTTTTCAGTGGTCCCATTCACATACATAGTTCTGAATTTATAGCATTCAAACAGTTTATTTTTCTTTCCTGGACGCAATTGCTTGAAAATAACAGGACCTTCGGAGTCCCATACAATAGTCAGCGCAATGAGGGGGATCACAATGGGGAAAATGAAGACAATAACAGTAAGTGAGAACATGATATCGAAGGCTCTTTTTAATGCAGCGTTTACAAACATGCCCAGCGGTTCTTTTCTCACGGTGAGTACCGGTATGGAATCATACAGGAACACATTATGGCTGTTGCGAACTACTTCGCTGAAATCAGGGGCAATTCTGAGATAGATACAGTTGTCATCGGCAAACCGGCCGAGGCGCTCTATCAGCTCCTTGTGAACCAGCGGCAATGCAAAATAGATCTCGTCAATACCTTCCCTGATGCAAAAAGCGTTGAGGTCGTCTACAGTACCCCTCACCAGCTTACGATTTACAATATCAGGGTTGGGGTAGTTATCAAAAAAACCTTTGAAGACATAGCCCGAGCCAGCCTGAAGGGTAAAGAAATCATACAGCGCTTTACCGGAGCGGGTTGTACCCACAATTACTATTCGCCTTAGCTCAAATCCGGAGAATTCGAAATATTTCCACACCAGTTTATAAACAATTCGTGTCCCTATCATTGCTAAAGCAGCAAAAAGGTAAAGGGTAAGTAACGCCTTTAAGTTAATACTTTGCGCTATCAGGCTGTACAGGGTAAAGTAGATGAGGATAATATGGAACAGTAATGTACTGAACAGGTTGATACTAAGGCTTCTTATCAGGCTGTACTTGCTGATTTCATATATCCCGGAAAAAAGTCCGGTGGCTATCCAGCTAAAACCAAAAATGAGGGACAGGAAATACAGATCTTCTCTCGACAATTGGATAAGGCCTAATTTTTGGAGGATAGTAAAAATGATGGTGATCAGGATCAAGTCTACTGCACATAAGATTACTTTAATAAAGCGGGAATGGTATTTCTCTTCCATAAGGTCAGGCCGGGTTAGTTAGTGTCTCTAAGAAAACGCCAATGTCTGCGTTACGCTCGCCCCAAAAATGCTCACGTACCTCAGTACGCTCCGCTTTTTGGCACTTCGTCCCGCCCTTTGGCGGGAACGTTTTCTTAAAGCCACTTAGAGTTTTCTTACAAACACTAGTTAAAAATCAAAAGATCTTATGCCGGTTATAAAGGTATGTAGCCCCGGCATGAACCGAAATGACGGGAGTCACCGCTACTGGAAACTTTACTCATTCAATGTGATCGACATACCTTTTGTATTATTTTGAAAGAGCTTTCCTTTTAACGATCAAGTTAATCTGAGTACTCTTTTAATCTGTTGATGACAACAATCATTTAGTCGCTATACCTCCATCATTGAGCCACCGAGGTGTCTGTACCTATTATTGTCAGACAAAACTGACATTGAAAAAGTCTCACCATGGAAAAAAACAAAACCGCTCTTATAACAGGTATCACTGGTCAGGATGGAGCATATCTGGCTGAATTTCTTCTTAACAAAGGCTATATGGTGCATGGTATTAAAAGGAGGAGTTCCTTGCTAAATACGGACCGTGTAGATCACCTGTACCAGGATCCTCACGAGGAGAATGTGCGGTTCAGGATGCACTACGGTGACCTTACAGATGCTACCAACCTGATCAGGATCATCCAGGAGACACAGCCCGATGAGATATACAACCTCGGCGCTATGTCACATGTAAAAGTAAGTTTCGATATCCCTGAATACGCTGCCAATACCGATGGGCTGGGTACGCTAAGGATACTCGAGGCCATCCGCCTGCTCAACCTCACTAACAAGACAAGGATCTACCAGGCTTCTACATCGGAGCTTTACGGGCTTGTGCAGGAGGTGCCTCAATCGGAGCGCACCCCCTTCTATCCACGGTCACCATACGCAGTGGCAAAGCTTTACGGCTACTGGATAACCGTGAATTACCGGGAGGCTTATAATATGTATGCCTGCAATGGCATTTTGTTCAACCATGAATCTCCGTTGCGTGGGGAGACATTCGTTACCCGTAAGATAACGCGTGCTGTGGCCCGTATCGCATTGGGGCTTCAGGACAGGCTGTACCTGGGCAATCTGGACGCTAAACGGGATTGGGGGCATGCCAGGGATTATGTGGAGGCCATGTGGCTGATCTTACAGCAACAGAATCCTGACGACTACGTGATTGCTACCGGAGTAAGTACCACAGTTCGTGATTTTGCCCGTATGGCATTCGCTGAGGCGGGCATAGTGATAGCATTTGAAGGAAGTGGTGTGAACGAGGTCGCCAGAGTGGTAGAAAGCACAAGCATCGACCATTTCGTGGAGCCTGGCAAGGTAGTGCTGGCGGTAGACCCCAACTATTTCAGACCCACTGAGGTAGACCTGCTGATAGGTGATCCTGCCAAGGCCTGGAACAGCCTGAACTGGAAGCCGAAATATACCGTGCAGGAGCTGGTGAAAGATATGGTAGCTGCTGACCTGAAGCTATTTGAACGAGATAGGATCTTAATGTCTAATGGCGTTGAAGTATTGAAGTATGATGAATAGTACGATAGCCTAAAAGACGATAAAATAATGAATGATAAATATGAAACAATGGATTTAGACGCTAAAATATATGTTGCAGGGCATCAGGGCATGGTTGGTTCGGCTATTCTGCGGAAGCTAAAAAAAGCAGGGTATTACAACTTTGTACTCCGTACATCTGTAGAGTTGGACCTGCGCGAACAGGATGCTGTGCAGCGGTTTTTTGAAATAGAAGAACCGGAGTATATATTTCTTGCAGCAGCCAGGGTAGGAGGTATACATGCCAATAACACATACCGGGCCGAGTTTATCTATGATAACCTGGCTATTCAGAACAATGTGATCCATCAGTCTTTTAAGTCAGGGGTACGTAAGCTGCTTTTTTTAGGGTCTTCCTGTATTTACCCTAAGTATGCGCAACAGCCAATGAAAGAGGAAGCCCTGCTTACAGGTTCGCTGGAACCCACCAACGAGCCTTATGCCATTGCTAAAATAGCCGGTATTAAACTGTGTCAGGCCTATCACGCTCAATACGGCTCCAATTTTATTAGCCTGATGCCGACTAATCTCTATGGTCCGAATGATAATTACGATTTGGAAAATGCTCATGTTTTACCCGCCCTCATACGGAAGATCCATGAAGCAAAGACTAAAGATGAAAGAGATGTGGAAATCTGGGGTACCGGCACGGTAAGGCGGGAATTCCTCCATGTGGATGACCTTGCTGATGCCTGCCTGTTTTTGATGAATAACTACAGTAAACCAGGCATCATCAATGTTGGTACCGGTAAAGACCTGAGCATCTATGAACTTGCCCTGCTCCTCAAATCAGTAATAGGATACAAAGGCCGCTTGCGTTTTAATCCGGCAAAACCTGACGGTACGCCAAGGAAGCTGTTAGATACCACAAGAATAAACCATATGGGATGGTATCCGAAAATAGAACTATGGGAAGGCATACAGAAGGTTTATGCCGAGTATGAAAAAAGACACTTACAAACCCATTAAAGGCGACATATGCACGTATACATTATAACAGGCGCTTCCAGGGGATTGGGCGAAGCAGTGGCTGCTAAGCTACTGGGGCCACATAATCATGTCGTTGGTATTTCCCGAACAAAGAGTTACGACCTGTGGGAGTATGCCAAAAAGTTTGGCTATAGGCTATCACATGTTCCCTGTAACCTTGGCAGCGCCTGGTATGAAGTAGAAAGAGCCATTTATGATGCCTTTGCGGCCATCGATATTAATGATGCCAGTTCTATAACACTGATCAATAATGCTGCTACCATAGAACCTATAAAGCCTATCGATAAATGTAGCAGCCAGGATGTGGCCAGTGCATTCGCCCTCAACGCGCTGGCCCCATTTATCTTAACCGCCCGGTTTATTGAAAAAACAACAGACCTTCGTATAGAGAAGCGCGTGATCAATATCTCCTCGGGAGCTTCAAGGAAAGGATACAGTGGATTGAGCTGCTACGGTAGTGCCAAAGCGGCATTGAACCAGTTTACACAAAGTGTTGCCAGTGAACAGGAAAACTGCTCATATCCTGTGAGGATGATACTTTTTGAACCCTACAAAATGGATACAGCTATGCAAGCGAAGATCAGATCAGTAAAAAAAACGGATTTTCCCCAGGTAAAAAAGTTTAAGAAAGCCAAAAAAGTAGGTAAGCTGAATTCTGCCGGGCAAGTGGCGGAAGAAATTATGCGACTACTGTTTGAAAAAGGACAGCTCGTAAATTCCTGAGGTTGTTGTTCTGCCAACAAAAATCATCCGGGATCTATGATGAAGATCACTTTACTATGAGATCCAAAGTGATAGCTTTAGAACTAAGAACACTAAACATTAACAGTTATGAGAACCGGAAGAGCGTTATTGGGGGTATTGGCAGGAATGGCTGCCGGTGCGGTTATAGGAGCATTGTTTGCCTCTGAAAAAGAATCTGATACCGAAAGGTACATCAGCGAAAAGGGAGAAGGCCTGGCCGATGAGCTGAACTTGATGCTGGACGAAAAGTTCGAACAACTCAAAATGGAGATCAGAAGCTGGAAAGCTGATCTTGCAACCCACCAGCAGGAAGCGGTGAATGGGTTGGAATGAAGGAAAGAGTTGGAAAACCGTAACGGAAGCGGGAAGTTATTGCTCCCCCAGGAAGAATAGTAATCCGTATCAACGAAATGACAACTTCAGCTACAAACCGCGAACCCAACCCGTGTCAGACGACTTTGACCCGTCAGTATGAAAGGAAACTGTTAAGCGACAAATTGGGAACAGAGAACTCCTCTGTTTTTGATAAATTGCCTTCACTCATAAAATAAGACCGCTAACCACCTATCATTTATTCGCTACATTGATTTTGTTTAAATTGAACCCTGATTTTAGCAACATCAAATAAAATTATTAAATAGTGTCTCTAAGAAAACGCCAATGTCTGCGTTAAAAATGCTCACGTACCTCAGTACGCTCCGCTTTTTGGCCCTTCGCAAGCCTTGACCCTAACGTTTTCTTAGAGACACTTAGAGTTTTCTTATAGACATTAAATACAAATGGTTATAGACAACCTGGAAAGGAAAAACTTCGGTAGTGGAAAATTAAACAAACAATGCCTACAATTTGAAAAACTTCTGGAGGTGCTTAGAAAGAGAGAATTGTCAACAGAGATCATAACCTCGATCAACAGAGATATCCGGCAGATCAATTCTTTTGCAGGTAATGAACAGCATTTGTTGAGAATAGTAAGGTCTTCTCAAAAGCGGATTCTTAATCACCTTGAAAAAGAACTGAAAACCGTTCCGAAAAATCACTACCGCAATTTGTGGATGGTCCTGGGTATGTCGGCATTTGGCCTGCCATTGGGGATGGTGTATGGCCTGATGCTTGATAATATTGCTTTCTTTTCCCTGGGGTTGCCCATAGGCATGGGAATAGGCACCCTGATAGGAGCGGTAATGGATAAAAAAGCCGGCAAAGAGGGCAGGCAGTTGGAACTAGTGTTGAGTTAAGTGTACTGTGTCGTATAAGTTGCAGTTATTTTTGTTCCAGGCAACGCAAAAAATATGAGCATGGGACAAAAAGAACAAAGCCTGGTCTTAGTTTGCAATTCGCAGTTCACAGTTCACAGTTGTTCGTATGTTCATTTAAAGTTGTAACCAGAAACCAGCCACCAGAAACCAGAAACCAGAAACCAGCAGCCAGAAACCAGCAGCCAGACCAGCCACCAACAACCTACAACAGCGTCAATATCGAGAAGAAATGGAAAGTAGTACCTGATAGCACAAAAAGGTGCCAGATACCGTGGTTATACCTGATCTGATGCTTCACATAAAAGATGGTGCCTAAGGTATAAAATATCCCCCCGGCTATTAAGAAGGAGAAGCCCTCAAGTGACATATAATCATACAAAGGTTTCATAACTATAATGGCCAGCCATCCTAAAGCAAGATAAAGAATAGTCGACAGCAGGTCTTTTTTGCCGGTAAAAAAGACCTTAAGTATTATTCCCAACAAGGTACAACCCCAGACTGTACCAAGTATGATCCATCTGAGAAGTCCTGTCGGTAAAGAAAGGCAAAATGGGGTATATGTACCGGCGATTAGCAGGAAAATAGCCATATGGTCAAATTTTCTGAATAGATTTTTTAACTTTTCGCTGGTGAAGCTATGGTAAAGTGTAGACACCAGGTACAACAGCACCATAGTAGCCCCGAATACAGAGAAGCTTACCACATGCCAGGTTGTGCCTTTTGAAACGGCAAGAATAATAAGGATCACCAATCCTGCCATAGCAAGACAGGTGCCAATGCCATGGGTTACAGCATTGATAACTTCCTCTTTTTGATCTCCGGGACTGTCATTTTTACAATTCATACTTTTCTTTAACGTTCTTTTTGATATAACAAGCTGCGTTAAAGATAAAAAGTTAGCAACTTTAGAAATATGATCATGATCATGTTGAGCTTCCTCTCTTTCACAACTGCAAAACCAATTAAGCCTCTGCACGTACACATTTGTGTAGCTATTAGAACATGACAATACAAACCTACACACCTTCTGCAGGACTGGCTCCTTTTATTGATAGATATGTGGTTATCGAATGTTCTGAAGAGGTATCGAACCGTGTGTTTCCGGGTACTTCATTGGTTGTAGCTTTCAGGTATAAGGGGCATGTCAGCTACACGGCAAATGGAGTGAAGAATGTACTCACCCCATCTGTGGTTACAGGCATGCGAAAGTCAGCGCGACTCATCAACTATTTAGATGGCAGTGGTAATGTACTGGTGAAATTTAAGGAAGCAGGCGCCCGGGCATTTATTAAGGAGCCACTTCACGAGTTGTTTGAAGACAGCATATCTCTTATGCATTTGACTGGCTATAGTGATACATCATTTATAGAAGAGCGGTTAGCAGATGCTTCCTGCAACTATCAGAGGATAAACCTGATCGAAAGTTTTTTGACCTCCAAATTGCATCATGAGCAGGGTGACCCATTGATTATGACTGCTCTGGCGCATATGCGTGCTGCAGGAGGTAGGGTGAGGATACGGCTACTGGCTGCTTCACTCAACATAAGTCTCGATCCCTTCGAAAAGCGCTTTAGGCGTGTTGTTGGTGTTTCTCCTAAACAGTTTTCCTACCTTATAAAAATGCAATCCGTAGTCCGTTCAAGGCTCAAAGAAAAGAGCCTTGCCGAAGTAGCTATTGATGCCGGATATTTCGATCAGGCACATTTCAACAAAGATTTTAGACTATACACAGGTCAAACTCCCACTGAATTTGCCAAGGCACCCGTTTATTGGTGATCAATGATTTTTTACAAGAGTTTCATTCTTGCTGTTGACAGTTTTGTAGCAAACAAACTTTCAACAAAAAATGAAACGAGTACATCTGTTACTGGTAATACTGGTCGCTACTGGACCATTAAACGCCCAGAAAAAAAATCAAACCTATAAAAACCGAAAAAATATGGAGACCACTGCATACACTGTCAGGGAGAACAAAGAACTGATTGAAAAACTCAACACTCAATCACTGAATAAAAGGGATTTTGAATTGCTGAACAATATTATAGCCGATGATTATATGGGAATAAACGGGCAAAAAGGAGTTGAGGCATTCAAGGCGCCTGCCATAGACATTATCAGCACTATACCGGATATCCAATGGCAAATAGAGACAATGGCAGGTGAGGGTAATATGGCTTTTGCCAAATTGCAGATATACGGGACCCATACCGGGTCGTATCTGAATATTGAGCCTACTGGTAAAACCATTTCGATAAATAGTGTAGCCATTTATCAATTTAGAGACAACAGGATCATTAGCTCAGAGGTACAGGTAGACAGGTTAACTTTTTTGCAGCAAATTGGGATTGTTCCGGACTTGAGCTTAATAGAAAAGAAAATCGACCGGGAGCAGGTGGTTTTTATTGATAAATTTTTGGTGCCTGCAGATGCAGAGGCCGAATTTGTGGGAAGAATGAATGCAAACAGAAAGTTGATCCGAAAACTACCTGGCTTTGTTGAAGATGCTGTTTGTAAAAATACTGACAATAACGGAAATCGGATATACCTAACTGTGGCCAAATGGGAGAGTGAAGCAGCACTGAACAACGCAAAGGAAGTTGTGCAGACAGCATACAGGAAGGAGGGATTTGACCCTGGTGAAATGATGAAACGACTAAACATTACCATGGACAGAAGAACTTATATAGAGGTAGAAAACGAACTGCCCAAATGATAAAATCCTCATTAATTTGTGACTTCCGTCATCGGTAAAATAGTGTTATATTGTGTATCTTTATACCAAACATAGTCAAAGTCTAAGAGATTGAGGTAAACAGGATAATAGATATATGTACTGTAACAGGTATGAAACTATTCCGTCCGACTGACTGCAGCAAAAGCAGTTGCTTAGTCGAAAGGTTTTGGTTATGTAGGACGACATAGAATAACTGCTTCAAAAGGTACTAAACTATGTTGTCCGGAAGGCGGACGTAGCTCCGCCTTTTTTTGCTATCGAGCTAATAGACTAATATAACGTGAGTTCGATATAGTAGAACCGATAAAAATTGTATTCATATCCAAAAATAACCTAAAAACCTCTTTTTAAGGTCATTCTTCCTGTCCCGAACTTGCCTAACTTGCCTCGGGGAGGCACGAAGAATCTTACTAAATTCAAGTATACTACCAACAACTTAGGAAGATCCTTCTCCCGAAAGCCTTAAAGCCTTCGGAATAGGATGACTGCCCTTTTTGAGCATTTTATATCGAAGAAAACTCTAAGCGGCTTTAAGAAAACGTTCCCGCCAAAGGGCGGGACGAAGTGCCAAAAAGCGGTAGTCCCGTACAGTTGTCCATTATTTTCTGTTCCTCTCCGAAAATTTCAGGATGCTGATAATTTATAGTATTTTAAATGCCAGGACTTCACAGATTTTCCGCTTAATCCCTTAAAGCTTGCGGCTTACGGCCCGCCACCTATATGATAAAACTCTTACTGATCAGTGATCCTCATCACCGCCAACCGAGCCCGCCAAAGTGTATCTTTATATCGAAACATAGCCAAATTCTTATTTAGTGTTTGTAAGAAAACTCTATGTGGCTTTAAGAAAACGGCGAGATCAAGGCTTGCGAAGTACCAAAAAGCGGAGCGTACTGGGGTACGTGAGCATTTTTTGGGACGAGCATAACGCAGAAATTGACGTTTTCTTAGAGACGCTATTTAGTCGAGTAGGTGAGGATAATAGATATAGGTGTTTTAACAGGCACTAAACTACATATCCGATTGGCTGTAGTAAAAACAGCATCTTGGCTGCTAAGGTCTTGGTTGTGCAGGTAATATAGAATAACCGCTGCAAAAGGCACTAAACTATGTTATCGGAAGGCGGATTGAACATCCGCCTTCTTACTTTATACGCTTACCATTAGCCTTCCACAATGAGAACGATACAGTACCTGCCACACACCGCTGATATTCGCATGCGGTTGAGAGCCCCTGCCAAACAGGAATTGTTTAAGGCCGGGTTGGAGGGCATGGGATTTATTTTGAAAAAAAGTGTATGACTCTCAGAAGCCGAATGTAAAAAAAAATCATACGAGTAAGCTCATCAAATATTACAACCCTTCTGGTAGATTTCCTCAACGAGATCCTTACCCTAACACACATATGCAAGGCTGTATTCTCCACATTACAGATAAAGCAGTTAACGGATACTGAGCTTAATGGAGAGGTGGAAGGCATCAGGGTGAAATCATTTGATGAAGACGTTAAGGCAGTTACATACTACGAGGCTCAGATGCAGGCGAATGACCTGGGGCAATTGGAGACTATTGTTGTATTTGATATATAGAAAATGGAACTGAAAGACCAGTTGATAAAGATAAACGACTATCTATGGGAACTACCTAAAACTGTGAGGAAAGGGATGGTGGTCCCCGCTCATGTATATGCCTCTGAGAGACTGCTGGCGGAGATAGGAAACGACAAGTCCCTGCAACAGTTGACAAATGTGCCACGCTACCGGGTATTTGCAAGGCTGCTATGGCGATGCCTGATGTTCATGAAGGTTATGGTTTTCCGATCGGAGGGGTAGCAGCTACCGAGTGGCCCGGGGGAGCTATATCTCCCGGGGGGATTGGGTATGATATTAATTGTGGCGTCCGTCTGCTTCGGTCTCATCTCGACAGAAAGTCTCCGTTTTTAATAACATTCGTCATTCGCCCTGGTGCCTGTAAGATGTAAATTGAAAGGTATAAAATTATGGTTATGCAAAATCTTAAAATACCCACTATCGCATGTAGTCTTATGGTTGCTTTTCTGACAGGTAGAGCGCAGGTAGACGATAGCTCTGCAAGAACAACGTACAACCTTTGGAAGGCAGAGCAAAGGAAGGTAATATATTTACATATGCAGTTGACGGAGACGGAAAGGATGGCCTTTTGGCCTGTGTACGATGATTATCAGCAGGCTATTGAAGATCTTGAAGTGGAGTACCTCCAGATCATGGAATTGCAAACCGGGTATGTCGGTGAGTTGAAAGAATCCGACAAAGTCATGCTTTATGATGCACTTCTTGAAAATGACTGCGTGCTTGCAAAAGTTCGGAGAAGCCATTATAAAAAAATGCGTTCAGCTCTTTCTGCTTCCAGGGCCACAGAGTTTATGAGGTTGGATCACGCACTTAGAACCTTGTTTCGTCTTGAAATACAAAAAAACACCCCTGTTCTGGAAATATCAGAGTCCATGGTTTCTCAGTTCAATAGAATTACTTCAATACACTAATATAATAAGACGTCAGTTCGGCATAGCAACAGATTAATTGTATGCGTAATCTGAAAACAGATCTAAAAAAACCTTTTTAAGTCTTTCGGTCTGTCCAGAACTTGCCTTGGGGAGGCACGAAGAATCCTTTCCAGTGTTGAGTTAAGTGTACTGTACCGTATAAGTTGCAGTTATTTTTGTTCCAGGCAACGCAAACATTGGCGTTTTCTTAGAGACACCAGTTAGATATCTGAGATTGTATAACAAGGGTCGTATAACGGGAGACCGTCATTTGTTTCTGTGATAGGTTGGGGGTGAAATTCCTATCTGCTTGACTATAATTTTTTGGCCTTCTCGTCATACTTCAGATTAGTATGCTTAGAGGAATCACGAGTGTTTTGACCATCATCAGCGCCTTTCCTTCGCATAATTATTTTAACACCGGCAAGATTTGATCAAAGTCCTTCCAGTTCGTAACATCTGTCATTCACAGATGTTAACAAAGAAGCTAACTTGAACCTGGTAATCAGCGATGCTGAAAAGGGGAAGTCACGACTAGTCGTGAGCGTTGAGTAACGATTGACAATCTCAATACTCAAGACTAATATCTCAATACTAAATACATACACAATGAAAAATCTAAAAATAACTATAGCATGCTGCCTCTTTTTGGTATCTATGGTCAGTCATGCACAGGTACCTAAAGATTCGGTTGAGATCATCTACGAACTATGGGGGGCTGAGCATCGGAAGACAGTGATGTTACATATGCAACTTAACGAGTCGGAAAAGATGGCATTTTGGTCTGTCTATCAACAATATTGTGATGCTATGAAAATCTCAGAGGTGGAGTCCCTTCAAATTATTGTATTTCAAAAAAGTAATATCAATGAATTAAAGGAAAAAGATAAGTTCGAGCTTTACGAGGAGCTACTGGAAAACCGATGTGTGCAGACCAAGATCAGATTTAAGTACTACAAAAAATTTCGAAAAGCGCTTTCCTCTTCTTCCAGAGCTGAAGAGTTTATGGAACTTGACCGTTTCCTGCGCTCGGCATTTACAAGCGAACTGCAGAATAACAGGCTGTTTACTGAAATATCCGAAGCGGTAATGCAAGCGATGAACCTGAAATACAACGGTCAGATATCATGGACAGAAAGGTAGAAGACACCACTTGTTTCGGATGCATACTATTGCTGTAAGCTCCTCTTGTCCAGCCGGTGGCATTTTTTTCAGGCTGTATTCATGTTAAAATACGTCACTGATCTTATAACGTGTTTTTTTGTAAGAAAAAACATCGCCTTTTTTCAGTCCTTTCATTTCCTGATAGATAGGCGATTCTGTAGATAAACCGAATACACTCAGGCCTTCTACTTCGAATCGTTCGATACTAACAGATACGAAGAAGATGTCCTTATCGGTGACAACAACACTGCCAGGCTGCACGGTATTATGTACATATTCAATGGTGGGTTGCATGTCGAAAAGCAGCTTCATTTCTTCGTTGGCAAATTCTAACTGATCGGCCAGGTTATTGACCCTTTGAACGATTTCTGTATTGAATCCCTGCTGCGACAGGTCCATTTCTTCCTCATTCACGATACCTTCGCTGGCCAGCATAGATTTGATGCTCTGGTTGAAATCGTCAATGACGCTTTGATGCTTCTTTATTCCGGCCTCGAGCATTTTCTTTTTCAACGCTGTATGGCTTGTTGTTAAAACTTTAGTTCCCATAGTCGGTTATTTTATATGATCCAAAATGCTACTGTTTACCGGGTTTTGAAATAACCAAAGTCTTATTGGAAGATGATCTTTGTTATCATTTAAAACCGGTTTGCGGGCTAGTTTAGATATCGTAAAAATGTAGTTATGCGTTTGTTTTCGTTAGATAGCGGCCACCTGGGTGAAAAAATTACGGATTCTCTTTCCATCATTCCTGATGTGTTGGAGGAACGGAATTTTGAGGATGGAGAGCACAAACTCCGTCCATTGGTAAGCGTTAGGGATGAAGATGTATATGTGGTTCATTCGCTTTATGGTGATGCCACCCAAACTGTGAACGACAAACTGTGCAAGTTGCTGTTTTTTATAGCTACGGTTAAAGACTGTGGGGCAAAAAACGTAACTGCAGTTGTTCCATACCTTTGCTACACCAGAAAAGACAGGAGAACAAAGGCCCGTGATCCCGTTACCATGCGCTATGTAGCTATGCTTTTTGAGGCTGTAGGGGTTGACAGGGTCGTTACCGTTGATGTCCACAATTTGCAGGCCTACCAGAACGCTTTCCGTTGTAAAACAGAGCACATTGAGGCCCGTCATTTATTTGCAGATTACTTTAAGAGCATTTTTACTCCTAATGACCGGATAGTTGTAATGTCTCCGGATTTTGGTGGCTTAAAAAGGGCAGAGCAATTCAGAGAAAGGCTGTCCGGGGTGATGCAAGCTGATATAGATTTTGCTTTCATGGAGAAAAAAAGGAGCAAAGGGGTAGTAAGCGGTGAATCTGTAGTTGGAGATGTGAAGGGAAAATCGGTGATTATTATGGACGATCTGATCAGTACGGGAACGACAATGGTCAGGGCAGCGGTTGCGTGTGACAGGCTTGGGGCGCAGGCAGTGTACGCTGTAGCTACGCACGGAGCGTTCGTGGGTAAGGCAGATGAAATATTTCAGGAGAAAGCTGTGAAGAAGATCATTGTTACAAACAGCATGTGTCATGACCGGCTAAGTGAAACTTTAAATAGGCAAAAACTGGTTATACTGGATATAGGACCTATGTTGGCGGAAGTGGTCAGGAGACTAAATTCCGGGGGTTCATTGGTTTCTTTAATGGATATTGATTAAATTTTAGCAATGAGTAAGATAAAAACCCTGAGCGAGACCACTTATTCTCTGGATGCTAAGGTGAATTTTCTGAGGCGGAGAGAAACCTATCCGGGAACATCTGCAGTAGAGGCTATTGAGACCCATATGTCGTGGGTATTTCTTACCGATGGGTATGTTTATAAGTTGAAAAAACCAGTGCGTTATGACTTCCTGGATTTTCGGAAATTGGAGTCACGCTATCGGTACTGCATGGAAGAGGCCAGTATTAACCAACCTTTGGCGGGAGATACCTATCTGGGGGTCATTCCTTTAAGGGTTTACCGGGGGGCATTGCAACTGGACGGGGAAGGAGAAGCAGTGGACTGGCTGGTGAAGATGAAGCGCCTACCTGAAGAATACATGCTGGATGTAGTCATAAAAGAAGGAACGTCTGATCGTGAATCGGTACTGCGTGCAGCCAGAAAACTTGTGGATTTTTACCACACATCAAACTCGTTTACATTCACTCCCTCAGACTTCAGACAGAGGCTTATCAAAAGAATTGAATTAAATAGTGAGGAACTCCTTCAAAAAAAGTTTGCTCTGGAGCGCTCACAAGTGCTGAGCATAACCACCGACCTTATTCATTTTATCATGCACCGGTCCGATCTTTTTGACCAAAGAATTGCTGAGGAAAGGATCATCGAATGTCATGGAGATCTTAGACCCGAACACATTTGCCTGGCGCCACAACCGGTAATTATCGACAGGGTTGAGTTCGATTGGAGTTTGAGAATAATGGATGTGGCAGAAGAATTATCCTTTCTAATGTTGGAGTGCGAGCTTCTTGGTGAACCTTCCGTAGGGCGGCTATTCCTTAATACCTATGAATGGAAAAGTGAGGATAAAGTTCCTGAGGAGCTGATTACATTTTACAAAGCGAAAAGAGCATTTTTACGTGCCTGGCTGGCTATACACCATCTGCTTGAAAAAAAGTACAAGAAAGAGGAACCAAAGTGGCGGAATATCTGTGAAACTTACCTGCAAATGGCGGTGGACTGCTGCCGTAAACTCGTCAATAGGTGATTTCAATAACTCGTAAATGAACAAACGTCAATTCAAAAACTCTTCCTCATATTCTTTTTCCCATTTGTCAAGATATTCCAGGGCCTGCTGATCTGAAACGGTGCTGAAATCTCTGTAACCTTGTGATACTGCCCTGTAAAACGGTGGTGTTTCAAGGATCACAACGTCATCTGCCTTTCTGTGCAGGATGCTTTTCATCCTCTCATCTGATATTGGGGCTGCCACCACTATTTTGGCTGCTTTTTTATGTCTGCATAGTTCTATGGTAGCAAACAAGGTAGCTCCTGTGGCAATACCATCATCGACTATGATCACTGTCCTGCCTTGTATTTTAGGTAGGGGTCGACCCTGTCTGAGCTTCAGTAGTCTGCGCTGCACCTCAGCTTTTTCCCGCTCCATTACTTCATTAATCTCCTTATCTGCAAGCATTTGTTTGCCCGCATCTGAAATATACACGCTACCATCCTCTGCTATGGCCCCAAATGCTGCCTCCGGATTGTAAGGATACCCCAGTTTCCTGGTTACTACCACAGACATTTCTGCATTCAGATGTTTGGCTACATAATATGCCGTCTCAACGCCACCTCTGGGAATGCCAAGGATGAGTACATTTTGACCTTCGTATTTGCCGAGCGCTTTTGCCAGTTGCACTCCAGCATCTTTTCTGTCTTTGAACATCACCGGTTAGTTTAAAGTAATAATATTTCGATCCAGATTGGTACCACTTTCCATCCTTTCCAGGTGTATATGTGACCATTCCAACATGCGTAGTTTTTCTTTCATCTCCATTTCAACATGTAACGACCTTTTCAAAATACGCGTGATCTCATTGTAACCAAGCACAGAAGAATAACTTATAGCTTTCTGATGCATATTGATCAGGTAAATACTGATGGCATGGTTAAATACGATCATCAACGAGTCTGATACTTCATTTCTGCCATATTTCTCTGTCAGGTGATCTTTAGCCTGACTTAGATAATGAACCACATCATCATAGATCCGGGAGGGTTCTTCCCTCAGAAGTGCAAAGACGATCTCAAGCTGCCCTTGTTGCTTCTTCTTTTCAGCAGCTTCTTTCTCGATAAACTCTCTGAGGTCAAGCGCAAGTACGCTGTCTTTAAGTTTAGGTAGTGTTTCACATAACTCCTTCTCTGCGCCATGCATGGAATGGATTAACTCCAGCAACAGGACCTTTGTGTGGGGTAATTTTTCCATAGTTTTAGCCAAATGCTTTAAAAGATTATTTCGTTATGACAATTTTACATGTATCCCGGGCCATCGTAAATGACGATGGTCGTCAGTAAAAGATGACTTTCAAAGGTCCATTGGACTAATAAATTTAATTGTCCCAAGCCATTTTGCCGATAGCTATGCCGGTAATTTAAGTCTTCGGTGTTTTGCGGCTTTCTTCACCGGCAGGTTCTTTGAAAACCAGTCTCCAGAAATGTCGGTTACCTGCTCAAGAGTTTTTCCCTCCGCGAACAAGTCGCTAACCCCGGGTAATATTACAGCCAGGTTTTTAGATCCCGACAAATTGTGCAGGGTCTGCCGGTTGGCTGTTACCACAGGAGAGTTATACTGTCCGGCAAGAAGAAGTACCGGAATATTGATCAGATGAAGATGGTCTATAGCTAAAGCAGGGGCTCCGCTGCATGAAATTACCGTGCTGACTTTTGTCTTGAGTACAGACGCGGCCGTCAACGCCACGGCTGTGCCATTACTTGTACCAAAGTAGCCAACGGGCAGATGTTTCAGGTCATGAAATTTCGCCAGCGATTGGGTCACCCTGACCAGCTTTTGTGCTGCCAGCTCAGGGTTAAAGCTATAAATTTTGCTTTCTTCCCTTGAAAGCATGTCGAAAATAAAGGTTGCAAACCCTCTTCTCTGCAGGTGTTGAGTAATGAAATGCATCCGGGGACAGAACCTGCTGTCTCCATCTCCGAGGCAGAGGATAATCAGTGCAGAAGGTTTTTCGGGGATCTTCAGCTCACCTTCAGGAAAGGCATATTCCAACTGTGGGTTTAATGGTCGATACATGTCTGAACGATTTAATGTTTTACAAATAAGTTTTAGGTTGTCTTTATTGGTCAATCCCGCCCGGCTGCAGCTTTATGCCCGCCAGCATCGGGTCAGTGGTTATACATGTTGTTTGTAATTGTAAAAATATTGGTATAGAGGCAGGTGTTTCAATGACGATTGTTTGAACTCCCAATGATATGTATCGTTGATGATGCTGATGTATGGTGTTTAATTGGATCATACTTTCCTGATAACCAGGCATGAAGGATTTTAAGACTTTACCATTATGACCGATCATAACAAACAACTGGCTGCTATCCTCCATGATCTTGGATCGATGTACCGGTACCTTGGAGGAGAAAATCTTTTCAAGGCCATAGCTTACATGAAGGCTTCTCAGGCTATTAAAGGGTTACCTGGCGATATTTCCGTTTACCTGAAAGATGGTACAGTCAGGGATATCCCGGGAGTAGGCGAGAGCCTTGAGAAGGATATCAGGGAATTTACCAGCACAGGCACAGTTACCCGGTTTGAAAACCTCATAAAGATCGTTCCACATGGGTTGATGGAATTGATCGATATCAGTGGCTTTGGACCGCAGTCATTAAAGCGGTTGCATCAGGACCTGCATATTGAAACAAAAGAGGAGGTTGTAAAAGCGCTGGAAGATGGCCGCATAGGTCAGCTTAAGGGCTTTGGTCCCAAAAAGGTAGAAAATATGCTTCGCGGCCTGAAACTACACAAGCACGTTGAGGAAAGGATGCTCCTGTGTGATGCGCTTGAAGTTAGTGAGAAGCTTCTGACATTGCTGAAGGCGCTGCCTGAAGTGAAACGGGTGGAGCTTGCAGGTAGTTTACGCAGGAAAAAAGAAACCATCGGTGATCTGGATATACTTGCCGCGGTAAATATAAAAGACCGGAAAAAGGTTATCGCAGTTTTTACAGACTCAAAATTAGCACAGAAAGTGCTGGCAAAGGGCGACACCCGCGTGAGTATAATCATGAAGGAAAATGCTAAACAGGCAGACCTGCGAATGGTTGACGAATCGGAATGGGGGGCAGCGCTTCAATACTTTACGGGCTCAAAAGATCATAATATACACCTGCGTGGAATAGCGAGAGATAAAGGTTACAAGATAAGTGAATATGGTATTTTTAATATTCATAATCATAAACGTATAGCCGGCAAAACCGAAGAGGAGCTCTACAGCCAATTGGGAATGCAGTACATTCCACCGGAGATGAGGGAGGATAATGGAGAAATAGAACTGGCATTAAAAGGTAAGATCCCAAAATTGGTGGAACTCCGGGATATTAAAGGAGACCTACATATGCACTCTGACTGGTCCGATGGCCTCCAGACGATGGATGAGTTGGTGGACTTTGTCAAGAAGAATTTTTCGTACGATTACATTGCGGTCACCGACCACACCAAATCATCCAGGATAGCAAGAGGCATGGAGGATAAGGAGTTTCTGGAACAGATCGAAGCAGTGAAGGTTATCAACCACAAGTTAGGAAATGATTTTCTGAAAGCAGGTGCAGAAGTAGATATTCTGGCTGATGGCTCGCTCGACCTGGCCGATGAGGTGTTGTTGCAGCTCGATTGGGTGGTGGCGTCTATCCATTCCGGCTTCAGCCGCAATAATACCGACCGTCTGGTCAAAGCATGTGAAAATCCATATGTAAACTGCATTGGTCATCCTACCGGCCGGCTCATAGGCAAGCGTGAACCTTACCCTGTCGACATTGCCGCTCTTATAAAGGCAGCCGCTGCTACAAGTACAGCTCTTGAGATCAACGGACAACCTGACAGACTGGATCTGAATGATGAATTAGCCAGCGAAGCCAGAAAAGCGGGAGTAAACCTCGTGATCAACACAGACAGCCATAAATATAACGACTGCTCTTTCATGTCATTGGGTGTAGATATAGCCAGGCGTGCCTGGTGCACTGCAGATAATATTCTCAATACCAAACCATGGTATGAAATAGAAAAGCTTACCTCAAAAAAGAAATTGAGCTTTGCATAGCTGGCAAACATCGAGGGCCGCAAGCTTCCTGAGTATTTAGTCATGAGTATTGAGTTACAAAAATGCTGCTTTACTCAGCCTGTAAGGACTAGTAAAGCTTTCTATGCAAGGAAGTAACCCAAAAAAGCCGGAAGTCAGAAGACCGAAGTGGGAAGCACGGATAGCTGTAAGCAATATCAATCGTCAAACAATTAACGAATAACCATTAACGATTAACGCATAACGATTAACTCAATCGGCAGTAGGCAAAATGGAGTCGTGAGTATTACGCTACTTTACTAAGCCTGTAAGGACTAGTAAAGCTTTCCTGGCTATGAAACTAACACAAGCTACAAGCTGCAAGCCACAATC
>NZ_AMZN01000035.1 GCF_000331535.1 Fulvivirga imtechensis AK7 | reverse complement strand
TTGAATTTCTTAACGGATTTAGAGGGATCTACCACATCAAAAGTGACCTCAGCCAGGTAGTAGTAGACTCCTGCGGGCAACTCATTACCCTCGTTATTACGGCCGTTCCACCCTATATAAATACCTTTGGATTGACCACTATTGGTCTCACTTCCTGATGTGGATTGATAGGTATAAACAGTGCCTCCCCACCTGTTGTAGACAGTGAATTTCACTGATTTAACGAAGCGGGCACATTTAGACGCATCCACGGGACCACATCCACCTGAGCCATCCTCTCCAATAATGGTATTACTGCCATACGCACTGAACAATTCATTACAATCATCACCATTTCCGGGAGTAAAGACATTAGGCAATTCGTAATAAGGACAGTTATCCACACAGAACACCTCACTAAATTCACTTTCATTGCCTGACCGGTCAATGGCCATCACCTTATAACAACCTTTAAAAGAGGAAAGGTTATCATGCACATATGAGGTATCTCTTACCTCGGCCAGCAATGAAAAATCATCGCTTGTGGTAGGCGCATAATAAAGCCTGTAAACCTGTATGTCATCCTGGCATTCGCCAACAAATTCTGTAGTCCAGGTGATCACGTTTTGAAATTCATTAAAGTTGCACGAACTCTGGGCCAGAAACTCTTCGCAGGTAAAGCCGTCTATAGACACCACCGGCTTACAGGGTGCAATAGAATCCGAAGGCTGAGCACACACCATTTGTGAGAAGTTGAGCAATGGCGAGGCTATTTCAGGGTTACCATATGTACCTTTCGTTAGCACCTTATAGCAATACACCTGATGATCAACCAGTGGTGTATTGTTGTATTGCCCCGAATCAATATATACAAAACCATTCTGCATTATATCTACCTCATCGATCAGTACCAGTTCATCATCAGTATCACCCTCAAGACCTCTGTAAATCAAATGGGTATTGTCCGGTGGAAGGGCAATGCTGTTTGACCACGGCACCTCTGCCTGCCAGGTGAGCTCTATTTTCTTGAATTGAGGAGTTGGCTCCAGCCAAACGGATGAGGCCACTGCTGACTGAACGGGATCCGCATCACCCGGTCCATTAGGCGCAATCAGTTGAATGCGGTAATTGTATACTTTCTGTGCCGTGTTTAGCCCTGTATCGGTAAACTCCAGCTTATTGGTTGTTGCCACATCTATCTGGCGGCTATGCACCTCCACAAGATTTCCACTTCCATTGAAGCCTTCCGCCCTAAACACCTTATAGATATACGGACGTGGGTAAGTAGCTACATCAATTTCATACGGCTCTCGCCAGCCCACCAGTATCTGACCATCCGTTTCTCCTGTTTTAACAACCGACACATTGGTGATGATTGGTTCTTCTGCAGGAACAAATTCGAAACACACTTCATCGGAGACAATGCTTTCCCCTCCGGAAGGCTGTGGAAAGATCGCCAATATGCGGTAGCAGTACTTGGCTGCGGAAGCCAGCTTGGTGTCCTTATAGGAAGTGGCGTTCACAGGTAGTTCATCGATTAGCTGATATCCCGCATTCTCGCGTATACCCGTCTCGCATTCATCGGGGCTATAAGGGTTACTATCCACTCGCCTCCACACCTGAAGTATTTCGGCATTGCTACAGAAGTAAGGATTCCAATCCAATGTTATGCCTTGCCCGTCTTGTTGTATGGAAGTAACGTCCGGCTTGGGGCCAACAACGGTAATATTCCAGGTAGCAAAGCTCACCAGTTTAGGCCCTTTTTCCGGATTATCGGTGATCTTAAAAACAACCTGATAAGGCTGATCACGAATATCTACACACTCGGTATTCCAGGTAAAGCGTAATTCTGCCGGGGGAACAGATGGCTGGAAAGGGCCGTTTTGAGGATCAACAACAGCCCCAAGATCAAATACCTGTGAGAAAGCCTCGATCTTGACGTTATCACCGTCAGGGTCCGTACCAAAAATGATCTCATCTATGGTCTCCCCTGCCTCCACACAAATATCTTCCGGTATCTGCAATTCCGGTCTTTCGTTGTCACAATCTTCGATAATGATCTGCATATCGCGGGTTACAAACCCCAGCCGGAACCATTCACCATTGATCTTTCTAAATTCCCTTACCACAAAGGCAATATTATACTCGCCAACCGCTCCCGGAGCATTCCACTTCAGCTCTCCGGTTGTCGGGTTAATTGAAAAAGTGGGTTGCCCGTCAAATGTTTCATTCCCTCTGTTGTAATCATTATAAAATGACTGAGCGTTAGGCGCTACATAACCGTCCACTACTGTACCCACTTCTTTTTTGGGAACAACAAGTTCAAAAGAAATACTATCTCCGTCAGGATCGTAAGCGCCAGGGTTGTGAAAGAAGGCCACCCCGGTACATCCTCTGTCGATGGGTGGGATCAATAAAACCGGGGTATTGTTGCAACCCAGGAAGGGATCAATATTAATCTCTGTCTC
>NZ_AMZN01000034.1 GCF_000331535.1 Fulvivirga imtechensis AK7 | reverse complement strand
AGGCAGAAATCATCAATAGAACAAAAAATTTCGG
Organism: Fulvivirga imtechensis AK7; assembly: GCF_000331535.1. Lineage (GTDB taxonomy): Bacteria > Bacteroidota > Bacteroidia > Cytophagales > Cyclobacteriaceae > Fulvivirga > Fulvivirga imtechensis. The sequence goes on along the minus strand of NZ_AMZN01000034.1, from coordinate 34,104 downwards.
TAATTTTAGAAGCAAATAACATAGGCAGAATTTTAGTTATTTAGTTGATTGTCAATAACTTAATGTACTAATTTTCTACCTATTTTCATTAAAATATATCAACGTTTTTATATCGAACTCACGTTAATATACTAATTTGGTTATAGAAAAAACAGGATAAAAACAACAAAATAGCAGGGCGGTTCAGCCTTCGTCTTTCCTGCAATGTTTGCAATAAGCAGTACATATGTAAGAATTTTAATGTTTTTAGTTATATCTATCAACAGTCAATCTCTATCTTTAAGCTCATGCTAAAACCAACTAAAAACTTTCAATAATGAAAAAGAAAAAAATTGAACTAGAGCAATTGAAAGTGCAGAGTTTTGTAACTCGTTTGAAAGATGAGTCTTTTGCTACTGCCAAAGGAGGATGGTCAGGATTTTATTGCGGAGGAGAATCCGTGAAAATAGCCTGCCTGTCACAAGGTGCGCAGATATGCAGCGATGACTCGTGTTGACAGTACAAAGTCTGAACAGAAAATTTTCATCCTGGCCCGTTGCTCTGCTTCGGGCTTTTTTTTGATAAGGGAAATCCTGATTTTTTTCAGATGACCTGATTTATTGTTTTTGTCTTAATCGAAATCCAAAGCTCCTCATTCGTAGTCCGCAAGAGATCGACATTTTCACGGAAGCCGCTACTTGGCATTCTGAAGTAGCTTTTGCTTGAGTAGCTCCTCATCGTAAAGCTCGGACCGTATGATCTGGTCCGCATCAAAACCGTATGCTATAAATTTCTCCTTATACACCTGGTATATGTTCTCTGGCATCCTGGGGTCAAGCAAAAGCCTGTCAAATAATTCAAGCGGCTCTATGTTTAGTCCACAGAATAGCTCGGAATTTCTAATGGATTTTTCGCCATTTGAATTAAATATGATCCTTACTTCCTGCTCATGACTATACTGATGTAGTTTGATAAGTAAAGTATGTACCTGCCCTAATGGAGAATGATACTCCACATTTTTGTAGGGCAGCTCCTTCCCTATCCACTTTTTGATGTCATCTATGGGCAGGTAGTCTATCTGACCCATAAACCACGAATGATCCTTATTATTAAGAGGATGCTCTCGAAACAGCTCTATAAGTTTTTTTATGGTTGTCTTTACCCTTACTCCATCATGTAAAGGTGCATATTCACTCCATAATGCATGAGATTCATATTTCAAGGTCCAGCACTGGGCAAAATAGTCATCACGGCACTCCACTTTTATTTTGCTCTCATCAGGAGCGTGAAAATAATATTCAAATATCAGCCGGTCCATAGGATCTTTCCAAAGCCTGGGCTTAACGAAGGTAAGACGCTTATTCTCCAGTACATCCAAAAACCATTGCATGGGAAATATCCTGAATATCTCCTTGCCATGATCCTTCTCATCAATTCTTATTAACCGCATATGTATGGTATTGAGATATTAGTATTGAGTATTGAGATAGCCAGAAGACTGAAGCCGGAAGTCCGAAGTGTATAAACGAAGACTCCCGACTATTGCTCACACCCTGTTTATAAAACTAATCGACCTTCAAATAGTTTACCGCCAGTAATAAAAGAAAATGTCACCCCGGAGCTATCAAAGAAGTCTCGGGGATGACATATATCCGCGCAATGGGTAGGTAGTGTGGTGATTGTTAAATTGATTCACTATCTTCAGCCCGGTAGCCAGCCTTTTCAAGGGCTTGTTTTACCTCGACCTCATCTCCGTCAACTACTGTCAGCGTCTTTTCAGAACTTTCAACATCCACTTTCCAGTTATCTTCTCCCACCGCTTCGTTGAGGTATGGGGTAACTTTGGCTACACATGCCGCACATTTTATGTTAGTTTTGAATTTTAGATTTTTCATATTTATAAGTTTTGAAGTTATCATTTTGCAAGTATTAAATCATTGCTTTCCGTAGCCGTAAGCTGTTGGCTACTACCGATACAGAGCTTAGCGCCATTGCGCCCCCTGCTATCATCGGATCAAGCAAGAAGCCATTGAAAGGGTAGAGTACTCCGGCAGCGATCGGAATGCCGATAAGGTTATAGATAAAGGCCCAAAACAGGTTTTGTCTGATGCCTCTTACCGTCTTATCGGACAAATTTAATGCCTTTGGTATTGATTGCAGATCTGAAGTGATCAAGGTCATTTTGGCGACATCCATGGCTATATCAGAGCCCTTGCCCATAGCAATGCTTACATCGGCTTGTGCCAGGGCATGACTATCGTTAATACCATCTCCAACCATGGCCACTACCTTGCCTTGCTGCTGAAGAGCAGATACAAATTCCGCCTTGTCTGCCGGCAGCACCTCTGCCTTATAATGCTTCAGGCCTACCTGACCGGCAACAGCTTTGGCCGTTTGCTCGTTATCACCGGTAAGCATGTAGACATCTATGCCTCTATCATACAGTTTGTTGATGGCCGCCCCGGATGTAGGCTTGATCTTGTCTGCAATTGACAATAACGCCAACACCTCCGTGCTATCTGAAAAATACACTACTGTTTTAGCCTCCTGCTGCCACCCACGGGCCTGCTTATCTATATCACTATTTACGGTTATACCATTTTCCTCTATCAGTTTTCTGTTGCCAACAAAAAACGTCTGCCCTTCGAAATCGCCCTTTACCCCCCGGCCCGTCAGGCTTCCAAAATTCTGCAGTTCCATCGCTTCGACATCCTCATTTTTGAGCTTATCTGTCACTGCCTCTGCCAATGGATGCTCTGACTGAGATTCAAGAGCATAAAGGATCTTTTTTAAAGTAATATTATCATGCTTCGACCATACAAGATCTGTTACTACAGGTTTCCCTTCGGTAATGGTACCCGTTTTATCCAGCACTACGGTATCTACCTTGTGAGCCAGTTCCAGGCTTTCGGCATCTCTGATCAATATGTTGTTTTCAGCGCCTTTCCCAACTCCAACCATAATAGCAGTAGGTGTGGCCAGTCCCAGAGCGCAGGGACAAGCAATAACCAGTACCGTTACCGATGTAAGCAGGGCATGTGTAAAGGCATCGTCACCTCCCACCAGTAGCCATATTATAAATGTAACTATTGAAATACCAATAACTACAGGCACAAAAATACCGGCTACTTTATCCACCAGCTTCTGAACGGGAGCCTTACTTCCCTGGGCTTCCTGCACCATCTTGATGATTTGCGCCAGAATAGTATCTCCCCCTACTTTTTGCGCTTCGAACCGAAAGCTGCCCTTTTGATTAACTGTACCGGCAAAAACCTTCTCCCCGGCTTTCTTCTCTACGGGAATTGGTTCTCCTGAGATCATACTCTCATCCACAAAAGATCCTCCAGAAACCACCTCACCGTCTACAGGTATCTTTTCTCCCGGCCTTACAACGATCAATTGTCCTGCTTGTACTGCTGAAACAGGTATCTCCTGCTCCTTATTTTCCACGATGACCCTAACTGTTTTTGGTTGCAGGCCCATGAGCTTTTTCAGAGCCGATGATGTCTTCGATTTAGCACTTTCCTCCAGCAACTTGCCTAGCGAAATAAAAGCAATGATGACGGCTGCCGCCTCATAATACACATGAGGGTGAATGCCGCGTGCATGCCAGAACTCCGGGTAAATAGTATTAAAAGCACTGAAAATAAAGGCTATGCCCGTTGATAGCGCCACCAAAGTATCCATATTGGCCTTACCATGCTTCGCCTGTTTCCAGGCATTCACATAAAAGCCCCGCCCAAAGTAGAAAACTACAGGAGCAGCCAACACAAAGGATATCCAGGCTGCATATGGCATATCCATAAAAAACATTCCGATCACTACAATAGGAACCGAAAGTACGGATGACCATATAGTTCTTCTTTTAATTTCATTATAATGCCTCTCCCGGGCCTCTGCCTGCAGTGCCTGGGGATCAACAGTGTCTATCACAAGGTCGTAGCCAACAGCGCGGACAGCATTTTGAAGATCTGATGGCTGCACATGATTATCATCATATTCGACCCATGCAGACTGATTAGCAAAGTTGACACCAGCGTCAGCTACTCCTGACACAGCCTTCAGCGAAGATTCGACACTCACAGCACAAGCCGCGCATGACATTTCCAGCACGGGAAATGTTTGCCTCTGGAGTTTATCCGGCATTTTATTTATAGTTGTTGTTGACATAGCAGTAATTTGTTTTGCTACTACAATTATACCTCGTCTCTGACCGATTTGTTTTACATAATTCCTTCAATGCTTTACAAGATTCCTACCTAGTGTTTGTAAGAAAACTATACGTGGCTTTAAGAAAATATCAAGATCAAGCTCGCCTTCACGTAGCCGCTTGGTCGGAGCAAGGGCTTGTGAAGTCCGGGTTGGCATTTCACATGATAAACTTCTTCTTTCGCTGTCATTTTGCTATTTATACTGCTAAAGTACTTTAAGAAAGAAGCAGGTAAAACCATTAAATCAGTTGCTTATAAAAAGGAAACCCTAAAGTTAACGTGGGTTCGATATAACAAGCCAACACCTGGAAATTGTAAACTTTAACTGTGAAAGGTAACTGTAAACTGCCTGGTATGGATAGTCAAAAAAACAGGTATCGCCCCCGCCCGATCACTCACGTTGCATACCATCTTACCTTTTCAGCCCCCGATGGATTAGATAAAAGGGTTATTACACGTCATCAAGAGACTTTCTGGTATTCTCCATCTGGCGGGACTTCTTCATATGTGAGGGCGTCATGCCTGTAACTTTTTTAAACTGAGAAGAAAGATGAGCCACACTGCTGTACCCCAATTTCCAGGAGATCTCACTTAAGCTTAACTCATCGTAGAAAAGTAATTCTTTTACCCGTTCGATCTTTTGTCGTATGATAAACTGCTCAATAGTCAGGCCTTCCACCGAAGAGAACAAATTGCTAAGGTAGTTATAGTCATAATGCAACTCCTCAGCCAGTACATCTGACCAGTTATACTTCTGGCTGACCTGACCCGAATTATGGATTACCTGTATTATCTTGTTTTTGATTCTTTCTATCATACGCGCCTTCCTGTCTTCTATTCTTTCAAAACCTAATTCATGCAATGCTGCATGCAGCCGCTGTTGCTGGCTATCGGTCAACTGCTCTTCTTTCAATTTTACTTCTCCCAGCGTGACATTTTCAGGATGTAAGCCCAGTTTCTCTAACGCAACAGTCACCGCCATTTTGCAACGGTCACAAACCATATTTTTAATATACAGGATCATTTTTTCATTGTTTGATACGCCATTGAGCAACAAGTGTTACTTACGAATATCTTCAATTTAAGTTATTGTGAAACCTTTTCGATAAAAAGGAGTTTGTTTTTACAGGATAATTCTATTACTTGAAACATATCTTTTAACCAGCTTTCAAGCTCTAACTTTGGGTGCATATGCATACTGGTGAAACAGACAAAATCTATCAAATTCAATTTGATTCTCAGAATCAATGGGTTACAATGCTTTGGGAGGGCTATGTTTCCAGTATAGATTTTCGTGAAGGCACAGAAATGATGCTTAACCTGCTGATAGAAAACCGTACTTCCAAAGTATTGGCAAATATTAAAGACATGCTGCTTATTGATAAAGAAGATCAGCAATGGCTACAAAACTATTTCCTTCCAAGAGCCATGAGGTTTGGCTTTCGCACACTGGCTATTGTAAAACCTACCAGCTATTTTAACCTGGCTGCCATCGAGGAAATCTCCACAGGCATTCGCGAAAAAGAGTTTAAAATAGAATTGTTCGATTCGGTTAAAGATGCCCAAAACTGGCTTAGCAGAGAGTTGATTTAATGTATATCTTCAGAAATACCTGTGGTTCTCTACTACACAGTTGTTGATACCCTCTCTTCCACACAATGTTTACACATAAGAGTAAAACAACTCAAGAAGCATTGGTCAGATATGTTACAATTAGAAAATATCAACCCAAAAATCATTATAAATTGTATATATCAATGAAGAAAGAATAATCATTTAGAATCAAAACATTCAGAAGGATTTAGTTGTTGGTTAAGAACAAATATGGCGACAAAACGAAAATTAGCCTCTTTAAATTTGTGCATTTTTTTGCAAAAATTATTATATTAGCTCGAAATCACGCTAACCTTAAAAATCATGACTCTATCTGAACGTCTTCACAAACTTGAAAAAAGCATCAATGTAGCTATTATAGGAATCGGCTCCATTGGTAAAGGCCTGGTCTATCAGGCGTATCGCACACCAGGCATAAAACCCGTGGCTATATCTGATATTAAACTTGATAAAGCCATTGAGTGTGCCGAATGGTTAAATATTGATTATAAAGTAGTTAGCAGTGTTAGTGAACTTAATCGATGTATTGAAGGTGGTAAACTGGCTGTATGCCAGGAGGGCGAGGTGCTAGCCTCTTCTCCGCTTATTGATGTTCTAATAGAATCTTCCAATGCCATATTGCAAGGAGCTCATCATGCCTTGAAAGGTATATCTACAGGCCAGCATATAGTCATGATGAATTATGAGGCTGAACTCATGTATGGTCCCTATCTGCTGCAAAAGGCCAATGAACAAGGTGTGGTATATACCTGTGCCGATGGCGATCAGCCTACTGTGATCAAAACACTGGTAGATGAAATGGACCTTTGGGGCTTTGATCTGGTGATGGCGGGTAATATGAAAGGCTTTATGGACAGGTATACTGATCCAACGAAAATAATTCCTGAGGCTGATAAAAGAAATCTGGACCATAAAATGTGCTCTTCATATACTGATGGCAGCAAGTTATGTGTGGAAATGGCCGTACTGGCTAATGCATTGGATTTGCGAACTGCCATTCCTGGCATGTATGGTCATAAGATCAAAAGCATCTATGATATTTTCGATGCCTATGATTTTGAAGAGATTTACAAAGATAAAAAGCCGGTGGTAGATTATGTGTTGGGCGCTGAGCCTAAGGGTGGCGTATTCGCAATAGGTTATACGGAGGAAAAATTTCAGCAATATACTTTAGACTGGTTCCCTCCTAACATGGGGCCGGGACCTTTCTACTTATTCTACAGACCCTACCACCTTGGACACATAGAGGCTATGGCATGTGTGGCAGAAGCCTACCTGGACGGATCAGCCAGGCTTCAACCTAACTATGGTATGAAAACGAATGTGTTTGCCTATGCCAAACGTGATCTTGAAGCTGGTGAGGCGCTGGATGGCATGGGAGGGTATGCTGCTTACGGACTAATTGAAAATCTGGCTGATAACACCGGTAACCCCGGAATACCGATTTGTCTGGCTGAGGGTATAAAACTAAAGCGTGCCATTGCCAAAGATGAACGAATAAACCTGGAAGACGTAGATTTCGATAGCAATGATCCTTCATTTGAACTATACTTTAAAGCGCTGGAATGTATTCCAAAAAATAATGATAAGAAGGATCTCATCATTGCTGATGCCGAAAAAGTAAGTATCGAAGTTGAAAACCCGCTGTAATCAGACATGAAAGAAGAAAAATATGAACACCCCCTTGTAACCGTAGTCATCGCTACCTATAACCGCGCTGACACCCTGGATTATGCTATCCAAAGTTGCATGTGGCAAACCTTTAAAAATTTTGAGGTATGGATTGTGGGTGACAGGTGTACAGACCATACCGAACAGGTGGTGTCCAAATACCTGGACGACCCACGTGTGAACTGGTACAACCTGCCAAAAAACAGCGGCTACCAATCAAAGCCAAACAATGAAGGTATAAAAAGAGCTAAAGGCAAATATATTGCCTACCTCAATCATGATGATATCTGGCTGCCCAATCACCTGGAGGATAATATCAGGCACATTGAAGCTACATCCGCTGATTTTGTATTCTCTATTATGCAATGGGTGTATTCATTTACATATTCACAAGCGGATATTCCACTACTACCAGACCTGCCCCGGCCCCCTGAGGCCACTGCGGTTGTCCATAAAAAGAGTGTAGTGGACACGATCGGGTACTGGAAGGACATACACGAAACCTATGCCTATCCGCGAACAGAATTCTTCCGCGATGCGCAAAAGGCCAAAATGACATTTGAGATAGTTCCGTCACTTACCTCTTTAAAATTTCTATGGGACGAAAAGAACTATCACGATGTGGGTCCTCAACCTATTTACATGGAGCGGCTTAGAAAAGAACCTGACTATGTCAATAAGGAAATGTCACAGATGCTCATCAGAGCATATCAGGAGCTCGGACGGGTACCCAGCTTTAAGCGCTTTAAGCTTCAGGTGTCGGATATGCTGCGTGCTACACTTTTTAAGCGTAACATTGATCCTGCAAGGCTGAAATTCTGGATGGGGAAAGGCGGCCAGATAAGAGTTTGGCGCAAGCGACACGGTCTCAAGGAGACTGTTGCCAATACAGAAGTATCTGAGCCCGCAACAGCAGAGAACCCTCAGACAGTCAAAGGCTAACTTAAAATAAAAGTGTTGGTTTGGCCATAGTAGCCGGATCAACGCTTTTTTTGACCATGTCAACATCAGTTCATAAAGATCCGGAACTCCGTACACTCACCGTCACTTCTCTCCACTACTATCTCTCCTCCCAGCTTTTCTGCTATTAGTTTAGCTTCATATAAGCCCAGCCCTGATCCTTTGGAAGCTTCCGTGCCTATAAAAAACATATCAAAAACTTTCGCCTGCTGCTCAGCGGGTATACCAATACCATTGTCAGCAACCGAAATAACTGTTTGATTCTCATCCTGATCGCGCCAGGCCCGGACAATGATCTTCTTTTCATTTTTTTCCGGGGCCTGATATCTCACCGCATTTTGGAGCACATTTTCAAGCAGTATACTGAATAACGCCTGGTCTGACTCGAGCCTCACTTCGGGATTTATTTCGATATCAAATGAAATATCCTCAATCTTGTCTGTTTTGGCTATGGACTGCAATATATCATCGAGAGCTTTTTTAATATCTATAAACCCTTTGCTAACCTGACTTTTCTTGCTTTGATGTGTTCGCAACAACCGGCTAAGCATCCGGTCCATTTCGAATGCAACTTTCTCCAGGTACTCAATAAATTTAAGTCCGGTGGCGTCATTTACTTCCAGTTTACCAAGGTGGCAAAGCCCTAGCAACCTGGCCACAGGCCCGCGCAAGTCATGCGCTGACCGGTAGGTAAATTCATCAAAATTTTTGTTGGCCGCCAACAATTCCAGGTATGTATTATTCAGATCACGCGTTCTCTCCTCGATCTTATCTTCCAGTGATTTATAGGCATTAGAGTTGTCAAGCCCCACCGCGATGTAGGTGGACAGGGCATTGAGCATGTCAAACTGATACTGGCTATAAGCATTCGGCTTGGGGCTCTGCACACTCACCACACCCATTATCCTGCCTTCCACTATCAGAGGAATACATATGATGGATTCAAGCAGGGTGCTGTCATTTTCAAATTCATCAAGGGATTTTAGGTAGTGGTGGTATTCATTTTGAACATTACCTATCCACACAGGCTTCTTATTCCTGATCGACCAGCTTGTGAACCTGTCGACATCAACAGGGGCTGTGAAACCCTGCAAGCGTCTGGATTCAAAAATATACAATGCGAAATGAATGGTCTTTTCATTAATATTATAAATACCAATGCCAAACTCCGTAGCATCCATCAAATTATTTACATGCTCATACACCCGCTCTATGATCTTTTCAAAATCAAGCATTGAGGCGATTTCGTTGCCTATTTCGCTTATGGTACGGATATCCTCGTAAGACTTTTCCAGTTCCTGTTTCTGACGTGCCAGCTCTTCATTTTGAGCCACAATTTCATCCTGGATAGCTTCCAACTCTTCATTGGATGCCAGTATCTCATCATTTTGTTCATGTAGAAGCTTGTTCTTACTATCCAGCTCTTCTATTCGCTCAGCCACAAGTTTTTCCAGTATTCGCTTCTGCCGCTTAATATTGCGAACTTTGAAGCTGTGAATGCTCAATACCAACCCTACCAGTAAAAATGCAGACAAGATGATAAACCATGAGGTCAACCAAAAAGGTGGTGTAACTATAATCGCGAGTTTCGCGGGTTCCTCTGCCCAAATTCCATCATTATTGGTTGCTTTTACTTTAAATGTATACCTTCCCGGAGCCAGGTTAGTATAGGTCACGAAGCGCTTGTCTGCGGAGGTATTGATCCAATCCTCGTTAAAGCCCTCCATCATATAGGCGTATTGATTTTTGCCGGGATTAGAATAATGAAGCGATGCAAATTCAAATGATATTACCTTTTGATCATAATCCAGCGTAATGGTATCTGTATAGGAAATATGCCTGTCGAGGTAAAGTTGAGCGGAAGTATCCCGAATGCCCACGGATTTATTAAAAAGCTGAATGTCAGTGATTACCACTTGTGGTTGCAACTGATTATCTTCGATCTCTTCGGGAAAAAAAGCATTAAAACCATTAATACCTCCAAAAAAAAGCTCGCCATCTTCAGCTTTATAAAAGGCTCCCGAATTAAACTCATTATCCTGCAGGCCGTCTTTCTTTTCATAATTCTTAAAGGACTTTTGAGCCGGGTCGAACTTTGACAGCCCGTTATTAGTACTTATCCATATATTGCCATCATTATCCTCCAGAAGTCCATATGTATGGTTGTTAGCCAGGCCGTCCTTTATAGTATAGTGTTCAAATATTCCTTTTTGACGGTCAACGAGCTTATCCAGCCCCTTTCCGGCAGTGGCTATCCATACATCATTGTTCCTGTCTATTAACACAGCTTTTACATAGTCATCAGCAAGGCTACTGGCATTGTTTTGATCATGGAGATATCTTTTCCACTCACCGGTTTTTCTATTGAGCATATTCAGCCCCTCCCAGGTACCCACCCATAAATTACCATCATGATCTTCACGGATAGCATAGTATACATATAAGCTGCTAATGGAATTCGGGTTATCATTTTTCGGCTTGTAATTGTAAAAATTGCCTGTTGACATTTCATAGTGAAACAACCCCTGTCCGTCAGACCCCAGCCACAGGTCTCCGTGACGGTCCTTATATATCACTCTTACATCAGTACCACTGTAAGAGTATGGATTATTGGGGGAGTGTCGAATAGTGGTAAACACTCCTGTCGAAGGGTTGAATGTGCAAAGCCCTTTGTTACGGGTCCCTATCCATAATAGTCCGTTATTGTCAAAACACAACGACCTGATTTGGTCATCCGGCAGGCTGTTGGGATTGTTTGGGTCATGAAAAAAGCGAGTTACCTTACCTGTTTTACGATCGATCTTGCTCAGTCCGGGATTAGCGCCAACCCACACGTTACCTTCAGCATCTTTTAGTATGCCACGGACAATCTTACTAGAAATGGTATTGGGATCCTCCTGATTGTGCCTGGTGGTTTTGAATTTACTACCCTCCAGGTTATATTTATTGAGTCCGCCAAAGTATGTTCCTACCCAAAGCACATTGGTCCTGTCTTCGAAAATTGATGATATCCAACCATTGCTCAGTGTGTTAGGGTCATTCTCAATGTGATTATAATGGAAAAATTCGATTCCCTTATCAACTTCCACTAACCGGTTCAGGCCATCTCTGGTACCCACCCAGAAATGATCTTTGCTATCGTGAAACAAGACAGTTATCCGGCTGTCAGTCAGGCTGCTGCTATTTTTTTTATCAGCAAAAAAATGTTCGAACTCGTTGGTGGCAGGCTTGTATAGATTCAGTCCATTAACAGTACCAACCCATATTCTCCCACGTCTGTCTTCATATATAGCAGTAATGTAGTTATCTGTGAGTTTTTGGTTAATGCTATCATTTTGATACCGGTGGAATACTTCTCCCGACCTGTCAAGCCAGTTGAGTCCATTTTCAGTGCCCACCCATAATGTGCCGTCACTAGCTCTTGTGATACAGGTAACATTGTTATTACTGATGCTTTCCGGATCATCACCCTTATGTGTAAAGTGATGCATCTCCCCTTTTAGTGAGTCTATTCGGTATAATCCGTTGATGGACCCCAGCCACAGTATTTCGTTTTCATCTACAAAGAGAGAATTCACCCCTTTCGCTGAAAACCGGAGTTGCTCACCATTATGTGTGTGAAAATGCCGGAACTCCTCCCTTTCAATATTCAAGATATCGAGGCCTCCCGCAGAGCCTATAACCAGGTGATCTTTATTATAAAGCGCCACACTGTTAAGGTAATTATGGATAAGAGAGTTGCTGTTATTTACTTCACTGGAGTAAACAGTAAACTGATAGCCGTCAAATTTGTTAAGCCCGTCCTGTGTTCCAATCCAAAGATATCCCTTTTCATCCTGGGTAATGGAAACTATCGTGTTTTGTGATAAGCCTTTGCCGCTAAGACGTTCGAACCTGATGTCATCTGATTGCGCCCATGTTAGTTGATGGCACAAGTAAGCCATGCATACCAGTATAATTTTGATTTGGATACATGGTGTTCTCATTATAGGGCACTCTACGAAACAAACCGTTTCTATTATACTAAATATAATTCTAAATATTTGAATGTTATAGTATAACACTCAGAAGTTTATGAGTAAAACGACAGATATTCTTACATTACCACGGTTAATCATTTATCGCAGATGCAAAGGAAGGTATCTTAAAAAAGCGCAAATGAGGATTCCTGAAAGGCACAGGTCTATGCTTTTCAGGACCGGACCATCGGTGTATTCTTTTGACTTCTCAGGTCCCCAGCTTTTCTGCCTGATCCGAATTGGCGCTTTCTTAGAGACTCTAATAAAAAAAGCCGGCTCAATGAGCCGGCTTCAAACTTAAAAGGTATTAACTTATATATCTTTATCTCTTAAACGAGCTTTACGTTCACGGCATTTAAACCTTTTCTACCTTCTACAAGATCAAATGTTACTTCATCATTTTCTCTGATCTCGTCAATAAGACCTGATACATGTACAAAATACTCTTTGTTGTCGTCATTATCTTTTACAAATCCATAACCTTTAGATTCGTTAAAGAATTTTACTTTTCCTTCTTTCATTATTAATTATTAAAATATTCATCAAAAGTAACCAAAAAAAATCATACACAAGCTTTTAATGATTACTATGTTTTTCCTCTTAACGCTCGGGCCATTATAATGTTACGCCCGGACGCTAAAAATTATTTCTTTTTATTTTCTTCCTCGTCTCGGAGTGCGGCCTGCACCTCTCCTGCCACGGGGTTTACCTCTTTCTTTGCTCTTCACCCTGCCTGTTCTGGGATTATCCTTATTTACCCTTATCTCTCTGTCATCAATAAATAGCCCTTTAAAAGCGGCTTCGATTTTCTTTGATGCCTCTTTCTCTACTTCAAAGTATGACCTTCTCTCTTCTATGGTAACAGGGCCAATAAGTTTTGAATCTATATCAGAGTGTTCAACTATAAAATCGATAAATTCACGCTTATTCAGACCATCTATTTTACCGACATTCGCAAAAAAGCGATCCGTTTTTTTATTGGAATGCACATCTTCGCTAAAGCCTTCGAAATCCTGTCCCAACTGTGGACCTTTATTACCGTTAATACCGATTTTATTTAGCTTATAGGCTATCAGTTTTTCAATAACCTCAGATTTTGACATACCATCAAATATCTTTTCAATATCTGCAGCATGTGCCTCTGTGGTTTCCTGATCTACTTTTGTAGCCATAATTTTTTCAGCCCACACTTTCAATTTATTGTTTTCCACACTCACGGCATCCGGAAGTTGGTATGGACTGAACGAAAGCTTCAACCTCTTTTCAAGAGACTTCAGTTTTCTTTGTTCCGAGGCACTTACCAAAGCGAGGGAAATACCCGTTTTACCCGCACGTCCGGTACGTCCGCTTCTATGCGTATAATATTCAAGATCATCAGGCATAGAGTGGTGAATAACATGTGTCAGGTCATTGACATCAATACCTCTGGCAGCTACGTCAGTAGCGATCAAAAATTCGAGTGTATGATTCTTAAACCTCTTCATCACCTGATCGCGTTGTGCTTGTGACAGGTCCCCATGGATTGCGTCTACAGGCAATCCTTTCGCCTGAAGCTGATGAGAAAGTTCTTGTGTATCGCGCTTGGTCCTGCAAAATACAATGCCTCGCATGTCCGGTTCCAATGCAATAATGCGCTCCAAAAGGCTGGCCTTATCCTTGGCTTTTACGACAAAGTACTGGTGGTCTATATCCTGGTTCACCAGCGTACCCGAGTCGATCTTGACTTCACTCGGGTTATCCATGTATTTATTCACTATATCCCGGATTTCCTTAGCCATAGTAGCTGAAAAAAGCCAGGTAGACTTTTCTCCGGCAGTATATGACAGTATATGGTCAATATCTTCCCTGAAGCCCATATTGAGCATTTCATCTGCCTCATCGAAGACCACATACTTTACCGAGCCAAGGTTTATGGCCTTTCTGTTGATCAGATCAAGCAAACGCCCCGGAGTGGCTATAATAATATGCGGTGTATTCTTGAGCGCTTTCATTTGCGGCACAATGGATGCACCACCATATACTACTTGCACTCTTACACCTTTAATATATCTTGAAAATGCCTGTATCTGCTGAGCTATTTGCTGCCCAAGCTCCCTCGTAGGTGCCAAAACCAATGCCTGTGTACCACCGCGGGTAACATCAATAGCCTGTAATAGTGGCAGGCCAAAAGCTGCCGTCTTGCCCGTTCCTGTCTGGGCCAGCCCTATGAAATCTCTGTCTGCTTCATTAATTAGTACGGGGATGGCTTGTTGCTGAATCTTTGTTGGCGTTTGAAGATTCAATTCGGGGAGAACCTTCAACAACGGTGCTGAAAGCCCTAAATCTGAAAAATTTGTCAATAGATGTATTTTATTTGAACTGCAAAGTTAGCTTTTTAATTCTACACAATAAACACCACGCGCGGTTATTTAATTCATTACCTCTGCCATGACTAATTTTTCGTTCAAACTGGCCCATTATATGTAAAGGAATTTTAAAGATCAAAATCCAAATATATTAGTTTTTACTAAATTTATTAGTACATTTAAACATGAAACGATCGGGAAATGCAGACATGCCCTTGCACGGAGGTAAAGTGCCTTACTGGCTTGCTGGAAGAATGGCTAAGCTTGGTGGCGCCATCACTGAAGCTGTGGTATTGGAATATGGCAGGTCGGAATTTCTCAGGCGCCTGAGCGACCCTTTGTGGTTCCAGGCTTTTGGGGCGGTTCTGGGCATGGATTGGCACTCATCAGGTATCACCACCTCAGTAATGGGCGCCTTAAAGAAGAGTATCAATCCGATATCGTCATCATTGGGTATATTCATATGCGGTGGTCGTGGAAAGCACTCCCGTAAAACTCCTGACGAATTGCTATCGCTGGCAGAAAAGGTAGGCTTTGATGGCGATGTAATGGTGAAAAACAGCAAGTTAAGCGCTAAAGTCGACAACACTGCTATCCAAGATGGTTATCAGTTGTATCTCCATTCTTTTGTAGTAACAACCGAGGGCGAGTGGGTGGTTGTGCAGCAAGGAATGAACCAAACCAATGGTATGGCAAGAAGATACCACTGGCATTCACCCGGAATCCGATCATTTACTGAAAATCCACATTCCGGTGTATGCGGCCTAAACAAGGGGCCTATCCTCAACCTGACAGCCCCTGAAGCCAAACCAGCTAAAGAGGGCATAATGAACATCTCACGGGAAGAACCGGACCTCATGATGAAAGAGATCCGCAAAATCATTCTGCCAAGACACCATGACGTGAGAAAAGAGGATGTTAACCTGAAACGGCTGGGTAGTGTACTGGCATTAGCTAACAGCGGTAAGATAAATACCTTTGATGACCTGCTGATGGTCAACGGGCTTGGCCCCAGAACGTTACAGTCTCTGACATTGGTCAGTGAAGTAATTCATGGCACTCCCTCTCGCTTTAACGACCCTGCACGCTATAGCTTTGCTCATGGAGGGAAGGATGGCCACCCCTTTCCCGTGCCTACTAAGGTGTATGACGAAACCATGCATGTACTTAAAACCTCGGTTGAAAGAGCAAAAATAGGGCAGTCGGATAAGCAGAAGGCTGTTAAGAGCCTCCATGACCTCGCAGTCAGAATGGAAAAGAACTTTAAACCTGATCCTGACCGTTTTGAAAAGATTCTCGAGAAGGAAAGAAGCGACAGCTATAAGTACGGAGGCCGTACGGTGTTTGGAAAATCGAAGCCACCTGGCGGACAGTTGGATCTATTTGGATGAAGTATAGCCTATGCCTTTTTGCCGGAACTAAATATCACTGCAATTTGTAGGACTTACCATAATATGTAATCACTTTGTAATAACATTTAACGCTATTTATGGAAGTTTCTCTAATTAAAATCGGTAATTCAAAAGGAATAAGACTGAGTAAAACTTTGCTTGAAAAGTACAATTTGCGAGAAAAAGTTGAACTCATACTTGAAAAAGGCTATATAATTCTAAAACCATTATCTAATCCAAGAAAAGGGTGGGATGAAGCTTTTAAAAAGATGCATGAGAATGGGGATGATCAGCTTTTATTTGATGATGTCTTTAAAGATGAAAATCTTGAAGAATGGAATTAAATCAATATGACATCATACTGATCAATTTAGATCCTACCATAGGCAGCGAAATTAAAAAAACAAGACCTTGCACCATCATTAGTCCTGATGAAATGAATAGGTACCTAAGAGCAATAGTAGTCGCTCCAATGACTACCAAATCTAAAAACTACCCTACCAGGATTGAATTAAAACACAACAACAAAATTGGCTGGATTGTTCTGGATCAAATCAGAATTATTGACAAGCAACGAATCATAAAGAAGCTAGGCCGCTTATCCAAACCTGAGCTACAGGAGGTAAAAGCTGTAATCAAAGAAACTTACGTGGAATAAAAAACCTTCCAGCAACTATAAGCGTCTTATATCTGTCTATTTTTTGATGCCCTTTAAGCCCGTAAGATAAATCTTCCTTATACTCGCCTTCTCCTCTCGCTGCGCAATGGCCTCCATAGCACCAATAAGCGCACTGGTCTGCCACTGCTTAGTCTTTATAATTTGGACAAGAGCATATGCTGTGCTCCACCTCACTACTGTTCCCTTATGATCAGAGTTTTGAAGTAGATTTTTTACGGCTACTTCTAACCGGTCAGGAAACAAATGAGCAATATTCCCGATAACCCTTGCTGATTCCCATTTTATTCGAGGGACATCTTCTGTCAGAGCAGCGGAAAGAAAATCGCAACAATGGACAGTAACAATCTGAGGATTATCTTTAGTAACGTATTCGATAGCCTCAATGCATGAGGCTTTCACAGGATCTTTGGCTTTTTCAGCATAGCTAATAAGCCTCTCCAGCTCTAAAGGATTATTCGCAAGCCACCGGCTAAGCGCTTCTGTTTTCTCTTTTGGCTTTATGGCCTTATCGGTTATTATTTCTTCAAAGTTCATTGATTACAAAACTTATAAATAGCTTTAAATATAAAATATTAACACATTGTTATTCAATTATTTATTTTGAAAAATATTGCTCAATATAGGTTTTAGCCTCACCTGCTGTCAGCGCGGCAAAATTCTTGTAGCGCCTGTGTACATCTACAATTTCTTCTATCGCTTCTTTTACCAATATCTGATTGTCCCATGCGCTTAACGCTTGCACTACTACCGGCAGGCATCCTTTTTTATAAGCAATTTGTCCGAGCACATGTATAAGTGTATTCCGAACCCTTGATGTCTTATCGTGTTGCAATTGTTCCAGCAACGGTAAAATGTCCTGAGGATGTGTACGGCCTCTCAGTTCTATACCATGACAAACTTCTCGCCTGATCTCTTTATCATCATGATGGAGGTACAACTTTGCCCACTGCAATGTGGGAACGGGATTTTTCTCACTCATTTTCTTGAGCGACCCGATAACAGCATTTCGGACTGAATGATGGGGATCAAAAAGACCTGTGTCGAAGAAATATTGCACAGCTTCAAAGTTATGGATACCTATCTCTCCGGCAGCGTTCACTGCTGTTTGTCTTACCTTGGCAAGATCGGATCTCAATATTGTTTTGAGAATGACCAGAATACGGGCATGTAGTTCGGGGCTACTTTTATATACCTTTCCAACCGCCTGGTATGCTGCTTTTCTGACATAGGTATCATCATCCGAAAAGTATTTTAGGATACACCCGGCCTCACCATGGCGAAAACCTTCACCAATATTCTCCTGAATTCTGCGGACCAGCCTGACTCTGTCGCCTTTAGATAGATCATAGAATGCCATGTTTGCTACTCAATTTTACACTTTTATCAAACATAGCAAGGCCCTGTGACAACCTTATGTCAGGAGAAAAATATATTATCGTCTCACGAGGACATTTGTTTCAGGTAATGACTTCAGATTATTTAATCCGGTATACAATGATTTTTGATCAACATTTATTCGATATCCCACGAGGAAAAGACTCCGAAGATGACATGTGCCACCAGAAGTTGCACATAAAATTCCTTTAAATGAATCTTTGGCGGGTTTGGGTGCATTTTGAATGTCAGGTGCCAGATTGAAACACCAAAGACACCCGTAACACCCCCCATAGCTAAGCTTTTAAAAAATGAGGTGTTGATCCGGCTCTTTTGCCACAACTGATCATAGATCGTAGAAAAAAGCAGGCCAACTAAGTAATGCATGAGCCATCCTTCCACATCATTATGCCTCCTCCTGATCTCCAGCCTTTCTTCTATTCGCCTGGTCAGTTTGTTTAACAATTCAGGCTCTCTGAACTGTTTACCTCTGGCTGCTGAAATGGCGTAGCTAAAAGCTGTCATAGCAGTTGTGCCTATTGCTCCGGCTAATATCACTCTTAACAACCTCATTTTACTCCATATTTTTCAGCCATGTTCTCAGCCTCATTTGAGCCGAATGTCAATTCGGCTTCGCTCAGCTCTCTGTCAGTCAGGGTTCCCCAATATTTCCAGTAGTCGTCAATATTTTCAATCTTTCTCGATCTCTGGATACCAGGACAAACACTTTGCAGCGCTTGCAACAGCACACTATACGGTCTGTACCCGGTGATCATGACACCTTTTCGTCCCTTCACCTTGAGTGTTAATGTGGGGTAACGGTTAATTCCGATTTGCTTTACCCTTTTCAGGTCCTTTTTAAAATCAGATAGCGCCGCTCTTGAGGAAAAATCATGCTCAAACTGTTCATCATCCAACAACCCCGGCCACTCCTCTGCTACTTCGTGTGCGATCTGCTGAAGCACATCGCCTCGCGCCACATCCCTCAACTCCGTCATAACAGCTTCACGTACTCTTCTCAAATAATGCTCTCCTGCCTTTGCCCCTTGCAGCTCAGCGGTTTTTACTGCCAAACATGCCGGATATGATGATCTGGGAGGATTCTCCACCCACACCTTATCATTTACAGGCATTCCGGATATATGCTGAGCCTCTTTCCACACCGGCCCCATTTGAGTCGGTCGTGTCACAGAGTTCATTGGATCGTTGTATGCCTTCCAATCAGATAACAACCCAGTCATTCTGTACTTCCAGCGCACCTGATCTTTATATTCATACCTCAACCTTCGCCACTGAGGCTCAAAGGCCCAACTCCAACAGCAGAGCGGATCTGTGAAATATTCTATTTCCACCCTCCCTTTTTTATTATTCATATTAAACCTCCTGCTTGATCTTTCCTTTCTCATATCTGCTCCATTGGTTTTCGCCCTTAGGCACGGCTCCTTTTATGTGCTGAGTTCTCACTTTACTTAGGTCCTCTGTCTTCTCTTTGGCGCTTTCCATAGTCCTTTGGGTACCACTAACCGGCTCATCCAGTAGTCCGTTTGTTTTCAATACATGCTCTACAGGATCATCGATATACTCCCAGGTTTCACCCAAACCTGTAGAAACACCTTCGTTCCATGGTCCCTTCGCACTGGATCCATTAGACATATTAAAGTACTTATTGGAGTACCTGGGATCACCCTGTTGTATTCCCGGAGGAAAATTGGGTTGTATATTTTCCAGGGCAGCTTCAAACATTTGGAAATGCGCAATTTCACGGGTCATTAGAAACTGCAATGTCTCCTTCACGTAGGCATCGTCAGTAAATTGCATAAGATATTCATACACGATCTTTGCCCGTGATTCCGCAGCAATATTTGACCTGAGGTCTACAGTTAGGTCTCCGTTGGCAGTCACATAGGCTGCAGTCCATGGATTTCCGTTACTATCGGTCAATGTAGGACTACCTCCGCTATTATTAAGAAATTGGGGATTGGTCATCGACTGGTGGATCATATTTTCTTTGGCATCCTTTCCATCCAATAGTTGCATGATCTCTGACTTATCGGCAACATCTTTAAGCTCACCGTTAACACCATTGAGTAGCATTTGTATTGTGGCCCCCACTATTTCCAGGTGACTAAATTCCTCGGTGGCTATATCCATTAACAGATCATATTCTTTAGGGAAAGGTTGCCTGGCGGCAAAGGCCTGAACGAAATATTGCATGGCGGCCTTCAATTCTCCATTAGGTCCCCCGAATTGTTCCAGGAGCAAGCGGGCAAATCTTGGGTCTGCTTTGGAAACCCGCGCATTAAATTGTAGATCTTTGATGTGGTAAAACATAGGCTTTCTGTTTAGTTGGTAAATTAGCTTTGATGGAAGCAATTTCATGCCAGCCTTACCACCACCATAAGTCCTTTTAAAACAGAAATTTACCTGCTGTTCTTTTTTAATCGGTGTGGTTAATT
This sequence comes from Fulvivirga imtechensis AK7, assembly GCF_000331535.1. GTDB lineage: Bacteria > Bacteroidota > Bacteroidia > Cytophagales > Cyclobacteriaceae > Fulvivirga > Fulvivirga imtechensis. Next base: position 13,405 of record NZ_AMZN01000034.1, on the reverse strand, counting down.
ATGCACTATGCTGAGGTCTTATCGTAACAGTGCCCAGTAGCTGAAGCTTTACGCTTTCTAAAATTCATGGCTATAAAACGTTTAATAATAAGCAGAATACCTCAGGTCTTTCTGTGGAATAAATAATAACAAAAAATCAGGCAGCAGATTTAAGTCAGCACATACCTCCATCTCACATCTTATATTTCAAACCTTGACCAGCGTCCTAACCAGTAAGGCCCAACCAGCTAACCAGAAACTACCTTCCCTTCATCTTGCTTTCCCAGTAGTTGGCTTCGCGTTGGAGGTCTATCTTCTGACGTGTATTTTTGGACCGGAGCAAGTCACTTACTTCTCCCTTAGAGGTGAGGTGATAGCAACTACAATATGCGCAATGATACACTGCAACAGGCCCGGCGCCTGATGATGAAGGGTATTGCGCTCTGGCACGGAGCAAAGCATCCTCCGCTTGTTCTTTGGTGTTATAACATGTCTTGCGCGTAGTGCAGTCCATAGCGTTCAGCGTATTTTTATAGCTTATAATAACTTTTATAACATATAAGTTGGCAAACTTAAAACATCCGGAACCATTTAGCCATTAATAATTTGGATTATTGGCTCGGTTACCTGAACTTTTTAAACAAGATTAATATTTAAATAATCACACCTGCCATTTGAAATTTTGATTTTTTTAAATCAAATTGTGGATTGGCCTCTTTAACTTTTTAATGTGATAACATTTTTTAACTTTTGCTTTCTTTTCACCTGCATTGTCTCAGGTATTTCTGTAAACCTGATTATGGCGCAGTCGGGCGCTGAAATTACCAGACAGATGTTTGATTCCACCAAAAAAATCAAGACGCTCACTTACAAAATGAAAAAAATGGAGCGTATAGAGGGAGAAATGACCACACAGATAGCATCGGTAAAGCTGCAACGCAACCCTTTCAAAGTCTACACACGTCAGGAATATCCTAATAATGGGCTGGAGGTATTGTATGCAGAGGGAGATAAAGCCGCGTTGATCAATCCTAATGGTTTTCCATGGTTTAACCTAAAACTTGATCCTACCGGTGACAGGATGAGGAAGAAGCAGCACCATACTATTCACAATGCCGGATATGATCATGTTGTGTCAATCCTGGAGCACCTGTTCAAAAAATATGAACATCAGATCAATGAGTTGACCACGCTTAAAACGGCAGACTGGCAAGGCCGTGAATGCTGGATAGTAGAGTTTAACAATCCTCACTTTAAATACGATACCTATACAGTCAGGCGTGGAGAATCGATTACTTCAATAGCCGCGAAGTATAAACTCAGTGGCTACATGCTTTTGGAAATAAATGAAGACATAGATGATTATGACGACATTTCCGAAGGCCAAAACATAACTATTCCTAACGACTACTCACCAAGAATGATCCTGTTCATCGACCAGAAGCTGATGGTGCCCGTGGTAATGAAGGTTTATGACAATAAGGGGCTTTATGAGCATTATGAATACTCTGAAATAAACATAGATCCCGACATCAAAAAAGAAGAGTTTACTGCGGAGTATGGGGCCTATGGGTTTTAGAGGCCAATAACCACCGTCACAAACCAATAAGCTCAATCGCGATACTTCATCCTGTTTGTACCCGCAGATTTAGATCAAAATTTCATTTCTCCATTCAACCCATCACTCCTAAGAACCAATTATCCGCCCGTATGCACTATTATCATTTGTATAATGATGATATCTGAATTTTTCACGTAATTAGGATCACTTTTTAATAGAAATATAAAGTTAAAAAGTGTCTAACTAATCAACTTAAATAATTCATTATGAAGCGTGTTAAATTATTCGCATTTATGCTAATTGTTGCCGTATCATCAGCTCATGCTCAAGATGCAGATGAGATCATCAACAATTACTTTGAAAATACCGGTGGGTATGATAACTGGGGGAATCTTGAAGGTGTAAAAATGACTTTTAAGGTTAAACAAGGAGGACTGGAAATTCCGGTTGAAGCTGTACAGATGGCCGATGGAAGGCAGTATTCAAAAATTACCTTTCAGGGCAATACTATCATGCAAGGTGTATATGACGGTAAAACCCTCTGGAATACTAACTTTCAGACCATGAAAGCAGAAAAAGCTGACTCTGAATCAACCGAAAGACAAAAACTCAATGAAAATGATTTTCCTGAAGCGCTTTACAACTACAAAGACAAGGGTTATAAAGTGGAATTTGTTGGCAAAGAAACCATTGAGGGTACAGAAACTTACAAGATTAAATTAACTAAAGAGCCGGTGACAGTGGACGGTGAAAAGCTGGACGACATAACCTTTTATTACTTTGACACCGAAAATTTTGTACCTATAGCTCAAGAAACTGAGGTATTGTCAGGGCCTCAAAAAGGAGTGATCGGACAGGTAACGTTCAGCGATTATCAGGAAGTAGATGGTTTTTACTTCCCATTCTCAATGACCCAGGGTATAAAAGATGGCGGATCTTCGCCAATAACAATAGATTCCATCGAGCTCAACCCAACCGTAAGCGATAATGATTTTGCTTTCCCGGAAGGAGAGTAACTAAAATCATGTACTGCCTCAATGGGAGCTATCCGTTGAGGCAGTTCCTTCACATATCGACTATATCCGATATCAACTAGACCTCATTTTATAATTGTAAACTTACTTTAGCATGAAGAATCTCATTTATGTAATGGCGTGCCTCTGTACAATACTTACCTCCCATGGACAAGCTCAGGAGGAAATAGTATTGTCGGGCAAGGAGCTGTTCGGAGACCTGCAAGCCCGGCAAATCGGCCCCGCATTGATGAGTGGCCGGATAAATGACCTGGAAGGACACCCGACCAATAATCGCATTATTTATGTCGGAGCTGCCGGGGGTGGTGTATGGAAGTCATTTGACGGTGGCGCTACTTTTAAACCTATATTTGACGAGCACGCGCAGTCTATCGGCACCGTAGCAATAGACCCAAAAGACCCCGATAATACCATATGGGTGGGTACCGGAGAAACCTGGACACGCAATAGTGTTTCTATTGGTGATGGCCTATACAAAACCAATGACGGTGGTAAAACGTGGGAGAAAGTAGGCTTTGACAAATCCGAACGCATAAGTAGTATTGAGATCAGTCCCAACAGCAGTGATATGTATGTTGGCGTGCTGGGCGCCCTTTGGGGTGACAGTGAAGAACGGGGCGTCTACAAATCATCCGATGGGGGGAAAACCTGGAATAAGATATTATATGTCGGCCCATCCACAGGTTGTGGCGACCTGATGATGGACCCAAAAGACCCCAGTACCCTATATGCATCGATGTGGGAGTTTAGAAGAACTGCCTGGTCATTCAGCTCAGGAGGCAACAAGAGCGCTCTATACAAATCTACTGACGGAGGTAAAACATGGAACAAGATACACAATGGTTTTCCTTCCGGGAAATTAGGCAGAATAGCCATCGCCATAGCGCCCTCAAATCCTCAAATATTGTATGCTGTATTGGAAACAGAAAAGGATAAGGACAATGGATTATACCGTTCTGATGATGGTGGCGCAAATTGGAAGCATCTGAATAACGATTTCGGATTGGTTGTACGACCTTTCTACTTTTCGCGAATTGTAGTAGATCCTAAAAATCCTGATGTAGTGGTGAAGGGCGGACTCTTTGGCTCTATCAGCCGTGATGGAGGTAAAACCTTTAAGAACCTTGGACCCATGCATGCTGATATACACGATATCCTATTCGATATCAACGATTCTGACAGGATGTATGTAGGCACTGATGGTGGGGTATACCGCTCCTGGAATGGTGGCACTACAATGGAGATCGTACCCAATCTGCCACTTTCACAGTACTACCATATAAGCGTTGACGATGCAGAGCCTTATAATATTTATGGTGGACTGCAGGACAATGGTTCCTGGTATGGCCCCTCCTCTTCTCCCGGCGGTGTAGAAGCCCGTGACTGGAATAGCATTGGTTTTGGTGACGGCTTCAGGGTGCTAAAGCATCCTACTAAGAACATTATATACTCCGAAATGCAGGGAGCTGAAAATGTTTGGAGATATGACGTGGAGAGAGATAAGGTAAAAACGATACAGCCACTACCGGTTAAAGGCGATCCAAAACTACGTTTCAACTGGAATGCTCCAATGGCAGTTAGTGTTCATCAGCCCGACCGGTTTTATATGGGTAGCCAGTTCCTTCATAAATCGGAAGATATGGGCAATACCTGGGTAAAAATATCACCTGACCTGACTACCAATGATCCGGCAAAGCAAAACCAGGAGAGCTCCGGGGGCTTGTCAAAAGATAATTCAGGCGCTGAAAACCACACCACCATCTTTACTATTGCGGAATCCCCAATTGATGAGAAAGTGATCTGGGTAGGAACAGACGATGGAAATGTGCAGGTAACTCGGGATGGGGGTAAAACCTGGACGAACACTGTAGCGAACATACAAGGCCTGCCTAAAAATACATGGTGCTATCACATTGAAGCCAGCAATTTCAATATAGGAACGGCATACGCAGTATTCGAAGGCCATACCAAAAACGATATGAACGCCTATGTCTATAAAACCTCTGATTTTGGCAAAACATGGAAATCCATTGTAACCGATGAGATATACGGTTTTGCCCGCAACATTCAGGAAGATTATGTAAATGAAGATCTGTTATTTTTAGGCACTGAATTTGGCCTCTACATTACAGTAGATGGTGGTAAGCATTGGAATAAATTTACCAACAATATGCCTGCTGTGGCTGTCCACTACATTGAGCTTCATAAAAAGACCAATGATTTGATCATGGGTACACATGGACGAGGCATTATCATCATTGACGACATATCTCCTTTGAGAGAGCTAAGTCAGGATGTATTACAAAAGGATGTTCATTTTTTTGCTTCAAAACCTACGATAATGGTAGAAGAAAGTGGCTTTGGTGGTGGAAGTACTGAGACGCAGTTTGTAGGCCCGAATCCCTCTAAAGCAGCCAGAATAGTATACTACCTGAAGAAGCGGCATACATTTGGTAAAATGAATATGGAGATAAAGGACAACGGAGGAAATACTGTAATGGAACTAACCCCGGGAAAATCCAAAGGTATAAATGTGGTAACCTGGAACTATATGATCAGGCAGCCTAAAGTAGCGAAAGGCAAAACGTTCAGCTTTGGTGGTTTTACATCACCACGTGTCCCGGCTGGCACATACAAGGTAGTGCTTACCAAAGGAAAGGACACCTATGAAACTGATCTTGTTCTGGAGTATGACCCTAGTTCATTGCTAACAGCGGCCGAACGGGAGGAGAAGCATAACATTACAATGAAACTGTACAACATGAACGAGGAATTGGCTTATGTGGTATACGAAATGGATGAGTATATAGCCAGAGCTGAAAGCCTGATGAAGGAAGATGCTAAAGCCAAAAAGACTGCTGAAGCGGTAGCGAAATCACTGAACGACCTGAAGGATACAATGGTGATCACCAAAGGGGATAACTATGTGGGCTCTGCTGAGCCACAACTACGTGAAAAACTGTCGGACCTGTATAGCAAAATAGCCTCCGGCTATGAAAAGCCGTCAGCTTCTGAAATGCAAAACCTGCAGTTGCTGGAAGAGCGATTTAACAAAGCCAAAGCTGATTTCAACAAGATCAAAGAGAAAGAAGTAAGCAAAATGAATACTTACATTCAAAAGAACAATCTTAAGCCTGTTGAGCTAAAGTCTTTTGAAGACTTTTTGAAGATCTGATCTTAGAATTTACTGACAAAAGCTGCCCCGGGAGTCACTGTACTTCCGGGGCTTTTTTGAAAATTATAGATTTGAGATCTGAGATTTGAGATGTCAGATTAACGCGAGTTCAGAGAGCACAGAGAAATTTCGTTGTGTTTCTCCAACAAAGCCTCCGATACCTCTGCGGTTACAAACCTTTAATTTATCATGGTCAGTGCACTGGCATGTGTTTGTTACAAACTCACTGTAGATTATGTTTCCTTGTACCTCATGGCTAGCTGCTTATGGCTTGCTTGACTCTTGTGGCCAAAATATTTACTCCCAGATAACTCCTCCCTCCCTTTCTCACCAGGTGCCATCCATTTTTCCTCAAATACTTGCTGACATACCGGTTATGGAAACCATGTGCTACCACCATAACCGTCCGATGAAGCTGCGCTTCCTTTGCTAAAAAATCAGCATTAGCGCGAGTTCTTAGCTTTGCCTGCTTTACATTTTCAATTTCCCGGCTATTGAACCCAAAATACCACAGCACACGGGAAACAACGGTCCAAAATTTCAGGGGCAGGTGAATATTAAGAAAAGGAATTATCCTCTTTTCAAACTCCCTGAACCTGCTATCCGGGATCATCTGAAAACGGCTACCAAAAATCAATTCGGCTGTATGTTGCGCGCGAGGAAGGGTACTGTGATAGACCTTTACATTCTCTAAATTCTCTGTGCAAATTGGTCCGACTTCAAAGGGCTTCACTCCTACCAGATCGTATTTTTTACTGTAGGTTATTATTTTTCGTCTGTTGTACCACAGCACTCGTTCCAATTCAGGCTCTCCATGTCGAATAAGAATGATCTGAGCAAATCTGTTCGCAGCATCATTAAATATTTCAACGCATGATGACGGTTGCTGATGACTGTAATATAACTTCAGGTCTTTAATAGATGGTATTTCCTCACTCATTACACAGATACTATTATTCTCCAACAAAAAAACAACTACACTGTTACTGCTGGCTGCTGGTCACTCTGGCTATTGGTCACTGGTTATTGGGCGGGTGGTGGCTATTCGTGGCACCACTATCTTCACTATGCAGATAGTGGTGCCACCGACAAACTGAAAACTGAGAACCGAGAACGGTGAAACCGAGAACTGAGAACAAAAAACATCACCGGTTACACGTGAGCACAAACGCGCCCCAATAATAAGGCTCCGGATATTGCGCCTTAATAGCCATCATGGTGTTGTTGAATGAAGCAGACAAATCCTTAGTCTTGACCAGGCGCTGATAAAATTCAACCATAAATTGCTGTGTTACCTGATCATCCACTTTCCACAGTGAAGTCACCAGGTTTTCTACCCCAGCCCGCTGGAAGGCTCGTTTTAGTCCATAAAGACCTTCTCCGGCTACCACCTCTCCCAGCCCAGTTTCACAAGCGGAAAGCACAACCAGCTTTGATTTGAACAAGTACATATCCTGGATCTCTGCTGCTGTAAGGATACCCTCTGGACGCAATTGATAACCATCCTCTTTCGGAATTTGAGCATGCGCCAACACCAGTCCCGAACCGGACAGCGATTCATATAGCTGATGACGTTCAGGAACCCCGGGTAGCAGGTCCATCCAGAATCCATGGGTGGCAAAATGGAGCAGATCAGCCTGATTGTGTGCAAAAATAGCCTGTTTTGTAGCATCACGATACATTAACGTGTGTATATCTATCTGATTATCTTTTAGTAAAGATCCAATACACTCTACTTCTGTTTTGGTTCCCGGAAGGCCGTTGAGTCTATTCTGCAGTAACGAGCTACGTGTGGTCGGCGCTGTAGTGGCTTCCTCCGAACGTTCACCCTTTACATACTCGGGATTACCGAGTAGCATTGCTGTACTTAGCTCCACAGGTTCATCAGATGATATTTGGCTAATCGTTGGCACAACCTCCAACTCGATTTCTTCCAGAAGGTGGCTTTGGGTTTCACGGTTAAATAAAGTAGCTGGGTTGATCAGGTGAAAAACACCATCAGGTGCCCAGAATATTTTTTTTATACCCGCCAGATGAGCTGCCAGGGGCTCCCAAAATGCACCGTAAGACAGCGTATCAGGCTGTTTATACTTAATGGCGTTGTTGTAAAAATGGTAGCTCCGCGTTTCGAGCTTTTCGCCATCGGGGAAATGTACAAACCCTACATCCTGTGAATCCTTCCTGATCACAAAAGCGGCATATTTCAATGCGCCACCATGATATACTTTATGGTTTGCACGATATCTTACTATTTCAACTGCCGCCTCTCCATGTTTCAACTGGTTTCGTATAGCCTCAGCATCCGGAAGGTGGTCAAAATAAAAGCTTGCTGTATCCCTTGACAAGCGAATCATTTCACTTTCTGTTTGACCTATCTCCTGCTTCAGAAGATGAATATCGTCTGGCTGAGTTTTTCCTTCTACATACAACTTGTTGAGATATTCCCGCAATAGCCGCCACTTTTCGTATTGCATTTGCACCTGTGGGCTCTCCGATTGATACACATCATAGAGCATCCGGAAAGTACCCCTTAAAATGTAGGAATGATAGAACAAGGTTTGCTTTAGGGCCTCTTCCAAAGCCTGATCAAAGTGTGGTTCATTCACAGACTGCATCTCTTCAAGGAGGCTCATGAAGCGACTGAGCATTTCCTGCTGCAAGACAAAGTAGGATATCTGAGCTTCTTCCGAAAAAGAGAGCCGAAATGCCTGAGACTTCATGTTTTCAATAACAAACAGGCTTAGGTACATAGACAAAGCCTCTTCATACCGACCATCTCGACCAAGAAAAAAGGCAAGCTCTTTTTTCCAGTCACTGGCCAGGAAGTACTCTCCCTGCGCCTCCAGCGATTCGATGTTATGCAGGTAAAGTCCCGGGTAATAAGAACTACCTAAAAACCCGGCCAGCCTGCTCACATGCCGGCTTGAAATCAGGTCCATGTACAGGAAAAGAGCGTTTTCATCATTCTTAATGCTGCTCATGTACTTAGTAAAAGTCTTCTCCAACTGACTTAATTCGGTCACTGCACCGGTTTTAGCACCAAACAGATTTCTGTGCTGTGTCTCCATCCAATATTTTCCCGCCAACGAAGTGCCTTTCTCCTGTTTCTCAAGTAGATTTTGGTAATAACTATCCACCATGCCATAGAGAGAATCGGCAGCGTTCCAATTGCCGGTAGTTTCAGCAAATGCCGCCATGGTTTTCCAATATTCAGCAGGATAAGATCCATCCGTACAGTCATACAATAATTTTGCAAGCGTTTCTGCATTCCTACCTTCCTCGAATAAGCCTGTAGCTGTATAAAACTCCAGCATAGTCAAGGCCATATCCAGCATATCGTTACTTTCCACAAGTGTACCTCCCAGGTAAAGAAATGCCTCTTTCATGGTAGCATTACCCGACAACATACGCCATAGTGGTAGGTACAATTTCATATGTTTCCCAGCCTGCTGAATAATAAGATCTGCTGACTCGTAATCCTGCACCCGGATAAAATGCTGCAGAGCAGAAAGCGAATAGCGTTTCCAGATCACAGGCACTTGAAACAGTAGTTCCTGATCAAAAGTAGCTTTGTTGCCATAAAAACCACTTTCGTCAAGGTTTCCTGCCAATTCCAGGCTATCCGGAAGCAGCTTCCGTACCAGATTTTCATAAGCCTGCTCCATAAGATCGCTCATTTTCATAGCTTCCCCCAGGCGAAAAGACAATGTCTCCCTTTCGTTATCATAATTAGAAAGGTGGGACAACCCTGAATACAAGTCAGAGATCATGTCGGGAGACGTATAGATCAAACTACTGTAGCGATGGCTGCCAGCATAGGCAAAAGCAGCGTCCGTCCATTTCAGCGCAAGATTGTAATCCTTAACTTCAATCGCACTCAACGCATTTTTGTACAGTTCAAAAAATTCCTCAGCTTCATCGTAAAGCTGTTGTACATCTATTTTTTCAAGGGTATCAGAAGGAATTTCGAAAGATCCATAGGTGAGGAAAGGATGTTTATCCCGCTTTGATTTATTAACTTCTTCAATATTTTCTACAACTCTTAACGGAACCGCCCACCAATGATCCGGAACCTTCCTGTAGCCATTGGTGAAGTAAGCTGAAGACCGGCTTATTATCAGATACCTATATCTTTCCAGTTGAAGTGTTCCGTATAAATTGGAGCTATACTCCTTTTCATCAACTCCAGCCTGCAACGTATCTTCTATAAAAAACGTGCTGATGGATAAATCATCTGCCGTCAACTGATCATTTTCACTCAGCAACACTTCTAACTGGCTGTTGAAAGTTCCTAAAAGATCCGGACAGCAGCTAAGGTTATGGGTTACGTTCAGGTGCAGGGTTGTCTCTTCATTATACTCGGATATACGCAGGTGAGTGATATGAGCATCCGTCACTGACATTTTATAGCTATAAACCTGGGCCTTTTTTCTCAGTATATTGCTTCGTGGTGAGAAATGAGCAGTATCAGAGGCATAAAAAGTGGTGAGCAGGTAGTATTCACGCGGCGCTAATGTATGCTTCACCTGAGTCTCCTGATATGAAAAACCGGCGAACGACCAGAGTGTATCTAAGAGAATGACATCATTGGCATCTGGTATGCTATCTGGTGAAATTAATATCTCCAGTCTTCCTTCCAGGGGCTGATCAGGCACGGTATAGGTTAACTTGAGGGCGGACCAATTGAACAGAAAAGGTTCATCTTCGCTGATTACATGGTCGTAATCTCCAATCGACTGTGTAGAATAATCGGAAATTTCGTAACCCACTCGCTCCTGTGCCTCGATGTGGCAATTAAAGCTGTGAAAAAAAGAAGCGAGCAACAGAAGTTTTTTAATCATGACCAGTTACAACGACCTTAAAAATATATATTATTGGTGACCAGTCCTAATGAAGCTGTGTATGTTTCGATTATTGCTTCAAGAAGATGCTCAGTAATAAAACATTCTCCCTAAAGCTTTTATTTATTTCAGTTATGAGCTAAATTTCACCCATAACTGAAATAAATTGAATATAAGTTTTATCAGATTTAAAACAGAGCTACAGCCATTTGTGCTGTTTTCCGTGCAAGATGCTCGAAAGCATTTCTCAGGGTTTGACCGAAAGCGGCTGACCGAATGGCAAAAAAAAGGATATATCCAAAAAGTAGCAAGAGAGTACTACCTATTTACAGATGTACAGAAGGAAATTAATTTATGGTGGTATGTCGCTAACCGTGTTTTTGAACCCTCCTATGTATCCTTACAATCAGCACTAAGTTACTATGGTTTTATTCCCGAGGCGGTTTTTCATGTTATGTCCATAACAACAAAAAAAACAAAAGAAGTAGATACGCCTGATGTTCGTTTTATCTACCGCAATATGAAGCAAACACACTATTTTGGCTATACACTTATTCCCTATGGGAAAGAACATCAAATCCGATTGGCTGAACCTGAAAAGGCATTACTAGACCTGCTCTATCTAGAGACATCAATCAAAAAACAGGAGGATTTTAATGCCTGGAGGTTTAACAAACAAGTGATTTTGGAAACCGCGAATATGACACTCATGGAAGAGTATGCCCGGTTGATGCAAAACAATCTTTTTTATCACCGTTTCTTAAAGTTTAAAGAGTGGTTGAATGCTTAGTTTAAAAGAAATAAAAAAATTCTACCCGCAGTCTTTGCATTATGCGGAGGAATTCCTCATTCGTGAATTCCTTCAATACAAGCTACTTGAAATTGTATATGAATCTGAATTAGGCCAACATTTAATTTTTTTGGGAGGTACCTGCCTAAGGTTGATTCATGGCAATAGTCGCTTTTCCGAAGACCTGGATTTTGACAATAAAGGATTGAATAAAAATGACTTCACAGCAGTTTCCGAATTGATAAGGAAAGGGTTAGAGTTGGAGGGATATGAAGTGGAACTTAAAGTAGTTCACAAAGGAGCCTTTCACTGCTACATTCGTTTCCCCGGTCTTTTATTTAAACAAGGTTTGTCTGGACATCAAGAACAAAAAATACTCATTCAATTGGACACTGAACCACAAAACTATAACTACACTCCTGAAAAAATTCTTCTCAACAAATTTGATGTATTCACCGAAATACTCTCCACACCTTTACCTACACTACTGTCTCAGAAATTTTATGCGGTACTCAACAGAAAACGAAATAAAGGACGTGATTTCTTCGACATTGTGTTTCTTCTAAGCCTCCAAATTGAACCCGACTGGAAATACCTGAAACAAAAAGCCAAAATCTCAGGGAAAACAGATCTAAAAGACGCTATTATTGAACATTGTGGCAAGATCGATATGAAGGAAATGGCAAGAGATGTAGAACCCTTTCTGTTTCAGGCAAAAGATTCAAAAAAAGTAATACATTTTTCGCAATTGATAGAACAAACCTATTAGAGTAACACACATTAACAGAAGCTTCTCAACCCCCTTAAATTTTGATATTCCAACAGGACAAACAATGACCCGGTATTTATCAGAAGAGCAGACATTGAAAGCCATAGAGGTACTTCAAAAGGAAGGTATCCCTTTTTACTACGACTATGAGAAGCACCGAATAATTATTAATGATCAAAACGGACAGGAAATTATTTACCTCAGGCTACCCCTTACCATCCCTCCTATTCAAGACCTGACAGAGTTTTATGACCCTGTTCACTATGTCATACTACTGATACAATCCGGTAGCAGCGCTGTAGCTTTTTGTGAGGGCGATGAAATGATCGATCATAAAGTGTTTAAATCTTATATGGTCAGAAAAAAGCAGGGAAAGAGCCAAGTGAAGTACCTAAAGACAAAAGGAAAATCACGAGCCGGCTCGAGGGTACGGTTAGCCAATACACTTGACTTCTTTGAAAATATAAATGAAAGGCTTCAGGACCACTTTGAAGACTATACTGTCGACCGCATAGCATTAAGCTGCTCAAAAACGTTGATCCCTTATCTTTTCAATTCAAAAGTGCCTTGTCCTTTCGATAAAAAAGATGAACGGATTTATAAAATACCAAGACACATACCTACCCCCGGATATGACATACTGGTAGAAACGCACGGGTACCTACAGCAGAGTGAGTTGATGTATTATGAAGAAAATCACCACCTGATAAGCCATTTAACAGGGTTTTGAAAGGTTTACATTAAATCTTACATACCGTTCATGTAATTTCGTCATCTACGGGGCCCGTTATCCGGCGCATTCACCCCTGCCGTCAATTGTATGCGTCAACGAAACACATTAAAGCTGCACAAAATAGCACATGATGTAGCATCTGTGGTTGTTTGCTCTGGCCTCCCGGAGTATATTAGTTACCATAAAACCAACTAATAACTAAGATTATGAAAAAGAACAAATTGAAACTCAAAGACCTAAAGGTAAACAGCTTTGTAACCATCGATAAAATTAAGGGTGGAGCTGATCGTTGTACAGGATGCATGTCTACCTGTGGCATTTTGCCTCCCACCGGTACACCTTGTGGAGAGTAACAATAAGTAGGAGTTGCCTCAAAAGACCAGTCATCCCGAGGCAACCAACAACTTTAGTTGATTTTGAGGATAATGACAAATTAACCGACCGGCCTTGAGAAAATGGCGTTAAGAATTTCAATGCCACACGTACATGTTATAAATCACACTGTTTGAGCCCCGTTTTTTCA
>NZ_AMZN01000033.1 GCF_000331535.1 Fulvivirga imtechensis AK7 | reverse complement strand
AGGTCACCGGTTCGAATCCGGTATTCTCCACAATCAAAGCACCGGTGCGGTGCTTTTCTTTTTTATGGAATATCATGTTTACATTATTTATAGCGTAACGAAGGACCGGTACTACATTGGGCAATGTGAGGATTTAGATAAGCGGATTTCGGACCATTGCAATAGTCGGTCAGGGTATACCAAAGGTGTGAGTGACTGGGAATTAAAATGGAGCAAGACTTTTGTGACTCGCTCTGAGGCATTACAGGCGGAGCGTTTTCTAAAGAAGAAGAAGAGCCGGAAATATCTGGAATATATAATTTCGGGAGGGGAGTTAGGCTAGAGCGTCCCGAAGGCCTTCTATAGTTGCTTTAACCGGGTGGATTAAGGATTAATGTTGTTAGTCTTAGTGAAGCTCTTGCCTAAAATCCCGATCATACCCGCATGTTTCAACTATTAACATAGGTTATTCCAGTAGAATTGCTAATTTTTGTCTAAAGTAGTATGTGACATGCAGACTTCTTTTGTTATATCAATTTTGTTTTTAAATTTAACAGTTGCTTATCGGGTCAGGTTAGTTTGGTAATATAATTTCAAATTAATTTGGACAAACAAGCGCCCGGATCGAAAAAGTGCAATTTATTGATGTAATTAATTGCTTTTGCAACTGCCTGATTATCATAGGAAAACATTTGCCAAATCGGGGAGCTGTAAGGAAATAATTTGTGCTTAGGTATGAATCTATAGGATAAATTTAGTATCTTTTCCGATCACAATGGGTCACTAACGCTATTGATCCGTAGTTTTTTACGTACGTAAAATGTTTTATAAATTAACTTTTTGGAATAAAGACAATATATGGCTAAGCTGAAAAATATCATTAAACAATTATCCAGCAGGGATTTTCAGGCAATACATGATTCACTACTAGAGAGCAATGCGGATAAATCAGCTTATCTAATCAAGGCCATGAGGGAAAGGCAGCTCTCCGATACAAAGATAATGCAGGAGCTTGAAGTGAATACAAATGCTTACTATACGCTACGTTCCCGTTTAAATCAGAAAATAGAAGAATATCTGCTCCAGCAAATGGAAAGTCCCCGGACTGATATTCTTAAAAAGGTAGCCAATATTAATGAGATAATCTTCACAAAAAAGAAAGCTATTGCGATAGCCACTTTAAAAAAGCTGGAGAAGGAGCTATTGGACTATGATCTTTCCAATGAGCTTACAATTGTATACAAATCCTTAAAAAAGCTTCATATAAACGCTCCTGATTATTATAGCTACTCTCAGTTATATAACAGGCATGTGGCTTATATGCTTGCTGTTGATAAAGCTGAGGACCTGTTAGCTGAGTATTTTAAGAAATATGGACAGTATGCACTTTCTGGTGAAGATGCCGATAAAATGGGCCTCGCCTTGCTTTTAAAGGAAATGTATAACGTTAGCTCCTTGTATGAGTCACACCGGTTGTATGTGTACTACAGTTGTATGGTTATCTTCCACAGACTGTTTGTGGACCAGCAAGATACTATGGATGACGATCTTGAGCCTATAGAGGATATATTGGAAAATGTTCAACGAGTATTTAATCAATATCAACTTGACTCCATATATTACCATTTAAATCTTGTGTTTGAATTCCTCAAGCTGGAATACTACAACCACTATAAAGTGTATCGCAAAGCCGAGAAGTTTTATGAAGAAGTTAATGATGCGGTCAGCAATTTACTTACGAACTATACACTTTATACTTATCCTGCGCAGTTTCTCATAACAAAAATGCAGCGCCATATCAGGCAAAATACTACAGACGAGATATACGAAGAAAACGAGGCGGTATTCCATGACTTTGAAATTGACAGGTTGGATGTGGCAACATATGTGACCTATACTATGTACCGGGCTCTTGCCTGCTATTATGTGGACAAGTATGATGAAGCTGGCAAATGGATCAACAATTTGTTGAATGAAGTAAGTCTTAAAAGGTACCCGTTTATACAACTGGAGATCAAGATCATTTTAGCACTGCAATATTGCCTGGTCAACGATTTTGATTTGTTCAATCAATTGATCAACAGCATACAGCGTCAAATAAGATTACTGGGGAAAGATCATTGCGAACATATTCTTTTATTGTCAAAGGTATTGAAAATTGCTATTAGTGATAATAAAAGAAATAAGACGGAGAAGATCAGGACTCTTTTGACGAAATTCAAAGGAGTGGAGACGAAATACTTCTCACCAACACAAATGATCAAACTGGATGATGAATTCATCAACAGATTAACATCAGCAAGGGCTTAAAAAGCCCTTTTTTTGGGCCAGGCAGAAATGTTGCGAGTGGGAAGTCCTGCTTTCATTATCCGTTAATGGTTAATGGTTCATAGTCAATAGGTTGATGTACAACTAATGATCAAGAGTATATTCCAGATGGCTTTCATCATCCTGAATATAAGCTTTTCTTCAATATCTTCTTTCTTGCATTCCTGACGCAGCCTTTCCTTTTTCCGTCATTCCTTGCGCAGTAGAGCGGAGATCCAGGATCTTCCTGATCACACCACCGCACGGGTTAGTTCCGGGAAAATGAATAAATGAATAGCTTCAAAGCGTTGAGCATTCAGCTATAAGCCGGACAGAAACCCGGTATGGTTGGCATTCGTCAAAAGGCAGTCGGCAACACCAACCATGGATTAGCATGTAAAGCTGACCCAGGAGGATCCAATAGATTTGGCGCTCCAAACTTTTAACTGAAAGTTACGTGATTTATATGCTCAGTTTTTCCAGATTTTCCTGGGAAAGTGGCTTGTTAATGTATTGCTTCACGTAGCTGTACTTCTTTGATTTATTAACATCCTGAGGGTTAATGGAAGAAGTAAGCATCACTATCTTACATTTTTTGCGAGTCCCTTCAGATAGTTTTTCAAATTCATCAAGGAATTGAAACCCATCCATCAGGGGCATATCTATGTCCAAAAAGATAACATCCGGTAAAACCTTGTCAGAAATTTCTTCAACTTTTTCTATATTCTTGAGAAATTCAATAGCACTTTTAGCACCGGTGTGTGTATATATATACTTTGAAATATCTGCTGCTTCTATCATTTTTTGATTAATGAGGTTATCTATCTCATTATCATCGATTAACATTACAGAAATATATTTCTTTGGTGTATCTGACATATGTTTTTGGGTTATCTAAGCTAAATATAAACTATAAGAGAGTAATTACAAAATAAATCTGTTAACACTTATCCACTTCCAAAATATACGATCTTTAAAGGAAAATGAAATGTTTCCACTCACAAAAGTTCTTTGTGAGTGGAATAAAAAAATCACTATTTGCCCCTTTGGTGCTATAATCTTTTTTTTGAGAAAAGAGCAAAGACTAAATCATAGGTCAAATTTAATTCCTTGAGCCAGTGGAAGTTCTTTGCCATAATTCAGGGTATTGGTTTGTCTCCTCATATACACTTTCCATGCATCTGATCCTGACTCGCGTCCACCACCTGTTTCTTTCTCTCCTCCAAAGGCTCCACCAATCTCGGCTCCTGATGTGCCGATGTTGACGTTTGCTATGCCGCAATCTGAGCCGGCATGGGAAAGGAATTGTTCAGCTTCCCGCATGTTGGTGGTCATAATGGCAGACGATAACCCTTGTACCACTCCGTTTTGGATTTCAATAGCCTCATCGATGGTCTTGTATTTAATGAGGTAAAGTATTGGTGCAAAGGTCTCTTCCTGAACAATTTGCAGATCATTGGTGGCTTCAGCAACAACAGGTTTTACATAGCAGCCCGACTCATACCCTGCGCCTTCGAGTATACCGCCTTCAACTACAATTTTACCGCCTTGTTTGTTTACTTCTTCGATGGCATTTTGATACATTTTCACGGCATCCCTGTCGATAAGAGGTCCTACATGGTTTTTTTCGTCCAGTGGATTGCCAATGCGTAGTTGTTTGTAAGCATTGACCAGTTTATTCTTCACTTCCTCGTAGACACTTTCGTGAATGATCAATCTTCTTGTAGAGGTACACCTCTGTCCACAGGTACCTACTGCCCCAAACAGCGCGCCCACTATAGATATGTCCAGGTCTGCATTTTCGGTGATAATGATGGCGTTGTTGCCTCCTAATTCCAGTAGCGATTTTCCAAGCCTCGCACCCACTGCTTCTCCAACCTTTTTCCCCATGCGTGTGGAGCCAGTGGCTGACACAAGGGGTATTCTTTTGTCATTTGAGATCAACTGTCCGATACGGTAGTCCCCATTGACAATACATGAGACACCCTCCGGTACATTATTTTCTTTAAATATTTTTGCAACGATATTCTGACAGGCAACGCTACAGAGCGGGGTCTTTTCAGATGGTTTCCAAATGCATACATCACCACAAACCCATGCCAGCATAGTATTCCACGACCAAACAGCAACGGGAAAATTAAAAGCAGAAATGATCCCTACAATGCCAAGGGGGTGGTATTGTTCGTACATTCTGTGGTTAGGCCTTTCAGAATGCATGGTAAGGCCATGCAACTGTCTGGAGAGACCAACAGCGAAATCGCAGATATCTATCATTTCCTGCACTTCGCCTAGCCCTTCCTGGTATGACTTGCCCATTTCATAAGATACCAGCTTGCCAAGTGGTTCTTTATACTTTCTTAGTTCATCGCCAATTTGTCTTACTACCTCACCTCTTTTAGGAGCGGGTACCAGCCTCCAGGATCTGAAAGCTTCAGTGGCAGTTTTTACTATTTCCTCGTATTGATCTTCTGTAGTGGCTGATACTTTTCCTATCAATTTGCCATCTACGGGTGAATAGGATTCTATTAGATCTCCTTCTGAACCCAACCACTTTGTACCAGTTGAAGAACCTGAATTTTCGGCTTTTACACCTAACGCTTTGAGCGCTTCACTTATACCAAAGTTATCGTTACTCATGATTTAATTTTTTATTTGCTGCAAAGCTAAAGAATTGTCATTAAGGATTGACCCGGCACATTAAAATAATCTGGTTACTGGTCATTGGCTGCTGGTCACTGGTTCCGGTTTGGCTTTAAAATTGATTAACGCCTAACGCTTAAACAATTAACCATTAACCATTAACAAAGTCGTCTACCAGTTTATGCCAAAAACACCCGATTCTCCATTAGGATATATTCCTTCTACCAACATGCCACCATTTTTATTGGTGAGGATATTGTTAAGGTCTTTTATGCTGGTCACGGTAACCTTGTCTATTTTAGTAATTATAAAGCCTTCCTTGATGCCAGCTTCCAACCATTTACCTTCGGTTACGGAGATTATCTTCACCCCGCCCTGTAGCTCCAGATGGCTTAGCTCTTCTACATTGAGATTGTCAAATTCAGCTCCTTCAATTTCAAAACGATACTCCTTAGATACTATTTCAGTTGTTCCTTCAGTGTTTCTCAAGATGGCGTCCACCACGTTTTTGTTCCCATTTCGAAGATAGGTCACCTGTATCTTGTCTCCCGGTCTGTTACGCGCTACCTGCTCCTGCAATTCCGACACATTCGTTACTTTAGCCTGATTGATCGCAACTATAACATCGCCTGGCAGTATGCCGGCTTCTTCGGCCGAACTATTCTTATTGACATAACTGACAAAAACACCCGACACTACGCTGAGTCCCTGAGCCTGAGCCAGATTGGAGTTTACATCTCCGATCCTTATCCCCAGCAGTCCTCTCTGTACGGTTCCAAATTCCAATAGATCGTCTACAACCTTCTTAACCAAAGAGACAGGCACTGCGAATGAATAGCCTGCATAACTTCCGCTGGGTGTGGCTATGGCAGTGTTGATCCCAATAAGTTCGCCATTTAAATTTACCAGCGCCCCTCCGCTGTTGCCGGGGTTAACTGCAGCATCTGTTTGGATGAAAGACTCAATTTGAAGGTTATTTTTATCCCTGAGGATACCAATATTTCTTGCTTTTGCGCTGATTATACCTGCTGTAACTGTTGAATTAAGGTCAAAAGGGTTGCCTATGGCCAGTACCCATTCGCCAGGCATTACCTTATCAGAATTGCCATACCTTACGAAATCGAGGTTTACTTCCTCCACTTTTAACAATGCCAGATCAGTTGTTGGGTCTGTGCCGATTATTTTAGCAGCGTATGTCCTGTTATCATTAAGGATCACTTCTATTTGGCTGGCATTTTCTATTACATGATTATTGGTGACAATATAACCATCATCAGATACAATTACCCCTGAGCCGGAAGATTGTGATGGCCCTCTGAAAGCCCCTTCCAAAGGGTTAATGCTATATTGGCCTGAGGAGTACAGGGCTCTTATATGCACTACGCCTGAAATCACTTCATTGGCTGCGTAAATAAAATTCAGCCCCTTAGGTACTACAACATTATTGCTGTCCGGATAGTTGGTGAATGCTACCTGTCGCTGTCGTTCTGTTATGGAGTTGTAGTTATTTGAAGGATTGTTGTTGAGGTAGTAAAAAATGATGGTACTGGAAAACAGCGCTGCCAGTACGGATGAAAGAAATATACCAAAAAAGAATTGCCGTCTGCTCATATGATTCTATATAACTGAAATAATATACTTAACGTTCAAATCCACTTTTCAGTTTGGATTTATCTGATTATGACTGCTTTTCTTCCTGCAATTTTTTAAGCTCCAGCATTTCATCCCGCAATTTTGCAGCTTCAATAAAGTTAAGTTCTTTGGCTGCCTTTTCCATAGCCTTTTGGGTTTTAGCTATTAATTTTTCGAGATCATTTTTGCCCATATATGCTACTACAGGATCGGCAGCCACAGATGGAGCCTCCTCACCGGTATAGTACTTTTTGACACCCTTCTTTTTATCTGCAACACCAGTCTGTTGTAGTATCGATTCCTTAGACCTTAGGATGGTTGTTGGGGTAATTCCATGCTTTTCATTATAGTCCATTTGGATGCTCCTTCTTCGGTTTGTTTCATCTATGGCAGTTCGCATAGACTCAGTGACAGTGTCAGCATACATGATCACTCTGCCATTCGCATTCCTTGCGGCACGGCCAATAGTTTGTATCAGCGATCTCTGGTTTCGCAGAAAGCCTTCTTTGTCAGCATCAAGTATAGCCACCAGCGATACTTCCGGGAGGTCAAGGCCTTCCCGTAAAAGGTTAACACCCACCAAAACGTCAAAGACTCCCAGGCGTAGTTCCCTCAAAATTTCAACTCGCTCCAGGGTGTCCACTTCACTGTGTATGTACCGGCATTTTACCCCGGCCCGTTCTAAGAACTTGGTTAGCTCTTCAGCCATCCTCTTGGTAAGGGTGGTCACCAGCACGCGCTCTTCTTTCTTTACTCTTTCATCTACTTCTTCCAGCAGGTCATCGATCTGGTTCAGGCTTGGCCTCACATCGATTTCGGGGTCGAGCAAGCCAGTGGGGCGTATGATCTGCTCAACTACAATGCCTTCAGATTTTCTCAGCTCATATTCAGAGGGTGTGGCACTGACGTACACCACCTGGTTGAGCATTCCTTCAAATTCATTAAATGTCAGAGGCCTGTTATCCAGGGCAGCAGGCAGTCTAAAACCAAAATCCACGAGGTTTACCTTTCGCGAACGATCACCACCCCACATAGCTCTCACCTGGGGAACGGTGACATGGCTTTCATCAATGATCATAAGGTAATCATCCGGAAAATAATCTAGCAGACAGAATGGTCTGGCGCCCGGACTTCTGCGGTCAAAGTACCGCGAATAGTTCTCTATGCCTGAGCAGTAGCCGAGTTCGCGCATCATTTCCAGGTCAAATTCGGTTCTTTCCTTTACACGCTTGGCTTCGAGGTGTCTTTGTTCAATTTCAAAATGGTTGACCTGTGCGACAAGATCATCCTGGATCTCCCTGATGGCCTCGTGCAGGAGGTCTTTACCGGTCACAAACAGGTTTGCAGGGAATATGGTAATTACCTTCTCATCAGCGATTGTCCTTCCCGTTACGGGATCAATCCGTTGTATGGCTTCTATTTCATCACCCCAGAATATAATGCGGTAGGCAAAGTCTCCATAGGCAATAAAAATATCCACGGTATCTCCTTTTACTCTGAAATTCCCTCGTTTAAACTCACCTTCTGTCCTACTATAAAGAATGTCAACAAGTGCAAAAAGCAGTCTGTTACGTGCAATGGTTTCACCCACCTTAAGCTTGATCACATTTTTACCAAACTCTTCAGGGTTTCCGATGCCATAGATGCATGATACTGATGCTACTACTATGATATCACGCCTGCCGGTGAGAAGTGAAGAGGTGGCGCTCAGGCGTAGTTTCTCAATTTCTTCATTGATAGAAAGATCCTTTTCGATATACAGGTTCGAAGAAGGTATGAATGCTTCCGGTTGGTAGTAGTCGTAATATGAGATAAAATATTCAATAGCATTTTCAGGGAAAAAGCGTTTGAATTCCCCATAGAGCTGTGCGGCAAGGGTCTTATTATGACAAAGTACCAGTGTGGGTCGGTCTACATTGGCTATTACATTGGCCACGGTAAAAGTTTTGCCTGTTCCGGTAGCACCTAATAGGGTTTGAAAAGGTTCTCCAGATTCAAGTCCCTGGGTCAACTGCTCAATAGCTTTGGGTTGATCTCCGGTGGGTACATATTCGCTGGTAATTTTAAAACTCATATTATTCCGTTTCTGCTCTTGTTCAAATCTAGTTTAACGAGTGAATTGCACCAAGAGTTCAATAGAATTACATAGTGTCCCTGAGAAAATACCAATGTCTGCGTTACGCTCATATCAAAAATGTTCGCGTACCCAAGTATGCTCTGTTTTTTGGAATCTCACACCTGTGTGCCATAGCACTTCGGTACGCAGGCACAAGCCCTTGCTCTGCCCAGGCGGCTACGCGAAGGCGAGCTTGATCTTGGCGTTTTCAAGCCGCTTAGGAAGTTCTTTACAAGCGCTATATGCTCCTATACCTTTTTCAGGTATACGGTGAAGAGATTGGAGTACATAATGGTATTTTCATCTCTCAGAAAATTCATGAAATCATCTTTGAATTTTTGAGCCAGCTCCGTGCTTCCTAGTATGTCTGAGAATTTGGTCATAGCAATTTCCATTTTCAGATCCCATAAGTAATCATTGTGAGCATCTACCTTTCCTGCTATGAAATGGTAGGGCCTGATGTCGATATGATCAAGTTTAAACCCAGCCAGCAGGCCATAGTGCATGAGTTTTCTTCCAATTAAAGGGTCAAAACCTGTTTCGGCTAACCCGGAAAGTACCTTATCTAAATTTTCGATGGTTTCAGGATAATGAAACAGTAATTGGCCGTCAAGGTCCTGTAGCATTACCGTGCCACCATTTTTGCAAACACGGTACATTTCTTTTATTCCTCTTACCGGTTCCTGTAGGTATTCTAATAGAAACCTTGTGTAGAGAAAATCAGCCGAGTTATCTTCAAGTGGTAATTCATAGATCGAACCTTGCTTAAACTCAGCATTATTCAGATGTTTACATTTGTTCCTTGCCTCTTCCAGTCGTTCATTGCTCAGATCAACTCCTTTCACGGTGGTGTATGGGTACTTTTTAGCAATCGCTGAAGCAATGGCGCCTGCGCCACAACCGATATCTACTATATATGTGTTGGTCTCTTCCGGGATCCGGCTGGTAAGAAAATTTTCAATGAATTCATCCGTATTTACTTTAGCATCCAGTCTGCCGGCTTCACGGGGGTCATCCATAAAATATTTTGATTGCTTTAAATCAGGTGTATTCATATCGTTGGTTTTTTAAGATTTTTTAAGACGCTTTGGATTCGAGGTTCTTTATTTTGAGATGTTCAGTAACCTCTTTTAATTCTGATTTGAGGTAGCTACGCCATTCTTCAAATACACTATTGTCGCAGGTGAAATAATTGTAGGTTCTCATAGATTTGCCTCCATAAGCCTGGATCAGGCCTTCATATTCCGGGGCAACCAGGAGCGGCACACTATCCAGGTCTGACTGGCGATAAAGATTGCTGATATGATAAAGAATCGATTTTATAACTTCATTGAGCAGCCAGATGGGATGCTGAGAGTCGAGAATTATTTCACAAGAATTTTCCAGCAGGCTGAAATTCAGGCCGGTGGATGCTCTGTTAATAACAGAAACACCGAGGATCTTATGGCTTTCATCTTTATACGCCACAACTTGCCTGGTTCGTGTCAAACCATATTTACTGTATTCCTTATCAAGAGTGGAAAGTGTGAAATCATCGCTGTCAAAATCCTGAACCCAGGAATAGAAGTCACCTTTTTCCCGCTTTATAAAATCTATAATGCCTTTTTGGTTGGTTTTGTTCAACTCTTCAGCGAAGACCCGGTCCCAATGTAGCGGAACAGGCTTAACAGGGTAGCTGAGGTAGCTATAGGGGCTCAAATGGCTATGTTCAGTGCCTGCTGCCTTGTGGAGATGTGAAAACATATTGTTAGCAAACCTCGTCTTCGGCTGATAATAAACCTGGATGGCATTTTTTTCCGTAATGTCATTTTCAAGAATATTTAGAAAATGAAGTAATATCAACCTGGTATTTTCAGCCTGATTAGATACCATGTGCTGAATGCAATAGCTACGGAGCGTACTCCTCCATGCAGACACCGATGCAAAAAGGTCCTTTTCCGGACGGCTATAGGTCAACAATAAAAAATTTTCCCATGGCATTGATAATGCCATATCCCAATTGGCCTTGATCATTGGAAAGAGATATTGCATTTTCTCCTTCTTCTCCTGATATAAAAAATTGTACTTGTCATAGCATTGAAATAAGTCTTCCACCCTAATGCCATTTACATTTGCACCTATCATAGCTTAATTTTTTTCTTTGAATATAGATAGTCAGAAGAAGAAGTTAAATTCATTAATCATAGTTCAGTTGCGCAGGTAATAATTTATGTATTAAGAGATTTAATTAGGTGTTGTTTTGAATATATATGATATTATATGATTTAATAGATGATTAATATCATATAGTTATCGGTCACAAAAGGTGTAAGATTTGTGAAAAAAGTGGGGAAATATCCCTGTGCCTGGACTTTTAACCAACTATAGCACAGGGAGATGAAAAATGGGCAATCGTCAAACAGTCTGCTTAGAATCTTCCCGTATCCATTCGGTGGCATCTTCCATAGAACCGAAGACACGGTAAAGTAGTCCCATTTTTTTGAATTCAGGATTCTCTTTAAGGTCAGTTACAGATAATTCAGTGAATACATTATCGTTGAGGATAACGGCTGTTTTTTTAACTCCGAGCTTAATAATTGAAGGAGTATAGGTATTGATAAACCAATCATTGGCCTTTGAAAAGGGGCCGGAAAATTTTCTTACATCTTCAATCAGGTTGACGATCTTATGTTTCTTGATAAGTTCAAGAGACTGCTCATGAACTTTTATGATATTATCTACATCCAGAAAGCCGTTCCAGTTAAATAGGAGGGTGTCATTATCAATAAGATGAAACACCAGATAAGGAGATTTGGACCCAGCCTTAGTTAGTTTTAATAATTCTTTCATTGTACAATGAATTTAGTTTAAAAAGCTATAAATGAAATTTTAAAGTTAGAAGATGCTGAGCCAACTATCTATTGCGGTTTGATTTAAATATTACATCACATATTTAAATGTTATTATCTGAATAGTTATTATTTTGATGGCGGTTGACTTTGTTGCTTAACATACTGATCATTAAATGATTACCTGTTTTACCCCTTAAATATAAAGCGATTGCCGATGATTTTGATAATGTGATTTTTATGATGTAAGGCCATACAATGAATCGAGAATGCATAAAAAAAAACCGAACTTACAGACGGGCCGATTAATGATGCCACAGTCTCCACGATTCTTCTGCCTGTAAATGAAGCATTTCCAGACCGTTTTTGGTGCTGGCGCCATGTGCTTTTCCTTGAAGAAGGAATGCTGTTTCGAGTGGATTATAAACGAGGTCGTACAAATAATGACGGGGAGTTACCGCTTCATATGGCAGTTGGGGAATAGTAGAAGTGTTGGGATACATGCCCAATGGCGTAGTATTAATAAGCAGGTGATGTGTAGAGATGATCTCCGGAGTAATTTCTTCGTAGGTAAGTACATTCGATACCGACTGACGCGATACGAGTCTGTAGGGGATCTGAAGGCTTTCGAGCGTTGCAACAACTGCTCTCGAAGCTCCGCCCGTACCCAATACCAGGGCCCGATGTTTGTAATTGCCCTCCAGCCAGGCCATTAAGGAGTTTTTGAAACCATAGAAATCGGAATTATAGCCATATAACTTTCCGGCTTCTACTTTTATTACATTTACGGCGCCGATTTTAAGGGCGGCATCATCGACTTTATAAAGGAAGGGTTGAACAGCTTCCTTGTAGGGGATGGTAACATTGAGCCCCTTCAGGTAAGGATTGGCGCTGATGAGTGCGGGTAATTCATCTATTTCCCGGAGTTCAAATAACTCGTAACGACATTGATCAAGTCCTTCTCTCTCAAACTTTTCAGTAAAGAATTTTTTTGAAAAGGAGTGTGAGAGCTTTTTCCCGATCAAGCCATAAAGCTCTGGCATCAGTTTGCTCTTTTGGATTTGTAATTAGCCACTTTTTCAATCAATACCACTACAAAAATACCTAGAGCCATGAATAAAATGGCTGTCAGTACATGTGGATATTCTCCGAGTTCGCGCATGTATTCTCCGGGCAAAACATTTTTCGTGAGGTACGGAACCTGCTCACCATGGCTGTTGATACGGAAAGCGACCGGAATTTTCCATGGCCATACTTTATTGAGTGATCCAATCATAAATCCCGAAAGAAGTCCTATAGTGATGTTATGGTAGTTTTTTAACAACCATGAGATCAGCCTGGAAAATGATAGCAGACCGAAAACACAACCTACTATAAATATGGCTACCGTCATTACATCAAAATTACTCAGGGCTGTCATCATATACTCATACTTACCCAGGATCAGCAGGATAAATGAACCTGATATACCGGGTAGTATCATAGCACAAATAGCAATAGCGCCTGAAATAAAGATAAACCAAGGGGCCTCAGGTGTCTCTGAAGGAGTAGCTTCGGTAATCAAATAGGCCGCCAGTATGCCTGTAAGGGTTGCCAATACTACGCCAATACTCCATCTGTTGATCACCCTTAATACCAGGATAGCGGAAATAATGATCAGGCCGAAAAAAAATGACCACAGTGGGATAGGATAGTTTTCCATTAAAAAAACGATCAGTTTTGCCAGTGTCAGAAAGCTTGTGGCAATGCCCAACACCAGGGGCAGAAGAAAACTTCCGTTGATCTTCTTCCAGAAAAGCGGTAACTGGAGGGTAAACAGCAGCTTAATGGCTTCTACATCAACTGCTTTTATGGAGTCCAATAGTTTTTCGTATATACCTGTAATAAATGCAATTGTTCCACCGGATACGCCAGGCACTACATCAGCCCCGCCCATTCCCAATCCCTTAAAGTATACGAGCAGGGTGTCTTTGAATCTATGCATCGGCACGGAAAGTTTAGCTTTTACCGTTTAACGAGAGAAAATGATTGAAAGTATCTCCTCGCAGACCCAGACGGATGGTTTCGAGGGGAATTACTTCATTAGGGGCAATGTTTCCTAAGTTGACATTGGAACCCAATAATTTGATGAACCATACCTGTTGCGCCTTTTGGGGGGCTTCCCAAATAATTTTCTCAAAGGGAATTTTGGTCAGGATCTCCTGTACCAACCCTGATCGTACTTCACCTGTAGAACGGAAAAGTCCGACATTTCCGCTTTCCCTGGCTTCTCCTATCACCTTCCAGGCTCCGGCATCCAGTTCCGCCTGCATTAATTTTATCCACTGATAGGGAGGAATGATCTTTTCCTCATCTTTAGAG
Organism: Fulvivirga imtechensis AK7; assembly: GCF_000331535.1. Taxonomy (GTDB): domain Bacteria; phylum Bacteroidota; class Bacteroidia; order Cytophagales; family Cyclobacteriaceae; genus Fulvivirga; species Fulvivirga imtechensis. The sequence goes on along the minus strand of NZ_AMZN01000033.1, from coordinate 115,924 downwards.
CCTACCTCTGAAAGCACTGTGACCTGTTCGGACAACTGGCTGATCAGTTGACATTTCTTATCGTGATCGAGCTCTATGGAGCCATCAGAGACTTCGGCATATTCCAGTTTATACTTGTCGAGTATTTTTCTATAGTCATCGAATTGATCCCTGATGATGAATGATTCGAAAAGCGTACCTCCGAAATAGACAGGTATGCCCGCATCCTGGTATACTCTTATCTTCTCCTTCAGGTTAGGCGTAACATACGAAGTAGCCCAACCGAATTTAACTATATCCACATACTCTCCGCAGATGCTTATAAAATCTTCAACTTCTCGAATGCTCAGGCCTTTGTCCATGGCCATAGTAAAACCATATTGCCTGGGCTTGGTGGTGCGCTCAGGAATGTTGTTTAAGGTATAATTCATCAGGAATTTTCTTTTCTAAATTGATCAATGATTTTGTACAAAGCTTTTTGAGTTTCTAGTTGTGGGAAAAACTCAAAGAGAGCTTCATGTTTATCAAAGTCCAAAATTAATGCATTTTCTAAATAATTAAAGGCTTCTTTGTATTTGCCGGCAGTAATTAGGTAGGCAGTAATACGATAGAAGAAGTCGGCATCATCAGGATTGTCTTCTAATCCACTGATAACCAGATCGATAGCTTTATCGTATTCGCCTTGCTCGTAATAGATGTAGGACCAGTTGAGCCAGATCTCTTTGTCCTCAGGGGTAAGCATGCTGGCCTCTTCATACGCATCAATGCTGGATACAATATTTCCGATCTGATATTCTGTTTGCGCTACTGCTTTCCAATATTCAGGATTTTCGTGGTCCAGCTTTAGCGCTTTATTGTAAAAGTGCAGTGATTGATACCATTTTTGCTGTTTGTTGAGGCACTTACCTGCTCCGAACCAGGCTTCGTCATACAGGTTGTCGAGCTTGGTAGCTTTTTGAAAATATTTCAGGCCTAACTCATACTGCTCCATTTTTTCGTAAACGGTAGCCATCTGGCAGTATACTTCGGGGCTTGGACCTTCTATGTCTATAGTTTTTTTATAGGCATCCAGCGCCTGAGGATATTTTTCCATTTGAGCATAAGTATTGCCCATGTTAAAATATGCTGAAGAAAAATTCTCTTCAATGACAATGGCATAGTCATAAGCATGGATGGCCTCGTCAAACCTACCCAGTTTATTATAAACGATGCCCAGGTTGTACCAGGCCGCCTGGGAATAAGGATCGGCATCTATGAACTTTTTATAGTACGAGATACTGCTTTCCAACTCACCACAAATATCCAGACAGTATGCCAGCTCATACAGGGCGCCATCATGGAAAATATTTTCTTCGATAGCGTTTTTATAGGCATCGATAGCTTCCTGGTACTTTTCCATGCTTTGGTAAGCAAGGCCTATACTATAGTATACCTCGTCTGTGTCTTCAGCAAAGGGCAAGGCCTGAAAATACGTTTCAATAGCAGCCTCATATTGTGCTTGCAGGGAATAGATCGATCCTTTCAGAAAATATATTTCAGAGTCATTAGGTTGGAAAGATTCAGCTTTGTCTAGCAGGTCAAGAGCCTCCTCATATTCCTCGAGGTTGGTTAAAACCTGTGCTTTGGTAATAATTAATTCTGTGGAGAAGGGGTATTGCTCGGCTGCCAGGTTGATGGCGCTAAGTGCCTTTTTGTATTGACCACGCTCAATATATAAACCTATGATCTGCTCGAAGCTGTCAAGCTCAAAGAAATATGTGGCTCTATTTTTAACGTGATCCTCAAACCTTTTTATCAGTTCGTTCTCTTCTTTTCTCTTAAAATTCTCAGCCATTCAATCACCTCAAAAGTTTAAACAATTTAACTAATTAAACCCTAAAATAAATAAGAAAGTTGCTTAAATTTTAATCAGGATCTTTTTTATAAACCTCGCAGGTCCAATCAATTGTTTGTGAAAGCGGCACAAAGTTATAATTTAATTCCTTCCTTATCTTACTATTATCGAAGTATATTTTATTGTCGCCTATTTTGGTTGTTTCCCGGGTAATTAATGGCTTCTGACCTGTAAATATTGACTTAATGCCTTCCAATACCATGGCGAGCCTGACCAGCGAGGGAGTGGCCCTGGTACCAGGTGCTTTTTTCCCGGACTTGTTTGCTACTTCATCAAAAAAGTTTTTATAGGTTACTCCATCTGCATTTATAATGTATCGCTGGCCGGTGGTCCTTTTTTTTAGAAATGTGAATACAATATCAGCTACATCACGAACGTCAACATAATTGAGCAACCCTTCGGTGTAAAATTTTTTCTCATCCCAAACATATTTAAAAAGCCTGGCGCTGCTCCGTGACCAGTCGCCGGGTCCCAGTATCACTGAAGGGTTGAGGATAACGGCATTCAGTCCCTCCATTATTCCCCGCCAAACCTCTAGCTCAGCCAGGTATTTGGATTCGCCATAGCTGGTATTCCATTTGGAATGTTGCCATTTATTGTTTTCAGATATAGTGCCTGAAGGCTGATTCCTTCCCAGTGCCGCTACCGAACTGATGTGAACAAAATATTTGATGTTGTGGGCCAATGCCAGGTCTACCATATACTTTGTGCCGGTGACATTTACCTCATTCATTTGCTTTCTGTCACCCCTGTGATAAGACACCACGGCCGCGCAATGAATGATCGTGTCTATTTCCTCTATTATGCCTACAATACTGTCAGGATCGAGTACATCGCCGTGGTGTATTCTTATATCATCCTGAATGTCTTGCAGCATGCTAATATCGCTGGAAGGGCGTACCAAAGCTATAAATGGCTCCTTTTCACTGAGAAGCTTTTTGCATATATAGCTCCCTAAAAAACCATTTGCACCAGTAACCAGAATCATAAGTTGTAATTAATCAGAGGTAATTCTAATGCTTTAATATAGTATTTCTCTTGTCTGGCCTTTTTCAAAACCTCAAAATGCCGTAAGTTATGACAATCGCTGCCTAATAAATGAACTAATCCTTTGTCAACCAACTTTTCGGCAGTTTTCTTTACTTGTTTGGAGTAATAACCTGTAAATGAATTGATATTCACCTGTAGTAATACCTCCCGGTCTATGAGGTCAGATACCATATCAAAATCATTATAAATGAATGCGTATCGCTCCGGGTGTGCCATTACAGGGGTTATGCCTCTTGACCGCACCTCAAAAATAAACTCTTTCAGGTACATGGGCTCATTCATGAAAGAGGTTTCAAAAAGAAGGTAGTTATTTCCGAAGGTTAAAAGATCACCGGATCGATTTTTTACTTTGTGCAGGAGGTGATCATCCAGGTAATATTCTGCCCCGGCCAATACCTCTACAGGGATGCCTGCTTCCGCGACTTTGGCATTAAGCTCCTTTACCTTTTGTGTGATGCTGGCTTCGGAATTATTGTAAAAATCCTGCATGATATGAGGGGTGGTGATTAGTTTTCTGTACCCCATTTCATGAAAGCCGTTAATAATGACCAGAGATTCTTCATAATCCTCAACCCCGTCATCAAGGTCCGGCAGCAGGTGTGAATGTATATCAACCTGAATAGACCTGGCTGATCCCGATTGTTTTTTTCTAAAAAAATTAAACACCTTTATTGATCATTCTCTTGATGAAATTGCCGGATTTTTCCGGCTTCTCTTCATAGTAACCATAACCATAGCTGTCAGCTCCTGTATTGGAGGTAGCATTTAATACTACGGCAAGTTTCTTAAAATGGTTGATGTGGATCAATCTATTCAGTGTATTCATAAATATTTTTCTGGAATAATGTGCCCTGACGATGTATATCGCAAGATCAGCTTTTTTCATAGCCAGAATACCGTCAGTTACCAGTCCGACAGGTGGAGTGTCTAATAGAATAACATCGTAATCCAAACGAAGCCGTCTCAAAAGGCTATCAAACTCACCATTAAGCAAAAGTTCGGAAGGATTAGGAGGGGTGGGGCCGGCCGGAATATAATCCAGGTTTTCTATTACTGTCTTTTGTATGCATTCATCAACGCCATGCTTATTGATAAGAATAGTGCTTACCCCCTTGGCATGCGATGCATCCTGAAAGGCCATGTGTACCCGGGGTTTTCTCATATCGAGATCCAGGAGCAGTACCTTCTTCTTAGAGAGGGCCATTATTGCTCCGAGATTTACAGCCACAAATGTTTTTCCTTCACCGCCGATCGTTGATGTTACAGAGATCACCTGGTTTTTTCCCCCGGTCACCATAAACTCTATATTGGTCCGGATTGACCGCAATGCTTCGCTTACTGCAGACTTCGGTTTTTTGTCAATGATCAGTTGGGTTGCTTCGATTTTTTCCAAAGCAGTAGGCACGGTACCCAATATTGGCGCTGTAGTAAGCCTTTCGATTTCTTTTAAGGCGCTGATCTTGTTGTGCAGCAGGTATCTGACACTAACAAATATAAAGCTGAATATAAAGCCAGCCACAAGTCCTATACCATAAATAATGATCACATTGGGTGATATAGGCCGCTGCGGAAGTGTTGCGGAGGATAATATTTTAAATTCAGTAGTTGTACCCGCCTCGGCTATCTGAAACTGGGCCTTACTCTGCATCAATGACAGGTAAAATTCTTCATAAAGTTTAAAGAACCGCTGATTCTTATTGTATTCTGTGCCTTTTCCGGGTAGCTCAACGAAGTTGTCCTCTAACCTTCTTCTTCTTACCAGTAGATCTCGGACCTCTGATTCATCACGTGTTTTTAGTTTTTCAAGCTGGGCCTTTAGCGCTGTTTTTGAGTTTTTTATTTCTTCCTCCTTTCTTGTCAGCGCAAAAGTAGTTTCGTTATAGGAGAGCCTTAACTTATCTCTTTCGCTGATCTGAACCGAAAGCTCATTATAAGCGTCAGCAATGTGTTTTGGGTAGGTTTCCTGACTGATGCCAAGAAATTCTGTTTTATTATTTTCAAGATCTGCTAATAGCTGATCGAAAGCCTGAATTCTTTTTGTCAACTGAAACCTTTGAGAATCCAGGGCATTGATGGTTTCAATGGTTCTTTTCAGATCTTCGTTCAGGTCGCTGGTCCTGTTTTTGATAGTGAAGTTTTCAAAGTAGTGCTCATACCCTTCGAGTTGTGTTTCAATTTGCCGGAGTTCACTATTAAGCCATTCTATTTTCTGTTTATTTTCCAGGTTCTTTTCTTCTTCAGAATATTTCAGGTAGAGTGTGTCTATGGCATTTACCAGATCTCTTGCCTTAAGCGGGTTGTAGTCTTTGAAGGCGATGCGGATGGTGTTGGCATTCAGGTTAAGAGGCTCTACTGTCAGGTTGCTACCGAGGTATTTTATCTGTGCGGCTTTGCTATTGATTATAAAAAAGAAGTTTTTATCACCCTTTGGATCGAAATAGTTGGTTAGATATATGATAAATTCGATATCAGGGAGGTTTGCATGCTCGCCAAAGTTATACTTCATTGCTTTTTCCTGCTCGTCACCTGAGAAATTGATCGTATATGTCTTTTCATCAACTATATTGACAAAAATCCTTCTATCAAGTAGTTGCGGATTTTTCAGGTTATAATCAACAATAAAGGGAGAGGTTTTGAATTTTTCATCGTTCAGCACCTGGCCGGCCGTATAATAGCTAAGATCCAGGTCAACTGTTTCTATAACTTTGCTGAAGAAAAGTTTTGACTTGATCAACTCAATTTCTCCGGAAATAATATTCAGATTTTTATTCTCTGAAAGGCCCAAAAGCCCCAGTTCAGAAGCATCGGATTTTACATCCAGCTTCAGCTCCGATTCGGATTCATACAAGGGTTTGGTCCACCTGATGTAGAGGTAAGCCGAGAGGTTGGTAACAATAAAAATAAGTAAGATCCAGGGAATACTTTTTCTGAGCACTGTCAGCGCCTTGTCAAGGTCTATCCCTTCCGTGGGTTTTTCTGTGTCAGAATATATGTTTTTGTTTTCCAAATTACTTAATGCTTATCAGTACGGCTATTAATGATGCCACACTACTTAAAGCCGATATTACAGGGCCATTTTCGCGCATAAACTCCGTAAACGGTCTACGGATGGGTTCCACATATACGATATCTCCCGGCCTTACGATCATATTGGAAGCTTTGTATCCTTCAATAGTGCTGAGGTCTATAATATACGCCTCTTCACCCCTGAGTAACCTGATGTTTTGCACTTTTGCATTATTGTCTATGCCTTCTGAGAGTGCCAATACTTCGGTGACCTTAATGTTTTCGTTCTGCAGAGGTATTACATGTCCACCCAGAGCGCCTAATACGATCACTCTTTTGTTGATATATTTCAGGTTTACGAACGGGTCTTTATAATAGACTTCATATTTCTTTTGCAGTACCTCTTCAGCTTCTATAATGGTCATGCCTGTCAACTTCACTTCTCCGATCATCGGAAGTTTAACAAACCCATCGCGTCTTACCAGGTATTGCAGTTGCGGCCTTGCATTTTGTTGATTAATTCTGCTTTCACCAATTAGTTCAAACTCAGGGTCAACCAGTCGCTCGCCACTTTTTGTATATACCTGTAATTCTAAAAAATCGTTCTCTTTAATGATATAATTATTCTCAGCCTCCTGTAATGCAAGGTCGATATCGGCAATTGTGCTGTTTTCACCCTTTTTGAACATTATGTTCTGCTTATAGGATCCACAGGCTGATAACAGCATGGCTGCCAGTAGCAGGATTAAGCAGGATTTTTTCAAAGAGAACGGGTTAATATGCGATTTCATACTTTTCTAGAAACTCCTCAAAGGTAGGAAGTATTGCGTCCTTTTCCGAAACTATCGGATTTTCTACTTCCCAATCGATATTCAGAGTCTTATCGTTCCATATGATGCCGGTTTCCGAAGGTTTGTGATAAAAATTGCTACACTTATAATAAAAAACGGCGTCTTCTAATGCTGAAAACCCATGAGCGAAACCTTCCGGTACAAGAAGCGCATTATTTATCTTACTGTCAAGAATACATTTATATACTTTTCCGAAAGTTTTGGATGCAGGACGCATATCCACGGCTACATCACAAACTTTTCCTGTCATTACTTTTACAAACTTTGCTTGTGAGAATGGCGCCAATTGCATGTGCAGGCCGCGCACCACACCTTTAATGGAGAAGGATTGATTATCCTGTACGAAATCGTATTGTATACCGGCCTTTCTGAAAGCCTCCTCATTGTACGCTTCAAAGAAAAAGCCTCTTTCATCCTCAATGATTTTCGGGTACATTTCAACAAGCCCTTCAAAGCCGGTTTCTTTTATTATCATAGCGCTCAGTTTAATAGCTCAAAATTACTACGAATCCATTAATGATTTAAAGCTTTTAAACTTTTAAATTCACTAATGGACTGCAAGTAGCGTGAGATCACAATTTTTTCGCTAAACTCTCTTTCCACTTTCGTCCTGCTATTTTTGCCAAAAAGTTCTATTTTTTCGTCTTCCAGGCTCATCATGGTATACATCTTATCCGCAAGGTCATCGGCATTTTTTAGCTCGCACAAATAGCCGTTGTAGTTATTTTCAACAATATTATTGCAGCCCGGTACATCTGTAGCTACTATGGGTTTTGCAGAGCTTGCTGCTTCGAGCAGTGTTCTGGGTGTGCCTTCCCGGTATGAGGGCAGTACTACACAATCAGCATCATGGATAAATGATCTGACATCATCTGTTGTTCCCAGGTACTCGATGATATTGTTATCGATCCATTCATCAATAATCTCAGTTTTTATACCCCTTCGATGCTCAGGGTCTTTGGCCCCCAGTATCTGAAATCTGGCATCCACACCTTGCGACCGGAGTTTTTTTACTGCATCAATATACTCAATGATCCCCTTGTCATGTATGAGGCGGGATATTAACAGGAAGGTAAATTTCTTATTCCTTTTAAACTGCGATGGCGGAAAATGGTCAAGGTCGATCCCCGAACCAGGCAGTACATCACTTATGTTTTCTTTGACGAGCTTTTCCTTTAGAAAAAGATCAAAATCATGGTGATTCTGGAAAAATACTTTTTTGGGGAACCGGAAAGCCACTTTGTACATAAAAAGGGCTATTTTGGAAACCAGACCCTTTTGCAGAAATACGGTTCCCAATCCGCAAACATTGTTGATTACCGGTAGCCTAAGCGTACTTGCCGCAATGGTACCGTAGATATTAGGCTTTATGGTGTAATGGAGGATAATATCAGGATTTATTCTTTTGTATATCCCACGAAGCTCCATGGTGAGCGCAAAATCCTTGATAGGATTGGCCCCTCTGCTATCCATTCTTACCGGGTGAAATTCACAGCCTGCTTCTTTAATTTTTTGGGTGTAGTCATCTTCAGGTGCTACTACCAGCACATCATGCCCATTTTCCTGCAAAGCCCGGATCAACCCCATACGGAAGTTGTAAACATTCCAGGAAGTGTTTAAAACAATTGCAACTCTCATATTCGCCAACTATTATTCTTTCTACTGATATTAAATAATGCTAGGGGGATTTCATAGCTTTGCTTAAGATCGTATTTCATTTATTTTTTATTCTGAAAAAGTAAACAAAGTAACCAATTTTATTACATGTTTGGAAGTAAGTACGTAATTCTATTTCAGGTTCCAATATGAATTAAGTTAGTTTAATATGCCAGCTTTTTAAGATAAACAAATAAAATTTTCGATAGTTATATATTTATTGTATATGAAAGAAAAAAGTAACAAAGGAGTACTCGTGGCGGTGGCCAAGAAAGGGGAGAACGACAATGTTGTAGAGGAACACCTGGATGAGCTGGCATTTCTTGCCCTAACTGCTGATATAACTACCGAAAAAGTATTTATTCAGAAGCTGGAGCAGCCGGACACCCGGACTTTTATCGGTAAAGGTAAGCTGGAGGATGTTAAAGCTTATGTTGTAGCCAGAGAAATAGACATGGTGATCTTTGATGATGACCTGTCTCCATCGCAATTGCGCAACCTTGAGCGGGAGCTGAAATGCCAGATCTATGATAGGAGTTTGTTGATCCTTGATATTTTCCTGAACAGAGCGCAAACAGCACAAGCCAAAACCCAGGTGGAGCTGGCCAGGTATCAGTATCTGATGCCCAGGCTAACCCGTATGTGGACTCACCTGGAAAGGCAGCGCGGAGGAACAGGGACACGTGGTGGTGCGGGTGAGAAAGAAATAGAAACAGATAGGCGGAACATTCGAAACCAGATATCTGTGCTGAAGAAGAAGCTGGAGAAGATCGAAAAGCAAAATGCCGTACAGCGAAAATCCCGGTCTAATATTGTGCGGGTGGCGCTGGTAGGATATACCAACGTAGGTAAGTCTACGCTGATGCGTGTGCTATCGAAGAGCGATGTAAAGGCGGAGGATAAGCTATTTGCCACAGTAGATGCCACTGTAAGGAAGGTGATGCTCAATCATATTCCGTTTTTGCTTTCTGATACCGTTGGATTTATACGAAAGCTTCCGCACCACCTGATAGAATCGTTTAAATCTACCCTGGCGGAAGTGAGGGAAGCTGATATTTTACTACATGTAGTGGATATTTCGCACCCGGCTTATGAAGATCACATCAGGGTGGTGAAAGAAACATTGCGTGACATTGACGCTACTGATAAGCCGATTATTTATGTATTTAACAAAATCGATCTTCTGGAGCCCGAAGAAGATGGTGAACCGGTCGAAAAAATGCATTCGGTACATATAGAGCAAGGTGACGAGAAGGTGTTTATATCAGCAGAGAAGGGGATTAATATTGGAGGGCTGAAAGAGATGCTCTTTAAAAAGATAAAAAAGAGACACAACCAGATCTATCCGAATTATTTGAAGGATGAGTATTACAGCGGCTAATTCATTTGCCACCAAAAATTAACATCGACTGAAATTTGTCTGATTAAATTCATTTTTACCTATATTTGCATCCCCAAAGACTATGGCCCCGTAGTTCAATGGATAGAATAGAAGTTTCCTAAACTCCTAAGCTGATATAGATAATATAGAAATCTCTCTTATTTCGCTTTAAATCCAACTTTTTTAATCAGGTTCCCGTACAAAACAGAGTGCGAAATCCAGTATTTATGGTTTTTGTTCACTAATAGTTCACTAATTTTTGTCGGATTTTAAAGCCTGATTATCGAGCAATATAAGGGAGGTTTCTTATGAAAATAACTGTTCACTTGGACTGTAAAACTGGATATGTTTCAAAAGCCGGAGAGATTCCATTAACTCTTAGGGTTACAATCAATAGAAAGAATAACTATCTGCCGCTGGGAAGAAAGATTAAGCTTGAGCACTATGATGCTGAAAATAAAAAAATACGCAGGGGAATTAAGGGCTACTCTCAGGTTACATCATTTATAAAAAGACAAGAAGTTAAGGTTGACAAAATTATATCTGATCTTGAAAGACAGGGAGATGTTATTACCTTCAAAAAGATCAAAAGTCATTACAATTCAGAAACGGATAAGAAGCACGACACTGATTTCTATACCTATGTTAGCCAGGAATTGCAAAAGGAGGTTGAGGAGACAGAAATTAAATCTTCAACCGTAGGATATTGGGAGAAGCAAAGGGATAGGGTCAAGGCATATAGAAGTTCATTAAGTATCCATGAAGTTGATAAGGAATTCATTGAAGGGTTGGTTGCCGACTTAAAAAGGAAGGGTAAATCTGAAACTACCAGGTTTCACGTGTTGAGCTTTCTCAGGAAATATACTTTACGGCTTTACAAAGCTGGCCAAATTAAAAAGTATCCTTTCGATGACTACGTCATTGGTGTGCCCGAGACTAATGAGGCAGAGTATCTGGAGCCAGAAGAGATTGCTTTATTGCACGATTTATACGATAGTGGTGAATTATTAAAACAAGTGAAGAAAGCCAAGAGCAAATACGCTAAGGACTTTCACATTGGCGCTCGCTATCAAAGTACATTGCAGCAAGCGCTGACTGCTTGTTATTGTGGCTTTAGACATTCCGATATCAAGACCCTGCATAAAAGTCACTTAAAAAATGGCTATATCGTAAAACAGTTGCAAAAGGGAAGGCTAGGGAAGGTTAAAACTGTGCGGGTTCCCATAAGGAAGAGACTTTACTCATTATTGGATATGAGCAATCCACAAGGGCTGTTGTTTTCACAAGCCGTACAAGAGAATGGTACCACGAACAACTACTTGAAAGAAATTATGGAGATAGCAGGAATAAAAAAGAAAATAACTTTTCACTGCTGTCGCCATACGTTTGCCATCAATTCTTTATTGCTAGGAATCAAAATAGAGGTTATTAGGGATATTCTCGGTCACTCTTCTCTTGAAACCACTCAGCGGTATGCAAGAGTTGTGGATCGATTAAGAGATAAGGAAATGGACAAATGGGATCAAATGTTAGAAGAAGAATCTCAGCATGGTATTCATTGTCCGAATTGTAAAGCCTTTTTATTAGAGTACAGGCCAAAGTTGTTTTTGATGAATGAACTTAAGCTAAAGTGTTTTCGCTGTAACAACGAGTTTACGCATGAAATACCAACCGAAAGCATGCAATCTGCTGAAATTTAAGTTTCTTGGCCAAGTGAGGAAAAAAAGTTTGATTTTTTTTGAATTTTTTTTTCTGTCTTAATTTTCTGTAAACCAATTGTTTACGTGATGATAATATCCCCCCTATATACCCTCCTTCTACCATAATATACCCCCTATATACATGTTTTATATATGAAAAAATTGTATTTTATTTGTTTTCATAAGTTAAAATATTTGACAAATGAGAGCAGATGAATTAGCAACACTAGTAACCAAAAAGGATCTACTGGAACTACAGTATAGCTTAGAGGAAAGCCTACGAAAAATACTTAAAGAGAATCAACGAAAAGAGAAATTTCTGACTCCAAGAAAATTTTCAGAATTAACCGGTATGGCTTATAGTACCGTGGTTCAACATTGCAACTATGGCCTTTTAAAGGCGAGGCAGGACAGGCCGGGATCTTCGTGGCAAATAGACAGCAGTGAATTAGATAGATATACGGATGAATCAGCACAGAATGTATCTTAAATCACTGCATTCATGATGATTAACACAATAAATTGCAACATTTCGTGTTAATTTTGCGTCCTAACGAAGTTATTTTTATGTATTAGTTAAACCTTTGTTACTTTTTTGCCCCCTAACCTATGTCCGAAAAGAGATTTTACACCCCGACAGAACTGTTGAAAAAGTATCCCCAGGTAGCTGATAAGCTACGTTGGAGTAGAAATGATTTGGGTCACCTGGTTCGTACAGGTGTGATATATGGAGAACGAGTAAAAGGTAAAACAATTATTGACGAACAGTCCTTTTTAAACGCTGTACGCTTTACTAATTCTGTAATAGAATCGAGACTGATCAAAGTCTAATTCACTAGAGCTTTCAGGTATTACGGGTTTTGAACCCAACTTAAGAGGCACTTAAAAATGGTGTCAGGGGAAAATATTGTCCAAAAATTTTTGTGAACGAATTATTTCCCTTCGCGCGGGGAAGCAACAAGTGACATTATACCAATGAGTTTGTGACGTGTAAACATTTGTAAACATGATCAATATACATCACCAGATAGACTATATAAACCAAGAGCTTGAAAAGTATAGGACAGCCTATGATATATCGCTGAACAGTCTGATAGACGGCAATAAAGGTATGCTCCCTGTCATCGTCCTTATCCAAAACACTATTGATAACCTCCAAAGTATTAAAATATCATTGGAAACCTTAAAGAACATTGACTAATGACAGCAGTTACCCCAACAACTCCGCTTCACCTAAGTTTCGATTTCGGTGTAGTATTCAAAGCCCTTAAAGAGTACGTTGACAGCTATAACAAGCAGCACCCGGACTTAAAAGAAAAGATCAATGCAAGCCACCGGGGTACCGCGGAACTCATTGTTCGACTTTACATGAAGCAGTTGAACGACTTAACAAGTGTTGCACCTTATAGCCTTTCCGAAATGCCAGCTTTCAGAACGTATGTATCAAGCCTGGCAAGCTGCAAGGACTGCACTACACGCACTATATACAACCACAAGGAACGGTTGATGAAAGCTAACCTGATTACCGCAGAAAACCATCACGGTGGCGAAGGATTGGACTTGTGGATAAATCCAGAAATCATGTGGAAAGGGGCTTATATGATCACTTATTTGCCCGAAGGCGGCCTTCAAAGGACCCCTGTTTACCCTTTGATTACAAAGGATCGGAAAATAATTCAGCCTTTAGCACATGTGCTACAGGAGCAAGACAATATTAATAGCAATGTGGATAACAAAGGTGTCCTAACGGACATGTGTGGCTTGCCTAAAGGCGAAGCCGAAACAGGAGCATATGACAAGAGCACCAGAAAAAATGCCCATGACCTGGATGAAAAGCAAGCGAAAGAAGCTGTAGCCACCGCCTTGAATGCCTGTTTTTTGAAAAAAAATGAAGCAGCTCCTGCTAGAGAACCAGAAAAAATGCCGCAGCCGTGCTTACCAGAGAGGAAACAAGAGCAGCAGGCCGGGGGGGCGGCGCGCATTTTTTTACTTGCACTGGTGCAGGAGTTCTGGGCATACGCAAAAGCAGTATTATACCCGGACACGGATTACAAGCCGTATGAGGAATCTTCGATCCTGAACATGATTTACGTCTCGGTGTATGGTAGGTTTAATTCGCAAAAGACTCAGGAGGAATGGCAAGTATACCAGGAAACGCTTTTAGAGCGGGTGAATATTGTTAGGAAATGGCTGGATCGGTCACCGGACAGGTGGATACCCTCTGCCGATTTTTACTTTTCACCCGATAACCACAAAAATGGATTCGACAAAAACCGGATATGGTATGAGAGGCAGGAAACTTTAAAGCTGCAGGTCAGGAATGAGCTGGCCCTGCAGAAGATGAAAAAGGAACTGGATCTTCATAACCAGGGCAAAGGGGTTTATGGTCAAATGAGCCGCTATCAATTGTTCGTAGCCCATAAGAGAAGGCTGGATAAAATCAATGATGCTGGTATACGGGTGGCTTATGAAATTGCTTTTCGCAAAAGTCTGAACTTAAAAATGAAACCACATGCCTGAAAATCTCAAGAACACTTCGCTTACCCGGTGTTGGGTGGTAAAAAAGGATGGTACTAAAAGAGTGTTCTATTCCAGGGACAAGCGCAGTAGAAAAAGCAGGCCGGATATGGCCTTGGGTATCAAAAGGCTAAGAAAGATGTTGCTTGTGGGTGCCTTAAAAGATGATTGGTCGAAAGCAATTATTTATGAGAACAAGCCGGGAGGCACGGAAATAGAACGGGTAAACCCTACAGACAAGTATCAGGGATAAGGCCGCGGCGTGGAAATTGGTGACCCCTCAAGTAAAAACATCACTTATGCAATTAGAAAAGAAGAAAACCAGCTTTTTTGAGAGAATAGAGAACTTTATGTTCTCACGCAAGTTCATTTTCATAGGGGTGCTATCCATTACTTTGCCCCTGACGGTCAACCTTTATCAGTTGTATTACAACATATCCCCGGTTGAGGGTAACCATTTTAAGCACATCTATGCATTCGCTTACGCCTTTGCCTTTGCCATAGCTGTTCTGGTGTTTACCTTCCACTATATCCGGCATAAGCCTGTCATCTTCGCCATATTCATTCTCATCGTGGAGATCCTGTTTTTTGACCCTTTTGATCCCTCAGAAAATTATTTAATACGACTGACTAAAATATTTCTCTGTGTTTTCGGTTCATATACTGGATATAGCTATGCGGAGTTATACGCTAAAAAGGCGGCTGAATCGAGGAAAAAGGAAGTAAACGAAGCTGTTTACACAGCCGTAAACAAAGCTGAAAACATCCGTGGGTCTTGAAGCTTCAAAGCTATAAAATTCTTCGTTTACACTGTTTACATTTCTGCTTCCTTTCAAGTTAAAAAATTAAGCTCTGCAAATTGCTAATTATTTTAGTATTTACTAAAATTGTAAGTATGAAATACGGCAAGTTTGAGTTGGAAGAAGGAATTTATAAGGTTAGGCAATACGGAGTTTATTGCTTGATGAAAGTAATGAAACAAGAAGGAAGGCTGCACTACTCAATGGGAGCTGGCCCCGAGTTGCCGATAAGTGAACTGGACAAGTACTTTTCGCACCCAGTTGAAATCATTAACAAGGTGGCTGAACACCATCCTCTTATTAATGTAAAAGTCTTGGTAAAGTGGCAGGATCAGAATCTTGATCATTTTGAGATTGTATCCACTACCACTAAACATCTCCGGAATGTTTTTGATGAATATCCGCAGTTATTAGAAAGATTAAAGAATAAATACTGAAAAATACTCAAAATGAAAGCAAGGAAGAAAAGCCAAAAAGGAAAACACTGGATCAAAGAGAATAAAGTTTTTTTCGATATACTTACAACGCTCGTTTTAACCACAGCAACTGTATATGCTATTATTGACAATCATGTTCAGCAGAAAGCTATTACTCGTTTAACTCAAGTTCAATATGAACCGGATCTTAAAATGACTGTTGGGCATGTGGATTCAACCAATTGTTTTAGAGGTGAAACCGGAACATGGTTTATTATGTCATTGATCAATGAAGGATACAAGGTGAACGTTGACTATGTTCGGGTTATTCCTTTTATAGATATTTATCACATGGATACGACTAAGTATATTCCACTAGGACAAATGATATGTGTTAACGAGAAGAAAGTAACAACAGGGCTAATAGGGACTTATACAGTAAAGAACGTATTTGATTTTGTTGAGAAAATCAAAGATAACACACATGTCAACATTCAACACCTGTATAAAGACGATGAATTGTATGCGAGTAAAATGAAATATGTAGTGAAGGTCCGGTATAAGGATTACTTAAATGATGCTTATAAAATCAAGTTTTTTGATATTGATGAATATGGTAGTGAAGAATTAGATTTAGCCCAAGGGAATCTTTATTATGATAATCTTAATGGCACGTATAAGGTTTCAACAGAGCACTTAAATGAGCATATTTTTGAAAAAATGCTTTTGGTGAATTAGTCATTGATCTTTGTAAAGTTTTTTCCAATATTCCTTATCCGAAATTAATTCCATTATCAAGTTTGAAATATTTTCTAATGTTATGCTCCGTTTATTGTGGATAGAATCAGGGTGAGTGTTATCAAACAAAAAAAGCTCACCTAGTTTATTAAACCCTATCAGGTAACCCTCACCCATTTTTAACCGCATTTTGTTTATATGCTCATTGTGACGTACAATGTTTAGAAACATGGGACAAAGAGTTTGGTCCCATCGCGTGTAATTTCTTAAAGTAGAAGTTTTATAATAGAGGAGTTGAATATCAACAATAAGTGAATGCGGATCATCTCCACAAATTATTCTGAATGACTTTTCATTACAAGCAAAGGAACCTGCAGGAGATGTTAATTTTTCCATTATCTTGGTATAAAATTTTTCCAGATTGAAGGAGGAGGAGAATGACTTGATAAATGCTTTATCTTCATTGGCCAAAACCCCATTGATCTGATCAGATATATCACTACATATTTTTGAAAACAAATCTTTGAAGCATGTAAATTCCCTCATTTCATCTGTGTTTTTGATGGATATGGAGGCATATCCTGCTTGTTGGATTTTCTTTATTTCTTCTAGGTTTATCCTTGAATCAGATCTTTCGTTTTTTTTCATAAATAAATTTTCTAGTAATTTAATCAACTCTTTGCCGTCTGTAGGACAACTTAAATAATCGCTACACAAACCAGCCAATGCTAAAATTTTTATGACTCTGTCTTGTCCCAAATCCTTGGGGAGTTTAACAAACCTATAATCTATCGGTCTACTCCATGTTTTTCCCGGTTTTTCTGCTATCATCCAAAGCAGTAGCTGAGCCATTTGAAAAATGTCGTACCATTTGGAATTTATCTCATCTTCTCTAAATATCGGAAATGGACTAGTAAATTGATTCCCTACTGCTTCTCCCTCTTCGGTTAACCGACTGTCCTCATCATTGAAGGCAATACCAAAATCTATAAACTGTGGTTGGTCATCAATGATAATAATATTTGACGGCTTAATATCCCGGTGCATTTTTCCAGCATCGTGAAGTCTGACTAGGGGATAGGCAAGCGAGTGAATTACTGAAACAGCTTTCCCATAAATATTGTCAATATCATTTTCTTCTTTTTGACCTTTCCACCACTTTTCAAAAGATTTTCCCTTTTGAGTGATTATAATTCCACTATCCTTGTCATAATAAAGTAGTTTAACTATCCCAGGTTCATTTTTAAATTCCTCCAATATTTCGACTTCCCGTAAAAACCGTTCTCTGGAATTTAAATTTTTATAGAGATTAAAAATTTTTAGTTTGCCATGCAACTTATTCTCCTCATAATAAACGTCGCACGTAATACTCTGGCCAGAAGGATTATCAACATTTCCTACAATCCATTTATCCATATTTTTCGTGTTGAGGAAATCTTGAATAATTTTTTTACCATTAGGCTTTTCATCTTTCGATAATGACTTTAATCTCTGGTATAAATCCATATACGGGAACAATTTAGCGTTAAAAGGAATGTAATAAGTTACATCGAAATACATGTTATAAACAAACTCCATTTCCCATTTTAGGCGGAATAGGGAATGAGAATGGTGCCACCTTGCAATTATAAATCTGGTGTACGCCAAAAACAGCAATAATAAATTTTTTTACTGATTTCACTTAAAAATACCCAACCTTGGGTATTGACAAGGTCCTGGATTGTTAATACCTTGATTTTAAAACCTCAATAAATTGAAAGTTAGTCATACATTACTTCGCGACGCAATTAATTTTGCATTTGATAACGAACAGATTTCCCGTAATTTAAAAAGCAGAGATAAAAATACATACACCGAATGGCCTTACGCGACTTACAGAATGATCGGCTAAGAATTGATATTACCTTTGATTATTATAATGATGGAACCAGAAGACCGGAAGATTATGAGGTTATTTTGTTTTGGACTAAATCCGGTGACTTTGAATTATATAGACATGGACCGGTACCAGAATTACGTTAATTAAAAGAGAGGACTTAATGACAAAATTGCATATTTTATGACCGAAAGAATTAGAAGAGTATTGCTAAAACATGCTAGGGTAAATAGCACGATCACGTATTCCGATTTAAATCAAAAATGTGAGTTAGGGTTGAATTTTGAATTAGGTCAGGATCGAGATTACATAGGTGAATTGTTAGGTGAGATTTCAGAATATGAACATTCAAAAGGTAGACCTCTTTTGAGTGCGATGGTATTGCATAAATCCAAAGACCTGGATCAAGGTGACGGGTTCTATAAACTATGTGAAAGATTAGGGTTTGGTAATGCTTATGAACTAAAAGCTGATAGGCGATTTGAGAAATTACAAAGAGATAAAGTCTACGAGTTTTGGAATGATGAAAGCAACTTTAATAAATACAAAGATGACTATGCCTGATTTCCCTAACTTAACATCAAGCACATGTTCTGGTTTATCCTAATTTTAGGAGCTTCTATTTTATTAATTAGGTTCTTTTCGGCCTACAATAAAGATAATTATGATTTAGAAAATCAGACTTTGGATCAAAAATTTGCTGTAATTGTAAACCTTGTTAACGAGCATGCTTTTGATGGTAACGGAACAGTTACTCGATTAGATAAGAGAAGTTTTAACCTTTATCAAGAAGGTCAAAACCAGATTATTCACTTCATGTACGGAACAGGTCACTTGACTTTGACCTGGAAATATAAATATTTTCAAAAGGAGATTGTTCATGAGCACCAGTTTAATGATGTGAGAAATATTAGCCTTTTCGAACAGCAGAAACTTGGAAGAATTATGATAGAGGAAATGAAAAGAAAGGTATTGGAGCATCAAGCCAATGTTTTGGCGGATGTTCCCGAACTCTTTACTGATGTAGAAGTCACTTATAACGAAATATTAAAGAAGAGTTTGGCTGATAGGTTAAGAGAAGACATACTGAAATCTCTGAGCGATTCAACTCTTCCTGATAACTTGCTCGGTGTGATAGTGATGAATACCGTCGGTGAATTTTGCCTTGAAATGAAAAACAATTATCATCATTTCAAGGTAGAGTTGCGGGATTTAGGGCACGATTTTAGGCTGAGCCAAAGCGAGTATATGAAACTAATAGACGATATTGCCTCAGACATACTCGAAGAATTTCTTGAAACTCCAAAATCTAAGCCAAAAATTTTCGACGATGACGATGATGATTTGCCATTTTAGTTGATCTCTTTTAGTAGTAACTAATTAATTAGTTACGTCACATTTTATTTCGTGAAAATGGTTTTCATGATAATTGACATTCTTTGTAGATGTTTCAGAAGTGTCCTGGTCCCAAAAAAACTTCAACATTTCTGGGCGACAAAATGATGTAATCATAGTTAGAAAAGTAGTTATAGCTATCATAAGAGGTAGAAGATAACCTATTATCCAGTTTACACTACGTCTGGTAAGATAGCAACCCTTGGTATTGGCTTCACCATGTGCAATTGCTTCAGCGGAACATTTATGCTCATCTCGAATTCTTTTCAAATGAATAGAGAGCTTTTTCTGTGCTCTCATTATAACAAGAGTAAGTGAGACTAGAATTATTGCACCTGAAAGCAATACCAACCGAAGCTGTTGGATGTTTTTTACTACAAGGATTGCTGCTACCATTGATCCAAACAAAACGATAAAAAAATTGAATCGGCTATTCAGTAAGTTTTCAATGTGATTCCTTTCATTAATTAAATCAGTATAAATTGGTTGTTTATCAGTACATTTCTTTAAAGCCTCTTTGACCCTTTTGGAAACTTCCAGTTCAACCAAGTGTTCAAAACATTTTTTTCTAAGTTTTGAAAGAAGGCTTTTTATCCACTTCATATAGCAATTTAAATTATCCAGACTTATCCACCAAACTCCCTATAAATCACCATCAACTCCCACGGATAAAGTAACTGTCTCCTACCGGTATCCAGCCCTTCAATCTGCTTTAACTTTAATCTCAAAGTTTCTCTGCTTATCCCGAAGTCCCTTGCTAATTCTGCCTTGCTTTTGAACCTTAAACATTCCATACCCCTAATATAAGTCCAATAGTTCAGAACGATCTATGAGAATCTACACAAGAGCCAAAAAGTAACAAAAAGTGCCTTTGGGTAAGATTTAAGGCCATAAAAAAACTTCTGTTTACAATAAACACCATCCCTTTCCAGCACTTGCCAAGGGTGCTTTGATCCCCTCTTTTTGAGGCTAATATTTGGAGAAAAAACACCAGGTATTATGCTGAAATGGATCATAGGTGCGGGTGCGGGAATTTTTGCATTTAGCTATCTGCTCAAGCTCAACCGGGCATCACAAACAGTACAAACGGAAGTCAACGCCAAAGTGCATAAGGTAAGCCTGTCAGGTCTGGCGGTCAAAATCTTTGCGACCATCAAAAACCCCAATAAGCTTACCATCACCTTGCAAAAACCGCTGGTGACCATTAGTTACGGTGGCAAAAGCCTGGGCACTTCGCAACTCGAAGACGAAAAGATCACCGTTCCACAGTTCGGCCAAACGACTTTTGAAATCGACATGAATTTCGGGTGGCTTGCATTGACGCAAACACTTGGCCTATCGGTTGTCGATGCCATCCGAAACAAGGACAAATCAAGCATTGATGTTGATGTGGTGGTGACCACCACCGTTAACGGCATCCCCTATACCGATACGCAAACCACAACCCTTACTTTCTGATGCAAGCCCTCAAAAAAAGAAAGATCAAACCCGGTTACAAGTACGACCGGCTTTTTCCTAAAAGCCGTGGCGTGGACACCGTTGTTCAGCCGGAAGGCAAGGCGAAGCTTCACCACACGATCAACCTCATTAAAGAGGTGGTGGCAACTACCTTAAAGGACACTGAAAAAGTAGCCCCTACCCTGAAAGCCTCAACCCTTCGGGAGACCTGCTGCAATGTCTGGCAATTTGTTTACGACCATTTTCAGTATCAACTTGATAAAAAGGGAGTTGAGCAGGTCAGACGACCGTCAAGAATGTGGAAAGACC
The DNA here is from genome assembly GCF_000331535.1 of Fulvivirga imtechensis AK7. Lineage (GTDB taxonomy): Bacteria > Bacteroidota > Bacteroidia > Cytophagales > Cyclobacteriaceae > Fulvivirga > Fulvivirga imtechensis. The sequence goes on along the minus strand of NZ_AMZN01000033.1, from coordinate 94,898 downwards.
GTCTTGGCGATTGCGACTGCATGACTGTCATGATCTGTAGTATCCTGACCAATTTGAATATTGGTCATAAGGTCAGGATCACCAAATATGCCAAGAACAATCCCTGGCTGTTGCCTCGTTACCAGCACATTTATCCTATTGTGCCCACAGGTAACGGAAAATATATCACAATGGATTGTGTAACCGATTGGTTCGACTATGAAGTGCCCTACCTGGAAAAGAAGGACTTCACCATGAATGACGGGGTACTTGTCGGAACAATAGAAGGCATTCCGTCAGGTTTCAGTGGGGTAGATTCATTGGCGCTCAGGGAGGTAATCGGTGCAAAGCTGAAACACCAAAAAGCAAAAGAAAGGAACCGCCCCGCATACCGCATAAGACCCATCAGCCCGGCAGTAAACATCAATATCCTGGTAGGCCAAAATAAGCCCCACCAACCAAAGCAGGTAGTGCCTAAAACCCCAAGCCCGCTAAAGGAAATGCAGCAGTTGCCGTCTTCCGCTCCCCAGACTATGACAACCAGCCGGAGCATACTGCCGGAGGACACACCGCAGGTAAACACGACCAGCCCAACGCTTATTCAGTCACGGCCTAACACAACGGTAAAAAAAGGCGGGGTTTTGAAGAAGATACTCATTGCCGGAGCCGTGGGGATCGGGACTTATCAGTTAATCAAAATGCTTACTTAATCAACAGGAATATGGAATTACACAGATTAGACGGATTACCAATATCAGGGCTTGACAACGTAGACATTCAGGACATTGACCTGGACGGCTACGACAGCGAAGAAATCGACTTTGAGGAACTCGATGATGACTACCAGGAACTGGACTTTTCCGGTTTAGGCTATGTAAAAGACCCCGTTATCGCTTATGAGATCCTCGATGAGAATGGCAACGTGATCATGTATGCCGATGAAGATGAGAACATCTATGCCATAGACGGTCTTGGAGAGCTTGGTTTCCTGAAAAAAATAGGCAAAGGCCTGAAAAATGCCTCCAAGTTCATGACCAAAAAGGCAAATCCTGTGCTCAAGAAGGTAGGTACCGGTGTCAAGAATGCCGCAAAGTTCACTGTAAAAAAGGTAGTAAAGCCAGTAGTAGAATTCACCAATCGCTATTTGAACCCCGCTACCATATTGCTACGAAATGGGTTTTTGCTTGCCATGAAAGTCAATTTTATGAAAGTGGCTGAGAAGCTACGGTTTGGCTACCTGTCCGATGCCGAAGCCCGGAAACGCGGTGTAAACATGGGTGAGTTCTCGAAGCTTAAAAAAGCTATTTCCAGCGCTGAAAAAGTGTACGAGACTGCCGGGGGAAAGAAGGAAAACCTTCGTAAAACCATACTTTCCGGTAAAGGGAATAGTGACAAGGCCGTGCCTACGTCAGGTTCTCAGTTGGCAGGTTTGGGACTGGCCGATGAAGGGGAATATGTGGATGAATTTGAAAGATTTATTGCGGAAGCTGACAATGAGGAAGTAGAAGCCCTCTTGCAGGGAGTAATGAGCGTTGAAGGCCTTGGAGAAGTGGCTACAGGATCAGCCCTTGCCGCAGCGAGTAGTGCAGTGGCGGCAGTTGCCACTGTGCTCAACAAGATTACCGGAGTTTTTGATAAGGCGAAAAAGACCAAAGAAGATGTAACCAATGTAGTGAACACCGGCAAGAGCCTGGTGAGTACCGCTAAAAACCTGGTGAGTACCAAGCCTTCCAGTCCTGTTACACCATACCAGCTACCGGCACCCCCAAAGATCGTAGCGTTATCAACGCCAAAGCCTGCCCTTCCTGCTACTGTCAAGACGATAGCAGAGCGAACAGTAACACCGGCTCCAAAACCGGCCCCAAAACCAGCGCCTGTACCCGCCCCGAAACCGGCAACATCACAAAAGATGCTCGATAGTCAAAGCACGACAAAAGAGGTGGCAAAAAAAGAAAGCTGGGCATCAAAAAACAAGATACTCCTGATAGGCACAGGTATCCTGCTTGCCGGTGGTGGAGTAGCCTATGCGGTGGTGAAATCGAAAAAGAAAAAGCCGGCTGCAAAAGCATTGGCCGGATTACCAAGAGGTAAAAACGGCAAGTTCAAAAGCAGAAAGAAAAAGACTGTCAAAAAAAAGGTGGTAGCCCCAAAAGTACTGCTTTGACAGTAATGTAAACAGTAAGTAAGATCAAGTAAACATCAATACAATGGAAAAGTCAAAAACCAAAAAAAAGGATACCAAAAAAGTATTAACAGCATCCGGCCTTAATATCGCCAGTGGCTTGGGCGGTGTCGTAGTGGGAAGCGCACTAGGCACCTGGCCCAGCCTCCTTGCCGGACTGGCCGCAACTCTGGCCGGTGCATATTATGAAAAGCCCTGGGCGATGACAGGCGGAGTAGCCATGATGACCAGCATAGCCCCGAATTTAAAAAAACGTGGGGATAGCGTTGACGGCTTCAAAGATGAAGTGAATGAAGCTAAAGACAGAGTGTTCAACACCTTGAAAATGCTCGGCAGAAAGATCATGCTACACAAAGTCTCACCCGAAATGGCCAGAAATATGGAATTGAGTGGTGCCGAGGACGGCATTCTCCTGGCGGGAGGTGAGATGGGCGACTTTGATACCTCCGAAGTAGATGAGATCATTCGCCAGTTGGAAGAAGGAAATGCGGACCAGCTTATCGAAGAAAGCAGCTATACCAATGGACTTATCGAGGGCTTTGATGGTGTGGACAGTGCGGAAATCAATGGCCTCGATGCCATTTCACTGGCGGCCACGGCATAGAGGGTTCGGTCAAAACCCTAACAATAACAACATACATAAAAACTTAATCATCCAATAACAACAACTATGAGAGGAGCAATGAGAAAATCATCCAGAGAGCAATTTTTAGAAATTGTTAATGCGCACGTTCAGTTGGCCAAAGAAGGTAAAAAACACGACCCTGAAATGGTACGTGTAGCTGAAAAGATCAAAGACGGGAGGCTACAATTGGCCGATACTGCATACTACAGTATCAAGTATGGCGGGGACAAGGCCACGATCCACATGTTCGAAACCCAGGACGCGAAAGAAAGGGGTATTACCAATGTTACGCAGGCGAAGCTACCCAAAGACAGGCTGTTCCTTTGTAACAGGATCATCCTCCTGGCTACAGAGTTTGCAGGGGATCTGCCACAAAGTGACTTTGCCTGGAAGAAGCTGAAACTTACCGCTGATTTTGATTCCATCAAAAAGGTGGCCGGACTTCAAAACGGTGACTTCACTTTCATGGCAAACAAGAAGATCATTGTGGACGAAAGGTCACTGACAGACTTTGTTACAGACAATGACCTGACCGTCAACCTGGGTACCTACTACCTGGAAAACCCAAGGTTCATCAGGGACGATGAAGAATTCGAGTTTATGATCGAATTAGGAGATGATGCGCCCGAAAAGACCCTCATCAAGGTGATGCTTGCCGGAACCTCAACCGTACCCGCTTAATCATTTTGGAAATGGATAACCAAAAAACGGTCGAGAGATACCCCTTCTTCTCCTTTCGGGTGGAAGAAGCGGGTAAGCTTATCACAAAGGATTGGGAGCTGTCCAAACGGACAGTACTGGTAAAAGGCATCCAGCTTTCGAGCAGCTATTACGAAAAGTTGTTTCTAAGAGGCACACAAAAGATAGAGATCGGAGGTGAAGAGATCATTTCCGAAGGTTTTGTAAGCCGGGCGCTCCTTTCAACAGGTAATGTGAGTCCTTTTAAACGCTTCTTTCCATTTAAAGCCGTACAGCCCGGAGACCTGTCTTTCAAGCTCAGGTTTCAGGACAATGATCACCCAAGGGCGCCCTTTGAAAATGGCTATGATATTCATGTATTACTTATAACAGATGAGAAGGCATGATGCGGGAGATCCGGAGGAGTGAAGGGTTAAACGGAGAAGATGAAAAGTACCTTATCAGAAGAAAGCTTTTACCTGTTGAAGTCATTATAGACAAGTCAGGACAGGTAAAAACCTTCCGGGTAAAGCTTTCACCAGGTATCATGAGAATAACCGGGGTAATGACAACAATGGATACAATGGTGCCGGCAGTGCAGGGAGATCCGGTCTGGTATTTCGGTCCGGGAAATGCGCCCAACCTGTTTAACAGCGCCTTCATTACCAGGCTTAGATCAGGAGCATTCAACAGGTCTTTTTTCAGCTTCCGCCATACCCTTGACAAAGGACAGTGGCTGTATTACGCCCAGCCTGTCAGCATGAACTTCTTTTTTGTATGGGGAGGGGCGGAATTTCGAAAGCGGGCGACAGTCCCCATTACAGATCCTGACACCGGGTTTACAGAAGACTATGACATATGGGTGAGTGAGGAAGGACCAGGACAAATGCACATAACAGTAGAGATAGAAGAATGAGTACGTGTGAAGTAAAGCTATACAACGGCAGAAGCCTTTTTTACGCCTGCAATCCTACAGAAGGCATAAAGTCCGGTGAATTTTCCGAGCTGCAAAAAGCAGTGGGCGAGCACCTGGAAACCCCGCAGTTCATGCCGGTAGACGTGGCCAACGATACCGGTGTGATCCGGGGAACAGTGAAGGATTTGGATAATGAGGAAACACCTTACAAAATAAGGGTATGGCTATTGGCAGAATACGAACCTGAAAAGCTATGACTGAACAGTTTGTAATCAGCTATGCACCACAACGGGCAAAGGAAAGAGGCTTTGACAAATACCGGCTGGACTACCGGGATATTAATGTGTCACCCGGAGAAAGGAAAGAGATCCCCGCCTACAACCAGATATGGTTTGTGGTGGAAACAGGGGAAGGGATTCAGATAAGCAGCGATTACGGAGAGTTTGATGCGGATAATCCTTTGCTTCAGGAAAACGCGCACGAACATGGAGATTGGATAGTGATCGAAAATACAAGCCAGGCAATTAGCCAGGTAAAATTGATAGTAGTAACACTGGAAGAATGATTATGGACACTTACAGAGAAAGAAAGCCCGGTTCGGTAAGGCTTAACGATGAGCAGTATGAGGAAATGGAGCTATTGGGTTTGGAGAATGAAAGCCAGTACCTCCGGTATAAGCTCAATGAAGCTACACCCATGCATGTATCACGGAGCTATGATAATAACCACCAGACTGACAACATCTCCGATAAGCTGGCGCTGCAAAGGGCGGAGTTGGAGAACGAACGGCTCAGGGAGAAGCTCAGCGAGTTAAGCAGGAACCAGGAAGAAGCCCTGAGCGGGGTAAACAACCATGTTTCCCAACTCCTGCAGGAGGAGCTGATGAAACGTGACTTTGAAGCTCTGAAAAAGGAGAGCGCTCAGCAAACCAGGCAAATAGAGAAGCTGGAAAGTAAGTTGAAAAGAGCCGAAGACCAGGTAGATGAAAAGGATTCAGAAATCGCTGAACTGGTGCGCAAGCTTGGGATCATTGAGTTAGGCAAAGCCCTGATACCCGGAGCAGTGAGCGGACTTGCCAAACGATACCCGAAGCAGCTTCAAGGACTTGCTGAAACTTTGGGCGAGCTGGGCGGCCAAATGGCGGCTTTGCCGGAATCCTCGCAAAGCCTGACAGAAGAACAGCAGGAGCTAATAGAATTTGCAGAATACTTCCAGAGCCTTTTTGAAGAAGACCAGTTACAGGAAATAGTGCTGCTATTAGGGCAGATCAGCGAAGCCCTGAAAGCTGATGATACCACCATTCAAAAGATGACTTACTACCTGAATCATTTGGGAAAGGTGAGAAAAGCAAATGCCAATCAATCAGAACTGAACGAAGAAAACGAAAACAAGGAAATTAACCATGAAGGAATTTAAACTCAACATCACCCTGACTGCAAATGACGAGCAGGAGGCCAGGCAGGTCAAAGGAGCTTTTGAAACCATGATCAAAAACTTCAAAGCCGAAGGCATCATCAAAATGGAAAAAATCTTCAAGACCGATGCCTTCATACGAAACATGGTAAAGATGAAGCTTAAAGTAAAATAATAATGCTCCCCTTACTCAAAGCGGTAAATATGGCAAGAGGTCAGGATGGTAATGAGGATCAGAACAGCGAGTTCACCGATAAGGTATTGAATGGGCTATTGGCAGGTGCTATTGGCTTGGGCAGTTTTCTCCTTATCCGTAAGGTTGTTCGGAATATGAAGCAAAGAAAGCAGCAAAAAAATGCGCTTAATCCCGGAGATCCTGCCAGTGATGCCATACAGCTAAAAATGGCTTTTGAGAACGACAATTACTTTGGGTGGGGAACCAATGAAGAATTGGTTTTCAATGTATTGGAGAGCATACCGGACAGCAGCTTTATGCGCAAGGTACAAAAGGCTTACAGGAACCTCTATAACACAGAGCTTGTCGCTGATATGCAGTCTGAACTGGACACCAAAGAATTTGCCAAAGCCCTTGCCATCATTAACTCAAAACCTTAACAACAATGAAAAAAACTCAAAACAGGAAACGCAACCGGCAGCCCTCTGAGAAAAGGAAGAAGCAGAGAAAGGCCATCGTTTACGGTTTAGGCATAGGAGCATTGCTTGGCGGTGGATACCTGGCATATACCTTTATCAGGAATAAAGCAGCTACCGGGCGCGGTGATGTGATCATTAACCACCTTCCCGCCATCAACCAGGTGAAGCAAGTAGTGGAGCAAAACAAAAGCAACTTTCCTTTGACCACCGGGGCAAAAGGGACACTTGTGAAAATGCTGCAATCTGCCCTGCTTGCTATGGGTGGTGAAGCTGCCGAAGCTATAAAAGCAACTTCCATCAAACCCAACGGGGAGCCGGACGGTATTTTTGGCAGTGGCACGGTCAAAGCACTGTTAGCCGCCGGTCTCCCTGCTATGGTTTCGGAAAGCACCTTCACCCAACTGATAGCAAAAAACAAAAGCCAAGGCTCACTTGATAGCAAGGCTATAGCAGACGGGATAAAAGCGGGTGCAGAAAAGCAAAACATCTTTACCGTACTCAATGAGCTGGCAAAAATCAAGGATGTAGCAGGCTACCGGGAAGTGAGCAGCCATTTTAATGGGGCGCGGATACGAGGCACAAAGGTAACAACCCTGGTGAATGCTCTGCTCAGCGTTGCCTTTGCTTCCAACGAAGCAGCAAAAGTGAAGATCAGGGCAGAATTCAGCCGCATGGGGCTGGTAAATAGAAATGGCGTATGGTCATTGTCGGGCTTTGGTATGCCTGCCAATTATAGCCGGGAACTGTTTAAGCTGGCTGTAACCAGGAAACCAACACTATTGAAGGAAGGAGACGGCAGATTTTTACCCCCTGTGGTAAAGTCTAAAAAGGTGGTGGGTTATGTCACCGGTGGCAAATCCGGAGTTGTCCAGGTATATACACCGCAGGGGCAGATCGTCTATGCCCCTGAAAAGAACCTCACACTCATTTGATATCAACTCAATTAAATAATAACAACATGAAACACTTTAAGTCATTCATTAAAGACCTCTGGAACTACGTCAAGATATGGCGTGAGCTTTCCAGTATAGCTGTGGGCATCATCCTGTGGATGAAGAGCCACATCTTGCTCAGGTGGATAGATCCTACCAGTGCCACTTATGACGCGGGCATTTTTCAGATCATCCTTTTTGCAGTCATAGCGCTTTTCGTGCTACATGGCGTAATTAGGATCTTAATGAAGCTGATTTGGCCGACTACAGATGCTTACCTGGATAATCAATTTGCTAACGACTTTAAAACTTTGGAATCATGGCAAAAGCTAAAGCTAACTACCTCTATCTTCTTTGCTTTCTTGTTTGCAGCAGTGCTTCTAGCACGGGTGCTGTAGCTCAGGGTTGCGATGAAGCTGATTATAGCAGCACACCGGGCAAAGAGGTTTGCTATGTAGCAAGTGAAGCTAGCCCGGAAGCAAAAGAAAAGCAGCTTCGGGCAAAGCTAAAGCAAATCTATAGCAGCCAGGTAGGTGTCCGGGAGGAAGGGGGAGCAAACCGGGGCAAAATGGTGGAGCAGTATTTAGCTGTTACCGGGCTTGGACCCTCTTTTCCCTGGTGCGCTGCTTTTGTTTCCTGGTGCTATATACATGCCGGTGTGGATGCTCCGGTAAGCGCGTGGGTTCCTTCCTTTGCCATTCAGCGAAACATTATCTATAAGCGGGGGAAGCCAACAAAGAAGATCCCACAGACAGGTGATGTGTTCATGATCTGGTATGACCGGCTCAACAGACCGGCGCATATCGGCTTTGTAGATACATGGGGAAACGAGTATGTCATAACGGTAGAAGGTAATACTAACGACAATGGCTCCCGCGAGGGTGATGGTGTGTATCGGAAAAAGAGATTGAAACGGCAGGTATGGGCGGTAAGCGACTTTGTTAGCAGTGCTGAATAATGCGAAGCAAATATTAAAAGCAAAGGGCTATCTGGTATATCAGAGGCCGTGGCAATTAAATATTGTTGCCTTCCGGAGCAGGTTCTTGCGCAGCAATGCCTTTGACGACTGGCTGATTGTCTTCTACCGGAATGACGGGGGCAAGTGGGTTTACCACCACTTCCCCTGCACTACAGATCCGGGGCAGTACTGGCTTGATAACCCTATGCACCCGAAAGGGACAGCATTTCTTAAAGCAAACCAATACGTGGACAGTTATGCCATCGGGTTTCACAAAGCAAGCTATGAAGCACTTGTCCAGGTGAAGCCGGTTACAGTAATCCGGGACTATGATCGAGGCGGCCTGTTCAACTGGTTTTCTTCCGGCTATCCTGACACCGGGCTGTTCGGTATCAATGTGCATCGGGCTACTGCCAATGGCACGAGCGTACAGGTAGACAGTTACTCCGCAGGTTGTATTGTACTAGCCAACTCTACCGATTTTGCCATTTTAATGAAGCTGGCCAGGGTACATAAAAGCCTTTATGGAAACCGCTTTACCCTTACCCTGATCGACTACAGGGACAGAAGAAAAAGAATGTTATCAACAGTAGCCTGGGGAGCAGCATTAGCTTCTACCGCATTTATGGGCTACCAACTTTATAACAACTATGAAGCTATCGAAAAATACCAAAAAGGCGGCATTGGCCGTAGCCGGAAGCCTGGCAGGATTGGCTATAGGCAAATGGCGGAAGTGTGAGGACACCTATCCCTACATCCTGATCGGTGGCTTCATTGGTAATTTTATTGGAGAAGAATACCTGCTGGAGGATAATCCTCTACACAGGATTGACCGGTGAAAAAGAACGATGGAAGCAACAACTAAAACTACATATAAAAAAATTGAAGCTATTGAATTAGAGGAGTGCCTCAACCTGGAAAGGCATACCTTGTATAAATACGAGTTGGCAAAACTCTACAATGTGGATATTAAAACGATGGTCGCCTGGATGGATCTCTTTATTGAAAAGCTGGAGAGATTGGGCTACCATAAGCACATGAAGAAGCTGACACCTAAGATGGTGAGGTGTATTATTGATCATTTGGGGGAGCCGTGAGATATTTCCCACTAACACAGAGAGACCAAATTATCGGCCATTTTCCTTGAGCTAATCTATTCCACTTTTTGTATTCTCAATAATCACCATCATTCCCCCAGGGGCATTTAGTCGGATAGTTTTGTAATCGCCTTCTATCAGGTAATCAACAAGTTTTAGCCCGGCATAATCCGATTTCTCTAGTTTTCGCACGTTTTCATCAAGAAGAGTGATCTCAATCGTATTATACTCTCCAGAGCTAATTATCTGCAAAACTTTTAGCTCTACCGGAGTAAACAAGTTCAGTTCATGAATAATGAGTCCTGCCTTTGGATGGGAGAAAAATCCCCTGATAATTCTTGTCAATGAAATAGTAACATGGCTTTCATATAGTACCTTTTCCCTATGTTCGATTGGAAAAATGCTAGCGTCATTATTAAATAAAGGAAGCCAACCTCCGTCTGCAAATATAAGCAGGTTAACAGGGGTCTTATTAAAAATAGCCTCACTAACCAGGAGTTGAAATATGTTGAACTGCTTGCTGGCGCGCTTCCTTTTTACGCCATTCTTTATTATTTCAAGCAATTCCACTTTATGTGAACCATCAGGCCAACTGTCCACCAACTCCTGATCCATTCGGATAAGGCGCTTCATAATTTTATAATCCACATGGTAGAAAAGCTCTTTTTTGGTACGTCTGAGCGCCTTGCCTTTTACCCCTATATTTTGAATGTCAGCCAAAACTTTGATCCACACATATTCAAGAAAGTTGAACCTGCGATGAATACCTTTGTTTTTCCGGGGAGTAATAATTAACTTTTTGCCGTCCCAGGTGTCAATGGTGCGGTTATGAACCCCTGTATCGGTAACTGACAGAATAGGATCTGAATTGAAAAGCCGGTTGAACTGAATGGCCTTTACAGTTCCTGCGATTGAAAAAACATTTTCCAGTTTTTGTAGCATAAGTCAAAAATACAAAAAATGTATTTTTATTTCTTCATTCTTTGTATTTTCTTCGAAAATAAGGAGGTATGTCACAATCCTTATACGGGATTTGGTAAATAAGTCTAATAAAAGAAATCTCCCAGTTTATCATTCTTGTATGTGACTTTTCAGCATGTTTTGTGCAAATCTATCCTGCAATTTACCGCTTCGATGCAATAGTGGTACATCGTTTTACCCGGATAAGAATAAAATAAAATTTATCTAATACCCATATTTCAAAAGCAGTTATGAACTGAGAATACATTGAAGTTCCGCAAAGGTGGAATAATTGTAAGAGCTTAATTACCAACGTAATTAACACCTCCAAGTCACCGTATATAATTCTTCGGAAACCCCTAGGTTTGTAACTGAAAATCAAAATCCAAAAAACTATGAATGCTAAAAAACTATTAATGATCGTATTATTTGCAACGTTCGGAACCCTTTTAATGTCTTGTAATGAAGAAGAGGTTGAGCCAACAATGAAATTTCCTAAAGAACTGGCTACGGAAGGTGACAAGGGACATGTTGAAACGCCTGATGGTCTATGAAATTCAAATTTAAAAAGCAGGTGATTATTTTTATGGCACTTATGTAAGGTTTAGGGGCAAAAATATGGGTTGGAAGTAAAAGAATATTCTCACTTTTGTTAATGTGAATTATTCTAATCTGATCATTGAATATTTATGTTAGTCCCTAAACCTACTATAGTACTACCCATACTGCTTTTAATATTTGCTTCATGCACTGACAAAGGCACGTCACCTGCACCAAAAAACGTTGCGAGTGAGGAATTGAAAGCTGTTTTTGATGAGTTTCAAAAAAAGTACAATAATCATTCCGAAGCTTATGAATTAATAACTCGGGTTAAAACTCTGGCAGAGGAAGAAGGTAACCAGGAGTACCTTGCCAAGTACTATGCCGGATTTGGATATCTTCAGCATATTGATAAACAATACAACGAAGCGGTTTTAGCTTATCAACATGCGCTTATAATTTATAACCTGTTAGGGGATTCTCTTCGTCAAGGCTGGGTACTTAATAATTTGGGCGACATCTACCGTGTTACTTATATGCCTGAACAAGCTCTTTCTTTTTTCAATCGGGCCGAAACACTTTATGAAGAAATAGGAAGGCAAGACAAACTTACTGGGCTTTACGAAAATATTGGTTTGACTTTTTTAGATCACTCAAATTATGAAGCTGCGGAAAGCTATCTGCAAAAGGGATTGTATTTCAGCGAAGAGTATGATAATAATGAAAAAATTACTGTGTTTAATAACATATTTGGAAAGCTTCATTTTAAGCAGGGCCAGTATGAGGAAGCAAGAAAAAGGTATCTAAAAGCCTTGGATTTTGTAAAAAGCGAGCTTCAAAAAGCGTTTATCTATGGAAATATAGGAGAAACTTATCTTTTGGAGAAAAATCCAGATGCTGCCGAAGAATGGATTACTAAAGCCATGCAAGTAAAAGAGAATATCGAGAATGCCGACATCCGACCAAATCTCAACTACCTGGGCATCTATCATGCACAAAAGGGCAACTATGAGAAAGCTCTCAATCTATTTGATCAGGTAGTAAGGCTTTCAGAAGAGGACTTATTGGAAAAGGAACTTGGTGTAGCTATGGAAAATAGCAATAATATATACAATACTCAAAGTAGCCTCCGAACAGATGATTCTTTTAAACAAACTCTACACTATTCTGACATTTTACGTAGGAGCAATGCTTTGCTAATGGAGCTACAAGAGCAACTGAATATACTATACAGTCAAAGCTTGGTGAAAAAAGGTGAAGCCGATTTTGCGGAGATTAAAAAACAAAAACAAATTGCACGGGAGAAAGCTATAACACATATGCTATATGGCGGGGCGATAACCCTGAGTATAGTTCTAATAATCGGAAGTGCTGTCTACTACAGGAAAAGGTTAAAAAGAATGTGGGAAGAGCGTGAGAGAATACGAAAAGAGCAGGAAGAATATAGAAATGAAAACAGCGTGCAAAAACATACTATTGATAAATTAGAGAAATGCACAAGGGCTATTAAGGAGGCTATTGCTGAAAGCGGCCTCAACTAAAACTTCAATCGTACCCTAGTAGGTCTATGTACTTGCTTATTTTCTTTATTGTTGGTTTTACCTTTTCAAGTTCTGCTTTATAAGTTTCCGCTTCATTCTTGTAATTCTTTATCTGATCTTTCAGGTTTTGAATTTCTTTTTGTGCCTCTTCCAAGCGGTTGAGTGCCTCTACCACGGCTTTGGCAGGATCGTTTTCAGCCATTTTGCGGTAGTCAGCAAGATTGGTGGTAAGTGTATCTATATGTTTCAATTCATGAAGCTCAGCTTCTGTATAAAATAACATATCAGTGGTAACTCCAAAAATACGAGCTAGTACCGGGATAAGTTCAGCAGGTACTTTACGTTGCCCTTTTTCGTAGCTCCATACCACATGTCTGTCATAACCTTTGCCGGTTATTTCTTCGATTTTGTTGCCCAGTTCTGCCAATGTTAGATTCTGTTGATTGCGGAAATACAAAATTCTATCGGCAATTGTTTCTTTTTTGGACACAATTATATATATTTGGTTTTAGTATTAAAAATGAGAACTGATTATAACGATTTTTAGTGGTGTTTAATCAGTAGCCAAAACCAAATATATACAAATAAAACCAATTGCCATGTACCGTTCATTAAAACCTCCAACACTGGAAATGGGGAAAATAAATGCCCATTCTTCTTCTGTTAAAAAAGCATTTGAGCACATTAACCAAACTCCTATTTGTTGGCTTGCCAACGAAGGTTTAGAAGAAGTATTTAATGGAAATAGAATAAGTGATGGGCTTACTTTCGAGGTATCCGATGGAAGGATAGTTTTTGTTGCTGATAGACAGGAAGAACCCGTAGCTACTATCCATTTCGATCAACAATATGTTGCCTTTGACCCTCCAAAGACCAAAGAAGAATCGCTCATGGAGAATGAGAGTGTAAGACACAATCGCCAACCCATTAAATACTCCTTTGAGTACTTTAAGCGAAAATTAACAGGAGCTAAGTTAAGCTGATAGCAACCTTGGGAAGACCAATGATTATAGGAAGGCTTTTGCAGTTGGAAGACCTGATTGCGGAAAAAAGCACAGGGCCACTGGAAGAGTTGGCCGAGAAAATGGAAATGAGTATTGAATTAACAAAGGCATATATAGAATCTTTGGAGGAGTTGAGAGATTGTAAAATTGATTATAGCCCCGAGTATTCAAGCTTCGTATTTAAGACCCCATGTTAGGTATTGGTTTAGGTTGAGGTCGTCAGGGGAAGGTAGCCCTACCTTCCCCGATGGCCCTATAAAATAAATTGCTTATGAAAACAACATGGGAAAATTCTCAGGAGCAATACAGGTTGCTGATACAGGAAATGAACCATTTGATCAATAATACAGATGGCCTGATACAGTCCTTTGAAGGCATCAATATGGAGTTCGGTCAATCTATATATGAGAATGAGCTGGACAAGATCATGGCGAAGGATGGCAGCTTAAAGGACTATGAGCGGGAGTTCCGGCTTTTATACTATAGCTTCAAAGGTTATGCGGAACGACTAAAGATTTATAGAGAGAGAATTCGCCTGCTCACTATTAAAGACCCAGTTAACTACCCATATAATTAGAAAAATTATGGTTAAAATTTATGACTATACGACTCACTGCAAGGATTCCTATCTGATCAGGGAAGGCTCCACTACAGTTCTATTTAACACTAAGGAAAAACTCATACAAAGAGGTGCCGGTTTGCGGTTTCAGCTTATGTTTTTGTACTACTCAATTCCAGAACTTAAACCAGGTACGAAGGAATATGAAAAGGTGCTGAAACAATACGAAAAGATGCTTTCTGTTCTTCCTCTCCCCAACCGCTATCAGTTTCGCATCCTGCGACCGGATACGATCTGTAAAATGGAGGAACAACTTAAAGAACTAAAGATTTCACTGCCAGAGGCGTGGATCTAAAAATATTCAACTCAAAACAACTTACAAACAAACAACTAAAACCAAATGAAAAACTATGTCTATTGCCTGATGCTCATGGCCGTCCTTGGCGGCCTTGCATCCTGCTCCACTGAACCGGAGCAAGTTGAACCAGACAAGAACCTCTTGTCTTCCCTGACCGGTTACTTTGAATCCAAAGGTATTACGGTAAACCGACACGCTGACAGGATTGAAATTGATGAATCTACTATCAATGACTATGCTCAGGTGATCAAAGATATTGAATGGCTGTACCGTGAAAACGGATACGAAACTATTGATCTCAGCGGATTAAAAAAAGAAGCCAGGGCGAGATCCTACGCAAGCGAATCATCTACATGCAAGGCAAGCTGGTGGTTTGTCTATTTTAATACGGGAGGCTCAGGGGTTATGGTGTGTAGCGATTGTAATGGTGGAGTATATCAATGCCAATGGACTTGGCTAACTTGAAATATTTAGCTAGCTTAAAATTATGAAAAAGCCAATTATCATTGCTTGTATTGTATTAGTTGTCCTGTCGTTATTGTTTGCTTTTTATCAAAACCAAAAGGCGAATAAGTGGAAAAGAGAAGCTATTCGCACCGAAAAGGAGCTTAATACGAAACTAACAGTGCTACAGGATTCGCTGCAATTGGTAAAGAAAGATTTAGAGAGAGAAAAGGAAAAGACAAAAGAGGCTAAAAAAATAGCCGAAACCATGTCTAAGCGATTCAAAGAATCTTTCGATAAACTTTAAGCTACCGTCTAACCCCTGCGGCATAGATCAGTGTCGCAGGGATTTTCAAAAGGAAACCCATAGATAAAGTTATTCCTCACTATAAAGGTGGGGTGGGAAAATACTATTCATGACAACCAACTATTGTCCAATCAACTAATAGAATGATCAAGATATATGATCATACGAAGGTAATGAAGAACAGCTATTTCGTTCGGGAAGGCTATAGAGTGGCGCTTGTGGATTTGGATAGAGACGAGGTTCGGGTTTCGAGGTGGGGTTTACGACTTTACTTTGTATTTATCCGCATCCAGTGTGTACGCCTCAGCGAAGGTACCAAACGATATAGCGAGGTACTGTCCTGTTATCTTAACATTCTGGATTGCCTGGTCATTCCAAACGCTAACGGCTTTAGTTTCACTTTAAAAGCCCGGAATAATGATTGAGATATATGACTACCGACACGCGCGCAGGAACTCCTTTATTATAAAGGACGAAAAACGGTTTGTTTTGTTTGACCTGGAATTGAAAACCCTGTCGGCGTCCCGGCCTACAATGTTAGAGTACATTATTTCAAGAGATGAAACTGGAAGTATTAATGAATGGTCATCGCTCTACAAAACAGTATTACGCGCTTATAACGCTGTACTTGGAAAGCTGCCTGGAACAGACAATCCCGCAAGGGAACTAACGACAACACCGATAAACAACAACTAATAACTTAACCAACTAAAACCAATGAAACAATTATCAACCTTTTGGTATGGCAGTAAGTTAATTGCCGCCCTGCTAATCCTTACCTTCTTCTCCTGTAGCGAGAATGACATTTCATTCAATAGCGATGAAAACATGCTCACCCTGGACAACCAGGAGCAGTTCGATGATCTGGTGAATTTTGTGATGACGGCTGATTCTGCCGAAATAGCCGATTACACCAGTTCACTGGACTTCAAATCTCTGAAAGTGATCATGCAAGAAGTGGAAGCAGCCGAGGAAGCACTATTAGCCGAACTGGAAGCGAAATATGACCCTGACATACCCCGTGAAAGAGAGTATGCGGCAATCACTAAACAATATTTAGAGAAAGGGGTACTGCGGTTGGATGAATTTGGTATTCCTGAACTCAATATCCCTATACCCGCGTTCGCCCTGTTTCTTAATGAAGAAAGGGAAGTGAAAATTGGCGATCAGACCTATCAGTTTGACTACGATAATATCAGGATAATAGAACCTGAAAGCAGGACAGAATTAGCCGTAAATCCTGTTGAGAGAATAAGCCATGAAGGTGGAAAAGCAGGTTTGGAGAATGGTAAATCATGCACCAGTACATCGGGAAAGTACCGTTTGATTACCTATGAAAATAACCTGATATGGAGTACAGGAAATGGAGTTCCTTGCGGTGATTCCAAATTTAGTCACTGGCTTTTGCTCAGAAGCCTGAAAAAAGTGTTTGGCTCATGGCATAACCATAAGACCTCCGCCCTGAAAATAAGAGGCAGCGTACGTATTGCACATTATCAAATCCTCTATCCAAGTGGTGAATTAAAATTTATCAGGTATATGACCTTTGAGAATAACTATTTTTATAATTTACCATACGATCATACTGAGGATCATTATTTCGTGAGGGATTACCCTTTAAAGTATGGAATAAATAATGAGTGTATTTCTTATCAAATTAAGTTTGACTATACTTATCATACGGGAATTGGAAAAAACGGGACCGGCTGTAGCCTTTAATAACATGAAAAGACCGATCTTTTATTTGTCCTTAGCGATATTTGGCTTTATCGTTGTTTTATCTAACCCTGTTCCGGCCCAAGAACTGGAATGGGGCATTATCACCGGCCCGTTAATAACGAGGCCAATATCCGAAAGCTATTCTATATCGGGGCTTATTAACGAAGACTTTCAGGGTGAAACCAATATGTTTTTCAGTATTTATGTCAAAAGACAAATTAAAGGAAGATTGTCAGGAGAAGCGCAGTTAGGATATTATGGCTACTCTTATATCGTTGAGTCCCACTACGAAAGCACGCAGCATGTTGTTTACTCTAAGGAAGATAAGCGATACAGGTTTGTTGAGTTTCTTTTGAACAGTCATTTCGACATTCTTAGGGGCAAGCATAATTTATCAGTGTTGGGAGGCATAGGTTTAGGCTCCGCAGTTCGTTCGATATTGACCTATGAACAGCACCTGGAAAACCAATATGTGATTATAAGCAGCCATGACTTTAAAAATGAAGAAGCTGGCATGCAGTTCCTTTATCAATTAGGTCTTCAGTATATGGTTCATTTAAACAAATTTTCCATACTTATCAGACCTGTTTATAAACGTTTTAAAGAAGCCCAATACCAGCCACCTCCAAGGGTGCTGTCTGGATTCGGGTTGGGCATTGGTATACAATTCTAGCTTTATCAGAGCAAAATAACCAACTATGAAAAAAACAGTAATCATTCTTTTAACACTTCTGTCAACACTCAGCATCGCCTACGCGATATACGAGAACGCGAAGACAAGAAGCTGCCAACACAAAGCAGCAACAAAAGAAATAGCGCTCAATGAAAAGATCCGGCTATTGGAAGATTCCCTGGCCAATGTGCATGAACGGCTTGAAATGGAAAGAAAAAGCGCAACAGAAGCCAGAAAAACAGCCCTGGATCTTTTCACCAAATATGAGAAGGAAATGGCTGGCAAAAGTGAATAAAACAAAAATTATCTTTTTTTAATTAAAATTGAGAATTATATTTGAAATCTGTCTGAAATGTTGGCGGAAGTATTAACCACTTGTTTGGTTATTATATTTGAGGAGCTTAAGTATTTGAATATGACATAGGTTTACAACCACAAGAGCTAACATCAAAAAACTTACTTATTAACCGAGTATGGCCTTACCTGCTATGGAATAGTTATGTTCCGGCAGGCCATGCTTTGCTTTAAATGATCAACCTGATATGAACCGATTACGGGCATTTATATTATTCTTCCCTTTGCTGATCCACAGCAGTGTCTTTGCAGATACACCCGGCGACACCACCGACCTGGAAGCCAAAATTCACGCCCTTCATCAAAAGGTGGTGAGTGAAGGTAGGTTAACAACCGTATTCCGTGAAACCGACCTGGCGAGCCTGCCCATAGGTATAGTAAAAGAAGTAGGCGGGAAACAATACATCATAGCCATTGACCAGGCCAGATACACCCCGCAGGGAGCCTTCTTTGACGCTTACATTTCCCTACCCGTACCCTTTTCCAAAAAACCGTTAGCTTTCAAAGCGCAGAACGTTGCGTTTTCACCCGGAGGACTTGCCAAGAGCGGCATGATGCGCCTTACCCTGGCCTCAAAGCACGAAAGGGACATCACCAGCAAAATTAAACTGGTACTGCCTGCCGAGGGTGAAAGGAACTTTATAGAATGGGACTGCAACGGTTTTAAATCCGTTAACCTGAAAGGCGAATTTGAATTCAGCAGGGATATGCTTATTTCAGATGATCCCCAAAAGGAGAAGGTTACTGCTACCTTTGAAGTAAATACCGGAGACCCCGGTTCGATCATAACAGCGGTAAGCATCACCCCTTTCCAGGTAAAAACCCTAAAAGGCTTCTCTTTTGAAGTACAGGAAGCCATTGTTGACTACAGTGATATTGCCAACCCTGCTAATATCCGGTTTCCCAAAGATTATGAAAATGACCCTCAACTGTCATTGCTGTGGCAGGGCTTTTATCTGAAGAAGCTATCCGTTACCCTTCCCGAAGAGCTACTCACCAAAAATGGCAGAGCGAAGATAGCGGCAGAAAATCTTATTATAGACAAGGCTGGCGTTTCGGGGACCTTCAGTGCAACGAATATTTTTAACAGCGAAACCGGCACACTGGACGGCTGGCCGCTTTCGGTCACCGACCTGAGCGTAACCCTGTTGAAAGGCAAACTGGCCGGAGCCGGATTTAAAGGCGAGCTGACCCTACCCATATTTGAACAGCCTATGGGCTATGAAGCCCTGATCTATGAAGAAAATAACGAAACCAATTACATGTTTTCCGTTCAGACCGGGAAAAGCTTCAGAGCGCCAATACTTGGAGCAGATATAGCATTAGATCCTACTTCTTTCATCAAGATATCAAAAGTGGAAGGGCGCTTCAGACCCGAAGCCATACTCAACGGCAAGGCCAGTGTAAAATCAGGAGGCGTTAATTTCAGAGAATTGCAGTTCAGAGACCTGCACCTGGCCACGGTAAAACCATATGTGCGAAGCGGAGTCTGGTCGCTGGTGGGTGAGAAGCAGGAGGTGGCCGACTTCCCCGTAAGCATTCGGAATATAGTTGTCCAGCATAACCAGCAGATCATGAAGCTTACGGCAGATGTGAGCCTGGCGCTGATGAACAAGTCTGACAAAGGTTTCGGGGCCACCACCCGTGTGGCCGTATTCGGAGAGATAGAAGAAGAAGTAGTGACTATAGGAGAAGAAACAGTAACGGAGCAAAAGTGGGTATACGGAGGCACCAATATAGACGATATTGACATCAAGGTTAACGGAGGGTGCTATGCGCTGGAAGGCAGACTAAGCCTCTTTGATAACGACCAGGTGTATGGTTCAGGCTTCCGTGGACAGATAAAAGCCACCTTTAAGCCCGGCCCGATGGTGGAAGCTACCGCGCAGTTCGGTTCGGTCAATGGCATGCGTTACTGGTATGCCGATGCCAAAGTAAAACTCCCTTCACCCGTAGGCACCGGGTTTGGCATATATGGTTTTGGTGGCGGTATGTACTACCACATGAAGATGCAGAAATTTGATCAGGTGAAGCTGAGTGACGCATCCACTTCCGGGAATCATACACTGCAGGTAGGGAAAACCCAAAGTGGAGTAGTGTTCGTACCTGATGCAGCCATAGGTTTAGGATTCAGGGCTACGGTGATTTTAGGTACTATCCCTTCACCAAAACCTTTCAATGGAGACGCCACCTTTGAAATGGCATTCAACAGCTCAGGAGGATTACGCTATGTAGGCTTCACCGGTCAGGGATACTTCATGACCGATATGGAAAAACGCAGTATGGAAGCGCCCATTTTCGCAGACCTGATGATGCTCTACGATTTCGACAACAAAACCTTCCACGCTACACTGGATACCTACGTCAATGCCTATGGCCTTATCAAGGGAATCCACGAACGTGGCCTTGCCGGTTCTGCGGTGATCCACTTCTCACCTGAAGAATGGTATATCCATATCGGAACACCAGATCAACGTATCGGGCTGGAATTTGTTGGCCTGGTCAGAGCAGGCTCCTACTTTATGGTAGGCACCAACATACCCGGTATGCCTGCACCACCAGCGCAGGTATCCAAAATCCTGGGAGACATGGACCTTGACTTCATGCGGGATGAAAACGCCCTGGGTAGCGGAGCAGGATTTGCCTTTGGCACCGCCATGCAGGTAGGTACAGGTAAGCTGCGCTTCCTCATGTTCTACGGAGAGTTCGAAGCAGGCCTGGGCTTTGATATTATGCTCAAAAATTATGGCAATGCCCAATGTGCCGGGCGAAGCGGCCCAATCGGTATCAATGGCTGGTATGCCTCCGGTCAGGCGTGGGCATATGTGATGGGGCGTATAGGTATAAAAGTAAAGCTGAAATTCATCAAAGGCGAGTTTGACATCCTCCGCATCGGAGCGGCAGCAGTACTGCAAGCCAAGCTGCCCAACCCAGTATATATGCAGGGAGTAGTTGGAGGTGAATTTTCTATACTCGGAGGGCTGGTCAAAGGGAAATGCCGCTTTAAGCTGACCATTGGAGAAGAGTGCGAGATCATGGGCGTGAGCGAAAGCACCGGCATTAAAGTGATATCCGATGTTTCACCAACTGAAGGAGAAAATGAAGTGAGCGTATTCACAACACCGCAGGTAGCCTTTACCATGAGTATTGGCAAAGCCTATGAAATACTGGATAAGGAAAATGAATTCAGATCCTATCGTGTGAAACTTGATTATTTCAGAGTGAAGCACAATGGTCAGGCGCTGGAAGGCGAGATCGTGTGGAATGACAATAAAGATGTAGCCATATTTAAATCATTCGAAATACTGCCTCCTAAAGCACCCGTGACAGCCGAAGTAAAAGTACTGTGGGAAGAAAAGATCAGTGGCTCCTGGAAACCTCTGGGCGGCAGCAACTCGCAGGAGTATGAAACAGAGACCCGGCAATTCAGAACCTCAGAGGCCCCAAAAAATATTCCCGAAGAAAACGTACTGTACACCTATCCGGCCAAAGGACAGTATAACTTCCATAAAAGTGAACACAACAGCAACTATATCACCCTGAAAAGTGGCCAGGCATACCTGTTCAAGTCAACAGATGAACAGGGAGTGAAATGGAAATACCAGGCCAGGCTCTACAGCATACATGCCTCCCATGTGGTAGATGTGCCGGTGAGCTATTCCAATTTCTCAGGCCGTGCCGGTGGTGAGGTAACCTGGGCTGTACCACAGCAACTTCAGCCGGAAACAGTGTACAGCATCAGGATATTGAAAGTGCCTGCTGACGGCAAGAGCCTGGATAGCAATGTTACTTTTGGCGCAGATAATATCTACGAAGGCGATGATACCTCCGTAGAAGTAGCTAAGGCCAAAATAGAAGGTACACTGGCGCTGGCTGATGACTTTGTGCTCTATGAAACCTACTTCAGGACCAGTAAGTACAATACATTTTCCGAAAAACTGGCTGCCGCCACTGCTGAACAGTCCATCGCAGTATTCATAGAAGGATGGAACCTTGTCAAGCTTGGCTATTCTTTCGACAGCGATGAGATTCTTGACCAGTCAGAGATATACGGATGGAAAGGAGCGAAACCACTGGTGCAGTTGGAAGCCCTGACTAACAACAACTGGTACAAAAACCACATTTACCCACACATCTACCAGCACTACCCGCCAGACAGCGAGGTGATTATCAGTGACTGGAAGCGGAGCGACAGGCCACAGGGAATACCTCCGCTGCGTGCTATGAACATATACCAGCACAACCGTGAGCTGAAGGTAGGAGAAAATGAAGTAATAGGCGCTGCAATACCGGGAACCGTGTATTTCACCTACGATCTGGAATACTACACCTACAGAGATTACCATGAACTGACCAACAAAGCCATTAACAAATATTTAGATGCCGGTCGTTCACAGCCCATTGGTATCAAAACCCTATTAGACAACCGGTACACCAACCTGCTGTCCAATCAGAACTACGGCTTCATGATCATGTATGTGCTGCCGGGTGGAAAAATAACGACAACCAGAAACTACAATATCAAATTCTAGGATGAGGAGACTGCAATACTATATCACAGCATTGGCGTTTACAGCAGCGCTGGCGGCCAACGGGCAAGACGACAAGAAACCCTCCATCAAGGTGATCACCGCCCCGGCAGCAGAAGGAGTGATCGTTCGCTGGGCGCCCACTACACCGGTAGCCTGGCAACTGGCTAATGAATATGGCTATACGGTGACCCGGTACACCCTCAGCGATAAGGACACTTTAGGTTTTTCAGAAAAGATCAACCTGACCCCCGGCGGTCTATACGTACTTCCAGAAAATGATTGGGAAGCCATAGCCCATGAGGACAAATGGGCAGCCATAGCAGCCCAGGCGATATATGGCGAAGACTTTGTTTTATCTGATCCCGGTCAAGGAGCTACCTCTTTGGTGAATGCAGCCGCAGAACAGGAAAACAGGTTCAGCTTTTCACTGCTGGCCGCAGACATATCGGCCCCTACCGCAGAAGCAATGGCTCTCCGATGGCTGGATAAAACTGCTATACGAGGCGCCACCTACGTCTACCGGGTAGAGCTTAACAAGCAACGGGAAGGATACCCTGTTGAGAGAGGAAGCAGCAAGGTCACTTTTACCGGGCCCAGGCCGCTACCACAACCTTCCGAAGTAGAAGCCACATTTGGTGACCAGAGTGTTTCCATTTCGTGGAATACCTTCTACCTGGATGGCATATATTCTTCCTATGTGGTGGAAAGATCAGACGATGGAGGCAAGACCTTCCACCTGCCCGATGAGTTACAATTCTTCAGCCTGAAAAAAGAAGGTTCCGGCCCTTTGGAAAAGATGTACTACATGGATTCTATTCCCGACAATGCCACCACGTATCAATACAGGGTAAAAGGAATTACACCTTTTGGTGAGACAGGCCCACCATCAGTACCCGTAACCGGCCAGGGATATGTGAGCCTGGGGGATGCCATACCAGTGATCGCGGAAACCGTAGTGATGCAGGATGGTACGGTGAACATCACCTGGAAGTTTAGCCAGGCGCTGACAGGTCAGGTAAGACACTTTACTGTAGATCGCGGACCAAAAGCGGGTGGCCCTTACCGGTTGATCAGCGGTGAGATACCCCCTGCGAACAGCACATTTCAGGACACAAAGCCCCTGCGTGTCAACTATTACGTGATCAAAGCTTATGGCAAACATGGCGAAGTAAGACAGTCATTCCCGGCAATGGTACAGTTGGAAGACAGCATACCCCCGGCAGTACCTACCGGGCTTAAAGGTATGGTTGACAACAACGGCATTGTAAAGATCACATGGGATGCTAACAAAGAAGCCGATCTATATGGCTACAGGGTATTCCGGTCAAATGCCCTGAAGGAAGAGTACATACAGGTTACCGAAGAAGCGCTTACTACAACAGGCTTTACAGACAGTGTCAACCTGGAAACACTGACAGAAGAAGTGATATATACCATCACCGCCCAGGACAGAAGATACAACCAGTCTGACTATGCAAAACCCCTGGTATTGAAAAGACCTGACATTGTGCCACCCGATCAGCCCGTACTGAAAAGTGTGACGCCTGGTGAAGGAACCGTATTTATAGATTGGTATCCTGCCTCTGCTACCGATATTGCCGGTTACAAGCTCTTTAGAAAGAGAGCTGGTTCAACGATCTGGAAAGAATTTCTGCTCCCCGGAGATTCCACCTCCTTTATGGACGAGTTGGCAGATACAGGTTTCCGGTACAACTATTCCCTGATGGCGATAGATGATGACAATCTTGCTTCCGAAGCTACCCAATTTTCAGCGCAGCCCTTAGCCAGGCCGATGCCTGCTATCTCCAAAATCAGTCATAAAGTAGACAGGGAGAAAAAGCAGATAGACCTGACCTGGAAATACCCGGTGGCTTATGAAGAAGTGATCGTATACCGCAGCGAGAATAATGGCCCGTTGAGACAATACGCCAGGATTGACAGCGGAGAAAAGACATTTACAGACCACCAGTTAAAAGTAGGTGGTATCTACAAATACAGATTTAAGGTAATTGATAAAAATGGCGAAGAAAGCCCTGTAAGCGATGAAATTGAAATTCAATATTAAAGAGATGTTGACAAACAATACTGTGGTCATACTTGGTCTGTACCTGATGCTGTTTACTCAAAATACGTTGGCCCAAAGAGAGGGAAGAGGCAATATCAGCGTAAGAGTAACAAAGACAATCGGCTACTATCATGATAATGACGGAAGTAACAGCAGCCCTGAATATAGGCATCGTTTTTCCTTCAATGGCGCTACGCCTGAAAAAGAAGTCAACGGAGGGGCACGGGCAACATGGCATCCCGCAGGTGTTTTATTGCACAGCGGTACATACACCAATGCTCCAGAGCAATTTAATATTGACTACAGAGCGTATGAATATGATGAAGGAGGTGGCAGCTCTAACGATGATGCCAAACTCGGGCCTTTACCGTTTTACTTTGACCCTTTAAACTACACACCAGGCGCGGCAAATAAGGTCTACATCCTCATGTATAAGGAAGATTGTATTTCCAAAGTCGGGACGTTCACTTCCCTGACTGCATACGAAAACAAGGTAACAGCGCTAAGAAGCAAGATAAGCTGCATGGTAGGCGGTGTCGTACCCGTTGCCGACTGGATATGGGGAGCCGAGATCACTATACAATATACCACACCGGTGCCTTCACTGACTATTTTAGGCTTCCCTGCTCAAAAGTGTTTTAATGATAATATACATTTAAAGGCCAATATTCCTCCTTCTTTCGATAAGTCTACCATCTTCTACTATCAATATCGCTTTGAAAATGAAGATGAAGAGTATACTGAATGCTATCCAAACCCGGATTATTGTGGTCCTTGCAGTGGTGGTACCCCACTTTCGGCAGACAACCCATTTGGCGTTGTTACAAACGCTGCTCCCCCAGGGGATGGCAGCCCGTGCTGTGATGAACCACCAACCATATGCGAAACAAAGTTAAGGGACAAATGGAGAACGCTACCAACATCCAGCTATTCAGTTTTCCCCGAGAGTGTCCTTACAATGGATTCGATTGCAGTGAAAATAGGTGATATTCCAGGAATCTCATCCTGGGTTAAGGAAAGTGCTAATTTACCCTTGTCCTTTCGGGTACGGGCAAAAACCGGCACTTCTACCAGTGATTATTCAGACCCTGACGCTACAGTGGTATCAGCGGCAGCCCCTACATTTAACATAGGGTCGATAACTCCTTCTTGTCAGGGATTAGAAACGGGTACAATACAACTCACCAATGTGCAGGGGATTGGCGATTACAAGTATTTTGTTCAGACAGGGCAATGCACTGACCCGGAAGATGATTCCTGTGTGGGTATAGGAGCTGTGCATGGAACATTCAGCGGTACTGACTATACCATTACAGGTGTGCCTCCCGGTAAAATGTACATTTACATTGCCAACATAGGAGGTGAAGTTGGAAATTGCGCTACTTCCGCAGTAAGAACAGTGGACGCCATAGCACTTCCCGTACTGGATACAGACCCTCCAAATGATGCTTCATGTCCGGAGGGCAGTGATGGAAGCGTTGCCTTCTCTGTAACCGGAGGCAAAACGAACTTTACCTATACCATCTCTGACGGTGCAGGCACCTTTAATGCAGGTAATACGGTCAGAGAAGGGAGTTTTACAGGGTTGGAAGCAGGAGAATATAAAGTAACTGTACAGGATGGCTGTTCGAAGGAAGATAGTGGAGACATTATTATCTACCAACCCCCGAAAGTTAAAGCAACAACAGACCCTACAACTCCAAGATGCACTAACGAACCGGATGGAAGTATTAGCATTAGCGCCAGCTATGATAAAACCTATGGCAGTTATGTAAAGAATAGTTCAGGAAGGTTTAACTACAGGCTTTATAACAGCAAAGGTACAAAGGTGCGGGAAAGGCTTAATACAACCCTCACCAGTGTTACATTTACAGGCCTTGCCGGAGATACCTATACCCTTAAAGTCACCGATGTGGATCAACCCGGTTGTGCAGCATATGAAAAGACGCAAAAGGTGGACGTAGTAGTACCTCTTGCGGCCTCCGTTACAGACGAAAGGAATATCTCATGTTACGGTGCTGCCGATGGACAGATCACTATATCCGGTTCAGGGGGTTATGGCAATTACCTGTATACAATAAAACATATAAGTTCAGGCGAAGAGCTGACCAACGCGACAGGAGATTTTTCATCGCTGGAACCAGGGGACTATCAAATCTCAATCAAAAATGATGTCACTACATGCAGCGATGAATACCAGTTACCGGACCCTGTGACCCTCATCCAGCCAGAGCAAATGACAGTTGCGCTTGCCCCTGAGAAGATCACATGTTTTGAAGCCGATAACGGACAAATTAACGTGACAGCCGAAGGGCTACTTACCAGCTATACCTTTCAATGGAGATGGAACGGAGCCTCCTACAGAAGTGGCAATCAGAACCAGTCTATGTCTCTGACCGGTCTTTTTCCCGGTACTTATGAGCTGACCATCACCAATAGCAACGGCTGTAGTGTGACCTCAGAAAGCGTCACCCTTGTAGAACCGGAGATATTAACCATTGACGCAGTAGAGGTGGAGAGGCCGGAGTGCTTTGGAGAAATAGATGGTAGCATCATACCGCACATTTCAGGGGGTTGGGGAGATTATACCTGGTATTATTCGGATGATGACCGGGCCACCTGGACAGCCTATGTTGCGACCAGGCAATTCGGCCCTTCCACATACTATATCAAGGTGGTGGATATCGAAGGGTGTGAGACCATATATCCCGATGTGATTGAATTCCTTGCCCCTGACGCCCCATTGGATATGCACATGTCGATCACCTCCCGAACGGGCTATGGCATAAGCTGCTTTGGAGGCTCTGACGGAGAGGTAAATCTGGAAGGCTTCGGTGGTATTGCTTTTGATGCCGGTGCGTCATACCTGTACAGCGTGAATGATGGAGAATTCGCTACGGAACCTGTAATCACCGGCCTCCCGGCAGGAGACCATACCTTTTACATTAAAGATGCCAATGGTTGTATCGAACAAAAGATACTGAACCTGCCAGAACCGGAAGTATTGGAGCTGGCGATGACCGATAAAGCCGATGTGAAATGCTTTGGCGATAACAGCGGCCATATTACAGTGGAAGCAACAGGCGGTGTGGGTGGCTATACCTATAATATCAACGGAGGAGATTATGGTACGGAACCCGCTTTCGAATCCATCTCCTCCGGCGCCTATACCTTGGGAGTAATCGACCTGAATGGTTGTGAAGCCCATACAGAGGTAACTGTGATAGAGCTGAACAACCCGATGACCCTGGATGCTACCGTGGCGGATATTTCCTGCTACACCTATGATGACGGGCAGATCATAACAACTATGGAGGGTGGCGCCCTGCCCTATACTTATGAATGGTCAAATGGTGCAGACACAAAGGATATTTCAGGCCTGGAGCAAGGCGTTTATCAACTGACAGTAACAGATGCCGAAGGCTGTAAAGTACAGGCCGAATATGAAATTACAGAACCGGAAAACATTTCCATTGACCGGGAGGCCACCTTATGCCAGGGGCAGACCTACACTGTAGATGCTACCTACAATGCGGAAGGCGCTCAGTATTCCTGGTCATCCCCCAACGGTTTTACCAGCCATGAGGCCCGTATCACCATTGATCAGGCAGGTATATATACCGCAGAAGTAACGCTGCCTAACGGCTGCCTGATGAGTGAACAGTTCGAATTAAGAACAAGAGATGTGCTCTTTGAGGTCAACTTCCTTACGGCTACGGAACTGGAAGCCGGAGACACTGTAATACTGGTAGATGTGACTGATCCCAGGCCAGATAGTGTGGAGTGGCATTTTGGCGGAGATATAACAGTTATTGACGGCTCGGCAGCGCACCCACAGATAATATACAGCCAGGCAGGCGAATATGAAATTGGCTTTACTGCCTACCTCGGAGGTTGTGTGGATTATCAGACCAAGGCGATCAAAGTTTACAATAAAAATGAAAAGCCGGATAATGGCCGCATCCTCTTTGGGGAAATAGGCATCAAAACAGCCAAAGTATACCCCAATCCCAACCAGGGCAGATTTGAAGCGGCTATAGAATTGCATCAGCGCACAGACCTTGCGCTGGAAATATACGACATGTTCGGATTAAAGGTACAAGAGCAACAGTTTTCAGGACGTGACTTCTACATGGCCTCGTTCGACCTTTCCGACAGACAAAGTGGTGTTTACCTGCTCAGGGCAGTAACAGGAGAGGCAGAAACCGTGATAAAAGTGCTGGTGAACAAATGATACAAATGAAAAAGATGAGATACCAAAATACAGAAGATAAACCATCCCTGCTCATGACGTTGCTGGTAGCAGTTATCATGTTCCTGGGCGTGGTACACAACACTTTTTCACAGGTGTATCCTGTAAATGCTACCACACAGATAGCCCCGCCCTATTCGGTTTTCCTTAGTGACTATGTAGCGCCCGGTTCGGAGCAGTTGAAACTCAACCTTTTTCTCAGGGATCTGACAGAACCATTGTACGATGTCAGGATCAGGATGGTGATAGAAGGACAGGGAGTAAGAATAGAAACATCCCCTGCATTTAACCCGCCACCTGTAACCATAGAAGGAGGAGTTTCCACCTGGCTGGATGCCAATGACCTGGCTCCATGGTTTGACAGCAGAAATTTAATATTCAGTGGCTACAGCAAGGCGCAATTTGAAAGGTCGGGAAGACTGCCCGAAGGTTTTTACCAGTTTTGTTTTACCGTTTATGACTACCGGCACCCGGAGATACAACTTTCGCAGTCGAGTTGCCAAAGTGTGTGGCTGGTACGCCCTGACCCGCCTATGCTCAACCAGCCCGCCTGTGCAGCAGAGCTGAAGCTGAACGAAATGCAGCAATCGGTGATCTTCCAATGGACTCCGATGGCTATATCGCCTAACTCCAGTTTTACTACGGATTATATTTTCAGGTTGTACGAGATCAGGCCTGAAGGCAGGAACCCGGCAGACATAGTATTAAGCAGCAACCCGATCTATGAAATTCAAACCCCGGAAACCAACCTGCTCTATGGAGTGGCCGAACCGCCATTGATCCCTGGCATGGAGTACGTATGGCAGGTACAGGCCATAGACCTGGATGGGCGAGACCGGTTTAAAAACAATGGTTACAGCAAGGTATGCACCTTTAAAGTGGCCCAGGATGAACCACCGCTGCCGGAACCAGATGAATTTAAAGCATGGGCTCTCAACGAGAGGATGGGAATGGCCAGTTGGAAACCATCGCTGGAGCCTGACGGCTATACCCTGGAATACAGGCTGTCCAACAACCCGCGAGCAGAATGGTTTGTAGAAGAATTGCAGCTCCCCCTTAATGCCCAACTGGCTGACAGTATGTATGTGGTGCTGAATAACCTGATGCCACAAACACAATATGAAGTACGAATAGGGAGCAAAAGAGGGGCTTTCGTCAGTTCATGGACAGAAACCAAAAGGTTCACCACCTATCCGCCACGGATATTTGCCTGTGGAGACGCACAAGACCTGCAACAGCCTTTGAATACTACACCACTCATTTCAGCTATCCGCGGAGAGGTGTTTACCGTGGGTGATTTCAAAATGAGGTTGATCGAGGTAAAAGGTGGAAATGGTGCTTTCTCTGGTTTAGGCTCTATAGAAACCCCGTTCCTGGGCTTCAATATGGCTGTGAAGTTTGATAATATCCGGGTGAATGAACTCTACCAGGTTGTGGCTGGTGAAGTGATCGCCCTTTCGGATGGAATAGATGGGTTGATTGACAATTGGGAAGACGAAGATGAAGACGATGGCACCGGTACTGATGAAGATGGTTCTGGCAGTGAGGATGATGATTCAGAGGATGATTTCGATGGAGAGGATATTACCTATGATGGTGAGATCGGTGATGTGACCGTGGGTGACGATGGCGTAATTACGGTGACTGATGAAGATGGGACAGCGCATACTTACGAGCAGCCGGTTGATCCCGAAACCGGGGAGAAGGAAGATGTCAGGTTTACTGACAGCTCTGGTGATACGTGGATCGTTGATAGTGACGGAAATGTCACGCAAGGAAACGACAACACTGCGGAGGATGACGCTATTAGCATCGAAAAAGAGTTAATCAAAGAGGCCTTGGAATACTTCAAGCAGGAAATAAACAATTACCTTGAAAACAGTGGCAAAGGGCCTCTGGATGATGTTTTGATCAGAAGAATACAATCATTACCTGATTGTTTGCCAAAAGACGAGGAAAGGTTACAGGTTATATTGGAAAAGGTTGATGAATTGATAAACGATCCAGACAGTCTATTGACCTTAATAAATGAAGATGATATAAATGGGCCCCAAGTTGAACAGATGGTTAATCAACTCAAAGGAAAAAGGCCTCCGTATAGCAGTGAACTTTCTGAGGAGCAGTGGGATCAATTGATTCAGATATTATGTCCATATCTCGTTGAGGAAGAAGAGCGGCCAGAGCTTGTCACCATTGTACCAATTACTGATGAAGAATTTACGGCTGGCATTGATGATGACAAACTAGAAATATCATACTCTATAAAAACAACTGATAAGTATCCCCTAAAATATGCCAAGCTGGAAATCTATAAGAATGATGGAACTTTAGCTTATATAAACGATCAGGATATAAAGATTGCAGAAAATGCAGCATTTCATTGGGATGGGAAAATGAATCAGGGGGATAATAATGGTGAGTATATCAGATACGATGAGTCTCCTTTCGAAGTCAAAATACTTTCAAGTGAGAGTAAGAATTTTACTATGCCTTTTTCAGCGTCAGCTTTAAGTAAGGTCCATCCGTACGCGGACGAGTGGAATGATGCATCTGACGAAATTAAGAAAAGAGTAGTTGTTAACAATGCTCCTTACGGGACGACCAAATTTGAATACTACATGATGTTGCGAGAACAAATGATAGACAATATTTCTATTGAAAATATAGACGGGTCTGGTCCTTTAGGCTATATGGATAAAAATGATACTACATTTTCATTTCTAGGAAAGCAGATAAGCACTCACAAAAATTACCAACCAATTTTAAAGGAGATAGAAGACAAAATTATTGAACAAGGTGACTATAATAAGTATAAAAACAAGTATTCCATCAATGATTATACTATTCGATTTATGAATCATTCTCGAATTATTAGTGACCACTCATTTGGCTTTGCAATAGATATTGATGCAATACGCAATCCCCAAATATCGGAACAGCAGAATTTATTCTTAAAAGTTATAACCAATGTTGATTTCTGGTATACAGACTTGATCTTGGAACAAATGAAAAATGCAAGCGATAACTTTAAACAAAGAATTAATTCTCAATCATTAAGCGAAATTATTTCAGGATTTAATTACCTCACAAAGTATGATAGTGAGTTTAAGGATGCCTTGCCTTTTTGGAAGAGTAGTATTGTGAATCAAGGAAATGCTGTATATTCTGAGTATCAAAAGATTTACCAAAGAACTTCATATTTGATAAATGAGCTATGGTTTGAAAATAAGGTAAGTGAAGAAATGCTTAATGAACTGAGGAGTATTATTCCTGAGAAATGTACTAGTAAAATTGAAGAAGTTGATCAAATTATTGAAGAGTTAAAGACATATCATGATTTACTTAATAATGGATTCGTAAAAGCTTATTTAATGAAATCCAATTTTCATGATGAGTATATTTACTGGAATGGTTATATAACGAATACAATGGATATCCTAAAAGTGTATAAAGAGGCATTTGAGAAGATTATAAGTGAGGTTGAAGAAACGAAAACTGCGGGATATCTTCCAGCTTCATTTGGTATCGATTTAGATTTTGAAGTGATTGAGTCTTTTGATTCTACTCAAATTAATGATTTCATTTCTTTTTTAGAACGTGTTGATGAAATATTGGGAAGCTCGGGAATGGGACGGCTATCGTTTGGGAATTATGTTGAATGGTTAAACAGGAATGGCACGCAAACTGCTATTTCAACGCTTGGAGAGAATGGGTTCTTTAACTTGGATAATGGTTTTGTTGAATATTTCCTCAATTCGGGCAAAATTGACTGGGGCGGAAACTGGACCAGGAAAAGAGATTGGATGCATTTTCAGCCATTAAAAAGATACAGAAACTTTGAATAAAAATAAACGACAATGAAACTAGCTTTTATTTTAACAAGCTTAATCTTGGGGTCAGGATTAACGAATATGAGTGTAGAACCTGGCTCAAAGCTCTATTTGGATCAAACAGGTCCGAAACCTATTGATGAATTTCTAAAGTTGAAATGGGAGGTAGAGGTAACGTGCAATAATGCAGTTCCAGCAACTTATGATAATTACCTTTACACCTGCGAAAATTTTGCAATAGACGCATTAAAAGGTGATAAGGTATCCCTTGAAATGTTTGAAAAGGAGTATTCAGACTCAATTTTAATTTACAGCACTGATTTAAAATTAAAGGTAAGAAATCTAAACAATCGAAACTATTCTTTTGAAGAAACTAGAAAAAGATCCTACTATATAGGTTCGGAACAGATTGAACTTACGAGAGATAGTATCTGGGTGGAAGTGGTGGATGACAAGGAGGTTCGTGGTGTAAATTTGAATGAAAAGAAGATTATATGGAAAGTGGCGACTAATTCTCGGATTTTTAATAAGCCTATTGTTGTAGCAAATGAAATTTATTTAGTTGACCAAACTCATCTTATAGTTTTTGATAAGTTGAACGGTGAGTTAGTTTCAAAGCATCCTTTAGGAGGAACTACGCTTTCTGGTATCACATATCACCAAGGCCACCTTTATATGGTTGTAAAAAATGTGGGTCTCATTGCATTCAATTTGGACGATAAAAAGATTTCTTGGGTGTTTGAGATGTCAACATATTCTAGCAAAATCAATAGAGTGGTTGTTGAAAAAGACAAGATATATGTTACAGATAATAGTTTGTACGCTATTAATAGATTCGATGGAAAACTGATATGGAAAATTGGTGAAGAGGAAGGTATATACATCTATAGAACCGAATTAAATAAAGTTAAAGATTACTTAATTTTTTATTCGCTAGAAGATAATGATCCGATACTGACGGTTGCAAACAAGGCAAATGGAGAAATTTTGTATCAAGGTTTTAACTCTAATATAGTGGGAGGTAATAAGGATAACCCAGATAATGTTGCTAGTGAAGATTTATTCATGATAATGTTTAAAGAGGATTTAATAGATAACAAAATACTAGTAGGGGTTATGGATGGGAAAATATATGGTTTTGAATTACTAAAATAGCATGAAATTATTTATACAAATCGCATGCATCTGGTTCTTTATGAATTTTGTAGCAAGTGCAAAATCTCAACCAGTATCCAATTTTTTTAAACTAAAGTGGGAATTTCAAACAGATGACGCGGATATCATTGAATTGGCTAGAGGATTTATTTTTACTTCTAGCAATCAAGTGGTTGATGCTATTTCCGGTGAGGAAGTTACGGTGCAATTAGATACTTCAATTAGTGATGGCAGTTTGTTAGTTCACGACTCCGAGATGAAGTTGGAGGTGATGGATTTGCGAACTGACAATTATTTGACCAATAAATACAGAAAACGGGCACGATATTTTGAAAACGAGCAGATAAAATTAATTACCGATAGCATTTGGGTAGAGGTCAATCCCAATATGAAAATAGAGGGCTTTAATGTTTATACTCAAAAACAAATATGGTCTACACCCTCTGAAAGTAGAATTGCTGATAGACCCCTTATAAAAGACGACAAAGTGTATGTGGTAAATAGAAATCAAATTATTGTTCTCGATAAATATAATGGCAACGTATTAAATACCTTTTCAATTGGAGGACAACTACTCTCCAAATTAACATTCTATGAAGATTTCCTTTACATGATTGTTCGTAATGTGGGACTGGTTGCAATTAATCTTAACTCGAACAATGTTGCTTGGACATATAATTTGGATAGGTACTCAGGTCATACAAGTAAGATAATTATCGATGGCGAAAATATTTATTTTTCTGATGGAAATTTAAATGCTATTACCAGGAATAGTGGTGATTTGAAGTGGAAATTGGGCTCAGAAGAAGGGGTTTTTGTCAACAGACCTGATTATATAACAGGAGTTGAGGATTGTATTATCTTTTATTCATTGCAAGATAATGACCCTGTACTAACGATTGCTGATAAAAATAATGGAAACATTCTATTCCAAGATTTTAATTCAAATATAGTTGGCGGTGATAAAAATAATCCTGATGGTGTTGCAAAGGAAGATCTACTTCTGATAAATTTTCGAGGAGAGTTAGTGGAGAATAACATATTGGTGGGCACAATGGATAATAAGATTTACGGTTTTGAACTGCTTAGATAGATATTATTTACTTTTATGCGTCCTGCCAACTTTAAAATTTAAAAAGCTAAATCCTACCATTGATTTAGTATTTAAAAATTGTCTATAGATGAATCGTTTCTACTATTTTACTCTTTTGATTTTTATTCCTTTGGTAGCTCAAACCCAAAACCTTGACAATCTCAAAGATCAGGAGCCGGTCAAGGTTTCGGGTTCTGTGAATGCGTCAGGTGTTTTTTACAATGCCTCGGGTATTGAAAACCGCAGAGACCCTTTTAACTGGTTTACCACGGGAAACCTGAACCTGGACATCTATGGGTGGAGTATCCCTTTTTCCTTTAGCTTTAGCAATCAAAATAGGAGTTTTAGCCAGCCCTTCAACCGGTATGGCATTACTCCACAATACAAGTGGGTAAAGGCTTACTTGGGCTACAATAGCATGAATTTTTCAAAATACACCTTGGCAGGCCATGTGTTTTTAGGGGCTGGTGTAGAGCTGACGCCCGGCAAGTGGCAGTTCAGTGCCATGTATGGAGAACTGAATAAAGCAGTACCGGAAGATACATTGGCAGTCACCTCTAACTTACCGGCCTTCAAAAGAATGGGGTATGGCATGAAGGCTGGTTATCATGATCAGGCACATAGTCTTGAAGTGATTATATTCAAAGCGGAAGATGAGGTGGGTTCTATTCCATATGTACCTGTTCAGAATGAAGTGCTGCCAAAGGAAAATCTTGTAGTGAGCTTTTTAGGAAGAAAGCAACTGTTTAAAAGGGTCAGCCTGAATATGGAATATGCTACCAGTGCTTTAACACATGATATCCGAAGTGAAGAGGTTGAATCTGGCCATACTTTAGCGCAGACTCCACTGTTCACGTCAAGGGCATCCAGCCAGTTCAACAATGCTTTTAATACCAGCATAGCCTACAATGGGAATACCTATGTATTGCAATTGAATTACGAGCGAATCGATCCCGGTTTTAACACCTTGGGCGCTTATTTCTTTAATGATGATTTGGAAAACTTAACGGTCAGCGGCTCTGTCAGGGCTTTGAAAAATAAATTGACACTTGGAGCCAATGTAGGAAAGCAAAAGAACAACCTCGAAGAAACAGAGGTGAGTTCTACTGAACGAGTAATCGCTTCATTCAACGCCAACTATATTCCAGATCAACATTGGAATATTAACGCCACCTATTCCAACTTCACCACCTTTACCAATGTAAGGCCAAGATTTGATCCCTTCTTTCAAAACGACCTGGACACGCTTAACTTTTATCAGGTCAATAAAAACGGTTCCATGTCAATAGGCTATTCCTTTGGTTCAAGAGAGAATAAGCAGTCCGTATTGTTTACAGGCTCCTATCAGGAGTCAAGCGATGAGAACGATGAGATAAACGAAACCAATACCTCGTATTTTTACAATGGTAACCTTGCTTATAGGTATATGGTTTCCGCTTCTGGCCTGAGTGTATCCAGTGGAGTAAGCATGTACCGCAGTGAATTAAGCATGGCCGAGTCAACCACCATCGGGCCGAACATTTCAATAACGAAATCCATGTGGAAGAAGGCGCTGCGGAGTACATTGGCCACCTCCTATAACATGCAGGAGTATTCAGATAATCCATCTTCAAAGGTGCTAACGGTGCGGCTGGGGCTAAATTTAACCCCGGAAAAACTGAGAAAGAAGGAAGAGGAACTCAAAGAAGAAAACCAGGAGCACAGCACCACCACAGGAGAAGCTTTGCCGGAAGGGGTTGCTCAAAAAGATTCACTTGCTGAGCCTGTAAAAAAGAAGTGGTCGGGTAGCCATAGACTTGGGCTTAATTTAATCTACCTGAACAAAACCGGAGAGGCTACGACCAATTTTAACGAAATTACAGCAACTTTAACTTATTCGTATTCATTTTAAACATTTGAAAAATAACAATGACTGGTAATTCAATTGCAACTCGCATTCAAGGACATTGGTTCTTGCTCATATTTGTGATTTTCTTAACTGGCTGCTCGCTGTTTGAGGAAGAAAAAGAGCGTCCTGGAATCACAACTATTACTCCATTGGAAGGGGATTATGGCATGGAAGTGAAAATAGAGGGAAGCCGTTTTTCTCCTGAAGTTGAGCAAAATGAAGTGCTATTTGAAGGAGTAAAGGCAGAAATATTATCAGCATCAAATAGTACTCTGGTGGTTAAAGTTCCGGTAGGGGCAACGTCAGGACCAATAACCGTAATAGCTGGAGGTGAAAGTGCCACATCTAGCGAAACGTTTGTTGTGACATCAGGAGAATGGAAAGAAAAAAGTGCTCTTGATGTGACAACAGACAGGCACATTACATATTCGTTTATGATCAATGGCAAGGTTTACCTACATGATCGTCAGCACACATCAAATGGCTCCCCAACAACAACACTATTTTGGGAATTCGACCCGCAGGTGAATAGCTGGACTCAAAAGACAGCTATACATCCTGATTTGGATTCAAGGACAACGGCTTGTTGGGGTACAGAGGACAAAGGCTATATTCTGGAATATGGAAAGTTGTGGGAATACGATCCGCAAACAGACACATGGAATCATATAAGTGATGCACCCATTTCTTTCTATACACCGGATTTCACATTCTACATTAAGTCCGAAAACAAAGCATTTTTTATTCCCGCAGGAGGTAAGGTATACTCGTACGATATTGCAGGTGGAGACTGGAATGAAGAAGAAAGTGTACCTTTTGTTTTTGTCAATGAAGATTATGATGGCCTCTCAGCTAGCACCGACAACACAGCTTACATAGGCCGTGAAAACGGAGAGGTTTGGCAGTATTCATTTGAAAGCGGAATTGGAAAGTGGGAGAAACTACCCGAGCATTTCTTATCTCACGTAGATGCAATATTTACCATAGGAGGAAGGCTCTACATAGGGGATAGTTGGGGAGAAAAAACAGTACTCTACTTCAATGAAACAGACCAGAAATGGTATCAGAAAGTTGATTTTCCAGGGAGAAGGAGCAATCCTGTAGTAGTATCGGATAACAACAGCGCTTATTGGGGAGGTGGCGTAGGTGTTGAAGAGGAATATTTTATTGATGATTGGCACGAATTTGTGCCATAAAGCTCGGGAGGCTAAACTACTTATGTTTGACTTTAAATCCTTATTTTCGTAGTTATGATCAACATAGGCCAACGATTAAAAGAGGGTTTAACAGTAATTGAGCTAATAAAGCTACTTCAATCAGCACCCGGAGATTTAGCTCAATCTTCGGGTTACATTTTAATTCCTGCAGATACACTGGCAACAGCCTCAAGGACTGCCCAGGACACGATTAACTATTGTAAGGAGCATGGCTTTATCAGAGTTGAGCAGTCAGGGAAAAAGTGTTATGAGTTTTATGTGACTGAGAAGGGTTTGGCGTTCTTACGGTCGCAGCCTAAACAGTACTAACAATGAGAAGAATACTTTCGGATTTTGTAAATCTATTTGTGGGTTCTAAGGAGGAATTTGAATTAACCAATACCGGTATGGTAGTGACCATTCTTATTATATTCTTGGTTTGTTTTTTTTACGTCTGGATTCAAGTGTTTAATTGAGGCTATTACTGAAGTGATTCCTAATTTTTTCAAACCTTACGAAATGGCAATCTAATAATTTCATCAAGACCTTTTACCTTTATTGTTGCCCCCATGTTCATGATATTTACTTGCGCTGCACCGTTTGGATTATCAGAGGATATTTCTTGGCATAGATATTCAGCTATTGGAATATATAATTTCCCTTTGGAAAATTGAGTAACCTCCGATTGATGAAAGGGTATAAATATTTGATAGATAAATATACCATAGAAAATTAACAAGCAGTGTTCCGGAATAGCAAATGGGGCATCAAATTGTTTCCTTTTCATCAGCATTATTAACGGTTCATTAAGTTTCTTAGTGCCCCTTGCTCGTGGAACATAGAAATAGGGATGCATTGCTATTGCTTTCTCTGGAATTTCACCTATAAGCCATCGCCGTGTTTTCTCATAACCTCCTAGGTTTTTTTTATCAAGGAACCCCAGCGCTATTTTTACGAAGCATTTAAAAACATTTCTTGGAATGAAGGCAGGTTTAAAAGTATTGATGGACAGCATTTCGTTGTTAACGTTTACGCCTCCCTTTTTCAAATCCTTTATATATAGGTGAAGTTGATTGTCTTTTGAAATAATATGGAATTTATTCTTTTTGTCCTTAAATTTTGAAACTCCCCCACGGCCAGAAACTTGCGACAACGTATGCCAGATACCTGAGAAGTTGGCCAGATCATTTTCATATTTACTGAACAACATGTTACAATTATCACACTCATAACCTGAGAATAAAACCTTATTGCCCATCAATGCAGGAATTAAGTGCGCAAGCTTTCTGAAGCTCGTTGATGAAGCGTCTTTTTTGCAAAATCGACATACCCTCTCATTTGTTTTGGATTTTCCCCACATAGCTTGCCTCCAGTTACTTTCACTAGCATGAAATCTTTTCTCAATTTCATAATATCTCCAAAATACTCCTAATTCTGCATTGTCTGGATAAAAATTAACATCGACATCTATGTATCCTTCATTCATAATAAATTAGTTGGACGTGTTATATACCTAAATTAAAGTTAATCCTAATCGACCAGTTCATCAAATTCTCTGATTGTTCAGCTCTGGTTTACCTCTTGAAAAGGTAAAATCACGAAATCCAGTTGTATTAGCTGCTTACCATTGCCCATAATCAAGCCAACCGATTATGGGAACAACCAAAAACCAATCAGAGCTTAACCTTGAAATAGAGGCTTTCATCAAACACAAGGATGCCACCAACCAGGGCTATTCAGATAAGGACAAAGAATTTATTAACCAGTACATCGGTGCGGGTGGGGAATCGGCCAGTGGCAAAACTGGTGAAGGTATTCTCTACGAGTTCTACACACCGAGTTACATAGTAGAACTCATGTGGGAGCTGGCCGTTCACTTTGGGTTCAAAGCCGGTGGGCATGTGCTTGAACCTGCATGCGGTACGGGGCGCTTCTTTGCTCATTCACCAACCGGAAGTAAGCTGACTGGATTCGAGACCAACCCTACAAGTGCCAGAATTGCAGATATTCTCTACCCCGATGCAGAGATCCATAACCTGTATTTTGAAAACGCCTTCATGGAACCACCCCGGTATGTCTCGCGGATCAGGCAGGGGCTTACCTGGTTAAAAGATTACCCTTTTGATCTAATAATCGGTAATCCTCCCTACGGCAAATACAAGAACTTCTATAGCAGTTATTTTGGTTGGCCGAAAGTAATTTTGAATGAGATGTTCTTCATGTATTATGGTTTAAAAATGTTGAAGAAGGGAGGTTTATTAGTGTACATCATTCCAGACAGGTTTATGAGAAACGGAGCTAGCTACAGTCAAATGAAAAAGGAAATGGGTTGGCTATGCAAGCTGCTGGACGCTTACCATTTGCCACCCGTGTTTTCCAAGACTTCTGTGGCAACTGATATTGTCGTACTTCAAAGAACATAGTACTATGAAAACAAAGAGGAAAACTAAAGCGAAAGCGTACAAGCCAAAAAAAGCAGTAATTTATAGGCAACAACCTGAAATGCTCCTTGGCGAACTTTCTGGTCTAAAGGGACAATTCAAGCCCAACCTGGTGCCGGAAATAAAGGTTTCTTTTAATAAGGGGAAACGTATTCTTGGCAAAATCACCAGCTCGCATGACGTGGCAGATTTTATTCGTAAGCAATACAAGCGAGGAACAATAGAAACACAGGAATACTTCAATATCCTTTATCTCAATAAACAGAATAACATAATCGGTTATTACCGGCACTCGAAAGGCGGTATTGATGGTACATTGGCCGATATGAGGATCATCTTCGGTGTGGCATTAAAGAGCCTCGCCACCGCCTTAGTCTTATCACATAACCATCCGTCTGGCAACCTGAAGCCGAGCCAAGCTGATATTACACTGACAAAAAAATGTAAACAGTTGGCAGAATTGCATAATATCGCTGTTCTGGATCATGTGATCATTACCAAAGCCGGATACCTGTCCTTTGTGGATGAAGGTCTTCTTTAAACATCCGTAAACAGGAGAAATCACGGAATTGGTTTTTCCTGTTATGCTACGCTTGTAGCATGAAAACTCAACTAAACAACAACGACATCCGGCAACTTCGATCTATGATCCGGGTTGCCCTGCAACATTGTGACAAAAGCGTCACACCCAACTTTTGCGAAATGCTGTCCTCTCCGCAGAGCTATAAAAAAGCCGAAAGCATGGTGCTCAACTACGCTATTACAAATGAAGTGTCAATAGGAGCAGCTATAGGGCACCTGGAAAGTGAGATGGCATGAAAGCCACCGGTCTCACATTACTGGAGCTTTTTGCCGGGACCGGGGGCTTTGCCCTCGGGCTTCACCGGGCAGGTTTCCGATTTTCCACCCATTACTTTTCAGAGATAGACGAAAAGGCCACAGCTAACTATCAACTAAATTTCAAAAATGCGATCCCCTTGGGGGACGTGACCAAAATCAATGGGAAAGAAATCAAAAGACCAGACATCGTCACCTTCGGTTCACCCTGCCAGGATTTATCGGTTGCTGGACAAAGAAAAGGACTTAAAGGAAGTAAAAGCCGCCTCTTTTTTGAAGCAATCAGGATTATCAGAGAATGCCGACCCCGTATTTTTATCTTTGAGAACGTCAAAGGTCTCTTGTTCTCGAACGGGGGCAGAGACTTTGAAATCGTGCTCCGGACGCTTGCCAACCTTGGGCTATATGACTGCCAGTGGCAGTTGCTTAATACTGCCTGGTTTCTCCCCCAAAATCGCGAGCGCATCTACCTTGTCGGAAGTCTTAGAGGCGAACCCACACCAAAAGTATTTCCTATCGGAGACCACTGCCAGACGGATTGTAGAGCAAATGCAAAGACCCTCGTTCAAGCCAACATTGCTCCGACCATAGATACACGAGCCGGTGAACAAACAAATTCTGCTCCCTACGTGCTTGCCGTAAGGGGCAAAAAGCAAAAGGACGGCAGTTATGCGCAGGGGGTAGAGTTTCGCAGGGACAAAAACACGAATGCCATTATAGGGAACAATAAACATAACTTCCTTCTACAGGGAGTCTGGCAACCCCTCAAAACCCAACGAACTGAGAGGGCAAAAGCAATAAGGAGAGAAAACCAGAAGCTGGGCAGAGACCACGCCCCTTTTTCTGAAAAAGAATATGTGCCGCGGGAAGAAGATATGACCGGGGCGATTGCCAGCTCGTCCCAAATGGACAATCTCCTGGCTAGCAAAACCAAACCACTGATAAGAAGACTTACCCCTAAGGAATGCGAGCGATTACAAGGGTTTCCTGATGATTGGACACGTTTCGGCTCCTTTAATGGAGAAACACAGGAAATATCTGATACACAACGCTACAAAATGGCCGGTAATGCTGTCAGTGTACCAGTGGTTGAAGCAGTAGGCAAGCGGCTATTAGGAAAGCCTGTCCACCTGCAGGCAGCCCTTGATGGTATTCCCTCTGATAGTTTATTTCCTGATTTAAGAGGTATTCACAAAACGTATGGAAATATGGAAAGAGAACCCGACTACTACAGGCATAGAATGGAGTTCATTGACCACCTAATTCTGAAATATAATCTGCAACTCCGGGAGGAAACAGATCCTAAGCGAATGAAAGCTATTGAAAGAAATATCAGAGTGTTGAGAAATGGTGTCTTTCCCGAAGATTATGAAGACTTTGCCTATGAACACAGCATACCACTTATTGACGAGAGGGTAGCAAAAATCACCTTTGGCAATGATCCACTAACCTTTGAAGAAATCACAAAGTACAACACCTGGTTTGAGATCCATCCCGAAAAAGTGGCGGGTACCGAATGGATAACTACTTCAAGGGACTTTCCTATTAGCATCAAGGGCACAAAACAGGATATTCTAAACACCATCAGGCAAGGCATGCGCAGTCCGGCAAAGAGTGAAAAGAACAAAAAGCTGGAAGCACTAAAGGCCAATGCGCGAAGCATCAAACAACAACTCTTAAAACTCAAAAAGGATATGAACAATAACAACTATGCCCTAAGCGGGCTTGACGATGATAGTTTTTTTCAGGGTCTTGGAGATTTAGTTCAACCAGACCTTACGGTAATGAACAAGAACCTGGAATCATTAAAGGAAGTACTAAGCAAAAGCAAACAAGAACAACAGGAAAAGCACAAAGACCTGCTAAGTTTTGATGATGTTGATAGACTGTACAATAAAGGTATCAGCGAAAAGGAAAAGCAGGCTTGGGTATGGTATAAGCGGTCACTAGGCTACCCCATGAAGGGCTGGAATAAATACTATGTAAACTCAAAAGCAGGCAAGGAAGAAGAAGTATTGCGTACTACTCGTGATGCTATGATTAAGGACAACCGTTGGCAGGATATACAAAGCATTAAAAAAGGAACGGTTATAGGTAAACCTACCAAATTCACCAACACCTATGATGGCAATACCTACATGGTGTATGTCGGGCTGGATGGGAATAAATACATTATCAACCAGGCACATGTAGTCAGGGAAAAAACAGGGGTGAGAGTTGATAATGGAATACTTCACCAATGGATCAAAGAAGGGGTTCTGTTTTATTCCGGGGGCGACTATCTGCCTTACCCATTGTTTTCATATGGAAACATGTACGACAGGGAATTACAGTTGCGTGAAGACAAAGATGATATTATAAGCCTTTTTGGACAGGAAGTTTATGACAAACACATTGAGTTGATCAACAGCCTAAAGCCCAAATTACTGACGGTTACAAATCCCGATCCCAATGAGCGCCCAAAGATTTTAAGTGTTTCCAAATTTGCAAGAACCTTTACTATTACAGAGCTCCGTGAGGAATCCGGAATTGTTCTCAATGAAGAAGGAACCGCCACAGATCAAATAGCCAGCTATAGCCTTACTGATGCCTTTGCAGAATGGCTTGAAAAGCTTGAAAAACACAATTTCAGAGAAGTCACCGCACGCGAGATCATTGACTATTATATCAATGGCAAAAATCTAAAACGGGATTTCTCGGATGAACATAAAAGCACCATAG
Source organism: Fulvivirga imtechensis AK7 (assembly GCF_000331535.1). Classification (GTDB taxonomy): domain Bacteria; phylum Bacteroidota; class Bacteroidia; order Cytophagales; family Cyclobacteriaceae; genus Fulvivirga; species Fulvivirga imtechensis. The sequence continues at coordinate 50,995 of NZ_AMZN01000033.1, read as the reverse complement.
AGAAATATACAAGGATAGAAGGAGAAGAATTGTTCAGTCGGTTCCTCTACGAAGCTGTTACATTTGAAGACCAGCAGAAAGTTGACTTCAAATGGAATCGTGAATACAACGGCTTTAGCGCTATTCCCTATCATAGGGTCCCTATAGGTTTTGAATGCTCCTACAAGTTTAAGGCTTTCAGCCTCGAATTTACCCCTGCCCAACGAGAGGCCATCGCTTTTATGGAGATAGCAGGAAGTGGCATTATTGCTTATGATGTGGGTGTTGGAAAAACTATGTCAGCAATTATCACTGCCGCTAACGCACTTTATTCAGGTAAATGCAGCCGCCCGGTTGTTGTTGTTCCCAACCCGACCTATGCTAAATGGGTGCGAGAGATTATTGGCTACCACGACCGGGAGACGAAAAAATTCATACCAGGTGTACTGTCATTCACCGATGTAACGGTCAATGAGTGGTATAATTTAGGCAGGACTATAGCAGGCAAAATTGACTTTCTGAAAGCCGTTCCTGAAAAGAGCATTACTGTAATGACCTATGAAGGATTGAAGAAGATAGGGTTTTCAAGAAAGGTTATGGAGCTTCTTTTCAAGGAATTGAGCGAGATACTTGCCCAGGCAGGTGACGAGGACAAATCAGGCCGTGACCTTGAAAGTAAGTATCAAAAATTCAGAGAACTGATAGGTATGGGAGTAAAAGATACCATTGCCGATATTGATACCCTGGGCTTTGACTATATGATCATTGATGAAGCCCACAACTTCAAAAATGTATTTGCCGATGTTCCCACTGATGAAGACGGGGTGAAGCGCTACAAGATCACTGGCTCACAAAGTAGCCGGGCAGTAAAAGCTTTCTTCTTATGTAACTACATTCAAAGAACCTTCGGAAGCAATGTTATGCTTTTAACAGCTACACCATTTACCAATAGCCCTCTGGAAATCTACTCAATGCTTTCCCTGGTCGGATATGAAAGCATGCGCAAGATGGGCATTGTTTCAGTTGAGCGCTTTATGGAAACCTTTGTGTTGCAATCATTAGAGTATGTAAATTCCTATGATGATACTATCAGAGAAGCCCCGGTAGTAAAGAGCTTTAACAACAGGTTAATCCTTCAAAAGCTCATTCATAACCATATCGCTTATAAGACCGGAGAAGAAGCAGGAGTAAAAAGGCCATGCAAGGTCAACCTGCCCAGGATTAATGCAACCATGCCAGATGGTAGTATAAAGAGATTGCCGAACGACCAACAAATAGTCACCTATTTGCGGATGAACCAGGCGCAGAGGGACAACCAAAAGGAGATTATTCAACATGCCCAGGAAGGAACCGTTTTAAATGGCAATATTATGCGTGCGATGGGCCAGTCCTTGGATAATGCACTTTCGCCATTTCTGTACAAGCATAACCGGCCACCGGAGGACTATATAGATTATGTAGAAGGAAGCCCGAAAATCCACTATACAATGGAGTGTATTCGTTCTGTTAAGGAATATCATGAGAGCAAAGGGGAATCCGTTTCCGGCCAGGTTATCTATATGAACCGGGGCAAAGATTATTTTCCCTTCATAAAGGAATACTTGGAAGAACAATTATACTATAAGACGAATGTCAGACATAACAGTAAAAACTTTGACGAGGTAGAGATTATATCCTCCGGTATTTCCGCTAATAGAAAAGAGGCCATTAAAGATGCGTTTTTAGATGGTATTGTAAAGATTATCATAGGTACTGCCACAATCCGGGAAGGTATCGACTTGCAAAAGAATGGAACGGTTGTTTACAACTTGTATCCGGATTGGAACCCCACGGATGTAAAGCAACTCGAAGGCAGAATTTGGCGGCAAGGTAATCTGTTTGGTTATGTAAGGTCCGTGATGCCTTTGGTTCAAGACAGTATGGATGTTTTTGTTTTTCAAAAACTCGAAGAAAAAACAGCCCGCATCAATGATATTTGGTACAGAGGTGACAGGGGCAACGTGATAGACCTGGAATCGCTCGATCCGCAAGAAGTCAAATTCGCCTTATTTACCAACGTCAATGCCCTCACCAAGCTAATGATTGATGAAGAAAGAAAAGAGATCCGCAGAAGGCTTGTCATAGCAGAGAATAATGTTGACACTATGGCACGCTTCAATTTTAAGCTCAAAATGTATTATGAGTTTCAGGAAAAATGCAGGGAGAGACTTTCATTTATGTCACAACGATTCAAAAACTATTTCTTTGGCGATGGGGAGCAGTACAAAGATGAAAGATGGTACATCAATAAAACGGATGCAAACAAAAAAGCCTTTTTAGAGAGAGTTGATAAAGCGATAAAGGAAGCAGAAGCCTTTGAAGAAGGTACTGAAAAGGATGACAAAGAATTACTCCGGATTGGCAGGTTGTTTTTCAGCATCGGCAGGGATATGGAGCAGAACCCCACGGATGTAAGCCATACGTTCAATACATTTAAAGAATACCTGTCAGAAGTCAGGAAGGCAGAAAGGACAGTGCTGGCCGATAAAGGTTACACGCTAAACGATGATATGGAGGAAGTTTTGGCGGCTTTCAAAAAGGAATTTGAACAGATACAAGAGGAGCTGGATAAGACCCGTGAGGAATCCTACTTGAAAGTAAAAATGGAAGAGGTGTTGGCAAAGAAAGAAAAGCTTGCAATCAGCGGTGGTGATCCTGTCGAAAGAGCAAAGGATTTCGCAAAACTAAATTATCTCCTGGACTACAAAGCCTCTGATGTAGAAGATCAAAGGTGTGTGCTGCCTTTGCCTGACAGGAAGCCAGTAAGGAGAAATGATGAGAAATTAAAGCTGTTGAAGCTGAAAGCCAAGGCCGTCAAGGTGCGGCTGACCCTGCTCAAATATAAAATGGGTAGTTAAGCTTGTGTTGAATATATATGGGGATAGCAGCTTAAGTGGTATCCTCTATTTTCCTCATTTGTTTACTAACAGCCCATGCCACAATTTGAATCCTTCATTAAGTACTCTGGAAACTCAATGGCATCGTTGTTTTGTGGCATGTCCAGTTTAATGCCAAGTGAATACCCTTGGTTAATTAAAAATGCCAACAATTCATGCCAGAAGTTGGATGCTTCATCATCTATTGCGTATAGAACGGTTCCTGCACCAGGTTTCTGAAGCTTAAATTTAGTTATATCCAATTTTGGTCTTTCAAACCCGGTTTTACCGCAGTCTATTTTACAGGGGAAGAATGAAAAAATGTATGGACTGTCATCCGAATAATGCCTGTTGAAATCATACATTTCTCCTTTGTAAAGTTTTTTCCAAGGTGCTAGACCACTACCTAAATCAATAGTGGCTTGCCTTAGCATATCGTTGTATTCTTCCTTATGGTTTCGATAATCAGCAACCGTTTCAGAACTATTTACAACAAATACGGTATCGAGAACAAAATGTCTTTTGTCCATTTCAGAACCAAACAAAATAACTGAACCGGCTTGGAGGTTTAGTAGCATCTTTCCCTTTCCGGTTCTTTTCTGTTTACAATTCGTATAATAGAAGTGTTCCCCAAACACGAAAGGATCAGTATTATGTCTGCCTTGCCCTCTTTGTGAAAAGATAGGGTAATGAATAGCATGTGGCAGTTTAGAATCGAAGGGATTACCCGTTAATTCGAAGCGCGATTGAGGCTCCCATTCTCCCCAAAAGAGGAGATCAGCTCGTTGGGGTACCGTTGAGAATGTGTCTCCCAGGTTTTTTAAAAACCATCCACTATGCATCATAAATTTTCTCTTATGAACCTCAAGATCATTCCAAAAGCGATAGCCACCAGATGGAGAATTAAATTTGTAGTGACCCCCGTGATTAGTACTTCTTTTGGAAAGGTTTATCTCCTTTCCATTGTGAGAAAACTGTATTACCTTATTATTCATTCTACTAGGAAATCATATTATTAACCAATTCTACCTGCTTTAATCAATGGATTGAACCTCGTTTCAAAGTAAGCTTCCAGGGCTAATAGCCAATGACGATCTTCCTTGTTTTTTACATTAAATAAAAGTATTGATTTGTCATCAAATTTATCAATATCCCAGATGCAATGACCATTTTTTGCTGTATGTGCTTCCAAGTGTTGCATTACCCTAAACCGACTATTACGCATACTCACGCCTACTCTATATAGGCATCCGTTACCGATGAACACGTATACTCCAGGGTGCCAGACAATATTATGTTCAGCAGAAGGAAGGGCGAGGTATTCTATTGTGTCATAATCCATAGGCGAATTGTCGCCTAAAAGATCCATAATTTCGAACTTGTCTTTTAGAAAAGAGAACTCTTCTTCAAACTCTTTGATTATTCTGCTTTTAAGGTTTTCAGTATTTGTAACACTCATAAGTTAACTTATCAAGGTTGAAATATGTGTTTGAAAATAGTTGATTTAATTATTTTCTCCTAATTAAAATCAACGAGGATATAGACTGTAGAATTGCGGTTTGTAAACACGTCAAATCACGGAATACCGGAAAACACCGTTTTGCGCTCAAACTATCATTACTTAAAAAACTAATGATAACGATATCCAATTACCATCAAAAAGTAACTCCTGAAATAATTGAACGTCTTCCCAAGGACCTGCAAAAGTCCCATGAGGTTTTTGATCAAATTATCCAGTTCTACGATGAAGACGATGAACTTAAGGAGACTGCGGACTTACATGTAAAAGTACTTAACATGTTTCTGTCCGAAAAGGAGAAGCCAAAATCTCAAAGTACCAAGAAGAAGATCAAGTCGAAGCCAACGGAATCACGTAAAAAGAAAGTAAAGAAGGCAGGAAACGAGACTAAGCCAAAGAAGTCACGACAGGAACGACCAGAGATCAGCTATGTCTTTCATGAAGATAAGGATTTCTATTTCTTAAAGCGGTTTCTAAATCTACTCAATAGGCCCAAATCAAAGCACCAGATCGGATTATATATCAAGGCACTACAAAGAGCTATTGTCGCAAAAGAGATCCGCAAGAATTCAAAGTATGCTGCACATATCATAAAGATTCAGGAAAAGCTGTGTAACGTGTTTAATAAAATGAGTGATGACAAACTATTGCCGCTTGAGATAGATAACAAATGGATGGAGGAGCTTTCGGCCATTGTCAAGAGAGAAAAGGTTTACAAGTCAGTCATGCTCATTAAGAGGTATATCGGCCTGGAAGGTAAGCGTGCTCCCGAGAAAGTGCAGCTATTGTTGAAGGCAATTGAGAATGCTTTTAAGAAGCAGGAGATCGTCAAAGGAGATCCTTATTTTGAAATGATCAACAAGATCAGGACAAATTTGAAACAAGCCAAAGAGGGATCGCCGGTGTTGATTGAGCAGGCAGAATTGGCCGGATTGAGAGGAATTATCGAACAGTACGAAGGTCAGGAATTGGCGGGACTTGCGTGTGCCTGTGATACCCCGATTAACAGCCTCGATTTTGTTAAAGTGAGGTTTAATACGTTAGGTTTTAAAGGCGCATGGAAAAATTTTATTGGTGATCCTACACCTGGATTTACAGCGCTTATTTACGGTAAGCCGAAATGTGGCAAGAGTACCCTGTGTGCCATGTTTGCGGGCTACCTCGCAAGAAATCACGGACGAGTGCTATATGTGGCAAAGGAAGAAGGAAGACAAGGGATACTCCAGGAACGACTTATTCGAGTTGGCGCGATGCATCAAAACCTTGAACTTGTTGAGTCAATACCCTACGACCGGTTAAACAACTATGACTTTGTCATTCTGGATAGCGTTCACAAACTCGGCTTAAATGAGGATGACCTGGAACGTCTGAAAAAGGATTATCCCAATGTAAAAGGCTGGCTGTACATCATGCAGTCTACAAAAGAAGGAGTGTTCCGGGGTAGTCAACGGTTTGCCCATGATGTTGATGTGTTGATACACGTTTCGGAAGAAGGTGTGGCAGCACAGCAAGGTCGCTTCAATGCAGGTAGCAAAATGGAAATATTTGATCAAAATAAAGCTGCCTGACCATGACTATCGCAATATTAAAACTGTTGGGGAAGTACTATTGGATACTACTACTCATCATCATAGCACTACTTTTTTATTCACGTCAGTCTCAAAAGAGGCTGGCAGAGGATTACCGGCAAATGGCCGACCTGCAGGAAATTGAGGTAATGCAGTGGAAGGACAAAGCTGGCAAGAATAGGGCAAGAGCGGAAATGGCGGAGATCAAAGCGGAGAATGCCAAACACGTTCTCAATGAAGACTTGAAACGAATGCTTAAGGAAGAAGTTGGTAACATCAAACGGAACCTGATAGGCTATTCTTCCATCAACGCTAGTACCGAGGGAGAAATTCATGCCAGTGGCCGTGATACTCTAGTGGTATTGAATAACCAGGCACAACCTGTTAAAGCAACGAGATATTCATATAGCTCCAAACACCTGGACTTTCAAGCCCTGACATTACCAGGGGTTGATTCATTAATTGCGGATTACAGGGTGTATCACAATTTTGAAATCTTCTACTATTATAAGCGGCCAGGGAGGCCACCATTCAATGTTTTGAGACGTAAGCAAGCTGTAGCTGAAATTAAATTCGATAACCCTGGTACTCAGGCGGATAGTGTTTACAGTATTGTGCTCGAGCGGAAAAAAGGATTGTTAAAAGCTGTGCTTGGTCGCTAATGGTAACATTTAAAGGATTTAAGTAACATTCTTTAAAAACCGGAAAAATGCCCACAGTGATGTAATGTTTTTGTATAGTATTTTATATACCTTGGGAGAATTGTTACAACAAAGAAATGTTGAAATGACTAAATCAGAACTAACCGAAGTAGAGAAGAAAAATAGAGAAGAAGCAGCACAACTTTTTTATAGAACCCTATCGATCAATCATCCACATGTAACATTGGATATGTGCTACGAAATTTATGACAAAATAATAGAGGAGAATAAAAAGGAAAAGAAATAACAACTGTGGCTAATTGAAAAGCCGCAACAGTTGTCTTAAATCATTTTTTCTTTATTTTTGCAATCCCAAATCTTTGGCCCCGTAGTTCAATGGATAGAATAGGGCTTTCCTAAAGCTTAGATGTAGGTTCGATTCCTGCCGGGGCTACTACTTCAGAGCCGATTGTCGAAAGATAATCGGTTTTTTTGCTCTCTGCCAATTGATTAATTGTATTTCTCTCTTCAAGCTCAAAAATACCCAACCGGTAATTTGGATAGATATTAATACTTTTAAGTAGTCCGAAAAAGGAGGTTCTTATACCAGGCGTTAGACGTAATCAAGAATATGGATGTAAAAAGTTACCGTGATTGGATCGATTCAGAAAATTTTTATTACAGAAGATTTGATCTTCTAGCTTCAGCCTTGGAAAACTTTATGTTAAATTATCGTTTAACGGAACCTGATTTCACAAATGAAGTTGCTTCAAAGTTTGATGCTGTACTACGGTTTTGTGATGAAATAGATTATCAGGAAGATTCAGTAGCAACAGCTTATGGAATTTTACACTTCCTTCCTAGGTTTCGAAGATTTCAGTTAACGTTCTCAAAACTTGTAGATAAGCAAGTATTACCCTTAGGTGCTAAGCCAATAAACACCTTAGATATTGGCACAGGACCAGGGCCATCATTATTCGCATTATCGGACTGCTATTATTCATTAAGAAAGTTTGGGGAGCTACATAATATATCATATTTAAAAAATATTGATTATATCCCTGACTATGTAGAAAGAAGCTCTGGGTTTAGACAGTGGTTGCACCATTTTACTGAACTAGCAAATCATGAATTGCCAACTGATACAGAAGGGTGGGTAGTACCATATCACCATGGTTCTTTCCATGATTTCGATGATATTAAATTTAATTATTCATATTCTTATACAGATCTTAATTATAAGGGGGATTTTGTGATAAAAACAAAAAGGACTAAACATAGATTCAACGTGGTGGTATCTAGTAATTTTTTCACCCAAGTATCTCAAATTGAGTCTTTAAGGACAGAGCTTCAAAATTGCATGAGATTTATGAGGAACGGTGGTAAATTAATTATATCTGGAGGAACTGGCAAATCGAGTGATAATAAAAATTACCCTCAAATATATAGGACAGCCAAGGATATTCTTTTAGAAAATGTTTATGGCAATTATAGGTTTTATTCTAAAGCAAGGTATGTTAAGATTACTAATAATAAAATGTCTTTTGATTTACAAGATATATTTGGTCGGCGAATAAAGGAGTTTAATAAAAGAATATTGCAAAGATTTGAAGATCACAATGCGATTAACTCTTTACCAAAAGATATACGAAACCGTTTTGTTGAATCAACCGATGAAAACTATGATTACAATTACAAATGGGAGTTTCATGTTTTTGATAAATTTGCCAGATTAAAAAGAAAACACTCATAACACAAAAAGAAGGCAACAAAAAGCCTCTTATATTAACCGCTAGAATTAATCACATAAATTATGGCGATAAAATATAATACCAGAACAGGCGAAAAGACAGTGAATGCAAAAGCCGCTCAACTCCGAGATTATGTCCTTAAGCCAAAACTCAAAGGAATAAGGTGTACTTCTTGTGGTGGTAGCTCTGAATTTACTTTTCATCAACATCAAGGTTATGTAGGGTCAGGCAGTGTGGACTGGGAATTTCATTCTTGCTGTCCAGACTTTGAAACAAAAGTATTAGAGAAGCTAGGTATGAATAGATAATCCTATGACGTTCCGCATACATGCTCTGCGTGAATGTGGATTTTTATTGTTTGATTTCTTAAAAGTCAAGGCAGTTTGTTTTTTCATTCACATAGGCCTACCGTGGTAGCCTGACTAAGAGTGCCACAGCTACATTGAATACTGTTATACATGACTTCCTTTGGATGCGCTTTTGTATAAACCTTTTTTAGATGCTCTGGTCCGAAATGCAGATACAGAACGGTAGTTTTCAGTGACCGGTGGCCGAGAAGATTTTTGATGCTGTGCAATGGTGTACCGTTGTGATATAAGTGAGTTGCGATTGAGTGGCGAAGTACATGTGCAGATGTATTTATTTTAAGCTCATCAGGCTTGAAGTATTTTCTTACAACCCTCCATACAAACATGGGGTAAATCTGCTGCCCCTTGTCACTGCAAAAAAGGAACACACCCTTGTCCCCGTGTTTGCATTTACTTCGATACGTTTTTATAAGGTCGATTATTTTGGAGTTGACAAAAACTATTCGCTCACGTTTTCCTTTACCTGTTACCTTGATTTCACCTTTGCAATAATTTATATTCTGTTTTTGTAGATTTATGATTTCGGAAGCTCGGCAACCAGTGTAATATAACAGTTCAAGTATTAGTTGATCCCTTATTAATTTTATATTCTCCCCAGGGTTGATGTTATCTAATACATTTATGATATTATCCACAGGTATAAACTTTCCCCTACGTTTGGAATACTGAAAATGCCTGAGCTTCCAGCAAGGGGACGCTTCAATATAGCCGTGCCTCCAATAATATCTATAGAAGGATTTTAATACTTCTAGTTTTCGATTGACCGTATTTAAAGAGTATCCTTTTGACACAAGCCACATTAGAAATTCTCTAACATCTCTATGAGTGGCCAATAGCAGGCTTTGTTTAAAGAATCTTTGAAATTGTAATAAATCTGTTTTGTACGCCGTGATAGTATGAGAACTATATCTCTTAACGAAAGCAAGATGATCCAAAAAATAAGTAATTTCATTTTCTACTTCTGGAAGTGTAAATAACGCTTGATCGTTTTTTGGGATAACTAAACTTTCCATCGGTATAAATGCACTGTAAATTTGCGTTACGGTTCATAAAGTAGCAATATTTTTTCTTATCTTGCGTTAGACAATTTTTTTCCAAAAATTATGATTCTAGAAGTTAAAGAGCCGTTGGGAGATTTTATCAGAAAGCTCAGAGAATCAAAGGATATGCCTTTGCGGAAGCTTGCTGCTGAACTTGATATTGATCAGTCCACATTAAGTAAATATGAGAGGGGAGAAAGGCTAATTAAGGAAGAATTAATTCCTAAGTTAGCAGTGTTTTTTAATGTGAATGAAGAAAGGTTACGGATCAGCTATATGGGGGATAAGATTCTATTCTCCATCTTAAATGATCAGCGTGCTGAGGAAATATTGGAAGTCGCAGAGGAGAAACTTAAATATTACAAAAACCTGCACGCAAAACAAGGAAATATATTTTAGGTTATGGAGAAATTAAGGTTTTCGGGACATGAATCGTTTCATTGTCGACACTTTTGGTTGAAGAAAGGATACGATTTTATCTCTTCAGGACGGAAAATTTCGGATGTTGATGCAACCAGTAAGCTTGGTGTTGGAAAAAACATGGTGTCTAGTATTGGTTATTGGCTGAAGGCATTTACAGTAACAAACGATGACTATTCTACTACTGACCTTGCTGAGTTCTTGTTCGGTGAAAATGGTAAGGATCCTTTTCTTGAAGACATAGGAACTCTATGGCTACTTCAATATTACTTGGTTAGCTCTGGAATTGCTTCCATCTACCCTCTGGTCTTTAAGGAGTTCCGTAAGAAGCATTTAAACTCTCAGTTTTCGGCGCGCCAACTCGAGTTTGATATAAAGAGGGAATTACAGAAATACAATTTAACTGTTGCCGATAAAACAATCCAGAATGATATCAAGGTCTTCTTAAATAGTTACGTTGTTAGCAGTAAAAAGAGGACCGAGGATGATTTGTCAGCTATCTTAATAGACTTAAATCTTATAGAAAAGGTGGAAGATCATGAATACAGGAATGATGATCCTTATAAATTGAATATAACTGAAAGATCAGACATTCCATTCGAAATCATGGCGTTTGCGATATTAGATCAATTCGCAGATACTTCCCTTTCAGAAGATATTTCAATATCATTTGACGAAATACAACTGCAGGTGGCGGACTGTTTTGCCTGTAATAGAGAGGGTTTAGAACAGCATATTGGACTACTTCAGGATAAATATCCGTGGATTGTTTACAAAGAAGATGCTGGGCGAAAGGAAATCCAATTAAAAAATGGTTATGAAGATAAATGGAAATTATTAAGTAGGTATTATGCATAATTTTACGACATCCACAAATATACTTCGTGATGTCAATCATGACATTAATTATATACCCACTCCAAATTCTGTAAACGTATATAGAAGGTTAATTCAATCATATAAGACGGGGTATCATTCGTTTAATATTATTGGTTCCTATGGGACTGGTAAATCCAGCTTTTTGTGGGCTTTGGAAAAGAACTTGAAGGATGAGGTTACTTATTTTGAGCCATTGAATGGCCAGTTTCAGGGACTGAAGAAATTTGAGTTTTTAAAAATTGTTGGGGAGTCCGAATCATTCATAAAAGTCTTTAATCAAAAAATTGGGCTGGATGAGGAAGCAAATATTAATGAGACTTTTAAAAGACTCGAAGATATTTACATGCATTCTGTTGCGGACGTAAAGGTGCTTTTTATTGTAGTTGATGAATTTGGGAAGTTTCTTGAATTTGCAGCCAAAAACAATCCTGATAAAGAACTTTATTTTATACAACAACTGGCGGAATACATTAATGATCCTAAAAAGCATGCGCTCTTTGTAATCACACTTCATAAAAACTTTAAAGCCTATGCCCGTGGCTTATCAAGAGATCAAAAATTAGAGTGGGATAAAGTAAAAGGACGATTAATAGACATTGCATTTGACGAGCCTATCGAACAACTTCTTTACTTATCGTCTAGAAGAATTAGCGAATTCGGGTTCAAAATTCGCTCAAAGAAGAACTTTGTTAGTCTTTTTAAACTAATAAATGACTCAGGGCTTATTTCTCATGCGAAGAATCTGGATAAAGACTTGGCTGCAAAGCTTTATCCTATGGACTATTTGTCGGCAAATATCCTTACACAGGCATTGCAGAAATACGGGCAAAATGAGCGATCTCTTTTCACCTTTTTGGCTTCAAGAGAGAAAGATTCTTTGCAGCTTTTTGATTCTGCATCTAACAAAACTTACAATGTTGCCGATGTATTTGACTATTTAATCAAATACATGTCTAGTGAACTTGAAGATCGTGATAACAATCCTCATAAACCACTATGGCAATCAACATTTACGGCAATACAGCGTGCCGAAGCATTGAATGATGGGCAGTACGAGGAAATGGCAAGTTTGCTAAAATGTATTGGATTGATAAATCTTTTTGGTAAGCCTTTAGGTCGTTTAGATAAGTCTTTCCTTGAGGAATATGCGTATTCTGCAATGGGCATAGAAAATGCGAACGAGTTAATTGATAAGCTCATTCGTCAAAAGATTATCAAGTATTATAGTCATCGAAATAAAATCTTCTTTCTTGAAGGTACTGATGTTGATTTTGAGCAGGAGTTAATTGAGGCTTCTAGTAAAATCAGTCCTATTGAAGATGTAAAAAGAGCTCTGAACTATTTTCTTGAGTTTCCAACTCTACCTGCTAAACGAATCCAGTACTTAAGAGGTACACCACGATTCTTTGCATTTAATTTATACAATTGGGAGGATATAAGTGACGGGAAGGTTATGGTTCCTGACGGAGAGGTGGATGGCTACATAAACATTGTTTTCGGTGACAAAGAGCTAGTGAATGAAATGAAGCAATGCTCAGTAAGCTCTCATCCCGGACAGATTTTTGTCCTTTATTCTAATATAAGTCCCATTGGAGAAATTCTTTTTGAAATAGGCAAAATTGATTATGTAGTACAAAAGTTGTCCGAAGATCCAACTGCTCAAAAAATTTTACTTGAAGAACGGCATCATGAAGTTTCAAAACTCAGAAAACTAATTTTCACAAGTCTTTATAGTAACGAGGAAGTTCAGTGGTTTAATTCAGGGAAAAGCCTATCTATTTCGTCTTACAGAGATCTTAACTCTTTGTTGTCAGATGTAGCTGAGGTGGCTTATTATAATACTCCAGTTTATTTGAATGAGATGGTCAATAGGGAACATCTTAGTAGTCCAATCTTGACAGCAAGGAAAGCATTGCTTAATGATATAATTGAAAGCAGTGAACTTGAAGATTTGGATTACCCATCTCATAAGTTTCCACCTCAAAAAACAATATACCAAAGCCTTTTGAAGGACACTGGTATTCATCGTAAAGAAGGTAATGGTTGGGTGTTAGGAATGCCGGTTGAAAAGTCTTTCCTCCCTTTATGGAACGTATGCGAATCCTTTTTGGATGAGGCTAAAGCCCACAAAAAATCAGTTAATGATCTTTATGAGGCATTAAAGGAACCACCATTAAAGTTAAAAAAGGGATTGATTGAGTTCTGGATTCCTATTTTCCTGATCATAAGAAGAGAAGATTATGCTCTTTTTCATGTCAATCAAGGTTATATACCTTACTTGACATCGGATGTGCTTGATTTGATCCACAAAAAGCCAAAGGATTTTTTAATAAAGACATATGATGTCGAAGGCATAAAAGTTGATTTATATCATAAGTATAGGGAGTTGGCAGCACTGCCAGAAGACAAGCAGGGAAAGGGTAGTAGCTTTATTAGTATTTTTAGTCAATTTATGAGGTTTTATAATGACTTGCCTCAATATAATAAACAAACAGGAAGATTAACTTCTTCGACATCCGCCTTTAGGGAAGCGATAGAAAAAGCAAAAGATCCAGAGGAAGCCTTGTTTGAACAATTTCCTAAGGCATTAGGATTTCATGGTGTGAATCTGAAGGGTGATGAAAGTATAATCCAAACGTATCTGGATGAGTTAAATACCTCTATATTTGAACTTAGAACAGCTTTCAGCAACCTCCTTGATCGAGTGGAAAGCAAGATGTTGAATGTGTTGGGCATAAAGGAAAAGAGATTTTTGAATTATAAGAGTCTTATTCAGAAGAGATTTGGACAAATTGATTCAAATCTTTTACTGCAAAAGCACCGTACATTTTTCAATAGGTTAATGTCGCCTCTGGATGATCGTGATTCATGGTTGCAAAGTTTGTGTGATGTGCTAATATCAAGGAATTTAAAGCAGTTAAAGGACGATGAAGAACCGTTGCTTATGGTTCGGATTGAGGAATATTTTGGTGATTTGGAAAAACTGCTCGATATCCATAGCTTAAAGAAAGAAAGAATAGCTGACGAAATTATAAGATTTGAGGTTTTCAATCACGATGGAAGTAAAAGGAATGAAACGGTTATTATTCCATCAGATAAAAAGGATTTGGTTGACAACGTTGAGGCAGTTTTAATGAAGCAGTTAACCGATGACAGGCATGTGAACAAGGCTGCTTTGATCAGGATTATTAACAAGTATTTTGATGAAAAAGACTAAAGTGAGACATGTTTTAGGAATTAGTGGTGGCAAGGACAGTGCTGCCCTTGCTCTGTATCTTAAAACCCGTCACCCCGAACTGGATGTTGACTATTATACATGTGATACTGGTCGGGAGTTGCAAGAGACCTATGATTTAATAGATAGACTGGATATAACGTTGGGTAAACCTATTGAGCGACTGGTTGCCGTAAGGCCCAAAATTGACACTCCTCATGAAAGTACATTTGATCACTTTTTGGAAAAGTTCGGAGGCTTCTTACCTTCTTCAACAGCTAGGTGGTGCACTCAGTCGCTTAAGTTGAAGCCTTTTGAAGAGCATATTGGTGATGAACCGACCATATCTTACGTGGGAATAAGAGGTGATGAGGATCGAGAGGGATATATATCAAAGAAGCCCAATGTACAGTCGATATTTCCCTTTAGAAGGAATATTTGGGATGAAGGACTGACATTGGAGGTCTTAAGCAATAAATCTCGGGAGAAGTTTAACGATTGCTATGGAGAAATTGCTAGTCAGAAGAAATTGAAAGCAGCACAATATTACCTGGAAACCCCAATCTCAATGAAGTTCACATCGAAGCAAAAGCTAAGCGCTTTGCTGGAAGTGTCCGTCAAAACTTTTAATCATGCCGTGTTCACTTATATCAAAAGATACGAAGACCCAAACACTAGAGAGATAAGACCGGTAGGTTTACTTAAATCATTTCCGCTTGTCGAAAATGAGGATGTGTTAAAGCTTGATGATATTTTTCAAATACTTGAAGATAGTGGGGTTGGGATACCTGCTTACTATAAGGAACGAACCTATTTAGTCGAAATTGATGGTGAAATAAAGCAAGGAACTTATTCAAGAAGTAGAAGTGGCTGTTTCTTCTGTTTTTACCAGCAAAAGATTGAGTGGGTATGGCTATACGAGAACCATAGAGAGTTATTTGAGAAGGCGAAGGAGTATGAGAAAGATGGGTATAAGTGGATGGATAACGAAACTTTGGATCAGTTATCTAGTCCAGACAGAATAGAAGCTATAAAAAAAGAACACTATCTGCGCATGCAAAGAGGTATAAATAAGAGAAATAATCAATCCTGGAAAGAGGAAATTATGGAAGCTGAAGGGATAGGCTGTGCCTCTTGTTTTATTTGACAAATCAAGGACGAATTGTAGTAGAAATTACTATTATTACATCTTAGTGCAGAACTCGGTATCCTTTGGTTCCTGCATGCGTTTTTGTATCGGTAATTTTTGAGAATAATAATGGAATTCAGAAAGTTTAGCTTGCAGTCACTTTTAGAGCAATCTTCAAATCAACAGTTGGTTCTTCCCAATTTTCAACGAGATTATGTTTGGAAACATGATCAACAACAGATGCTTTTAGCTTCATTTCTGACCAACTTACCAATTGGAACATTTCTAATTCTAGATGGTGGAAAAGATGACTTTGTAAGTAAGGAGCTTTGCTACAACAGAAGAGCTAAGCCTACTGAAAGGTGTCTCTTTCTATTAGATGGGCAACAAAGACTCTCCACTATAAAGAACATATTTTACGACCTTTTTGGGAGCGAAGACTGGGAAAATAATTTTGACAGTTTACATTATCATCTTAGGAAAAGGTGGTATATGGACTTAACTGAAGATGCAATTAGAGATGCAATAGGCTATAGCAATCTGCAATTTAAAATGCTAAGGGACAACAATGAACTAACGCCAATTTTAAACACTAAAGAGCCTTCTGATATTGTAGATGGATTAAAGTTCTTCACGATCTTCAAGACGACAAATAAAGAAAAATTTTACCATCCAGCTTTTTCTTTAGGTGAAGAGGCAAGTGAATATGATAATAAAATTGAAGTGGCAATGCAATTTGCCGCACAAAAATTTATTCCCTTATATGATTTAATGAGTGAGGATAAAATTGTCATAAAAAATTGTTTAAAAATTTTAGCAAATAAAAGGTTAGAATCATTAAAGAATATTGTCAATTCCGATGAATCAAATGGGTATGAAATAAGCCAAACATATTTAGGGCATTTGGATAGTACCATAAAGCAAAAATATAAGAATAACAATATTCAGAGTATCAATTTGGTATGGGAGACTTTGAGAGATAACTGGATAGAGTCCTTTATTAGTTATTTCAAAGATTTGTTTGCCTCTGATTTGATGATTCCCTATGTCAAATCAAATGAACTTCCTCGTGCGACTGCGGTTTTTGAGTACATGAATAAGGGAGGAACACCATTGGATACTTTTGATATCATGGTAGCTAAATATGCAGATGTGAGAGAAGAGGAAACTTTGTATGACAAGTTAGAAAATTCTATTCTCTCCACTTTAGACATACCTGGTCAATTGTCAAATGGTAAGAAGGATGTTAAATATTCGCCAAGCTGTTTTGGGCTACAAAAGAATGATTCTATTATTAAGCCAATTAAAGAGCAATTCCTGAATTTTTTAAGTATAATAACTAAAATTAGCAAAGACGGAATAGATAGTGTGGATGTGAGCCACATAAAGAAGGATAAAATATTAAATCTGAGAAAGGAAGAAATTGAAAATTCCCTTGAACAAGCATTAAAGGCTTTAACCAGGAGCTTAGCTTTTCTGCAATTTCGATGTGGAATTCCTAACTATAATGGACTGAGCTACAACTTAATGTTGCTACCCATTGGAATAGCTCTTTCTCATGATGAGCACTGGGAGGATGCTTATACCCTAAATAAAATTGAGTTTTGGTATTGGTCAAGTTTGTTTTCCGGGAGATTTCGCGAAAAACAGAATCAGCGAGCTATTAATGATCTAAAAGAATTGGTGAGATGGATTTCAGGTGGTACTGAAACAGAGTTACCAAAGAGGATTAATAATGTGTTTGCAGAGTCTAACTATTCTGACCTAAATACATTCTTATATAAAACGGAAGACAAAACGGTTCCTTCAGCTATTCATAACGGAGTATTACAATATATATTAAGTCTTGAGCCAAACGACTTTGTTGAAGATGAACGAAAGCTTAGAGCCTGGGAGGTGGCTATGAATGGTGAAATATTGAATGATCATCACATTATTCCTTTGGGGAGTGTTACTACCTTGGGAGAGTCTACAAAAGTATTAAGATCAAGTAAAAATAATATTTTAAACAGTCCTTTGAATAGGACATTAATATCACAAAAAGCGAACTCGGCGATTAATAGTCTGAGTCTGGAAAGATATTTGCCACTGCTCAATAGTGCTATTGAGTATTCACATTGCCTGGGTCATTCTACTTTTGAAAAAATTCCGAATAACACTAGGGATGAGCAGGAGACTTTCCTGAAGAATAGATTTACCCAAATTAAAATGCAGCTTCAAAATGAATTAAATTCTTTGAAAAGCTAGCTGTAGAGCAAAAGCGGTTTCGGTAGCTTTTCCAAAGGATAATCTTACTGCGGGAGAATGGATGTTCATTGCTGCTAATACGTGAGAATGCTGTATTACTTCTGATGAGCACGCAGAGCCAGTTGAGGCGGATAGTAAATTTTTGTTGCGCAGCAAAAATTCATCAGCGGAACAGTTTATTATCTCAAAGTTTGATATGTTAGGTAGCCTTTGAGTCAAACTACCATTAACCCTTGCCATATTATCAGCAATCAGTTGATGTTCAAGTTGATCGCGCAGCTTTTGAAGCTTTTTAGCATCTTCTCTCATTTCTTTTTTAGCAATTTTTGACGCCTCGCCTAATCCTACAATACCAGGTACATTTAATGTGCCTGATCGATAATTTCGTTGATGTCCACCACCGTGGATTAGTGGTGTCAGCTTAATGTTTCTTTTGATGTACAGTCCACCGATTCCTTTTGGGCCATAAATTTTATGTGCACTAAAGCATAATAAGTCTATATTTTGCTTAACGACATCAATGTCCATTTTTCCAAATGATTGAGTAGCATCCGTCATGAAATAAGCACCACTTTCCTTAGCTAGTTGAGCAATTTTGCCAATTTCCTGGATGACTCCGGTTTCATTGTTTGCATGCATAATACACACTACAAGCGGATTCAATTTTAGCGCAGATGCATACTCTTCCCAGTCGATGAGACCTTGATGATCTACGTTAAGGTAAGTAACTTCCGATCCTATTTCCTCTAACCATCTGCATGTATCTAAAACAGCTTTATGTTCAGTTTTTACGGTTATTATATGTGACCTAGTTAGAGAGTGACTCCAATATAATCCTTTCAATGCTGTATTAATCGCTTCGGTTGCGCCTGATGTGTAAATGATCTCGTCTGGATACGCATTTATGAGGTCGGATATATCGGTCGAGGCCCGATCAACTGCTTTCTTTGCTTCCTCACCATGTATGTGAGTGGTGCTTGCCGCATTTCCAAATTTGTCAGTAAAGTAGGGCAACATAGCTTCCAGTACACGTGCATCAACAGGGGTAGTGGCTGCGTAATCAAGGTACAAGGGTTTATTCTTCATGTGTCCAAATATAATCAACCCAGGTGTCTTTTCGCACGTTGTTATATTTGAACTAAACTAATGAGCCATGAAAAATGCGTATCCAATTAGCAAAAAGCTTTTTGATATTTTTGCTCTTTTTACGAGAGAGCCATTCGTTCAGTTTTATACAAAGGAGTTGGAATTTTACAGCAATGGGAATGGTGTATTGCTTGGATTAATTAGTATGGATTTAATAGACGGAGATTATTACACTTGCATTTTATCTAGGGATTCCTCGAGGCAGTATAGAGCTGAATCAGTTGAAGGTAATATCCCTACTATTGAACAAGCTAGAAGTTGGATCGATACTAAAATGGGGAGTGATGCTATTACATATCATGAGAATGTTGAATATTTTGATGTCTTTAAGGGAAGGACGAGTGAAAAACAGACTCATCCAAATTACAAGCTTTTAAAAGAGAGTGAATCATTCAGTTCAGCAAGAGAGGTTATTAAGGAAGTTTCTTATCACTATAAGGATATTGACGGAAACTTTATAGATCAGTTTCAATCAATTAACGGGTTTGATGCCAGAGTTTGGGAGTTATATCTCTTCTGTTTTTTTAGAGAGCAGTATTTTTCATTTGAAAGAAATCATGAAGCTCCTGATTATCTTGTAGAGAAATTTGGTCCAAAAATAGCTATTGAAGCGGTTATTGTGAGTAGAAAGACGGCTTTATCAAAGGTGCTTGAGCATAAATCCTCCGAAGAAATCCAAGAAGCATTGTCAAATGACGTTCCTTTAATGTATGGAAGTGCTTTATTCAGTAAAGTGAAGAAAGAATATTGGAAAAGAGATCATGTTCAGAATATGCCGTTTGTAATAGCCATAGCTGATTTTCATGACGATTTTTCCATGACATGGAGTTTTGGTGCTCTATCTGAATACTTGTATGGTTATAAATACAGTAGTTCATTTGATGATGATGGAAAGCTATTAATTGAACCAGTTCAAGTAGAAGGTTATAAAAAAAGGAATGGCACTATTGTTCCATCAGGTTTTTTCTTTCAGCCAGGTTCTGAAAATGTTAGTGCCGTCATTTTTTCGTCTTGCGCGACATTGTCAAAGTTCAACCGTATCGGCAAGCAAGCTGGGCTGGGAAGTGGAAATGTTGAGCTTATAAGGACGATTTCCTATCATGACCATGATCCGAATGCCTCTGAACCTGCATTATTGTCTTACAAAGTTTGTGAGGCTAGTGATGAATCTTGGTCTGAAGGAATAATTATTTATCACAATCCAAATGCGAATATTCTCTTGAATCCTGACTTATTTGATGAACGAGTTGCACAAGCTTTTTTTCAAAATGGATTTATTAAGAGTGTGATGCCTGAGGTTTTTCCATATAGCTCATCAACATTAAATTTAATTGTTAAAGAATAATTTTTTTCGTTAGTTGGTGTTCACTAATAGTTCGCTAATATTTTAATATTAATTGTAATAAGCTGATAATTAATATTTTAATATTTTAAAAAATAAGTTTCCTAAACTTTTGATACAGGTTCGATTCCTGTCGGGGCTACTAAGTAAGTAAAGCCTGAGTTTAATAGCTTAGGCTTTTTTATTGATTATCAGTATTTTACATTGGTTTCATTAAGTTCGATACTTCAAACTTTAAAAACCTGTCTAAAAGTATTGATTATAAGTGTCTAATAATTAATGCTTTAAAAGTTCGATTCCCCTTCTTAATTTTTCTCTTTGTGGGGTAGCATATACGTTATTCAATTGTGGGATTTTTAAAATCCACTTGCTCTCTAATTTATGGGAGGTTATATCAATTTAACTTAAACTTAATTGTTATGAAAGAAGGTAAAAAACGATTGACTCTCGATTGACTCCTGATGTGTTAAGAACATTTGTAGGCATAGAAGCTCTTTCTGATGAAGAGGCATGTGAAATTGTTGATACGTTAGAGGTATATACAAAAATAATTGTAGAATATTCATTGGATTGTGGCGATCTTAATTCCTCTGAAGAGAACGAACCATAGCAGGATCTTCCTCTATGATTTGTTCTGCGATTTCTTTGTTTCCAAATTCTTCTCCCTGAATAGTGATTTTGCCTTCAAATACATCAGAAAGCCGCTTGATGAAGATCAGTGGCAGTATATAATCTTTATATTTTGGCGCATCTACTTCTCCCCGTTTTTGCAAGCCGCTTCCCATAACCAGTTCTCTAATACTCTTATATCGGTTATTCCCATTTTATTTTAATATGCTATTTAATAGTTGCGTTAAATCTTCTTTCACTGTATCATAGTTTGCCATGTCCTTTGAAGGTATTTGATGTCCTAAACTATTTTTCCAGGCTGCCTGTAGTTTCTTGTCGTTTTCATCATTGATCATCTGATCGATACCGGTAAATTCCAGCCCTTTGAATTTCATTTTTTGATGAAATGCTGTCACGATCTCTGGCCAGTTTAAATCGGACGCGTTTTGAGATAAGTACCAGATATCGTAAAAATCCCGTGGTGCCGTATATGATCGTTGGATTAAAGCTCTGAATTTTTCGGCCAGCACTTCAGGTATTGCATAGCATGGTACTACATCAGCAGCTTCGGTTAGCTGATCACTATATTGATGATGTACTTTCCGGTTTTCCGGAGTAAAGATCATTTCTTCATACAGAATGATTTCAATCTTAATAGAAGTCTGCCAACGTTGCGGTGGAGCTGGCGCCTGGTTTCTCGGGTGGTCTGCTCCCCAAAATTTGACATTGGCAGCAAATCCCGTTGGCTCATCTTTGTGTCGTAAAAGTTTGAGCTCGTGTACATGCAGAGGGATCTCCGTACGCTCCGTTACTAATTGAACAATTTGATCCAATAGTTTTGTATCCAAAACAAAGTCAGGATCCGTTGCTGTAAAATCCAAATCTTCAGAAAAACGATAATTTTCAAAGTAACATTTCCTTAAACAGGTACCTCCCTTGAAGATGAGTTTATCACGGCATTCGGGAATAGAAAATATTGCATCGATAAAATGCCCAAGCACCCAGTCTTTGTCAATGGTGGTTTTTGCGACACTTTTTTGTTCGGCAATTTTCCCTATTTCCTTTTTTAAGATCATCAGTATTGTTTGTTGGCGATGTCTAGTATTTCGGATTCGGAGATATTTAGCTTGAGCCGCCATTCAGCGTTAAATTTGCCTTTATCTATACCTAATGGATCCAGTGGATTATAAGCTTGTTTTACCTGGTGTTTGGCAAAATGAATGAAAAGCTTCATATCTTTTCTGTCTAGTAATTCAGCCAGGTAACCCATACGTTTGGTGGCTGCCCTGTTATTTACTGCCTGACAATATGCTATCATTTTCTCCGGAGATAGCTTTGCGGACGTAAACGCTCTGATCAGTTCGGCATAGCCACCGGAATACTGAGGCAGGTCAAAGCAATCCACAATTGTTTTTTCTACGTCTGTGATTTGATAGCTATGATTTCCATAACCTTCTTTTACAACCCCCGTTCTTTTGGCAGGAGTTATTCTTACAAATTGATAGCTAACGCCAAATACTTCTTTCGGGGGTTTAACCTTTGTGGTCTGAATGAAAATCGTATTTGGAAATTGTTCTGTTAATCCGTGGAGGTTTAACGCAGACCAATAAGCTACCACACCATCTTCTACCAATCGGGTACCGATCACTTTTTCGTCCCTAAAATTTGAGCGGCAGTATTTCCCCCTTTCTATACGAGATAGTATTTTTTTATGTACAAGGTTTTCTACGAGCTCGTTGATGTCATCAAATTGATCAGATGCCAATTCCTTTAGGTCATGTAAAGTAAAAATGTCCATTTCATACTCATCCAACATCAGCATAAGATCAATTTGATTCTGTGTCAGATTTTCTGAAATGTATGTACTCCTTGCCATTATATTTTGATTAACTATAAACCCTAATTATTGGGGTTTATTCTTTATTAAAATATAATTCAAATATATACATTGTTTGCCAATGAACAAGAAAGTATTGTATAAACCTTAAAATTAGCTCTTACTTCTTATTCAAGAGGCTTATAAAAATTACTACAGGCTAAAACTAGCCTTATATAAAAAATTACGATCATGGAAACATCTATAAACAACACAGCGGTAGTCACTTCTAAACTAAAGGTGGTCTATGCAATATTTCACAACCAAAAATCATCCGACCGCGCCTTAAGGAATCTTGCTAACCATGGATACTCAAAAAAAGAGGTAAACATTAAATCTAACAATCCTGACGAGTTATACTTCCTTAAGTCTGTTTGGATTAAAAATAGGAGCACTTGCAATCGGGCTTTCAGCCGGAGCTCTGGTCTTAATATACTTTACATTGAGCCAAAACCTGTTGCAAGCTAACCTGCTGCTGGCGGTTCTGTTTAGCATAGCGGTGGGAGCAATCTGGGGTGCTACACTGAGTTTTTTAATCATTTGACGGTTTTAACCATAAATCCATATCTCCAGTAAACCTGGCATATCCGTGAAATCCAACTGCAAGCCCACCAACAAGGAGAAATTCAACTTCATTTTTAATGAGTTGTTCCAATACCTCCTTATAAAAACCTTCTATTTCCATTCTATTCTTCTTGGCCCTTTTGCATTTATCTGTTTTAAACCTTGTTTGGATAATTCCATCAGATATGCCCATTTTTTCGTAGGAGGCCATGACAAGTATTTATCAATAAAAGCATTCTGCTGATCATCTGCGTTTTTGTGATCCGGATTCCACTCTACTCTTCTGGACATAATCAATTAATTTAGTGTTTGTAAGACTTTGAATTCGTCCTTTTTCAACAGCCCTGAACTCTTCAGTTAATCAGCGAACATTTGTATGTCAAATTTACTATCCTGAATGGCTTTTAGCAGTAAAGGTCCTGAATTCAGCCCCCTAGGATCTTCCTAAGTTGCTGGTAGTATCCTTGAACTTAGGAAGATTCTTCGTGCCTCCCCGAGGCAAGTTCGGGGACCTTGAAAAGAGGTTTTTTAGCTTATTTTTGGATACGAATATAATTTAATCGGTTCTACTATATCGAACTCACGTTAAACATACAAAGTATCCTGGTAGTTCCTCTGAATAGCAGTAGTCTTTCCCTATGAGACTATTACAGACCTGAGTTCGGGATAAGAAATTTGAATTTTATTCAAGAAAAAAAAGGAGTGATTTAGTGTAATAATTATTGACAATCAGTTGCGGCTATGGAGGAGCAAGGGCTGTGAGCAAATGGCTAAATTTCAATGCCTGCGATAAACAAATCACAAACTCGCCCCGTTTGAAATAACGGGCTCAAACAGTGTGATTTATGAGGTGTACGTGTGGCATTGAAATTCTTACGGCCTCCGCTAAAGGCTTTGGCCGTCAGCGGAACACCATTTCATCAAGGGCGTTCAGGTAACTGTCATTATCTGCAAAATCAACTAAAAAGTTGTTGGATACCTCCCCGCGGCAAGTTAGGCAAGTTCGGGACAGGCAGGATAACCGCCTTTTTTAATCATTTTATATCGAACTCACGTTAACTTAAGTCCAATTATAGCCACGTCCACCACTATTAAGTTGAAATGGCCGTCTCAAAAGTCTTCTTCCGATGCCATTGGTACTTGATATTGGCCTCCTAATGTTAGCCTCTATGCTTTTTTAGGGATCACCAAGTCAAGTTTGGAATGACGAACTGACCCTTGAGACGGCTTCCTATTCTATAAATCCGGCTGGTAAATAGCTTCTTCTGTGTTTTTCAACGAAACGTCAAGTGGTGTTTCTTGTTGCCGTTCGACCATTCGTGCAAAGAGCCAAATAAACGGCTCAACCTCGCCCTTCAACACACATGCACCTTTGCTAATGCTGTGAAGCAGCCCTTGAACATTTGATGTACGTAGAGCAGAGACTGTCTGCCGGTCCTTGAGAAGCAATGAACAGGTCGGAAGATCAGATAGCTCTTCAGCGCCCAGTGTGACATCTCCCTCATTGACCACTATCGTAATCGGCTCGTCCTGTTTGGGAAACCTCACGGAAACAGCGAGATTCGGAGTTGGGTAAGGGGCTTTAGCCACCAATTTTTTCAACCAGGCAGAGAAGGCATTGGCCCACTCCTCTACCTCGGATTGTATAATACCTGGCTCCTTTGTGTCAACCCGGGCACCGGCCATCTGCTCATCCACTTCACGTTCCGCTTCGATCAGGGCCTCCAGGGTCCTGTCAACATCTTCACGGGTATGGGAAGCTGAGCAGATGAGCCTGAGGCGACCGCGTCCGCTCTCCACAATAGGGTATGTTACCGCTGATGTTTGCACGCCACGCTGATACATGCCCTGCACTATGGCGTATAGTTTATCCTTGTCGCTAAAATGCGGGGTTACGATAGGGCCGTCCCCTGTCCCCAGGTCATACCCGGCTTTGGTGAATCGTTGGCGCATGTATCGCGTTGTATCCCAGAGTCGATCCCGCAGTTTATCATCTGAGCGGATCCTGCGCAAGGCGGTAAGTGCTGCGGCCATATCTGCCGGGCTGATGGAGGCCTGAAAGATATAAGCTCTGGCTGACGCCTTCAACAGGTCGATGTGCTCCTCTCGTGCGGCAACCACACCGCCAAGACTACCAAGCGCTTTGCTGAGAGTGGTCATGATAAAGTCTACCTCTTCCGTGATGCCCTGATCAGCGCAAATGCCTGCCCCACGTTCACCGTAAAAGCCGAATGAATGGGCTTCGTCCACTAACACAAGAGCACCATATTTTTTAGCCATACGCACGATATCTGCAACGGGTGCAGCGCCTTCGCCCATGCTGTATACACCTTCAAGCACAACCAGGACTGTACGGTAAGGCGATATTTCAGACTTAAGCACTGCTTCCAGGTCAGATGAATTGTTGTGTTGAAATGTTCTGATCGTAGCGCCGCACAGTCGAGCCCCATCAACGATGGATGCGTGGCAGAGTTGATCGATTACAACTACATCGTTTTTGCCCAGAAGTCCTGCAACGGCACCGACATTTGCTGTATATCCTGTAGGGAACAGGCAAGCGCCAGGCTTTCCTACCAACTCAGCAAACTCCTTTTCAAACTGCAGGTGAAGATCCGTCATACCTGAAGCTGCTGCAGACGTTCCCATTCCCGTTCCAAATTGCTGCAACGCCTTAGCCGATTCTTCCATGACTTGCTTATCGCGGTTCAGGCCTAGGTACAGGTTGGTGGTCCAGATGATGGCTTCCTGCTCTTCATCATTGTATGCATCAGTTACCATACCCCGGGTTGCGCTTCCGGTGCGGAGCACCTTACTGTAGGGATTTCTGCGCTGATCATTCACCATGTGTAACACTTCCTGCACAAGTATACTCTTATCGGTAGCCGACCAGGCGGATACTTTTGCAGCCTGAAACGTGGGGTGGCTGGACTGGATGTGTGTCTGAAAAGTCGCGAGAGAGTCTGAAACTACTCTGCGCCCCTTTTCCATAGGCTCATTATCTGTGCTACTGCCCCTAAGTTTCAGAATATAACGGGTCAAGGCTTCAGGAGTGGGGTACTCCACAATTGCGGTGGCCGGCAGCGTTCGGCCCAGCATTCCGGAAAGTCGACTGCCTAACTCTATGGTGGTCAGCGAGTCAAGCCCCATGCTATCGAATGAACGGTCAGGTAATATTTGTTTAGGGTCACTAAAATTCAAAAGAGAGGCGACCTCACCCTGAATGCCAGCCAGTATGTCAGCTTGCTGCCCTGTGGCGAAGTCTATGGTTCCGGGGTTCGATTCAGGCGCCTGTTGTGTCTGGACAGAGTTACGGGTCTCTTTTAAGCTCTGTAATTTATTGCGGTCGAGCTTTCCGTTAGGCAAAAGAGGCAATTCCCTGAGGGGTATCACCACATGGGGAACCATATATTTTGGCAGTCGTTGCGCCAAATATGCTTTCACCTGCTCATCCGTAATTGCTTCGTGCTGACTCACCATATAGGCTATAAGCATTTTTTGTCCAGCGCCTCCATCTACGGCTGCCGCGGCTGCCGCAGTAATCCCTTTCATCGATTCGAGTGCAGACTCGATCTCTTCAAGTTCGATCCGGAACCCTCGGATCTTGACCTGCTGGTCAACCCGGCCGAGAAATTCGATCTCTCCGTTTTTCGTTCTACGGCAAAGATCACCTGTTTTGTATAGCCGCTTCTCCGGGATCACATCATTTGGAGTCATTTCTATAAACCGTTCTTTGGTACGCTCCTCATCATACAGGTAGCCACGCGCGAGCTGATTTCCTGCTAAATAAAGTTCCCCCTCAGTGCCATCAGGTACCGGATTCATGGAATCATCGAGAATGTAAGAACGGGAATTTGGCACTGATTTGCCAATGGTAACCGTTTGGATGCCTTCATGAACCTGTGCGGCTGTTGAGAACACGGTGTCTTCAGTGGGGCCATACAAATTGAACACCCGCGCCCCTGTATTTAACGCAAAAACCTTCTCTACAAGTGGTAGTTTGAGCGCTTCACTACCAAAAACGATAGTTCTGATGCCATTAGGAGTCCATCCTGAAGATAACAACGCTTGTATTGCCGATGGCACCACAACACAACTCTTTATCAGGTTTGCCGAAGATAGTGCCGGCAGGTCGAGCATATTGTTAGCCAATACCACTGTTCCTCCTAATGACAAGGTTCCCAGTATTTCCATGACCGAGGGATCGAAACATACTGAGGTAGCGGCCAGCATTCCCTTCAGATCCTCATTATCCAGCAAACTGCCCATCACCCGGATCATCGCAACCACATTTCGATGCTCAATAGCAACCCCTTTCGGCCGCCCTGTTGATCCTGAGGTGTATATCACGTAGGCCAGGTCGCTGGCAGACGGCCCGGCTACCGTTTTCGCTGTCTGTTGACCCACCTGATCGAGTCTTATGAGCTCGTGTACGCCCTGGCAGAGTTCTGCACATTTCTTGTCATCCACAATGGCAGCTAGCGCGCGCGAATGCTCCAGCATGTAGCGCACGCGCTCTTTTGGATAGGCAGGATCAAGCGGTACATATGCGCACCCCGCTCGTAATACACCCAGTAAAGTCGCCACAAGTTCCCAGGTGCGGCTCATGCACACACCGACAAGGGAGCCAGGCTCAACCCCACGGGTTGCAAGCTCGCCCGCAACTGCGTTTGCCCGGTCCGTCAGATACTTAAAGTCTATAGTGGTTTCGCCATCGATAACTGCTGTCCGCTTCGGATGCGCCTGCGCCTGCTGTGCGATCAGCTCCCAGATTGTTTCTGCAGGGTGATGCCTCTCGTTTTGCACGGATTCCGCTCGCATGCCCGGAGTTGCATTTGGTTGTTCATTCATGTTTTAGTTTCTTTTAGTTGGTTTTTAATTCGTGTCTCTAAGAAAACGCCAATGTCTGCGTTACGCTTGCCCCAAAAATGCTCTTTCCGACAACTGTAACAACTGTACGGGACTACCGCTTTTGGGACTTCACACCTGTGTGCCATAGCACTGCGGTGCGCAGGCACAAGCCCTTGCTCTGCCGAAGCGGCTACACAAAGGCGCGCTTGACCTTGATGTTTTCTTAAAGCCACTTAGAGTTTTCTTACAAGCATTAATTAAGCTGACGAATTCAATATTAATTCCGTTGCCCCTATGCCAAAAAAGACTTGGTCATGTCACACAAACGCATGTTGGTATGCGAGACAAGTATATGATGACCCTCTGTAAGTGCTACGTTTGAACGAGAAAGTACAAACGTTGAAGAAAAGTCGTTACCATTTTTAATTTTGGCAAGTCGCTGGACACCAATGGATTTTAATGATACCCGTCACTATTCAAAGGTATACCCCGATAACCGAAATTCAAATTTTCGGTAACTCTTGTTTGGGATGAACGCTTACACCGTAGTGCTTTGTAAGGCTGATATTTATCTTGAGCGTTTTTTTAATTCGTGTCTCTAAGAAACGCCAATGTCTGCGTTATGCTTGTCCCAAAAGTGCTCACGTACCCCAGTAGGTTCTGCTTTTTGGCACTTCACAAGCCTTGATCTTAACGTTTTCTTAAACCACTTAGAGTTTTCTTACAAACACTAATTAATAGCCCTCGTAGGACTCTCTTCAAAGATCAGACAAAAGTTCTTAAACTGTCAACTTTCCTTGTTGTATTTTGATTTGTAGCCATTGGGCGAGAGGCCTGTGATTCGGCTGAACACAGTTCTAAATGCTTTGGTGTCACTATATCCCACCTCGTACATCACTTCATTTACTGTCTTCCGGGTGTTTTCAAGGGATTTTTTGGCAGCTTCGATTTTAACCCTTTGCAGATAATCCAAAGGTGTAATTCCTGTTGCCTTAATGAATCTTCTGTCAAAGGTTCTTCTTTCAATATTTAACTTTTTTGACAGGGATTCGATGGAGATTTTATCATTATAGTTTTCCTCCAGATACTTTTGGGCCTGTTGCACAGTAGTATCGTCATGTTTTTTATGACCATTGAAAATGGAAAACTGCGACTGCAGGTTGCGGTCGAGGTCAATCTGAAAGACTTTAGCGCAATGAATGGCGGTGGGGCGGTCGTAATATTTTTCTATGAGGTATATGATCAGATTCAAAAATGAAAAGGCCCCTCCGTTGGTGTATATCCCATTTTCATCAGTTATAAGTTTATCAGTTTTCAGGTCAACCCTGGGAAACATTTGCCGAAACTCAGTATCTACAGACCAATGTGTGGAGCAACTTTTTCCATTGAGCAGCCCCGTTGCCGCAAGCAGGAATGCCCCGGTGCAAATGCTGGCAATAGACGCTCCTTCTTTGTATTGTTTTATGAGCCATTCTATCAATGGTCCATTGTCTTTTAGGGCTTTCTCATAATTATGATTCAGTGAAGGAATGATCACGAGGTCGGTTTTTTTAATGCCGAGTATATGCGAATGCGTTTTTACGGTGAATAATCCGTCATAGAAATCAACATTTTCTGAAGTGCCCACTAACTCAATTTTAAAACGCTCCTTTTGGCCTTTGCTTTTCCGGATAGCATTGGCTCTGGAGAAAATTTTGTACGAACCTACTATACTACTCAGGTTATTCTCTCCATTCGGGACTATTATCGACAAATGCTGCATCAGAGGGATTTTTTAAACAAAAATAGAAAAGAGTTATGTCTATATCAACCTTTTATAATGTCTGATTTAACCATTTTGTAAGGGTATTATAGACATTAAATTTGTAAAACAATAAACTCAAGGTTTGACATAAAAAATCGAAATGAAAACAACGATCAAAAAAACAAAATCAACAGACTTTAGCTACAGCTTTAGTACAGCAAAATCTCATGAAGAAGTGTATCATCTATTGCTTGATGTTAAAAAGTGGTGGTCTGGCTTTTATGAAGAAACCATCACCGGACACAGCACCAAGGTCAACGATGAGTTTTCTTTTCTGGCGGGTGGAGGCCTCCATTTTTCTAAACACAGGCTAATTGAATTAGTGCCGCACAGCAAAATCGTGTGGATGGTCACAGAAAGCCGGCTTACCTTCCTTGATCAACCGAACGAATGGCTGAATACAAAGATCAGGTTTGATATCGCCAGGCAGGGAGAAACAACGGTGGTAACATTTACCCATGAAGGCTTAGTACCCACGTTTGAATGTTACGGTAACTGCTCAATGGCCTGGACAGCCTATATGGACAATCTCAAGCAGGTGTTAAATGGAAATTGATTAACGAAAGCATGCAAGCAATATTGATCTTTTCACTGGCAGCCGCGCTGGGGCTACCGCCCTGCCATGGTGACTCGAAAACACCTGAAAATAAACTAATATCGAATACTTCAAATATAAACAACATGAACGATCAAGATTACACAGCAACAATTTATGTAGAGGCAACTCCTGAAAAGGCCTATAATGCCATTAAAGATTTCCGTGCGTGGTGGTCGGAAGAAATCGAAGGTCCGACAGATGAACTCAATGAAGTGTTTTTCTACCACTACAAAAACATCCATCTATGCAAAATCAAGCTGATCGAAATGGATGAAAACAGCAAACTGGTTTATCAAGTGTTGGAAAATGAATTTAACTTCATTGAGGACAAGACGGAGTGGGTGGATACCAAGCTCATCTTTGAAATAACACAGGGAGATGGTAAAACAAAAATCAAATTTACTCACCAGGGATTAGTCCCGGAGTACGAGTGCTATGAGGTTTGTAATGATGCCTGGACGGGCTACATCACCAATAGTCTTTACAAGCTGATCACTTATGGCAAAGGTGAGCCAAACCCGAAAGATAAAGATGGGTTTAATGCCGAACTGGCGGAAAAGTGGAAGTTGAACTAACTGACGCTTGAGTAGTGTCTCTTAGAAAACTCTAAGTGGGAAAACGTCAAGGCTTGTCCTAAAAAGCGGAGCGTACTGAGGTACGAGAGCATTTTTGGGACAAGCATAACGCGGACATTGGCGTTTTCTTACAGGCACTAAGTAAACTCGGCTTTAACGTCCTCGGTAGGCATCAACAAGCTTGGCAGTTTTTTTTGTGGGTAATTACATTTCCTGATCGGCCTTGAGGAAATGATGTTAAGAATTTCAATGCCACACGTACACTTTGTAAATCACACTGTTTGAGCCCCGTTGTTAGATGCTATCATCTGACCATCAGCATGTAATGTAAACTTGTCATTGGTATGAACTATGACTATAAGGAATAGCAATCTTCTCTTCGCAGGTGTGCATGAAGAGGAGATTGCTTATAATGAGCTTGAAAACCCACGTTTTGTTGTGGTTGGTTTATGGTTTTACCCCGTTGCCGGTGTCTGCTTTTTCTGGATCAGGCAGAAAAGTTTGGGACCTGATCTATGGCAGAAGCTGAAGCCCGGACACTGACAGTAACGAGGAGATCCCGGATCTTCACTGCGTTACGTCCGGGCACCCCCTTCCCCTCTCCAAGGAAGAGGGGATTGCCGCACTTCGTTACCGATCGCTTCGATTCCTTCCCGAGACAAACCCCCAAAGGAGAGGGATGTGCAGAAAGTAGTATAACCACAGGGCTTTGGTGGGTGAGGTGTTGCATTTAATTTGCTTTCAGGCTTTTACTGAAAAAACACTGTAGAAATTATTTTTTTAGGGGATTTTAATTGAAAAGTAATTATTCTTTTAGAATTTGTCACAACCAATTTAGCAGTCTTTTGTTGTAAAATCATAAACCACTTTCAGGCAGGTATGGACAGTCCGACTTTCACCTCACATAAAATGCTCTTTCTTAATACCCTTGCATTTACCATATGCTTTGCTGCCTGGATGTTTAATGGGGTGGCTGTTACGTTTCTTGTTGATAATGGTGTTTACGACTGGAGTTCCGTGCAGGTTGGTTTACTGCTTGGTATTCCGGTGTTGACCGGGGCTATTTTTCGATTGCCATTGGGCATACTTACAGATAAGTTTGGCGGGAAATGGGTGTTCGGAGGGTTGCTGTTGGTGAGCGCTGTTCCGATGTTTTTGCTTCAATACGCTGATTCATTTCTTGGCTTTGCTCTTTGCAGCTTTGGCTACGGTCTTACAGGAGCATCTTTTGCAGTGGGTATCGCCTATACATCAATGTGGTACAATAAAGCCTGGCAGGGTCGCGCCCTGGGTATTTTTGGAGCCGGCAATGCCGGTGCAGCCCTCACTACGCTGTTTGCCCCTACTGTGTTGTTGAAGCTCACCAACAATGGCACCGAACTGGAAAACTGGAGAATGCTGCCTGTTATCTATGCGGCCATATTGGTGGCTATGGCTGTTATTTTCCTGCTCTTTGCCAGGAATAAAAAACCGGACACCCAGCGTACACTCAAAAAGCTCCTCCGCCCTTTGGGCAGTGTGAGGGTGTGGCGGTTTGGACTTTATTACTTCCTGGTATTTGGCTGTTTTGTGGCCTTCTCACAGTGGTTGGTGCCATATTTTGTAAACGTATATTATCTTCCTCTGGTCACAGCCGGTGTACTCGCTGCTGCTTTCAGCTTTCCTTCAGGGTTAACGAGGGCTTTAGGTGGTTTGTTGTCGGATAAGCTGGGGGCGCGAAAGGTGATGTACTGGGTACTGGGTTCTTCATTGGTGATCAGCTTCTTATTGATTTTTCCAAAAATGGAGATCTCCTCACCCGGTAATGGCATTATGGCCAAAAAGGCTGGTACAGTAACCCATGTAACAGAAGATAAAATAATTGTAGCCGGTATCGAATACAAACTGAAGCCTAAAAGGAAAACAAATTCTGAGGCAGCGGAAGGAGATGTTGTTTTTCCTGAAAAAAGTGCCTGGCAGGAACCTGTGGTAGAAGAGGGGCAACAGGTCAACAAGAAACAGTTGTTGGCAAGAGGTGAAACTAAGATATTCTTCCAGGCCAATATATGGGTATTTACAGTGTTGGTCATACTTTTGGGTAGTATATGGGGAATAGGTATGGCGGCAGTTTATAAGCACATCCCCGAGTATTTCCCTGAAGAGGTGGGTGTAGTAGGAGGTATGGTAGGCGTACTTGGTGGCTTAGGTGGGTTTTTCTGCCCTATTATTTTTGGCTACTTATTGGAAGGTTCCGGGCTGTGGACCAGCGCCTGGATGTTCACGCTTGTACTTTCCTCCATTTGTATATGGTGGATGCATAATGTTATTCAAAAGATGATGCACCGTGAACAACCAACGTTAATGCGCCAGATAGAGCCTAAGGATTAGAAATATGAAAATGATAAACGACCAAACCATATATGGAAATGGAAATTTTGAGTAGTTGATTTTCTGTGTCTCAAGGCAGAGCTATGAATAAATAAAGAGGCCATTGTCATAACCATGTTGGTGGTGTCTTAGTTTTTTAAGAATTTGTTTTTAAGAATAAGATTATGTTTAGACTCTTCCAAACCCTCAATCGTACTGCCCTTGTAAAAGCAACCATTGCGGTTGTAGTGGTTGTGATCCTTGTTTTGGTTGGTTCTCGTGATCTGCAAAATTTTGACCCTGCACTCATATCTTATTTACTGGGCACCATATTCGCTGTTTTCGGAATTGCTTACAGATATTCGGTTTGGTTGCAAAGGCCACCCACGCGCCTGTACTGGCGGAGGAGTATGCAATTCCTCTTCAGCAAGGATTTCATACCATATGCATGGAGGTCTCTGAGATTGTTTGTCAGAAATATCCTCTTTCAGCGGTTTATAGCCTACCGGAGCAGAACCAGATGGGTGGGACACTTCCTGCTGGCAATTGGTTGCCTTCTTGCATTTGCCATCACCATTCCTCTCACCTTTGGATGGATACATTTTGAGCTCAAGCCGGGAGATGATGTAACTTATTACGCCAAGGTCTTTGGCTTTGAAGCCGGTACTTTTGCCCTGGGCTCTGTTATGGCCTTTGTTGCATTCCATGGGTTAGTGTGGTGCTCGTTTTTAGTGATCATAGGGTCGGCAATGATGATGAAGCGGAGGCTTACCGATGGCGGACTGATTGCCACGCAATCGCTTAGCGAAGACTGGCTCCCGCTGATACTCCTGATCGCAATTTCTGTGACAGGCCTGGGTATTTCTTACGATTACACTTTTTTGCAAGGCAAGACCTATCAGTTTATGGCGGTGACCCACGCCATAGTGGTCATTTTATGGCTGGTGTGGTTGCCCTTTGGTAAGTTTTTTCATGTTTTTCAGCGTCTGGCACAGTTAGGAGCCAACCTTTACAAACATGAAGGGCAGAGGAGAGGAATGGCTGTTTGTGAGCATACACACCAGGAATTTGCGACTCAAATGCATGTAGACGATTTGAAATTACTCACAAAACAGCTCGGGTTCGACTATGAGAAAAAAGACGGCAGAAATCACCTGGACCTGAGCCCTGAAGGCAAGCGTTCAGCTTTGGCAAAGGCACATTTTCAGGCGAGGAAGGCATCAGGAAAGTTCTTTGGATAGAAATTAAAAATCAATCAGACTAAAAAATGGCGAAGCTTCCCGTAACAGTTGATAAGATAATAGAAAAATTTGGACCTCATAAAGCATATCCGCCACAGGTCGGATTCCATGGCGCGCATGAACCAGATAAGTTGGTAAAAACCCATTGTTGCTATTGTGGAATGCAGTGTGGCATCCAACTCAAGGTAAAAGACAATAAAATTGCCGGTTTTGAGCCCTGGATGGAGTTTCCCTTTAATGAAGGCCGGCTTTGCCCAAAAGGAATTCAACGATACATGCAAAACAACCATCCCGACAGGCTCATGGATCCCTTGCAGCGGGTAGAGGGCAAAGGCTTTGAGCCCGTGTCGTGGGAGCATGCTATGAGCACTACAGTAAGTGAGATCAAGCGCATTCAGAACACGTATGGCAATGATGCATTTGCCATGCTATCTGGCGTTTCGCTCACTAACGAAAAAAGCTATATGATCGGCAAGTTTGCCCGTGTAGCGTTAAAAACGGCCAACCTTGATTATAACGGCCGTCTGTGCATGGTTAGCGCAGGTGGGGGCAATAAAAAGGCCTTTGGGCTTGACAGAACCTCCAATAGTTGGGCAGACTTAAAACATGCGGAGGTAATCCTCGTGGCCGGAGCAAATATCAGCGAAACCTTCCCAACGCTTACACATTACATCTGGCAGGCCAGGGACAATGGCGCGAAACTAATCGTTGTTGATCCCAGGGTGATCCCACTGGCGCGAACTGCTGATCTGCATTTAGCAGTAAGGCCGGGTGGGGATTCTGCTTTATTCGGGGCCATGCTAAAAATACTCGTAGATAATGACTGGCTGGACCATGATTTTATCAAGAATCACACTTCCGGTTTTCAGGAAACAATTGAAGCGGTGAAGGATTACGACCTGGAGTGGGCAGAAGAAACTACTGGTATACCCAAGGAGCAGATCATGGAGGCAGCTACCCTATGGGGTAAGGCAAAAACAAGTTTTTTACTCCATGCCAGGGGTATAGAGCACCACTCTAAGGGAGTTGATAATGTGCTGAGCTGCATCAATTTAGTGTTAGCCACGGGCCGTATTGGAAAACCCTACTGCGGATATGGGACTATTACCGGTCAGGGCAACGGTCAGGGGGGAAGAGAGCATGGCCATAAATGTGATCAGTTGCCAGGCAACCGTGATATCACTAATCCGGAACATCGTAAGTACATTGCCGGAGTGTGGGGTATCGATGAAAAGGACATGCCAGGTAAGGGCCTGACTGCCTATGAGCAGATTGAAGCTATCCACCGGGGTGATATAAAAGGCATGATCTCTATTTGCTTTAACCCCCTTGTATCGCTGCCCAATAATAATTTCGTTCGTGAAGCGCTCGAAAAGCTGGAATTTTATATATGTATTGATACATTTCTGTCAGAAACGGCCAGGCATGCGGATATCATTATGGCTGGGTCTTTACACGAAGAAGAGGAAGGTACGGTAACAACGGCAGAAGGAAGGGTAGTAAAAATTAATGAGGCCATTACACCTCCGGGAAATACAAGAAGAGATGGACAGATATTGATGGAGCTGGCCGCCCGGCTGGGTACCGGTGATAAGTTCAGCTATAACACAAGTGAAGACATTTTCAACGAGCTCAGGGTGGCTTCCAAAGGAGGAACGGCAGATTATTACGGGATCACCTATAAAAAAGTGGTGGACAATATGGGGGTTTTCTGGCCTTGTCCATCGGAGGACCATCCTGGAACCCCGCGCCTGTGGGAAGACCGCAAGTTTAAAACACCTGATGGGAAGGCGCATTTCAATCCGGTTACCTACAAACCTGCTGCGGAACGAACAGACAAGGAGTTTCCTGTAGTTTTAACAACAGGCCGTGTTGTATCGCAGTACCTGAGTGGCACCTCTACACGAAGGATAGGAAAACTGGTTGATCAATATCCTGAACCTTTGCTTGAAATACACCCGAAGCTGGCCTATCAATACGATATCAAAGACAGGGATCTCATTAAAGTAAAGACCAGACGGGGAGAGGCATCGTTTCCTGCACAGTTGGTAGAGACTATACGGGAAGATACAGTTTTCATTCCTTACCACTGGGGTGGAAAACAATCGGCCAATCAACTGACCATTGGCACACTGGATCCGGTTTCAAAGATACCTGAATTTAAAGTATGTGCCTGTCAGCTAATTCCTACAGGAGAGAAAGCAACCGTTGAATTGACGGAAACAGCGTACCAAAGTTATTTGCCCGCGGAAAACAGTAATGACAAATAACGGGCCTAAAACAACATTGAAATGAATTGTAATCGCAAAATTGGAAAGTATGCCGGAAACAAAGTATAAACAAGAAATGGCTTTTTTTGTAGATATGCAACGCTGCATTGGTTGTCACGCCTGTGAAATGGCCTGTGCGGAATGTGAGACAAACGGACAGGAAAGCATGATACATGTTAACTATGTAAACCGGGCTGTGAGTGTACAAACAACGGTTCAGGTATGTATGCATTGTGAGGATCCCACCTGTGCCAATGTTTGTCCTGCCGATGCCATCCATCAGGATGATTTTGGGGTGGTGCACTCTGCCAATACATCGAGGTGCATCGGTTGTTCCAACTGTGTGTTGGCTTGTCCGTTTGGTGTGCCAAAAAAGGAGGAAAAAGCCGAACTGATGATGAAGTGCAATATGTGTTATGACAGGACCAGTGCTGGCAAAAAGCCAATGTGTGCAACAGTGTGCCCCAGTCAGGCTCTCTTTTATGGTACAAGGCAGGAGATTGAAAGAATGCGCCCCGACAGCGTACCGGTAAATACTTTTCAATTTGGAAACCAGGAGGTTAACACCAAAGTAAACATCATGATGCCCAAAGGCACTCACAAACTGATCGTTGAATAATGACACCTTTGAATATGAAAGACGAGAAATATGAGAAGATCCCCAATTGGAAAAGTGACTTTCCGATAGAACGCAAGGAGGCCACCCACGTTAGTCGAAGGGAATTTGCCAAATACCTGGGGTTGCTCTCCGGGGCCCTGGCGATTGGCAACGGAGGTATCGTAATCAAGTCACTGTACTTTCCGGCAGAGGAATTGAAAGGAGAACATTATGTATGTAATCAATCCGATGTACCTGTGGGGGAAATGTTTCAGTTTAGTATAGAAGGAAGTGAGATCATTCCTTACATTCTCATCCACCTTGAAGAAAATGAGTGGAGGGCATACGAGCAGAAATGTACGCACCTTGCATGTGCTGTTCGCTATAGAGCAGATTTGGATAAGATAGAATGTCCCTGTCACAAAGGATATTTCAACCCTCGAACAGGAGACGTGTTACAAGGTCCACCACCACGCCCGCTCCCACAATTGGAGGTGGTACTAAAGGAAAACCAGGTATTTGTAAAAGCTAAAGAACCAAATAAAATTGTATAGCTATGAGTGATTACAGAAGGTCGCAAAATGAGGCGCACCCCAATAAAACCAATACCCTGATGACGGGCATTATTTTGCTGCTCATCTTATTTGTAAGCATACAAATATGGTTCTTGTTCGGGGCATTGAACAATGCGCTTAGGGAAAATCTCGCATTTGCCATTACCACTTTTGTCGGGTCTTTTATTCTGGCTCTGGCTTCATTCTGGGTGCTCCGGTATCTACCTGATCCTATTCGTTCAGAAAAAGGAAAAGCCCCGGAGAGGAAGGATCTATAAGGTCAAATTCTCTCAGGGTTATCCCAAGAGTGGAAAAATATCTTTCATGTTTTTCCTTACTATTTGCACCAGCATTGACACTTCGCAGTAACTACCGCAGTATACCAGAGAATGCGATTTTTAATCTCAGTTGTTTGTACGGCAGCATCTTTGCCACAGGAATGACACTCAGGGTCTGTACAGTTGACTGAAGAGTTTTCACATTTTGATTGGATATCCTTTAGTGCGTTACGTAAGGCAGATTTGGGGCCATATGATGAAACATCTGCATCTACGTTTTCGGGGGTGGCATTTGCAGCACAAACTCCATTGCCTGTGTTCCCATGTTCCAGATCGGTTGTTGCATCAATAATCGCAGCGCCTAATAGATAAATGAGTATCAGGTATACACCACCTCTAGCGCCCCATTTCAGCCAGGATGTGCCCTTACCAGCGGAGGCCCCTGCTGCAGCGGCCGCATCAGCCTCTGCTTCAGCAACTGCTACTGCCAGTAATTCAGAATCGATGACGCCAGCACGGGCATACAGTCGCAGGAGTCGCATCAGCATGTTTCTGTCAATAACTCCGGATGTCAAAAGCTCGTACAGAGCACGTAGAAGTGCCAGTGGAGTCATATTTTGCGTGATGATATTGCGCAGTCGGGCTGCGGCAGCGGGGTCATGCATTGTAAGCTCCCGCAGCAGGGTTTGTATTAGTTGGTCCATGTAAGTAAGTTTACTAAGTCAATATAATAAATTGACCATCTAAAAGAAAGAGGTTTTTTTGCATCAGAATGAATGCGAAGAGGAAGGCTAGGTTGCAAAACCAGGGTTGCAATGGCACTGATGGGAACTATTTGATGGCTAAAAAACTACCCCTTCATCCTTAATCCAATCACCAAAGCAGAGACCACAGTTAGTCCTCCTATGAGTATTACGGAGATATCAATTCCAAAAAAATCCGCGGTTATACCAGTAAGTATTGCCCCGATGGCATAACCCAGGTCTCTCCATAACCGGAACACACCGATGCTGTTGGCGCGCTGCACAGGATGGGTATAATCGGCTATGGCTGCCAGAAAAGTGGGGTAAACTATGGCTGTACCAATCCCCAGTAAGATACTCAAAAGGGTGAATTGAATGAATGAAGTAGCAAAAACCATGGCCACAATAACGGCCCCCTGAATGAGCATTCCCCAAAAGAGCATAGATTTCTTCGCCAGCATATCCGCCAGTTTGCCGGTGACTAACTGACCCAAACCCCATACCACCGGATAGATGGCTACTATTTTTCCAACTTCTACCAGGCTAAACCCTTTGTTGGCCAAAAGGATGGGAAAAAGGCCCCAGATCATGCCGTCATTCAGGTTGTTCACCAGCCCGGCCTGGGTGATGGACCCGAGGTTGGGATTTGTCCAGGTAGTTTCACGGAAAACATTCTTCAGTTTTTTGACCTGGCTGCTTTTTGTTTCAGTACTGACATGGTGAGCTGTGTCTTTGATCAGAAAAAAACTAGCCAGCAAACCTACAATGACAAAGCCAATACCCAAATAGAATGGATAAGGGCGAAGGCCATATTCTGAGGCCATCCATCCTGTCAGGAAAGCTACGATGCCAACGGCCAGGTAACCTGCAGATTCATTTAAGCCCATCGCCAACCCCCTGTTTCTTTCGCCCACCAGGTCTATTTTCATCACCACCGTGCTGGACCAGGTCAGTCCCTGGTTGATCCCCAGCAGAATATTGGCAGCAATGATCCAGTTCCAACTGCTGGCGTAGATCAAAATAAGGGGAACGGGGAGCCCTACTAACCAACCGATGACCAACAGGTTTTTACGACCTATCTTGTTGGCCCAGGCACCGGTGTAGTAGTTGGTAATGGCTTTGGAAATGCCAAACACTACAATAAAAGATAGGATAGCCGTTTTTGCAGCTATGCTAAAGTCTGCCTCGGCAATCTGCGGGAGTATAGTACGCTCTAATCCGACCATGCCGCCAACAAAGCCATTGATGATTACCAGCAGTGTAAACTGCTTCCAGTTTTCTCTAAGTCCTAATTTAACTTCCCTCCCTAAGGCGTCAGACGGTTCCAAACCGTCAGACGCCTCGCTTTTCAATCCTGATTTAACTTCCATAGCTTTTTATGATATAGCACATCTGTTTGCACCTGCTTCCAACTCAATAGGATCAACACCTGAAGTGTCACCTGATATATTTTTCTCAACAATTTTCAGGTAGTTTTCCGGTGGGCTCGGTATCCGTTGCATTAACAACCGAACAAATGCCTCTTCTTCCTCTGCCAGCATGGATACCTTTGATAAAATATCCTCAAGGCTTGCTTGAATAAATGTTCCGTCAAAGGCAACTGGCTGGCTGGTATGGCCAGGCATGATCAGTATCGATTTGTCCAGTTGCACAAGTTTCTTCAGCGACTGGTAAAGTAACCGGGCCTTCTTTTTGGCCTCGTCTTCATCGGCTTTTAGATCCGGTCTGCCTACCCCATTGGTAAATAGCGTATCACCGGTCAGCAGCACCTGGTCATTCACCAGGTAGGTCATGCTTTCCGGTGTATGACCGGGAGCATGAATAGCCTTCACTTCCAGTTTTTCTAAGAAAAAGATAGAGCCATTTGTGACTGGCAGGAAGGAATACCGAAGTTTATCATTTTCAGGAACAAAGGGTTGAAGGTCATAAGCTGCCGCTAATTCTCTTGCACGGCTCAAATGGTCGGCATGTATATGTGTATCCACTACATATTTCAACGTCAGGCCTCGTTTATCCATGGCATCTTGATAGACCTCTATGGGCAATGAAGCATCGACTACCATGGCTTCGGCTCCTGACACAATCAGGTACGACAGACACCCTTTTCCTGTGCGCCTGAACTGCGTGATATTGAACCCTTCAAAAGATGCAGAGGCGGTGTTCCACGAAAGGCTCCAGCTTTTCATGCCGCCATGCAAGCTATAAGCTTCATAGCCGGCTTTTTGCAGGAGTTCAGAGGCAATCAGACTGGTTTTGCCACCGGCACACACCGTTACTACCGGAACTGATTTATCCAGGTCAATGGACTGAACGGCCCCCGGGTTGTTCTTCTTCAATTCATCATAAATATCCACATGCACGCTGCCGGGAATGTGCCATTCCATGCGTTCATGAGCAGGCCTGATATCCAGTACGCTTACTTCTTTGCCGGTTTCAAGCCATTCTCTGAGTGTGCAGGTATTGATCTCTTTTCGCGCCATTGTATTACATTTTGATAACACAAAGGACGGGGCTATGAAGATCAATTCCTTTTACATTTGTTAAATAATCAGGGATGATAGATGGCCGGAGTAGATTTTTTTGGAACCGGTCTGATTGCGCAACAGTCGTTTTCAGAGAGGAGCCAGATTATGAAAAGTTAGCCCTGATCCTACTCAGGCTCACCTGAGTGATGCCCAGGTAAGAAGCGATATACTTCAGCGGAATATCCCTGACTACAGTGGGTGATTTTTCAATAAGCGATTTATAACGCTCCTCTGCGGAATAAAACTGAAGACTTTCCAGCCGGTTGATAGTATCTACATACGAACGTTCGACAACCTTTCTGAACAGCCTTTCAATATCATGGTGCTGGTCAAAGAGTTCAAAAAGCGGTTTGGCAGGAATGGAAATAAAGATGGTGTCGTATATTGCTTGTATGGCTTTATGGCTTGGTTTGCCGGTAAAAAGACTTTCTGCTCTTATGATCAGGTCGTTTTCAAAGGCAAAATATTCTGTAACATCTTTATCATCTTTGTAATAATAGATCCTGGCGGCCCCATCTTGTACGAAATAGATGGTTTTGCAGGTTTGGCCTATCGATTGAAGATTTTTATTTTTATTGATACTGACGAAAGAACATAAGTTGAAAATAGCTTCTTTGGATTCCGGTGAAATCTGGCTGATCTGGCTTAAATATTCTATGAAGTGCTCTTTGCTTGTGTCTTTCACTTATTTTGAAACGAGTTTTTTCTGTCAATGTACGTAAACTAAATCCTCCTGCAAAAGCTCTTCATCTAAGTTAGACGTTTTCTAATGGTTCTAAGTAAGGTCGGATGCCGATTTTGACCATTGACGTGGCTCATTATATTTCAAAAGTGTTATGATAGCAGTAAATTATGTATCTGCCGGACGTCTGCCTCTAAGTACTATTCCTTTGCAAATTGAAAAACGGATGTTTTATTTTCCTTTGTCAATCTCATCAGGTATAATCCGGGATGAAAGGCGGATATATCGAGTGTAACTACATTTGAGCCCGTGGTTGCAGGCGCTTTCTTGTTGATAAGTATTCTGCCCGAATGGTTAAGCACTTCTATCAGGATACCCTTTTCGTCTGAGGTGGTAAATCCAATATTGAGGACCCCTTTGTTGACAGGGTTCGGGTATAGTGTTATGATACCGACATTATTGACGGAATTTTCAATGGCTATTATATCAGAGTACTCATAAGTACCATCGAAGTCAATTTGTTTGAGCCGGTAATAACTCCTGCCTGCCAAAGGTCTTTCATCATGAAATGAGTAGGCTTTTATACTACTGGTGGTACCACTCCCTGTCACTTTACCCAGCGTGCTCCATGAACGGCCGTCTTTACTTCTTTCAATCAGAAAATGATCATTGTTCAATTCAGAGGCGGTTTTCCACGTGAGCACTACGTGTTCATCGATAGCGCTGCCGTTAAAATATATCAATTGTACCGGTAGTAAATTGTCAATATCAGAGCCGGTAAAAGTGGAGAAAGAGGAGAGCCCTGTGACGGTAACATTGTTGTCAGTTGTATTCGGAGTATTAGAGGCAAAAGAGATCCAGCCGCTACCATCATCTTTTGACAGGCGGATGTCACTTTCCGAAGACAATGTCCCTATCAGTGCTTCGTCATAGTATAGTTTCAGATCATAAGTATAGTCACTTCCTCCAGTGGTCTCTATATCTACATAGCTGTTAAAATATTCTGCAGTGCCGGGTGCCGGGCTTGGTGGATTGACACCGCTATAGTATCGGAGAGCTGTAACTGTGGGCAGCGTACCGGATGCTCCCCATGTAATTTCCGCTATCACTCTGTCACCAGATGTAAAAGTCTCTGTTCCGCCATTGGAGTGAGTGCCG
This sequence comes from Fulvivirga imtechensis AK7, assembly GCF_000331535.1. Lineage (GTDB taxonomy): Bacteria > Bacteroidota > Bacteroidia > Cytophagales > Cyclobacteriaceae > Fulvivirga > Fulvivirga imtechensis. The sequence goes on along the minus strand of NZ_AMZN01000033.1, from coordinate 7,568 downwards.
CTGACGCCAGCAGCCGGGGGTGTTGAAGAGGGAGTAAATTCATAGGCCCCCATATCTGGAGCGCCTGTAGCTACAGATATGCTTCTTGCTGTTCCGATAAAGTCATCTGTCACCGTATTGATCTGTACTCCGGTACCGTTGGCGTACCAGGCATTAGGATTTGTAGCATCTGGCAGCAGATTAGAAGTGGAGGTATACCCTGGATCGGCTGTTATAGAGCTGGCATCACTACCGGAAGCTGCCTGCCAGGAGGCTAAAGTAGCGTAATTTGTAGAGCCTATCCTGCCAATGTAATTCGTACCACTGCCGGAGGCATTTACAAAGTAATTGTTATAATTAATATCCTCGAACTGCGAACTGGCCGTCTGAGCAAATATGCCTGCCGATCCTATTCCGGTGCTACCTGACAATCCAAGATTATTAACTATTATATTATTCTTAATTTCTGCCGTGCTGCCCGAGCCAAAGCCTATTCCCACGGAAATAGCATCCGTTTGGTTTAGTGTGGTGCCATTCAGGTAAATAGAATTATTGAAAATATCGATGCCGCTTTGTGTTCCTGATAACAGAATACCATAGGGATTATAATCGTAATACCCCGAAGTGATATCCCACCCATCACCATAAATTCCGTAGATCACATTGTTGCGGATCACACTGCCGGCACCTGTGGTTTCAGAAGCCACCCTGATACCAATGCCGTTGTATCCTCCGGTGCCGGAATATCCGATATTGTAAATCTCATTTTTTTCCAATAAAATATTTGTTGCCCCTGTTCCGAGGCTGATGCCAACATCCTGCTCATTGGCAGTATCATCAAAGTTACCGATAGCATTGCCACTGATAGTACCGGAGCTGACACCGCGTATATATATGCCTACCCGGGAGATCGCGTTTGTACCACTCTGCTCCAGGTCATTATTAGCTATGGTATTGATGCTGCCGTTGATAGCTCCTGCACTGCCTCCGTCTATATAAATGCCGTATTCTCCCGTTATGAACTGGTTATTGTCGATGGTGATCGCAGAGAACCCGCCTGCTCCGTTGTCGTAGGTTTTATCCATAATAAGAATGCCACCCGAATAGACGTTGCCTGCATCATCGGCAGTCTCAATGATAGTATTTTTGATCGTGATGTTGTCATTGAAATTAGGGGATTCGGAGGCAATAAAAATAGTATTGGCCTGAGTGGTGCTGGTATTATTTATAGTGAGATCCCTGGATGCAGTGCCGTTGTTGGAGCCATCGATAACTACATTGTCGGCCTCATTAAGTGTAAACAGGCCGCGGTACATACCATCAACCGGGGCATCTGCAGCCACTGCACCTGAAATTACTGTGGTAACGGAGGCATCTGGTTTTATTGTAAGAGTATAAGAATTAGATTCCGGACTGGGCGGATTTGTATTGAAATTGTCGATGATGATCGGAAAGGCCTCTGTAGTACTATTATACAAAGCATCCGTAAGGTTAAAGGTGACGTTACTCGATACCCCAAAGGTGTTTAGAAAGTATGTAGCCTCGGTAATAGTCGGAAAATACGCTCCGGATGCCTGTCCAATTGTGTATTCTCCGGAAAGAGAAGATGGAACTGGGCCTAATGAGAGTATTATGTTGTCGACTGCTGCCGGCACTCCATTGGTTGTATTATTGTCATTTGTCCAGGTAAACACAATTCTCAGGTCTGAGCGCCCTTCCACCGTAGTGGGTAAGGTTTCGGTATATGTAGTGAAAGAGGCTTGGTTGGAAAATTCATTTCCGGAGTTGAGCCTGTAAACAAAACCGCCATACGCTTCAATGTTTGATTCTGTTAAGTTGGTGAGTGACCTGTCCACTATATATACTTTCATATAATCATAGCCTACTTCTCCAACACATTTCCAGTCAAATTTTATCTCTACATCCAATGAGGCGTCAGAAGGGAAATTAATATCTTTATAGGTATATGTTTCTTCAGCTACAGTCGAATTGTAACCGAACGTTGATCCATCCGAAGAAATGTAGATGCCTTTGACGCCAGAAGATACCCCACCACCATCGGTGCCCCTCCTCCACTGATTGGTACCCCCTGTTTCTACCAGCCAGTTGCCAGCTCCGGGTTGCCCTTCCCAGTTCTGAAAGTGAATGATAGATTGAGAATACAGATCTGTACAAAAGACACAGAAGGCCAATGTAGCTAACAGTTTACAGGAAAATTTGACCATTTTAAGTGACATCCAAACAGCAAAATAACATTTTGATCAAAATAAAAAAATCGAGCCCTTCTTTTTATGCGACCCGGGACCATGGAACTAACATATGCCGGTGGACTTATTGATGTAATACACAATTGGTATTATATTCGTGTTTAAACATCTGCTACCCTGAAAATGGTTCAAGTAATAGACAAGAATTTTCAACTACACGCCACAAAAATTCCAGCCTGCACCAACGGGATGAAAGTGTTTCATATGAAAGGACTCTCTTATGTTGATAGCGGGCTGTCATGCGACACTTTTAACATCATCCATATTTCAGATGGAAATCATGCAACAAATGAAGCCCTGGCAGGTGTGTTGGACTATTTTAAAAAGCATGATCTTGAATATTGCATTTGGGTCAGCGAATCCAATAAAACCGCAGTGCTGGAAGCAGTGTTTGAATCATACTTCATTACACGGCAAGGTGAGGAGGTAGGCATGGTGCTGGATTTGGAGAAGTATCAGCCGTTCTACAGGGATGAATATGAAAATATCCGTATTGTGAACAGTAAGGAGGCGCTTTTTGACTACGCTAATGTGGTTGCATCCAATTGGGAACCCGCGGACCAGAATGTGATCAAATATTACAATATCACCGGTAGTAGCTATTTAGACCCGGCCAATGGTATAATGCTTCTTGTATATTACCACGATGGCAAGCCCGTGGGCACCATTGAAATGTTTCCTTCGGATAGTGCAACCATCGGATTATACGGCCTCGCCACTATACGATCGTTCAGAGGAAAGGGCATCGGATCAGCCCTAATGGACTTTGCTTTGAATAAAGCTAAGGAAAAAGGCTACCAACAGGCGGTGTTACAAGCAACGGAAGACGGTATAGGTATTTATAGGAAGCAAGGCTTTGTTGAATACAGCAAATACTATGAATACTCATAACCACAACATTTGATTGCTTATATTGTTACATAGCTAGTGTAGAGTTAAGCATACTTTAGCCATGCCAAGCTTTGTTATGTTGTTCCATGCTGCCTAAAAAATACTTACGGCTATGCTCATATTTTTTGCGTTGCCTGGAACAAAAATAACTGCAACTTATACGGCACAGTACTCTACACGGGTGTCTCTAAGAAAATGCCAATGTCTGCGTTACGCTCGCCCCAAAAAATGCTCACGTACCTCAGTACGCTCTGCTTTTTGGCACTTCGTTCCGCCCTTTGGCGGAAACGTGTTGCTTAAAGCCACTTAGAGTTTTCTTACAAACACCAGCTAACTGTAAAAATAAGCGGCAATGATGAAGATCATCTAAATCTCAATTAAAATGTCATTGGGTTTCATGTCAGCATAATGGAATTTGCTCTAATTCGGATATGAGCCAAAAAAGATTCTTTCAGGACCAACTTTACGGATTTTTGCCCACGGATATCGATGGGTTGGACATGCTTATTGAACTGGCTCTGGATATTCGATGGTCATGGAATCATGCCGCGGATAAGATATGGAAACATCTCGATCCTGCTCTCTGGGAGCTTACTCATAACCCCTGGATAGTTTTACAGACTGTTTCCAGAAATCAGCTTGAGCGACAGTTGGCCGATCCGGCTTTTAAACGAAGGATAAGAGAGCTGATAGCAGAACGAGAACAGGAAGCTATTGCCACAACCTGGTTTCAGCAGAATCATACACATGCTCCCCTTACTTGTGTTGCATACTTCAGCATGGAGTTTATGCTAACGGAAGCGCTCACCATTTATTCGGGGGGTCTGGGCAATGTCGCGGGTGATCAGCTCAAATCTGCCAGTGATCTGGGCGTACCTGTTGTTGGGGTAGGGCTCTTGTATCAGCAGGGTTATTTTCGGCAGGGGCTCGATCAAAATGGTGATCAACTGGCAATGTTTCCTTATAACGAACCTGGGCAGTTACCGCTGACACCATTACGCCTGCCTGATGGCGAGTGGTTACGATTAAAAATCGACTTGCCGGGTTATCCGGTCTGGCTTCGCACCTGGCAGGTACAGGTGGGCAGGGCCAGGCTGTACTTGTTGGATAGCAATGATGCCGCTAATCTTCCTGTTCATCGAGGTATCACAAGTGAACTATATGGTGACGGCATTGACACTCGAATAAAGCAGGAGATCATTTTAGGAATAGGAGGATGGAAGCTTCTGCGTGCACTGGGGCTGAAGCCGGAAGTTTGTCATATTAATGAAGGACACACAGCCCTTGTAATTTTGGAACGCGCCAGCGATTATATGAAAGAGGCTGGAGTCTCTTTTGAAGAAGCTCTGGCTGTTACCAGGGCCGGCAACCACTTCACCACGCATACCACCTTATCATCCAGTTTTGATCGTTTCAACGCTGCAACTATAGAGCAGTTTCTCGGATCATACGCCAGACATGATCTGGGGATCAGCCTGAATCGCCTGATGGGGCTTGGTCGTGAGACTGCGGGCAATGAAAATGAACCTTTTAACATGGGCTATCTCGCTTTTCGCGGCTGTGGTGCCGTTAATGGAGTCAGCCGGCTTCATGGGGAGGTGAGCAGACGCCTTTTTGAACCGATTTTTCCACGCTGGCCTACTCCCGAGGTTCCGGTGGGTTCCGTAACTAATGGCGTGCATATGCCCGCCTGGGATTCAGAGCTTGCTGACAACCTGTGGACAAAAACCTGTGGAAAGGAAAGATGGAAGGGTACCCTTGACACACTGGAACAAGACATCTGTTGTCTGTCTGACGAGGCGCTTTGGCAGTTTCGCAATCAGTCGAGAGATAAGCTTGTCAGTTTCATACGAGAAAGATGGGAGAGACAACTGAATATTTCGGGGTATCCTACTGAAATGGTTGAAATGGCAAAGCGGGTTTTCAATCCTAAAGTACTGACTTTAGGCTTTGCCCGAAGGTTTGTGCCTTATAAAAGAACCAACCTGTTGCTTCATAACCCTCAAAGATTAATTCATTTATTGACAAATGAGCAACGCCCTGTGCAATTGGTTGTAGCCGGTAAGGCTCCCCCTCGTGATCCGGCCGGGAAGTCACTGATCCGCCAATGGATACAGTTCATTCAGCAATATCACCTGTATGATCACGTCATATTTTTGAGCGATCACGACATCTTTTTAACGGAGCAACTGGTTCGTGGCGTGGATGTTTGGATCAACACTCCTCGTTACCCAATGGAGGCATCGGGTACCAGCGGCATGAAGGTGTTAGTTAATGGAGGCATTAATTTGTCAGTGCTGGATGGCTGGTGGGCAGAGGCCTACAGCCCTGAGGTAGGCTGGGCGATAGGAGATGGCAAACAATATGGTGATGATGTAGACCAGGACGCAACAGATGCAAATGCCTTGTACAACCTGCTGGAACATGAGGTAATACCGGAATTCTACGAACGAAATGCCGCAGATATACCTGAAAGATGGGTGAAAAAAATGCGCAGAAGCATGGCCACTTTGACACCCCGTTTTTCTTCAAACCGTACCGTCCGCGAGTACACGGAAAAGTACTATTTGCCTATGGCGGAGAGGTATCTGCAGCGTGCTGCTAACAGAGGAGAGCAAGGGATAAGGATTGCCAATGTGCAGGCTGAACTCAATAACAGGTGGTATGGATTATCATTCATCGATGTAAAAGCAACCGCCATTGCAAATGGATATTTATTTCATGCCTCCGTTTTTTTTAACGGTATTGATCCTGAAAAAGTGTGTGTTGAGGTTTTTGCTAATGAAGAAAGAGGAGAGGAGCCGGTGCGTGTAAAGATGACTGGCCAACCTCATGAACAATACCATGAATTTAGTGTGGAGATAACCACCAAAAGAGCGGTCAGCGATTACACCGTTAGGATCGTTCCTGCTTATGAAAATATCTCTGTGCCCCTTGAAAATAATCTGATTCTTTGGCAGCGGTGAATTTGAGTGAGACACATAAGCATCAGATGCTGCGGGTGTTTTTCCCCTTTTATCTCAGGTATTTTGCCCTTGATAATAGGTATGTATAAAAATAATATTTGTATAACAAAATATTGTCCAGGAGGTAAAGATCAAGTGGTGCAATCCGAGCCAGGAAACATAAACACTACATGTCTTTGCCTGGAAACGGAGCGATAATACTGTAAGTTCAGCATTTTATTTAGGCATAAGCGTGAGGGATTTATCGATTGTTTATTGAAAAGTACATCGATCTTTTTCCGGTGATTGAAGTGACTGTACTATTGAATTAGAACTTTGCTTAAATTAATGATACGAGCGAATATGTAAGGAGCAGGCAACGATATTTTGTAGAGTGAGCATAGTGCAGTTGACTTATAATTTGATTAAAACCAACACCAAATACTATGTATTCTACCAAAGAACAGGAAGAAAAACTGAGTTTTATCTCCTATTCGGATCTTTTGTCGGAAGACAACCTGAGTCCTTTCGATGAAGTATCATCTGTTGTATTCTTTATCTGCGATTTAAGTAATAGCCGGATATTATTTGTTAGTAATTCCTCGAAGGAGTTGCTGGGCCACAACCCTGAAGAATTGATGCAGGGTGGGCTGGATGCTTTTATTTCACTCATACATCCGGATGATTACCCGATGTTATTAAGCAGGTATGCGGCTAAGGTTTCAGATATGAAAAAATCACTCCCGCCAAGCGATAAAACATTATGCTTAACAAGCTATCTCAGAATATCTCATGGTGATGGTCATTGGGTAAAGCTACATGCTGACCTGATCATGTTAAGCTTTGATACGGATAATAATCCTGAAAAGATTTTCGGAAACCTTAAGGTACACGCTGAAAGGAAATCGCCAGCGCCTATGTTCCCTGATTTTAGTGATAAGCCTTCGAGAAAACAGGTGGCGCTTCCCATTCAACTGAACCTGAAGGAACCCCCTTGCGAAAAAGTTTCCTGTAGGGAAATGCAGGTGCTGAGACTGATTGCTGACGGGTACTCTGCCAAGCAAATAGCCGATAAGCTGTACATCAGCGAGCATACTGCTATTAATCACCGAAAGAATCTGATAGAGAAGTTTAACGTAAAAAATACGGCAGAGCTGATCAAGGACGCCTCGAAAGTTTACTGGCTTTGATGTAATTGCCGTGCGGTGGTTTCCTAAGCCTGCCAGGACTAGGAAACCTGAGTATGCTGTCAATGCTTCCGAACGTTAAGCTTTACCAAACTTTAGAAGTTTAGTAAAGCACCCCAGGAGTTTATTTATCTCCCTCTGCAGGCAACAATTTTCCTTTAAGCTATAGTTGGGTGCGTCAATAAACCAATATGGAAGGTCTTAGTTTGGCAGTGTAATTTCAGGAGGTCACACGCGCTAACCCTTATCCCTTATCCGTGGTCTGTGGCTCACAGACCATAAACAATTGCCGTGCGGTG